>NZ_JBLKOA010000002.1:0-438842 GCF_051414135.1 Halovenus halobia
CTCATTGCTGTCTCTGTTCAGTTCAGACCGATGCTTCGATTCACAGAGCTACCGTTCCAAGATTGAACGGCTCACACCAATTCAACTCGGCTTCCGAACCCTCGATTGGGAAGTACCGATAATGGAGAAGCAACGGGAAGTGACAAGAAGATCGTGCAAACTGGAGATTTAGAGGAGTCGATATACGGAGCGGAACCACTGGTTATCCTAAATGAAGACTTGGGAGATGACCACGGTCGATCTCCAATTGAGATAGGAATTAATGAGCCAACGAATGTATTTGTGATTCCCCGAATATTCGATATTGGCACGATCAATGATCTCAAACAAGATTATGAGAATGTAAAGGCACGTGTCAAAGTTTCTATATCAGACAGTGAAGGTTCGTATGAAAGAGTGGTTTATAGCGAGTCTTTGTCAACAGTGGGCCTTGAACCACCGAATTGATAATTAATTCTGCTCCGAGGTTTCCAAGCATCCGCGCGAGTGCAACGAGCGCGGTTCACTCGGCGCGACCACCGGGAGCGCCGAGGTGTTTTTCACCCACGTTTTTGCGAGGTGGGTTTCCTCGTGAGCCGAAGGCTCACGAGGAAACCCACCGAAGTAAAAAGGTGGTAGTGCGCTGGCCGAGATTTGAACTCGGGTTAGGACCGTGGCAGGGTCCTGTGATACCACTACACCACCAGCGCTCACTTCGCTCACGCTGAGCCTCGCAGACATCTCGTCTGCTCACCACCAGCGCGCTCTGTCTGCATTACTTTGTACACCCGGAAACCAATAAAAGGCTTCCGACTTCACGAAATCACCGCGCTGTCCCCGACTACAGCAGGTCGTAGTCGCGCTCTTCGTGCTGGACGGAGATCCACTTTGGCTCGACCAGTTTCTCGACGACCCATTCGCCGTTGAACCGGCCCATCCCGGAATCTTTCATGCCGCCAAAGGGTGCGTTCGGTTCGTCCTGAATCGGGTGGTCGTTGACGTGGACCATCCCGGCGTCAATCTGGGAGGCGAGGCCGTAGGCGCGGTCCTCATCGTTGCAGGTGACCGCCGCCGCGAGTCCGTACTCGGTGTCGTTGGCAACCTCGACAGCCTCCTCGTCGGAGGAAATCTCGACGACCGGCGCAACGGGACCGAAGTGCTCGTTGCAGGCTGCGGTCATCTCGTTGGTCGCGCCCGAGAGGACGGTCGGCTGGAAGAACAGGTCCTCACCGTCGCCGCCGGTTTCCAGCGTCGCACCCTGCTCGATTGTCTCCTCGACGAAGTTGCTCATCTGTTCGCGCTGGCTCTCGTTGATGAGCGGGCCGAGGTCGTTGCCGGGGTCGGCCGGGTTGCCGACGCTGAGCGATTCGGCGAACTCGACGAGGTGCTCGACGTACTCGTCGTAGACATCTTCGTGGACGAGGTGGCGATTGATCGAGATGCAGACCTGTCCCTGGTGAGTGAAGGAACCGACCGCACCCATTCGGGCGGCCTGCTCGACATCGACATCCTCGGTAACGACGAAGGGACCGTTGCCGCCGAGTTCGAGCGTCGGCGAGGCGAGATTTTCACCAGCCCGTCCGGCAACGTGCTTGCCGACTGCCGTCGACCCGGTGAACGAGAGGACACGCGGCGTCGGGTGCCCGGAGACGTGGTCACCGATCTCTTCGTCGTTGCCGGTGACAACGTTGAGCACGCCGTCTGGAAGTCCCGCTTCGTCGGCAATCTTGGCGAGCAGTAGCCCACCCGTGACCGGCGTGTCGGGTGCGGGCTTGACGACGACAGTGTTGCCCAGCGCAATCGCGGGCGCGACCGCTCGCGTCGTCAGGTGGAGGGGGTAATTCCACGGCGAAATGACGCTGACAACTCCGACAGGTTCCTGAATGATGTTGTGTGTCTTATCGCTGTGGAAGGCCGACTCGCGCTGTTCGGGTTCCGGTGGCTCGACATCGATTGCAGTCTCGAAGTCTGCGAGCGTGATGCCGACCTCCGCGGCGGCCTTGTTCTGGCTGCTACCGGACTCTTCGACGAGGAGGGAGACAATATCAGCGTACTTCTCCTGAACGAGGCCCAGCATCGCCTCGACGTATTCGAGTCGCTCTGCGCGGTCGAGGGCCGCCCAGTCGTCCTGGGCGCGGTCAGCGGCCTCGTAAGCCTCGTCAACGTCGTCGACTGTCGCCGCCGGTACGTCCGCGAAGTGCTCGCGTGTCGCCGGATTCTCGACAGGAATCGTCTCCCCCCCGGCCGCCGCTCGCCACTCGCCATCGATGTAAAGTGTGTCCCACTGCGCGTCGGATTGAACCTCTTGTGGTGCCATCACACTACGTTCGGCCCGCACGCTCAAAGGCCTTCGTCATTTCATTACCACGCGTTAACAAGCAAGGTGACAGGGCTACCATCGTAAGCTCGGAGTGGCGGCTATGTGTGGTCCGAACACGGGGGCAGGAGACTTAGTTACCAGCGCGCGTACGGGTAGTCAATGGACAATTCGGACCCAGCCATCTATCCGAACGCGACCGACAGCGAGCAGCCACGCCCGGCCGTCTCTCGGCGAGTCCTGCTCGCTGGCTCCGCCGCGGCCGGAGCAACAGCAACGGCTGGCTGTCTTGGCGGCGACGGCGAGGATACCGACGACGGCACAGAGACAGTCGTCAGCAAGCCAACGGTCTACGTCTTCAACACCGGCGACGGAACTGTGAGCGTAATCGACAGCGAGAGAGACGAAGTCGTTGCCACGCGAGCAATTAAAATGACAGCCTCGTTTCCATCGAATCAGTTCACGCCACAACTTATCGAAAATGGGACTGACCCGCTGTGGCTCAACGTCGATGATGGCGTTCGCGCAGTCGGCGTCGGGAGCCTCGAACAACAGCGCCACATCGAAACTGGCTCCGGCGCGAACTGGCAGGAGCAGACACCGGACGGCAACCACGTCATCGTCAGCGCACGCGAGCCAGCACACCGCCAGTTCAAACTCGACGCCAACCCAGAGTCGGAGACCTTCGGCGAGGTGGTCGCTGAACTGGAGCGCAGCGAGGAGGGTGGCCGCGGAGATAACGACGGTCCCGGACCCTGTGACGTGACGATTCACCCGGACGGCGAGTACGCCTACGTTCCCGACCTGTTCGGGGAGACGCTGACTGTTATCGATATCGAGCGCTTCGAGGTCGAGCGACAGGTTCCGGTTGAACCGACTGACGGAGAGCCGACAGAGCCGTGGATGGGGACAGTCTCGTGGGACGGGACGACGCTGTTGATCGAGAACAACGGCGGCGACGGCGGCACCGAGAGTATCTGGGACGTCAGCGAGCCAGCACGACCGGTCGAACGCGTCCGACTCACGCAGGCTGATGGACTCGGTCACAGCCCACTGACGAGTGAAATCGGCCCCAACTCGGAGTACGGTTACGTCTTCACGCGGTCGAGCGAAGACGTGACTGTGGTCGACCTGGAGGCAGACAGCGTCGACGACCGTCTCGACCTCGGCGGCAGCGCATTCGTTGGCTCGTGGGACGTGAGCCGGTCGAAGTTATACGTGCCAATCCAGACCAACAACGAGGTTGCAGTCATCGACGCCGAGAAGCGGGAAATTGTCGATAGACTCGATGTCGGGCCGGAGCCATACGGTGCAACGGCCGCGGGGATACGCAGTACGCGCGGCGACACGGCAACCAGTCTCGACAGACTCGCTGGGGAGTACGAGACAACCTACTGCATAGGACAGTGCGCCTGCGGTCACGAACTATAGCCACTCGGCAAACGAGTCGGTCGAGCGACTCTGTTCGACGTACTGACGCTGCATCGCCGTGATTGCTGTCGACAGGTCGTCGCCGGCCTGCACCCGTTCGCGAACACGCTCGCGCTTCCAGCTGCTCGGCGTCGTCCGAGTCTCGACGCGTCGTTCGAGCGGCTGGAGTCGGTCGTCTATCGCAGTCTCTCCGACGCCGGCGGCCGCGAGGCCAGCGCGGGCAGTCTCGAACAGGTCATCGAACAGCAGGTCGGTGTCAGTCGTCCGCTCGCCATCGGCCGTCATCCAGTGCAGCGTGCCGGACAGGCTCTCACGGGCAGCGTTGTAGAAACTCGTCTCGGCGAGGTCCCAGGAGAGGTCAGTCAGCGGGTGCTCACGTTCGACGAGTCCACGAATCAGCCCCACGGTGAGCCACTGCATCGAAACCACGCCTTCGAGTGTTGGCTGCGTCGGGATCGGTCGGTACTCGATGCGCAGTGAGCGCTCATCCCCGTCACCGACGGGGTCGCCACCAATAACACACCGCAGCCACCGCCAGTACGTCGAGCGCTTGTAGGCAAACTCCCAGAACTCCTCGGCGAAGGAGTCGCGGGGCTCGTCGGTAATCCACTCTCGAAGGAACGGCGCGAACAGGTCATCCTCGACTATCCGGTCGACAACATCTTCAGGTTCGTCGATATCGCGGGGAACCCGGACCTTCGGCGACGACGTGACGTTCATCGACTGCTCGAAGACAGCAATACGGAGTTCGTGGTGTGTCTGGTCGAGAACCGCCTGCGGGTCCGCGCCTTCACTGTACAGGTCCGGCGGCAGAAACGGCGAGTTCGTCGACAGCGCGAGCACCGGCCCGAGCGTCCGAATTGCCGCGTTGTAGTACTCGGGAAAGCGCTCTGCAGTGGGAATCTGGAGGTGTGGCTGAATCGAGGTTGCCAGGGACTCGAACAGAATCGACGGGAAGGTTCGGTCGATACCCGGCACGTCGAACTGGATCGCGCCGTCGGTGAGTCGAAGCGTCTCGTTGTCCAGCGCGGTGTACCGTGGGTCAGCCCGCATATTCTCCGCGAAGACGACGCCATCGTGGGTTTCGGTTGCGCCGAGATATGCCTCGCTGCCCTCCTCGGGTGGAACCGTCCACATCGCGTCGGTGACGAGTTGGCAATCCCCTGTCGCTGCGGCGTCGTCGGCCGCGTCGAACTGGGTGGCAATGCGCTCGGCCTGTGTTTCCAGTCCTGACTCGGTGAGCGGGTCCGGGTCAGTGTTGATTTCAGCGTTGTGCACGCCTAGTTCTTTCGTCGCGCCGGCCTCGTAACTCGCGTCCGGAACGGTTGCGAGCCGGCAATCTGGGTCGACGCCGTAGACTTCCATCTCCAGTCCAACGCCGAAGCCCGGGTTGTCGAGGCTGCCGTTACGAAGCGCCTCACGGAGTCGGTCGGCCTGTCGGTTGACTCGGTCAAGAAACTGCGTTTCAGTATCGTTAGAGAGCGAGCGCTCGACAAGGTCGACCGACTCGCTCATGGCTCACCTGCAGCGGCCATCTCAACTCTCCGTCGAGGCTTCGTCTGCGTCGGCCTCGGAATCACTCTCTGCAAGCTCCTGCAGTCGGCGTTCGGCCTCGTCGCGGTCCTCGGGATAGCCGACGTCGATACGCCAGCCGTCCATCCGGATGGCGTCGATCGTTCGCCCGGAGTGGATGAGCAGGTCGATTGCCTCGCTAATCTCGTACTCGCCGCGGGCACTTGGCTGGACCAGATGGCAGGCGTGGAAGATTTCGGGGCTGAAAGTGTAGAACCCAGTCATAACGAGGTTCGACGGCGGGTCGTCGGGCTTCTCGACGACATTGACGATTTCGCCGTATTTGTTGGTGTCACAGACACCGTAGCGACTCGCCTCCTCGTAGGGCACCTCCTCGACCAGAAACGCGGCGTCGGCACGCTGTTCGCGCTGTCGAGAGAGCACATCGTCGAGATTCGCCCGGAAGATGTTGTCGCCGAGCATCAACACGAAGTCGTCGTCGATGAGTTCCTCGACGGTCAACAGTGCATGTGCGAGTCCATTCTGTTCACGCTGGTGGGCGTAGGTGATCGGGACGCCATCGAACTCGTCGCCGTAGTGTTCGATGATGGCTTCTTTCTTGTAGCCGACGACAACGAGCAGTTCGTCGACATCCATTTCTAGCAACTGCTCGAAACAGTGGGTGAGAAGAGGCTTCTCGTCCACCTCGACCATCCCCTTGGGTTTGTCATCAGTCAACGGCTGCAGCCGGGTTCCCTTCCCGGCGGCGAGTACGACAGCTTTCATACCGGAAATCACTGGGTGACGGCTAAAACACTTTGTGGATACGGGGTCAACTGTCATACTACGGAGATGGCAGAGATTATATCGGTGGCTATCGAACCTGTGAGCAAGAACGCTCATGAGTAGCACAGCGGGTGAAACCCTCCCCACCGCGGTTCTCGTCGACGACGAGAAGGAAGTTGCCGACGCCTACGCACTCAGACTACGCGGGCTCTGTGATATCGAGACTGTCTACGACGGACAGCAGGCACTCGACGTCCTCGACGAACAGTCAGTAGATATTGTGCTGCTCGACCGACACATGCCCGGGATGTCCGGTGACGAGGTGCTGGACCGCCTCGCAGAGCGAGAGTTTTCCGGCCGTGTGATTATGGTCACAGCAATCGACCCGGGATTCGACGTGCTGGATATGCCCTTCGACGATTATCTCTGCAAACCGGTCGAACGCGAAGATATCCGCGACGCTGTCTCCCAGCAGTGTGAGATTCTTGGCTACGAAACGCTCGGCGAGTATTTCAGTGCCGCCTCGAAACGCAGCGTCATCGAGACGGAGCTCCCAGAGGACCAGCGCGCCAACCACGAGGAGTACGAGGCTATCGTCGACCAGACCGAGCGGCTTCGCGAGCGTGCACAGCGGCTACTCGACGATGCCGACGACCTCTTCGAGACCTTCGAGGATATCGAACGAGAAGGTCGTTAATCCCGGTCTGTTGTCTCGAAAAACTCGGCAAGCAGTTTTCGCTGACTGGCTCGAAGATGGTGTAACAGCGTCGGCCCGGTAATATCGAGTGTCTCGGCGACTTCCTCGGCAGAAGAGCCTCGCGGTGACTCGAAGTAATCCGCGAAGAAGGCCGTCCGAAGTGCGGTCTCCTGTTTGTCTGTGAGTCGGTCGCTGAGCGCGTCGCGGAACCCCTCCGGCGTCGTGAGTTCTCGCTCCTGACGGCGCTTGGCGAGCACCTGGGCGTCGTATTCCTGGGTGATGGCACCCGCAACCCGGCGGACATCTGTCTCCGGCGACAGTTCGATTGTGGCTTCACCGCGGCCGTTCTCGTACTCTGCATACGTAATCGTGACACCCTGGGCAGAGAGGATGCCAAGCGGCGTCTCGGGAGTCAGGTCGACCTCCAGTGACCCGCCGGTGTCGTGAGCGCCGAGGACACGACTGTCTCTGGCTCCCGGTATCGTCTCGAGTTCGTCAACCACAGCCTCGGGTTCGCCCTCGACACGAAGGTAGCAGTACAGGTCGCCGCTCTGGCCCACGACACCGTCGAGGATGAGTCGACTGTCAGTCGTTGTCGCCACCGAGACCAGCGGTGCGTCGCTGTCGGTGAGTTCGAGTGTGAGTTCGACCACGCTATCCGACCTGATGAGGCTGCGCTGACGGCTGGCATTGATCGCAAACCCGGCCATCTCGCCGACAGTCTCGAAACTCGCCCGCTCGCGCTCGGAGAACGCGTCCTGCTCGGGCGCGTAGATGCCAACGACGCCGTAGACATTCGAGCCGTAGGTGAGTGGAATCGCGAGCAGTGACTGGAGGCCGTCGGCGAATGCTGCTCGACGGACCGTCTCGGGGACCGACTCATCGCCGCCCAGCGGTTGGACGATGACTGGCGCTGCCGTTTCGATAGCACGCTGTTCGGGCAGCCTCGTCCCGGTTTCAAGGCTGTCACTGAGCGCCGTGAACGTTCGACCCGGCGTGCCGGCCGAGGCCTGAATCTGGAGGTTGTCACTGCCGGGGTCGCGCTCGCCAACCCACGCGAACTCGTAAATGTCGGTCCCGCCGAGTCGGTCACAGATCGTCTTGGCAATTTCTGTCCGGGTCGAGGCGTCGACGAGTTCGCCCAGAATATCCGAGATGAGTGTGTTAGTGATCGTCAGTCGGTCGATATCGCCGCGGAGTTGCTCGATTCGCTGTTGGTCACGGTGGCGGTCAGTGACGTCTTGCAGGTAGACGGTGACCGACTCGGCTGACGGGACAACTGAGATATCAAGCCAGCGCTCGAGTGCTGGGTAGTACTCCTCAACCTCCCGAGGCTCGGGCGGCGAGTGGTCGAACGCAGCCGGAACGGTGTTCTCGATAGATTCGGGAAAGACCGCCGAGACTGGTCGGTCAACGAAGTCCTCGCCCTGGAGAAGTTGTTTTGCCCGCTCGTTGGCCGCGCGGACCACGCCATCGTTGGTGAGTTCAACAATTCCGAGCGGTGCCGAGTCGTAGCGGTCCTGCATATCTCACGCGTCGACCCCCGTAATCTCGAACCGTGCACCGCCCGCGTCGGAGTCGGTCACCTCGACCGACCAGCCGTGGAGGTCGGCAATCCGCGCGACAATCGCCAGTCCGAGTCCTGTTCCGTGGTCTTCGGAGGTGAATCCGGGCTCGAAGACACGGTCGTGGTCCGCCGACGGAATCCCGACGCCATCGTCTTCGATTGCCAGTCCGTCCGGGAGGCGCTCGACAGTGATCGTGATTTCAGCAGTCCGGTCAGCAGGCGAGCCGTGTTCCACAGAATTTCGAAAGAGGTTCTCGAACAGTCGAGTGACACGGTCACGGTCAGCGGTCGCCGTCGGTAACTCTCCGGTAATGTCGAGTGACGCGCCGCTGGTTTCGACCATCCGCCAGGCTTCCCTGACAGCCGCAGTAAGGTCGACTTGCTGTTCGGGGTTGACCACGTCCTGACCGCGGGCGAGCGTCAACACATCCTGAATGATCCGTTCCATCCGGTCGTGGGCCTGTTCGACGTGGTCGAAATGCTCCGCAGAGTCGAGTTCACGTCCAGCACGAAGCCGTGCCCGAGCAACGTCAAGCGGGTTGCGAAGGTCGTGGCTGATGACACTCGCCACGCGGTCGACACCGACATCTTCCGGGTCGTCCTCGGAGACAGCGGTAAAGAGCAGATGGCCCGGGTTACCGTCCTGGGGTGCGATAATCCGGACGAGATACCGGCACCGGCGCTCGTTCACCGGGTTGCGCACCCAGCACTGGCCAGTCTCGTCGAACGAGGGCTTGTCTCCGACAACCTGGAGATTCTCGAAGAGGCCGACGAGTGGGTCACCAGCCGAGATGTCGCTTACCTCGCCAAACCGGTCGTTGTGCTCCCGAACGACCGCCGTATTATTCTCGAAGATGTAGCTACAGGTCGGGTCTGGAAGCCGCTCGAGTGGCACCGACGGCGGGTCGTTCGCTGTCATGCTCGGGGGTTGCTGTTGCGGTCACCGGCTGTGTCGCTCATATCTGTGCAGCCCGGCACTCCTGATATCCAGCCATTGTTTCTAGCAATATAGATAGTTACCGGTCATCGTCGACCGGGTGGAGTGTCATCTCGATTCCGTCTGGACGCAACTCACAGGTTGCGCCCTCGACTGTCGACCGAAACCGTTCGCGGTGGTGACCGTCAGGGTCGAACATCGTCTCCGAAGCGACCAGTCCCGCCGCTTCGAGTCGGTCAAGTCGGCGATACACCGTGGCTTTCGAGAACCCGGTTTCCTCGACAATGTCTCGGCCAGAACTGGGCGTCTCGGCAATCGTCTGCAGAATTGAGCGTGCGTACTCGTCACCGAGCAAGGAGAGCAACTCATCGGAGTTAGTTGGTTCCTGGGCGGACGGCTCGTCTGCTGGGGAGTACTGCTCGTTGGGTTTGGGTACTGTCTGGGACATTTTCGCTATGACAACCAACGGACCCACCACCCCTGGAAACATATGCTAGCTATCCAGACCCCGTCCTGAGATACCATCTAGTAATACAGACACAGCGGTGTCAGTCGGACTCGTCTTGCTGCCCGTCGAATTCAGTCAGTGTGCGCTGGACATCTGGTCTGTCCCCAGAGAGGACGTACGGAAGGAGGATTCGGACGGCATTCGTCGTGCAGACGAGGAGAATCGGCGCGAGAAAGAGGCCGTAGAAGCCGAACACAGACGGGCCGAGGATATACGCGATAAGCAACAACCCGGTGTGCGTTTCGCTGCTGCTGACCTGTGCCCGAACGATGATGTCGGGGATGAAATCGACAATTACGGCGCTGACGAGGGCGAGGGCAGCAATCGGGACGAGTAACTCAAGTTTGTTGATGACCCAGGCGTTGGCCGCGAGCGCCAGACATAGCGGGATGTAGACGATTTTGATACCGACAACAGGAATCAGACTCCCAATTCCGGCGAGGGCAGCGAGCAGTGCCGGGAACGGGACAGTCGCCGCAGTCGGCGCGAAGAGATTGTACGTGTAAAACGTCACGAGCGAGATGGCAGCCGTGATGAACACGTTGACAACGTTGCCAAACAGTGCCAGAGAGAGTTCAGCGTCGACTGACTCAGCGTAGCGACTGACAATGCCCGTATCGTCGTAGGTGTCGAAAAACCACCGGGACAGTCGTGGCCCATCGACCAGCAGGTAGTACGTACCGGCAATGACAAGCAGCAACTGGACGAAGGCGCTGCCGGCCAGTCCGACGACGTCGAACAGCTGGCCGGCGAACGCTCGGATGTCGGTCTGTGAGCCGTCGACAGCGATTGCTTCGAGGGAATCGGTCGCCAGCGTACCGGTGTTCAACTGGGAGAGAAACCGGCTCGCGTCGGACGCAAACACGCCGCGGTTGGTCAACAGTTCCTGAATCTGGACAACGAGTACAACGAGCGTGTAGCCAATCAGCGCAATGAACGGCAGTCCAAAGAGCGCAATTGAAAGCGTCGCCCGGATTCGTCGGCCGAGTCCAAAGCGGGCCAGAAACCGGAATATCGGACGAATCGCGTAGTACAAAAAGATGGTAAAGACGAGGACGGCAGCGAACACCAGCACCGTGTAGCCGACAATCAGAAACAGGCCACCGACTCCCGCGCCAATCAACAGTCGACGGAGTCGGTCACGGTCCTCGAACATCGTGCCGAGATAGTCCGGGTCAGGGTTTTATTCTACCGATTCGTTGCTCGAACCAAGCACTCTTGGCACATTATAAATTTTGTGTCGCGTTTCTCGTGAAGAAAGCCACTGGTGACGGTTATAATCAGTCGACCCTGAGAAATTAGTGGCGGCATCTGACTGTCGCCCCCGCCCCACCCAGTCGAAAGCGGCACCCCGCCGCTTTCTTTTCGGTTCTATCGTATCTGCTGGCGAGATTGTGGCCGCTGCTCACCGGAGAATAGCGCCAGCCGCTGCCAGTTCCTCGAGTTCCGCCTCGCTGTAGCCGACCTCTCGGAGAATTTCGCCCGTGTGCTCGCCCTGTTCCGGCACCGGTCGGCCGCTATCCTCGGGCACGTCGCTTCCCTGTGCTGGGAAGCCAATTCTGGGCCGGCGTTCGTCCCAGACCAGGTCACGGGAGGCAATCTGGTCGTCCTCGAGTGCCTCGGTGAGTGTATAGACTGGTTCGACAGAGGCTTCGACGCCGTCGAGATACTCCATCCACTCGTCGCGGGTTCGAGACTTGAAAATCTCGGTCAGTTCTTCCCTGAGCGCTTCTCGTTCGGCCCCCTCACTCATGTGCGCGCTCGTGAGGTCCTCCCGGCCGATGGCCTCGCAAAAGGCCATGAAAAACTGCGGTTCCAGCGCGGCGAAGGTGACGTAGTTGCCGTCTGCAGTCTCGTAGATGTCGTACCACGGATAGCCACCATTGAGTTCGCCCTCGCCAGGCCGGGGCTGGTCGCCGTCGAACACTGGCTGTGCAACCGCCTGTGAGAACGAGAGGACAACGTCAGTCATCGAGACATCGATGTACTCGCCGCCGGCCGAACCGAGTTCACGGGACAGCAGCGCCGAAACGATGCTGAAGGCGGCGAACAGTCCGCCACCCATATCCGCGACCGTGTACCCCGGAATCTGTGGCTTGGAGTCTTCGTCTTCACGGACGAGGTCCAGCATCCCGGCGCGGCCGACGTAGTTCAGGTCGTGGCCGACCGCGTTGGCCAGCGGGCCACCCTGGCCATAGCCGGTCAGTGAACAGTACACCAGGTCGTCGTTGTGCTCGCTGAGAGTCTCGTAATCGACACCGAGTCGGTCAGCAACACCGGGTCGGAACGTTTCGAGTACAACATCAGCCTCTGCAGTGAGTCGATACAGCGCCTCCTGTCCCTCGTCGGATTTCAGGTCCAGGGCCACGGCGCGTTTCCCGCGGTTGACCGCGTCGAACACCGCGCCAAACCCCTCGTCGGTGTACGGCGGCATCGCCCGGGCGTAATCGCCCGACCCTGTGTCCTCGACTTTGATTACGTCTGCTCCGGCGTCAGCGAGTAGTTGGGTGGCGTACGGCCCCGGCAGCAGTCTGCTCAGGTCCAGCACGCGAACCGAATCCAGTTGCATACCACTACTCACGGGCAGGGGCATGTTAAAAGTCGCCGGCACGACAGCAGCGGACCGCTCACCGGCCGTCGTCGCGGACGTACTGCAGCGCCTCGACGTAGGTGGCAGGGTCGATCCGCTCGTCGGACTCTGCGAGTCGTTCGCGGATTCTGGATGGAGTCATGGCTCCACCCAACTATATGCAATGAAAGAACATTATAGTTTCGCAGTGTCAGGAACGAGCAAGCTGACGAATGCTATAAGTCGAGAGGTCACCGAATCGGTGGTAATGGACGAGCTGGCAGTGATTGTCGAGAAGCCTCGGGCGGACGCCGCTATCGGGGCGCTGCGCGTCGAAGGCATTTACGACGATTCCCGGAGTGTCTACGAGTGTGGCGACGAGACGGTGGCCATTCCGGTGACTGCACCACCAGAAGAAACGCCAGTACAGGAAGTCATCGAGGAGACTGGAAAGCGCCGCGTCCGGACGCTCGGTGACCACCTCCAGGCGGCTGGCTGGAGCGAGGCAGAACTCGACCGCGCGCCGGGGTCGTGGGCTGTCCTCGGGACGGTCATCCTCGTCGATATCGGCGACAGCCCCCGACCAGCCGAGGTTGGCCAAGCCCTGCTCGAAATGCACGGCAACGCGGATACGGTGTTGGCTCGCAAGGGAATCACAGGACAGCACCGCGAGCCCGAAGTCGAAGTACTTGCAGGGGTGGGCGACACCGAGACGGTCCACACGGAGCACGGAACGACCTACGCGATGGACCTGAGAGAGGTCATGTTTTCGCCGGGCAACAAGGCCGAACGCGCGCTGATGGGTGCGGTCACTGGCCCGGACGAGCAGGTGCTCGACATGTTCGCTGGTATCGGCTACTTCACGCTGCCGATGGCGCGGGCCGGCGCACACGTGACCGCCGTCGAGCGCTCCTCGAGTACCTTCTCCTATCTCGTCGAGAACGTCGTCAGAAACGGCGTCCAGGATTCAGTCGAGACCTACCGTGCAGACTGTCGGGATGTGATTGCGGAGAGTAGCCCTGAGGTGCGCTACGACCGAATTGTGATGGGCCACTACGACGCCCACGACTACCTCGACAGCGCGCTCACGGTGCTGGAATCGGGCGGAACGCTCCACATGCACGAGGCCACGCCGACAGAACTCGTCCCCGACCGCCCGCAACGGCGAGTCGAAGACGCCGCCGAGCAGGCCGGGCGCACGGTATCCTCAGTCGAGGTTCGGACTGTCAAGGGCTACAGCGAGGGAGTCTCTCACGTCGTTGCGGACGCAGTCGTGAGATAACTCCGCCTACATATATCTGTGAGCGGGACATCGCTCACGTATGGAGTCGATAGCAGTGCTCGTCGTGGACCGTGACGAGCCGACACGGTCAGAACTGGCGGCGTTCGTCGCCGAGGAGTTCGACGCTGAGGTCCGGACGGCCGATTCCGTCGCCACTGCCACAGAGATGGTCGAATCGGAGCCACCGACAGTACTGGTCACAGGCTACGAGTTCGCGGACGGCACGGGCCTCGAACTCGTTGCGCTCGCACGCGAACACAACCCAAGCTGTGGCTGTATTCTCTACACCCACTCCGAAACGGTCGATACGGAGTCCTTCGAGGATGTCATCGTCGATTTTGTCGCCAAGGAGTCGGCCAACGACAAGGAGGTGTTGCGGGGGCTCATCGAGCAGACTGGCATCGAGCAGACTCAAGCGTCACATCCGGTGCCGGACACCGAACAGCAACGGCTCGACGCAGTCGAGCGATTTCGTGAAGGCGGAAACATCGAGGCGTTCGAGAGAGTCGTCCAGCTCGCAGCAGACCACTTCGGCGTCGACTCGGCCGCACTGGTCGTCGTCCGCCGTGACGATGTCGAAGCAATTGCAACTGTTGGGCCTGACCTCGTCCCGGAGTTTCGTGACCAGTCGCTAAGTACGCACGCGCTGGTGGCCGACGAGCAGGTACTCGGTGTCGAGGACACCCGGACAGACCCACGGTTCAGCGATATCGACGCGGTCCAAGACGCCGGAATTGTCGCGTATCTCGGTGCGACTGTCCGTGACCAGACCGGCGAGGCGGTTGCAGTGCTGTCGGTATTCGGGAGTGAGCCACGAGCGTTCGACGCCGATGACAGAGAGTATCTCGGCCGACTGGCCACGTTGGCGGGCGACCTGATCGGACTCGACGACGGTGAGACCGAATGAGTGAGGAGTACACGTTCCCGGACCTGCCGCTCAATCCGGTCCGGCCCGGGACCACGGTGTTGGTCAGCGGCCCCGGACGGCCAGCCTCGAAGCTGTCACGACGGCTCACCCTCGAACTCGACGAGGGGACGGAGGGAGCGGTCCTCATCTCGACAAACACGAGCGGACGGTCACTTGCACGGGAGGCGGCCGGAACGTATCCGGACCTCGACCTGAGCCGGGTCGGAATCGTTGACGCGACTGGTCGAGGCGATATTAAGATGGAGACGGACGCGCGAATGAAAGCTGTCTCCAGTACGAGCGACCTCACCGGCATCAGCATCAATTTCTCGATTCTGTTCAGCGCGCTCGCTGACGACGGAATCGACCGCATCAGGGCCTGTGTGGACTCACTGTCGCTGCTGTTGCTGTACACGAAACTCCCAACTATCGTTCGGTTCACGCACTCACTCGGCGGCCGGGTCAACGCGACTGACGGATTCGGGACGTTCGTCCTCGACCCGACGATGCACGACCCACAGGTGGAATACACACTCGGATCGGTCTGTGACGGTGTGATCGAAGTACGGGAACACGAGGGCAGCTATCAGATGCGGACAGACGGGCTGGTCGACCAACCCAACGGCTGGCAGCCAGTCGACCTCAGCCCTTAATTAGCGAAAAACTGAACGCTCACTACGTTCGCGTCCGGGTGTTAGTACCAGTCCAGATCCGCGACGAAGGAACGCAACATCGACCGCGTGACGTGGGGCATACAGACGATGCGCATCTCGCCGGCACCTGTTTTCGAGACTCGCCAGCCACGGTCCCGGAGTTCGTCGGTCATCGGAACCGACAGGTCAGCAGTCACGAGCGGGAGTTCCGGCCCGAAGACCTCGTGACCGCGGTCGGCCAGCGCGTCGGCAAGCCACTCGGCGTTGTCCATCGCACGCTCGTACTGCTCGCGGTAGCCACCCGGCCAGAGCGTCTCCATCGCCGCGACGGCGCTGGCAACGCCTGCCCCGCTTCGAGTGCCGGTCAACGTGATCTGCGAGGTCGATTCGAGATACGGCGTGTCGATAGCGAGGTCATCGAACAGTTCCTGTGAGCGAGCGAGCAACCCGCCAGCGGGAACGGCAGCCTGACCGCCTTTGTGTGGGTCGATTGTCAGCGTGTCGATGGCCGCATGCTCGAAGTTCCAGTCGTAGTCAGCGAACGGCAGATAGAATCCACCCCACGCCGCGTCGACGTGACAGACCGCGCCGATATCCTCCGCCAACTCGGCAATTGCCGGAATCGGGTCCACCGTGCCGTACTCCGTCGACCCGGCCACGCCGACCATGCCGACGGTGTCCTCGTCGGCGAGTTCGTTCATCGCGTCGAGGTCGGCGCGGTGGTTGGTTGTCGGCGCAGTCCGTAACTCGACGTCGAGCAGTTCGGCGGCTTTTCGGAAGCTGAAGTGGACGCTCTCGGGCGCAACGACGTTTGGGTTGTCGCTGTCGCCGTGGTTGCGAGCGATTCTGACCGCCTGAATGTTTGCCTCCGTCCCCCCGCTTGTGATGTAGCCAGACGGCTCCGCAAGTCCCGCAATCTCCCCCAGCATATCGACCGCCTGCGCTTCGAGTTCGGCAACCGTCTGGTAGGTCCCCGGGTCACCAGGATTGGTCGCCAGGAACCGCTCGGCCGCCTTCCGGGCCTTCGGGTGCGGTTCCGTACACATCGAGGTGAGGACTCGCTCGAAATTCTGTGGTTCGGCGCGCTGTACCGTCTGCATGTCTGGGATAGAGTACTCCGACTCCCTTAGAGGTTATGCGTCCCCCATGCCAGCACACCACGTGCTCCCCACCACTGATATGTCGGTGCTGTGCGTCTACTGGCGCATGGAAACCCCCACGATTCTCGTCACTCGACAGAAAATCCACGGCACCGACGCCGAGGCGTACGGCCGGACGCTCCAAGAGCAACTGCCGGACTGCGAGGTTCGTGTCGCCCGCACGCCAGCAGAAGAACGTGACCGCCTCCCTGAAGCGGATATCGTCACCGGACTGGAACTCACCGAAGCTCAGCTCGACCGCGCCGACGAACTCGAACTATTCGCCTGCGTCTACGCTGGGACCGGACATCTCGACTTGTCGGCGTTCGAGGCGCACGACGTGGCGGTGACGAACGCCTCAGGCGTGCACGTGACGAACATTGCCGAGTACGTTGTCGGTGCAATGACGATGCTGGCCCAGCGGTTCCCGCTGGCGTACGAGCGAACCGAACGCCGGGAGTGGCGCAGTTTTCCGACCCGGGAACTGCACGGCTCGACAGCCGCCGTCGTTGGTCTCGGCGCCATCGGAACCGGTGTGCTCGACCGACTGGACGCCTTCGGGATGGATACCGTCGGCGTTCGCCACACACCCGAGAAGGGCGGTCCGGCCGACGAAATCTATGGCTTCGACCAGATTCACGAGGCCGTCGCCGACGCCGAGTACGTCGTGCTGGCCTGTCCGCTAACCGACACTACCCGCGGGCTGATTGGCGAGGACGTCTTGCTCACAATGCCCGCCGACGCGGTGCTGGTGAACGTCGCCCGCGGTCCCGTCGTCGAAACGGACGCCCTGCTCGAAGCCCTGCAGCGCAATCATCTCGGCGGGGCAGTCCTCGACGTGACCGACCCCGAGCCACTCCCGGAGGACCACCCGCTATGGGGGATGGGCAACGTCGTCATCACGCCACACAACGCCGGCGACACCCCGGCATACTTCGAGCGCTGTGGGGAAATCCTCGCAGAGAACGTCGAACGGCTCCGAAACGGTGTCGACGAACTCGAAAATCGGGTCGTCTAATCGAGCGCGTCGGCAACTTTCTCGATTGGATGCGGTGGCGTCGATTTGCCGGGCCGGTCGCCGAGTTGTGAGCGACAGGACGCGCCGGGCGCGGTCACCGTCTCGCCACTGCTGTCTTCGACCTGGTCGAAGAGAATCTGGCCGATGGACTTCGAGAGGTCGTAGTGCTCTTGCTCGTAGCCGAAGGAACCGGCCATGCCACAGCAGGAGGAATCGAGCGGGTCGACCGCGTAGCCGGCCCGCCGGAGCACGCCGACGGCGTGGTGGTCCTTGTTCGTCGCCTTCTGGTTGCAGTGACCGTGGTAGGTCAGTTCCTCGCTCGGCGCGTCGAACTCGATGTGCTCGTCCAACCGCGTGTTGTCGAGGTATTCGAGCACGCCGTAGGCGGCCGCCGAAACCTTCTGGACGTCGGTGCCATCGAGCAGGTCCAGATACTCGTCCTGGAACATCACCGCGTCAGAGGGTTCGACGAAGACAACAGACCAGCCGTCGTCGACCCGAGCCGCGAGTTTGTCGACGTTCTCCCGAGCGTGGGATGTGGCCTTGTCCAGGTAGCCCATCGAGAAGGCGGCCCGGCCGGACGGTGCCAGATTGGTCGGGACGTCGACGTGGATATTGGCGGATTCGAGCACCTCGACTGCGGCCTTCCCGGGCTCGAGGTAGCTGTAGTTGGTGAACGTATCGGGGAACAGCAGGACTTTGCCGTCAGCCTGGGCCAGGGGGACAGCCGAATCGCCGCGGGCCTCGAACCACTCCTCGAAGCTCTGTCGTTTGAACGTCGGCAGTTCGCGGTCCCGGGCGATGCCCAGCGTCTTCTCCATGACGACGCGCGCACCCGGAAGCTTCGGCGCGATGTTCGAGAGTGGCGCGAGTTTGCTGCCGAGCGTCGCGGCCTGGTCGATGTTACCGAACAGTTTCGAGCGCAGGCTGGAGCCGTCCTCCTGGTGGTGTTCGTGTTTCACCTCGGCTTTCAGTTTCGCCAGGTCGACGCCGGTCGGGCAGTCGCTCTTACAACCCTTACAGCCGACACAGAGGTCGAGCACTTCGCTCTGGAATCGGTCTGAGTGAATCTCCTCGTCGTCGAGTTCGCCGCTGATGGCCGCCCGGAGCATATTCGCCCGGCCGCGGGTGGCCTGAATCTCCTCGCCGGAGGCGCGGTAGGTCGGACACATCACGTCGGATTCGGTCTGGCGGCAGGTCCCGCAGCCGTTACAGAGTTCGACGAGGTGCGAGAAGCCACCCTCCTCGGCGAAGTCGAGTTCGGTCGTCGGTTCCAGCGACTGGTAGGCCGCGCCGTAGCGCAGGTTCTCGCGGTTGTCCGCGCCGACGCCGCGCTCGCTGTCCGGCCCGATGTCG
The DNA here is from genome assembly GCF_051414135.1 of Halovenus halobia. Classification (NCBI taxonomy): domain Archaea; kingdom Methanobacteriati; phylum Methanobacteriota; class Halobacteria; order Halobacteriales; family Haloarculaceae; genus Halovenus; species Halovenus halobia. The sequence continues at coordinate 18,659 of NZ_JBLKOA010000002.1, forward strand.
TCGGGGCCCTCGCGGTAGACGACGTTGCCGGGGTGCATCTGCCAGTCGGGGTCGAACGTCGTTTTCAGTTCCTTGAACGCTTCCCAGAGGTCGTCGCCGTACATCTTCGGCGTGAACTCGGTCCGGGCCATCCCGTCGCCGTGTTCGCCGGAGAACGCGCCGTGGTGTTCGAGCACCAGGTCGGTCACGTCGTCGGTAATCGAGTGCATCTTCTGGATATCGTCGTCCGTCTTGAGATTGAGAATCGGCCGGATGTGAAGCGTCCCCGACCCGGCGTGGGCGAAGTACGCGGCGGAGGTGTCGTGGTCGGTCAGGATGTCCTCGAACTGCTGGACGTACTCTGCGAGTTCCGCCGGCGGGACGGTCGCGTCCTCGATGAACGGGTACGGCTTCGGGTCGCCCTGCAGACTCATCAGCAACGGAATCGCCGCCTTCCGGAGTTTCCAGAGGTCGTCCTGGTCTTCCTGTGTGTAGGCTTCGATGACGTCGAAGGCGGTGCCCTCGTCGACGAAATGGGCGTTCGTGTCGGCGATGGCTGACTCGAAGGCCTCACGCTGGGTTCCGTCGTCGGGGCCGACGAGTTCGCTGTCCCATTCGAGCATCAGCGCGGCCGCGCACTCCTCCGGAATCGGCTCGACGTACTCCGAATAGCCCTCGGATTCGGCAGCCAGCCTGAACACTTCGTCGTCCATCAACTCGACGGCGCTGACCGGATATTCGAGTGCTTCTGGAACGGCCTTCAGCGCGTCGATCAGGTCGTCGAAGCAATACAGGGCGAGGGCGGTCTCGTCGGGTTTGGTGACCAGCGACACCGTCGCCTCGACGATGACGCCGAGCGTCCCCTCTGCGCCGACGAACAGTTTCGAGAGATTGATCACTTCCTCGCCGTCGTCGTTCTCGTAGACAACCTTGTGGAGGTTGTAGCCCGAGACAGAGCGCTTGAGCGAAGGGTACTTGTCGTCGATTTCGGATTGGTTGTCCTCGACGAGCGCGCGGACGGTCTCGTAGATGGTCGCCTCTAGAGTGTCCTGAGCGATGATCTCCTCGTACTCCTCGGAATCGAGGACGACCTCGCGGGTGTGAATCAGGTCGCCGTTGGCGAGGACGACGTTCAGCTCCTCGGTGTAAGCGTCGGTGATGCCGTACCGGACCGAGTGCGCGCCCGTAGAGTTGTTGCCGATGCCCCCGACGACCGTCGCGCGGTTCGAGGAGGCAGGGTCGGGGGCGAACTTCAGCCCGTGGTCGGCGAGTTCGTTGTCGAGGTGGTCCTGTACCTTCCCCGGCTGGACGGTCGCTCGCTGTGTGTCGGGGTCGACCTCGACGGTGTCGTCCATGTACTTCGTGAAATCCAGCACGACACAGCCCGGTCCGACCGCCTGCCCGGCGAGTGACGAACCCGTCCCACGCGGCAGGATCGGAACGTCGTACTCGGCTGCCGTCTGGACAGTCGCCTGTACGTCCTCGACAGTCTTCGGGAGGACGACACCCGCCGGCCGGGCCTGATAGATGCTCCCGTCGGTCGCGTAGAGAATCTGTGTGTATTCGTCGAATTGCACGTCACCCTCGACTCTGTCCCGGAGCATCGTGGCGAATCCGCGATACTCGGGGACGTCCGGTCGTTCGGTGTCGAGGGCGGTTACAGACGTATTCCAGCCACCCGGATCGCTCCGTGCCATATCTCGTCTACCACGGCTGAAACTGAAAAGGCTGGGGCCCGTGGATACGGGGGAGTACAAGTCCCCACGGCAAATATCTCGGCGAGAAATCCAGTTGCACCGCCACGAGTGATGCGACACGGTTAAGTGAGTGTACGGATTTGTTCATTGTATACCGAAAGCGTTCATTGGTGATACTGAATGACTATGGAATCTTACATCGAGCGTGTGACTGACGGCGAAGACCTCACACAGCAAGAAGCACGAGAGGCCTCGACACTCATCTTCGAGGAAGCGACAGAAGCACAGATCGGCGCGTTACTGACCGCGCTGCGAGCAAAGGGCGAGACTGAGTCTGAAATTGCAGGCTTCGCGGAGGGAATGCGCGACGCCGCCCGGACCATCGACCCCGACCGGGATGGACTGGTCGATACCTGTGGCACTGGAGGTGACGACTACGATACGATCAACGTCTCGACGACAAGCGCAATCGTCGCCGCTGGCGTCGGCGTCCCAATTGCCAAACACGGGAACTACTCGGTCTCCTCCTCGTCAGGCAGCGCCGATGTTCTCGAAGAAGCCGGCGTCACAGTGGACGCGGAACCACCCGCAGTGCAGGAAGCCATCGAGGAGAAAGGAATTGGATTCATGCTCGCGCCGGTGTTCCATCCCGCGATGAAGGCAGTAATCGGCCCGCGACAGGAACTCGGGATGCGAACTATCTTCAACATTCTCGGACCGCTGACCAATCCCGCCGGTGCGGAGGGCCAGGTCATCGGTGTCTACGACCCAGAACTGGTGCCAGTCATCGCCAAGGCGCTGGCGAAGATGGATGTCGAACGGGCGCTTGTCGTCCACGGCTCCGGACTGGACGAGATTGCGATTCACGGCGAAACAGTCGTTGCGGAAGTCAACGGCGACGAAATTGAGGAGTACACCCTCACGCCGGGCAACCTCGGGCTGAAGCGCTACGATATCGAGGAAATCGCCGGCGGGCAGCCAGAGGACAACGCCGCAGATATGCTCGGAATCATCAACGGCGAGATCGACGGAGCAAAACGAGATATTATCCTCGCAAACGCCGGCGCAGCAATCTACATCGCCGGCGAAACCGACACCATCGCCGAGGGTGTCGAGCGAGCGAGACACGGAATCGACTCGGGCGAAGCCGCGGCCAAACTCGAGGAACTCCGCGGCGTCAGCGCATGAGCGTCCGCGTCAAAATCTGTGGGCTGACCAGCGAGTCGGACAGAGACACTGCCGTCGCGGCCGGAGCCGACGCCGTCGGATTCATCACCGACGTGCCCGTCGACTCGCCGCGAGAGATTGACGCCGACACCGCCGAGCGACTTGTCGATGGCGTCCCGCCGCTGGTGACCAGTGTGCTGGTGACGATGCCAGCGAGCGTCCAAGCAGCTGTCGACCTGCAGTCGACGGTCGGTGCCGGCGCAATTCAGGTCCACGGCACACTCTCGCCGCAGAAGCTCGGTGGGCTGCAGGCGCGGGTGGATGTGCCCGTCATCGCAGCGGTTGACCTCGACGACGACGTTGTGGCCTACGCCGACGTTGCCGACGCTGTCCTCGTCGATTCGACCGACGAAGACGGCGGTGGCGGCACTGGCGAAACCCACGACTGGGAGCAGACGGCAGCAATCCGCGACGAAATCGAGACACCACTCATACTCGCTGGTGGATTGACGCCCGAAAACGTCCACGACGCGGTCGAGACAGTCGAGCCATTTGGCGTCGATACCGCAAGCGGCGTCGAAGAGACCGGCGGCCAGAAGGACGCGACAGCGGTCGCCGGGTTCGTCCAGAATGCACACACTGCGAGAGGTGAGACGGCATGAATCTCGAACTCGACAGCGAACCCTTCGCAGAGATGGCGAGTGCCGACGAACCAACCGTCGTCCGCGTTGCTGGCGACATCGAGACCGAAATCGACCCGCTGGCGGCCTACGCCGCGGTGACTGGACGGACGAGCGAGGCCGACAGCGAAGCTTACGCCTTCCTGCTCGAAAGCGCCGAAAAAGTCGCCTCAAGCGACCCCGACGGCGCCTTTGCACCCACCCATGAGGACCGCCACGCACGATTTTCCTTCGTAGGATACGACCCTGCAGCTGTCGTCACAGTCGAGCCAGACGCGACAGAAATTGAACTGCTTGATGACCGGTACAAGGGGCTTATCGAGCCCAACGGCGGCGATACTGTCGACAGTCTACGGGCAGCGATGCCCACTGTTACACGACGGAATTTTCCAGAGAGGGACCGCCAACATCTCGACGGCGGGCTGGTTGGCTTTCTCGGCTACGACGCAGTCTACGACCTCTGGCTCGACGACGTTGGCGTCGACCGGCCAGACTCCCGGTTTCCCGACGCGCAGTTTGTCCTGACCACGAAGACGCTGGTGTTCGACCACGTCGAGGACACGCTCTCGCTGGTCTTCACGCCAGTCGTTCGGGACGGTGACGACCCCGCGGCCGTCTACGAGAGTCTGCAAGCTGAAGCTGACCGTATCGAGACGCTGCTCGCCGACGCCGCCGAACTGGAGACTGACGGCTTCCGCAAGGACCGCGAACGCGCTGGCTCGAAAGCACAGTACGAGGACGCTGTTGAGCAAGCCAAAGAGCACGTCTACAGCGGTGACATCTATCAGGGAGTTATCTCGAGAACTCGGGAACTGTACGGCGATGTCGACCCGCTCGGATTCTACGACTCGCTGCGAACTGTCAATCCCTCGCCGTACATGTATCTGCTCTCGTATGGCGACCGAACAATCGTCGGCGCGAGTCCGGAAACACTGGTCTCTGTGGGTGACGACCGCATCGTCTCCAACCCCATTGCGGGGACGTGCCCGCGAGGGAATTCACCGGTGGAGGACCGCCGACTGGCTGGTGAGATGCTCGCCGACGGCAAAGAGCGCGCAGAGCACACGATGCTCGTCGACCTTGCGCGCAATGACGTGCGCCGCGTTGCCGAGGCCGGCAGCGTTCGCGTACAGGAGTTCATGAACGTGCTCAAGTATTCTCACGTCCAGCACATCGAATCAACCGTCACGGGAACGCTGGATGACGACCACGACGCCTTCGACGCCGTGCGGGCGTCGTTCCCCGCCGGGACGCTCTCAGGTGCGCCGAAGATTCGGGCGATGGAGATTATTGACAATCTCGAAGAGCAACCCCGCGGGCCATACGGCGGCGGCGTCGGCTACGTTTCCTGGGGTGACGACGCCGACTTTGCCATCGTCATCAGGTCGGCTGTCGTCGAGGACGAGGGCGACGAGCAACGAATCACCGTTCAGGCCGGGGCGGGAATCGTCGCCGACAGCGACCCAGCAGCCGAATACGAGGAAACCGAGAACAAGATGGACGGCGTCCTCGACGCGCTCGACCGAATCGAGGTCGAGGAGGTCCAGCAATGAGTGAGACAGCGACCGAGAGCGAGCAGTTACGCGTGCTGTTCATCGACAACTTCGATTCGTTCACCTACAACCTGGTCGAGTACGTCAGTGAATATGCCGACACGACAGTTCTGAGAAACACCGCCTCGCTGTCAGAGGTCCGCGACGCTGACCCGGACGCTATCGTCATCTCACCAGGCCCGGGCCACCCAAAAAACAAGCGCGACGTTGGCGTCACGAACGATGTGCTCACAGAGATCAGTCCCGAGGTGCCCACGCTGGGCGTCTGTCTCGGACTCGAAGCCGCAGTCTACGCCTACGGCGGCGAGATTGGGCGCGCACCGGAACCAATCCACGGGAAGGCGTTCCCGATGGACCACGACGGCGCGGGCGTATTCGAGGGACTCGAACAGGGCTTTCAGGGCGGCCGATACCACTCGCTCATCGCCAGCGAGGTGCCTGACTGCTTCGACGTGACGGCAACGACGGAAGTTGACGGCGAAGAACTCGTGATGGGAATCCGCCACACAGCGTACCCAATCGAGTGTGTGCAGTTCCATCCCGAGTCGGTGCTGACCGCCGCTGGTCACGACATCATCCGCAACTTTCTGCAGCAAGTCGAGTGAGGAGAATTCCTCCACATTGATACCGGCGGGCCGCAAACGGCGAGTGTGCTCTCGTATCCGCCGGGAACGTTCATCCCAATCGCTATCGCCACCCACGGGCTGGTCGGACTCGCGATTGGCTACGCCTTCGACCGGCCCATTGCGGGCCTGCTCGCTGGCCTCGTCCCCGACGCGGACTTTCTCCTCCCCGCAGCACTCGGGTGGCCCTTCGTCCACCGCGGAATTACCCACGCCGCTGTCGCGGTGGTTGCTCTCGCCGCCGCCGGCGCGGTTCTCACTGACCGGCGAACGCTTGGCGCGCTCACGGCAGCGTACAGCTCACACCTGCTAATCGACATCACAACCCCGAAGGGGATTCCGCTGGGCTATCCGCTGCTTGACGAGCGCTTGTATTTCGACATCGGCATCTCCGGCCACGCACCAGTTGTGACCCTCGCGTTCTGGCTGGTCGGCCTGGCCGCCGTCGGTTTTTCGATTGTGGAGCGATAATCAGCGCCGGACGTGGCGGTCGTTGCCCAGAGAGCGAGTTTGTCGGTGTCCCGAATCCAGTCGAGAGAGTTCTGCAGTCACCGCAGGCGTCGGGGCCGTAGCCAAGATTTATGCCAGAATACGCCAGAAGTGAGACCAATGAGTGGGTCACGGAGACAGTGCGTGGCTGCGGGCCTGCCGCGGTTGTCGCACCCGAAAACCACACGTACTGAGCCGTTGGGTGACCGTGGATGACCGTCGGTCTCGACGCCCTGATTCTACCAGCATTCACCGACTTGGGAGAGCTCCCCGCAGAGACTGCCCCGTGGGAGCAAGCCTACGAGTTCACCGGAGAAATCGGGCTAGCTGGACTCACCCAACCGCTCCGGTACACTGAAGATGGACTGGGCATCGTTCCCACCGGCGTCGGCAAGACTGCCGCGGCGACGACGACGACGGCGTTGCTCACCAGCCCGAAGATCAGTCTTGCGGACACACTCGTCCTTTCTGTCGGCGTCGCGGGTGCGCCGCCATCGATTCCAGTCGGCTCTGTCCTCGTCAGCGACTGTATCGTCGACTGGGACGACAAATGCCGGTTCCCGGACGAAATCGCGGCCAATCCATATACAGAAGAGCAAGGCTACTACAAACTGGACCCCGGCCTCGTTGCTGAGATCGAGCGTGTCGGCTCCGCAGTTACGTTGGGTGGCAACCACTCGCGACTCCTCCGGGGGACGAATCTGTGTGGCGACGAACTCTGGCACGGCAACACCCTTGCTGAACAGGCCGACTGGGTGGCCGCGCAGTACGACGCCGCCCCGTATCGCGTCACAGAGATGGAAGACGCAGGCACGGCCGGAGCGCTGGCGCGGTTCGACCGACTCGATTCCTACTGTGCGATTCGCGGCGTCTCGAATCACGACCGACCGACCGGAGCGAAGTCGCCCCGTGAGAGTTTCTTTGGGGATGCCTTCGAAGACGGATTTGGGTTGGCAATCGATAACGCCGTTGCGGTAGCCCAGCGGGTCGTTGAAGACCTGCCGGACTAGATAAACAGGACGTTTAACGCTGCAGGGGCTATATAGCTGGTATGACAAGAGGAATGTCGGGTGAGTCAGCAGACGACGACCTGCTGGCGGCAGCCGGCCAACGCACGCTTCGGATCGGTGAAGACCGACCAATCCGAATCAGTACCGGCCACCGGATTCAACACCACGACGGGGCCTGCTCGCGGCCACACGGGCACAACTTCGAGATTACCGTCACGGTCACCGGGACGCTCACTGGCGAGGGCTGGGTCGTCGACAAGGGCGACGTAACGTCTGTCATCGACGAATGGGACCACCGCTTCATCGTCGAGGCTGGCGACCCACTCGTTGAGGCCTTCAAGCAGTCCGGCGACGAGGACGGACTGGTCGTCATCGACCACCCGCCAACCTCCGAAGTGCTCTCGGTGCTACTGGAACAGGAACTCGAAGACCGACTGCCCGAGAACGTTAGTTCGGTATCGGCGACAGTCCGAGAGACGGGCGAGCTCTGTGCTACTGATGCCAGTCGCCAGTGACGACCCCGACATCGGCAGCGACACACCACCAGACGCGCCAGCACTGCCGATCAACGAACTGTTCACCTCGCTGCAGGGCGAGGGAAAACTGGCCGGCGTCCCCTCGGTGTTCGTCCGCACCTCGGGCTGTAATCTTCGCTGTTGGTTCTGTGACTCCTATCACACCTCCTGGGAACCGACCGGCGGCTGGCTAACTATCGACGAAATCGTCGAGCGTGTCGAGAAGTCCGAGGCCGACCACGTCGTCTTGACCGGCGGCGAACCGATGATTCACGACGAGTGCGAGCAGTTGCTCGCTGCCCTCGACGAGCGTGGCTATCACACGACTGTCGAGACCAACGGCACGATTTATCGGGAGACGCCAATCGATCTGGCGAGTATCAGCCCCAAGCTCGCGAGTTCGACACCGACACAGGAGAAGGACCCGAAAGGTGACGGCGAGTGGGCCGACCGACACGAGGACCGGCGTATCGATCTCGACGTACTCGCCGAACTGGTCGAGGACTACGACCACCAACTCAAATTCGTCGTCACCGGCCCGGAGGACATGCCAGAGATTGAGAAGTTGCTCAAGCGACTGGACGAGCGCACGGCGACGACAATCGAACAGACAGACGTGTTACTGATGCCAGAAGGGACGACACGAGAAGAACTCGCCGAGACACGGACTCGTGTTGCGGAACTCGCAAGCGAGTACGGCTATCGGTACACCCCGAGATTGCACGTCGACCTCTGGAACGACGAACCTGGAACGTAACTATGACAGACAACGACAGCGCAGTAGTGCTCGTATCGGGCGGAATGGACAGCGCAACGGCGGTGTACGAGGCGATGGACCGCGGCTACGAGCCGTACTTTCTGCACGCCTCCTACGGACAGGAGACCGAGGACCGCGAGCGCGAGTGTGCCGAATGGCTCGCCGAAGAAGTCGACGCGGCGAACTTCCTCCACATCGAGACCGACCATCTCGCCAGAATCGGCGCGTCAAGCTTGACTGACGAGGAGATGGCTGTTGCGGACGCAGACCTCGACAGCGACGAGATTCCGACCTCGTACGTCCCCTTCCGAAACGCAAATCTGCTCTCGATGGCCGTCTCTTACGCCGAGGCTAACGACTGCTCGGCGGTGTTCATCGGCGCGCACTCAGAGGACTTCTCTGGGTATCCCGACTGTCGGCCCGAGTTTTTCGAGGCCTTCCAGCAGGTCATCAATGTAGGGACGAAACCCGAGACAGAAATCGAGATGGTCGCACCCTTCGTCGAATTCTCGAAGACAGAGATTGCAGAACTGGGCCTCGAACTCGGTGTGCCCTACGACCACACGTGGAGCTGTTACCGCGAGGAGGAGCCAGCCTGTGGCACCTGCGACGCCTGTGCGTTCCGACTGCAGGCGTTTCAGGCGCTGGGCGAGCGCGACCCAATCGAGTACGCCGAACGGCCCGACTACGTCGAAGAGTGAGCGCACCGCCGCCTGAAAGTTAGTCAGCGCCGCGCGGGACGACGCAACTGCATTCTGTACACTGATAGCTTGTGGTTGCGAAACCGGTTTGCGATACGATTTGTTCACCGCATTTGGGACAGTTCATTCCTACTACCAACGACAGTGCTGTCGTCTGTTAAGTACCCCACCGACCAGGGGCGGCCTGCGTTCCACAGCGTCGCTGGTCTGGAGTGGTGATTGGTCGTTAGCTGTCGCCCAACTCGTCAAATGGGATATCCATCCGTCGGACCAGAACGGAGAGCCCGAGGACGACGACCAGCGTGACCAAGACGTTGAGCAGGAGTCTGAAAATTGGCTCGAAGTCCGCGGCAACCCAGATGTCGATAATCTGCATCAGACTCGTGTATGCGCGAACGGTGGTCACGATGCCGAACAGAAACAGCAACACGAATGCTCCCCAGTAGCCGTACCGGAGCATCTGTTCGCGCTGTGATTCACGATACGTCTGTTCGTGCTCGGTGGTGTCGTCTGAGTCAGTCATTGTTCACCCTCAGTATGGCCGCGTGCTCGAAGGCCGAATCCAAGGACGGTAGCGAGTAGCGCAATGGCAACGCCGAATCCAGGGCCTGCACCGTCGCTGCTTGGCGCGTCAGCATCGTCGCCTGCACCGTCGTCACCCGCGTCTTCATCGGAGTCCTGGTATGGGTCGTACACGTCGTCGTCGGAGTCGAAGTCACCCACATCGAGTTCCACCTCTCGTTCGGTATCGTTCGCTGGGACGCGCTCGGTTGGATCGAGTGTCGCCCCCGCTCGGGCGGTGTCGACGATGACGCCATCGTTGTACAGGATTGCGTCCAGATAGTAGTTATACTCGGTAGGGACGACGAGTTCACTTCCCGGACGAGCGGTCTGACTCGAGCCAATCGAGCCGACCTCGATTTCCTGTTCGGAAGCGACGATTCCTGACTCAACCTGCCGGGCTTTCAGCACCAGCGAGAGTCCATCAGTTGACGCTTCGCCGCTGTTGGTCACGTAGGTCTCTACGTCGAGTGTCGCAGTCTCGCCGCCACTGTCGGCGATTTCGTAGTCGATGGCCGGGAAATCGTGGCGAGCGAAGCGATGGAACTCGACTGGACTGTCGGGATACCCAGGCGTCAGCGCCTCGGTGCCTTCGACGGTCTTCGAGCCAGTCGAGGTCCGGACACCGTTCCGGTAGGCGATGGCTTCGATACGATAGTTTCCACCGCGTTCGAGCCGAAGCGTTCCGGTCGCCGACACCTCCTGTTGGCCCTCGACACTGCCGACCGCGAGGGTTTGTCTGGCTTCGACCAACCCGGAGTTCAGCCCAATTGCCCGGAGTTCGACCGTCACGTTGTCCGAGGCCCCGTCAGTGTGGGCCAGTCGGACGTCCGTCATGAGGGCAAGTCGTTCACCGCCGACCTCGGCTGCGGAGATGGAAATCTCTTCCATCTGGAGGGAGCCGTCTGGTTCGGGGTCCGACCGGTCCGCAAGCGCCGCGGGGAACAATACAGTCGCGAGAACGGTGGCGAGCAGCACGGCGAGGACTGCCACTCCGACCACCCACTCTCGTTTCATACGCTTACTGCCACGTGGATTAATTAAATGCTTTGTGTGGTCAATGTAACCCGAAGGAGGTGCAAGCAGACGAGCGCGTGAGTCGCCGCTGACCGACACGCGAACTGGACTTTATATACGCCGCCGACCCCACGTACGCGTATGCAGACACACATCGTTCCGGTCGGCTTCGACTACGACCGGCTGATTGCGCCGCTGGTGCGCGAGCAGATGGACGTCGACCGGGTGATTCTGCTGGAGGGCGACGTCGGCAGCGAGGCCAACGTCGAGTACTCCCGGCAGATTGCCGAGAAACTCGAACAGGATTATATCAACCTGCTCGGGGCCGAAACGGAGCGGTTCGTCATCGAAGATGTCTACGACTACGACGAAGCCTTCGAGCAAGCCTTCGAGTTGATCAACCGCGAACTCGACAACGACGACGACAGCGAGAGTGAGGTCTGGGTGAATATCTCCGCGATGCCTCGAACGGTGTCGTTTGCCTTCGCGACCGCCGCACACTCGATTATGGTCGAGCGCGAGGGTGACCGCGACCGGATTCACACCTATTACACGGTGCCCGAGAAGTATCTGGAGACTGAACTCGCGGAGGAACTGCGTGCACAGATCGAACTGCTCGAAGACCTCCAGTCGACCGACACCGAGGACGAACAACTGGAAGAACGGCTGGAAAGTGCCAGACAGTTGCTCTCGGAGTTCGACGAGCGCGGGACGACCATCGGCGCGAAGGAAATCGACGGCAGCCACGTCGTCGAGTTGCCGGTGGCGCTGTTCTCGAACGTCGAACCGTTCGAGGAAGTCATTCTCTTTACACTTGGCGAACACGGTGAGTTCGAGTCTGTCTCGGAGCTCGCCCAGCAACTCGCCCGCGAACTCGGTGAGGAGTACACCGACTCGTTCCGCTCGAAAGTCATCTACAACGTCGACCGTCTCGGCCCCGGCGGGAAGGGCTACATCGAACAGGAAGAACACGGCAAATCCTACCGAACGCGCCTCTCGCGCATCGGTGAACTCTGGGTCCGTGCCCACTCCGGGAAGCAAGACGCTGACGGCCGATTGGACCTCGATCTGTTCTGAATTACGCGCCAGATCCCCATCGACGAACCAAGTGATTAATACGGTCGGTTCGCCCATATACAACCATGACACGCCGAGTGCCTCCGGTACTGGTTTTCGTCGTAGGGGTCTCCTAGCCCCACCACCACCCACCACTCGGCGGACGTATCGCTGTCGACTACCATACGAGCTACCCATGAGTGACACACAGGACAGACCGAGCGAGGAACCGGACACAGAACAGCAGTTAGACGGAGAGTACGACCCAGAAACGGTCGAACCGAGCTGGCAACAGCAGTGGGTCGAGGACGAGACCTACGCCTACGACGGCGACGCCGACACCCGTTACAGCATCGATACCCCGCCGCCGACGGTGTCGGGCAACCTCCACATGGGCCATCTCTACCAGTTCACCCTGCAGGATTTCGTCGCCCGCTACCGACGAATGAAGGAGGGAACGGTCTACTTCCCCTTCGGCTACGACGACAACGGCATCGCCTCGGAGCGACTGACCGAGCGCGAACTCGGTATCAACCACAGTGACTACGAGCGCCGGGAATTCCAGGAGAAGTGCCGCGACGTCTGTCAGGACTACGAGGATTCGTTCACGAAAGACATCCAATCACTCGCCATCTCGGTCGACTGGAACAACACCTACAAGACCATCGAACCTCGCGTCCAGCGCACCTCACAGCTCTCGTTTTTAGACCTCTACGAACAGGGCCGGGAGTACCAGCAGCGCGCACCCACAATCTGGTGTCCTGACTGCGAAACGGCGATTTCACAGGTCGAGCAGGAAGACCTGAACAAGCACACCAAGTTCAACGACATCGCCTTCGAGATCGTCGAGACTGGTGATGGCTCCGAGGGCGACCAGTTTACTATCTCGACGACCCGACCGGAGCTACTGCCCGCGTGTGTCTCGGTGTTCGTCCATCCCGACGACGACGAGAACCAGCACCTCGTCGGCGGAACGGCTCGCGTTCCGCTGTTCGGGCAAGAAGTCCCGATTATCGAGGACGACCGCGTCGACCTCGAAACCGGCAGCGGACTGGTGATGTGCTGTACCTTCGGCGACCAGACTGACATCGAGTGGTACCAGGCCCACGACCTCGACCTGCGGATTGCCATCGACGAGTCGGGGACGATGACCGAACTGGCCGAGGACTACGAAGGGTTGACTACCAACGAAGCGCGCGAGCAGATTATCGAGGACCTCGACGACGCTGGCTACCTGCTCGAATCGCGCGACCACGAACACACTGTGCAGGTCCACGAGCGCTGTGACGAGGAAGTCGAGTATCTCGTCACCGAGCAGTGGTACGTCAAACTGCTCGACAAAAAGGACGAATACCTCGAAGCTGGTCGGGAGATGGACTGGTTCCCCGACAAGATGTTCACCCGCTACGAGCACTGGATCGAGGGCCTCGAATGGGACTGGTGTATCTCTCGCCAGCGCGATTCCGGGATTCCGTTTCCGGTCTGGTACTGTGACGACTGTGGCGAGACCATCTTCGCCGACCGGGACGAACTACCGGTCGACCCACTCTCTGACGACCCGCCCGTCGACGCCTGCCCAGAGTGTGGCCACAGCGAGTTCGTCCCCGAGGAGGATGTCTTCGACACGTGGGCAACCTCCTCGCTGACACCGTTGATCAACGCTGGCTGGGACTTCGAAGACGGCGAGTTCACCTTCGACAACCCAGAACTGTACCCCTCGAACCTGCGCCCGCAGGGTCACGACATCATCTCGTTCTGGCTGTTCCACACGGTCATCAAGTGCTACGAACACACCGACGAGGTGCCCTTCGAGCACGTGATGATTAACGGGATGGTACTCGACGAAAACCGCGAAGCGATGTCCAAATCGAAGGGCAACGTCATCGCCCCCAGCGAAGTGCTGGAGAACTTCCCGGTCGACGCCGCCCGCTACTGGGCCGCGGGAACCTCCATCGGCGACGACTTCCCCTACCGGAAGGGTGACCTAGAGGCTGGCGAGCGCCTCCTCCAGAAGCTCTGGAACGCCTCACGGCTGGTTGACCAGCTGACGCCGGCGGCCGGCACAGTTGAGGAAGTGCCAGAGTCAGAACTTGCAGAAATCGACCGCTGGCTGCTCGCGGAACTTGACGAGACAGTCGACCTCGTCACCGAGCGATTCGAGAACTACGAGTTCTCCAAAGCCCGGACGGAACTTCGGGACTTCTTCTGGTCAACGTTCTGTGACGACTACCTCGAAATCGCCAAACAGCGACTCGACAGCGGGCCGAACCCGTCGACCGAGTTCGCGCTCGTCCGTGCCCACCGAACCTTCCTCAAACTGTTCGCCCCACTCCTGCCACACATCACCGAGGAACTGTGGACGCGAGTCTACGGTGAGGAGAAGTCAGTACACACGAGCGACTGGCCGGCTGCGGGTGGCTACGAGGCCGACCTTCAGGCCGGCGAGACGGCGATGGCCGTCATCTCCGCGCTGCGGGGCTACAAGAGCGACAACGGCCTCGCGCTGAACGCGCCACTCTCGCGGGTGAAAATCTTCGGTCACGTCGGCGAGTTCGCCGAACCGGTGGCAGAAGCGATGCACATCGACGCAATCGAGGCCACCGAGGACGAGCCCGAAATCACCACCGAGATCAGCGGTGTCGACCTGGATTACTCGCTGGTTGGGCCGGAGTTCGGCAACGAAGTTGGTGACATCGACGCTGCAATCGAGACTGGTGAGTTCGAGATTGACGGTGACACACTACTCGTCGGCGGTGAGTACGAACTCGGCGCGGACATGTTCGAGATCGAACGCACGCGAATCTACTCCGGCGAAGGCCAGATGATCGAGACCGAACACGCCGTCGTCATCGTCCAAGAGTAATTCGGAAAGCTACTTGTCTCTCGCCCGGTGTCCGTTGGTGTATGCTCCCGAACTACGACCAGAAGTACGACGCTGAGGCGCTATTCTCGCCGGAGGACGCACTCAGCGCACAGGGAGATGGGCTGCCAGAGGTGCCGCCGGCCGTGATGTTGGGCTACCAGCAGGAGCTCACGGATGCCGTCGAACAACGCGCCGAGACAGAAATCGACATCGTTCGCTCACAGCGATTGCTCCAGATTAGTGAGACGGTGGGCTACGTCCCCGTCCACGAGGTCGGCATCGGTGCGCCGGTGACAGCAATCATCACCGAGAATGTGATTGCGAGCGGCGCAGAGGCGGTGGCGATGGTCGGCGGGAGTGCCTGTCTGCAGCGCGATATCGACCCCGGCACAGCCATTCTCCCGACAGCGACGATTCGAGACGAGGGCGTCTCCTACCACTACATTCCCGACGATGAACCGGTGACGCCGGATGGGGAGTTAATCGACTCCCTTGCCGAGTCGTTCTCCGAGGCGGACTTCGAGACCGCACGCGGGAGAACGTGGACGACCAGCGCGATGTACCGCGAGACCGTCCCCGAACTCGAACACTACAGTGAGACGGGCGTCGTTTCGCTGTGTATGGAAACCGCTGCCATCTGGGCGGTCTGTCAGTACCGCGGGGTTAGCGCCGCGACAGTCCACGAAATCGGCGACTACATCACGCCCGGCGAGTGGACCCCCGAGACGGAGGCGACCCGGGGGCTGCCGGAGATGCTTGACCCCGCCATCGAAGGTCTGCATCGCCACGTTACGTCGGCCTGAGACTAGCGTCGAATACGAAAACCGTCCTCGCCCTGCGGTTGCTCATAACTTACTTCGACATCCTCCACGCGAGCCGCCTCGCTGCCCTGGTGACAGAACTCCACGAGTTGTTCGACCGCTGACTCCGGGCCCTCGAAGACGGCTTCGACGCGGCCATCCGTGAGATTTTGCACCCAGCCGTCGACGCCAGCGTCTCGTGCTGTATCGCGTGTCGTCGCCCGGAAGTAGACACCCTGGACTCGGCCAGAGACGTAGACGTGTGCGCGAGTACGCTCGGACATAGCTGTTTGTGCGGCTGCCCACCTCAAAGTGGTTCCGGCAGCGGAAGTGTGGAATGGTAACAAGAGTACATTTAATATTGCAGTTACGCTACAGTGGCGTAGTGGAAGAGCCCAAGCCAACCTACAAAGCGATTTTCGGCGCATACTGGCGTCGAATAGCCGGATTTGTCGAACTGTGGTGGGTCGGGTTTGGCCTCGTGCAGCTCTGTCTCTTTACCGCGGTGGTGCTCGCCAGAAATCCAGGGCTCGTTCCCGGTGGTACTCAGCAACCGGCCGTGAGCGTGACCGTCGTGCTCGCGGTAGTGGCCTTCGCGGTTACAATCTACTACGAGTTCCTGTAACCGTTTAGCTCTCTGGCCCGTCGTTTCGCAGGTAGTGGAACAGGTACGTCTGCGTGTAGCCAGCGTACTCCCCGCCGAGTTGCTCGCGGATCGCACGCGACGTGTCCGTGTAGTTGCCCTGCGCACAGTCCGGGAAGTACTCCTCGATAGCGGTTCGGATCCACGTATCCAGCGGGACGGCTTCGAGATACCCAAGCGAGAAGAGTAACACGCAGTCCGCCACCTTGTCGCCGACGCCAACGTAACGAGTCAGCAGTTCGCGGGCCTCTTCGTAAGACAGACCAGTTGCTTCGGTAGGGTCGTCCCCGTCGGCGACCATCTCGGCAGTCCGCTGGACGTAGGGTGCCCGGTAGCCAAGCGAGAGGTCACGCAACTGTTGTTCGGTGGCGGCGGCGAGTTGCTTCGGAGTTGGGTAGGCGTGATACGTGTTGCCCTCGAACTCGATTGCTGTCCCGAAGGCCTCCCGCAGCGATTGTTGCATCCCGTGGATACGAGAGACGCGCATCTGTGCCGAACAGATGAACGAGATGACACAGCCAAAGGCTGGTTCTCGAACGATTCGCATCCCCCAGTACTCGTCGTACGCATCGTCGATGACCTCATCATCGGGAACAGAGGCGTGGATGGCTGGGAGGTCGTCGTCAAGTCCGAGGCGTCGTCTGAGGACAGGTTCAGCGTCGACGTTCGCCCGGTACTCGAGTTCGCCGTCGCGCTGCCGAACCTTGATTACGCCGGGGTCGTCGGTCGCACGGGTTGTCGTGAGATACCAGTCGTCGCCGCCGTAGGTACTGTCGTAGTCCTCGCCGTCGTCGCGCCACCAGAGATAGGTCTGCCCACTCTCAAGCGTCGATTGCAGATCGAAGGCGGTTCCGTCGAGGTCGATCCGGCCGTGGCCCATCGTCAAATGGGAGGGCAGGCAGGCGTTTTTGCCTTTCGAGTCGCGCACGGTCGGAAACTGGTACTGAGACGGTTCACAACGCTCGAGCGAGGGCTAACCTTGATAGTGGTTGCAAACCAACAGTAACACATGAACTGCAGGGTTGTCGTCGAAGCAGCCGTCCCGGTCTACGACGTCGAAACACCCGACGAGGCGGTCAGGATTGCCATCTCGAAGACAGGCGAGATGTTGAACCCTGACCTCAACTACGTCGAGATCAATATGGGCGAGCGAAGCTGTCCGCACTGTGGGGAACCACACGACCCCGCGTTTATCGCGGCCGACGAGAGTCTCGTCGCGCTGGAACTCGAGATGACTGTGTTCAACGTCGAACGCGAGGAACACGCCGCTCGCATCGCCCGCAAAGAGATTGGGCAGCGACTGGAGAACATCCCACTCGAAGTCCTCGAAATCGACGTGATCGAAGAGGACACAGACGAGACAGAAGACGATGAGGGGGAAGAAGTCGAGACAGCAGACAACGAGATGGGAGACGACAACCTAGTTGAGCAAGATCCAGGCCTCGAAGAAGCCCGTGACGACGAAGTACTCCCCGAGTTCGAGGAACTTATCGACGAATAACGCTGCTTTTTTAAATGAGTCCGGTCACGAAGCCAACCCCCATGACAATGAGGACGGTTGCAGAGACGACCGGCAGATACGGGACGTACTGTTCGACGCGCTCCTGAAAGTGTTCGTAGCCCGCGATTAACAACAGCGTCAGCGTGACGATGCCGACGATTACGGTGAGTGCGTAGGCACTCATCAGCCACAGGCAAGCGTCCGACCCGGCACAGAGCGCGATAATCTCGAACTCTTCTTCGTGGGCAAAGCCGAGCAGGAAGGCAAACCACGCAATCCCAAGCAGTCCGCGGTCGGCGGCGTCCGTTTCATGTGAGTGGCCACCGCCGCCGACGAACGGAATGACCGACCGGACCGTGGCACGGAAACCGCCGGACTCGTCGTCGTGGTCCTCTGAGTCCGTCGTCTCGTGGTCATGGCCGTGGCTCTGCTCACCGCCGTGCTCGTGGTTGTGGCCGTGGTCGTGTTCGTGGTCGTGGGCGTCTCCACCTCCGTGTGTTCCATGCGAGTGACCGTGTCGATACTCGCGGATGCCCAGTCCGATGAGCAGAAGGCCTGCAACGACGCTGACCGGACCACCGATACTGACGCCGCCGCCGAGAGTGATTGGCTTGTCAACCTGCGTGAGACTGAAGTACGATTTTGCGTAGAAAAACAGCGCAACCATTGCGATGCTGCTCACGAGATGGCCAATGCCGATGATGAGACTCGCAGCAAGGCCGTAGAGCCATCGATGTGACTTTTCGAGAGCATACGACGCCGCGACCGGCCAGCCGTGGCCTGGTTCGATGCCGTGGACGGCACCCAGAGCAACCGCGCCGATGAGGAGGCCGGACGCCTCGAATGGAATCATTGCGATAACTGACCGTCCACGGCGGGCGGGCATAACGGTTGTTAGTACCGAACCCGTGGGACCGTAATACCGGGAGACTTCTGTGGTGGCGGCGAAAAACAAGGGTATGCGGACGAGTTTCAACATTCCGGACGAGCTCCTCGCGGAGTTCGACAACGTCTGCGAAGAGCAGGGGTTAGAGAGTCGCTCGCGTGCAGTGAGAGAAGCAATGCAGGAGTATATCGAGGCTCACTCACGGCTCGAAGCCGCGACCGGCGACGTTGTGGCACTGGTCGGGTTCGATTACCGTCACGACGAGGTCATCCACGACTTGCACAGCGTCCAGCACGACTACCAGGACACGATTCTCAACACGAGCCACACACATCAGGGCGAGTGGTGTCTCGAATCGCTGTTCTGTCGTGGTTCTGCCGACCGCGTTCGTGCACTCACCTACGACCTCCGGGATTTCGACGGCGTCAACCGCGTGAAGACGATGGTTATCCAGCAGCGCGGCTAATCAGACAATCGCCAGAGGAATGCCTGTGAGAACAGGCTGAGAGAGAAGGGCCGCGAAAACAATCAGTCTGCAGGTGCGGAGACGCGCTCGGTCCGTTTTTCGTCGATTTCGCTGGTGATGCCGTGTGCAAGAGCAAAAACAGCGTCTTTGTGGTCGGTCTTCGATTTGTGGATCGATGTCGGCTGCACGCCAAGTGCTGAGTACTCGTCGTGTTCGACGGTATTGCCTGTCTGTTCTTCGTAGTGGTCTTGTACCTGTGCGAGCAGGCCGTGAAGGTGAATGAGCTCCTGCTTTTTCATGGTCATCACATCCTTGTAACTGAAGGGTTATAATGGTACTCTGAGGAGCGTTAACACGCACCCCTAGAGATTCGCCGCAACAGCCGCTCTACCACTTGTCCAGTATTTATTAACATTTACAAAACGAAAGCAGTAGCATTGCGTGTCCGTTTGCTATCTGGGCTGCACAATTCGGGATACGGAAATTATGGACCAGTATAGACACGTACGGACCGTCCACAACCAGTGAATGACAGAAAATTCCAGTCGTCGGAGCAAGACGGTCGGGACGAACAGGTTCGGGTCGATTGCGCGGGCAGTCAGGAGAGTCAGCCCTTCGGAGAGCATCACGGCAGCGTGACGGTACGCCGGGCCGATACTGGCAGCTTCAGATCTGATTCCAGTGGCGAAACGCCTAAGATAGTCGCTCGGATACGGAAGTTAAATGCCGATTCTGCTCGATATTCGGAAGCTCACTATCATTGGAAAGCTGATCCAGCATGGAGCGAAAAACGTCGCAAGCTCGCTGTCAACGATGGCAGATATCGATGCTGATATTCAGATCAAGAGCCTCTCGTTTGTCGAACCGGGCGATATCCCACACGAGATAGGGGAGGGCGCGTTCCACCACGCGAACATCCGGCTCACAGAGCCACCGTATGGCGTCTTCCTCATGACCTTTGACGACCGTACCGGTGAGGAAATTGCCCAGCACATGACCGGCCAACCTGTCGAGGGCGAACTCAACCAACTGCAGGAAAGTGCACTCCAGGAGATGTGTAACATCCTCACTTCCGGCTTTATCGACGGCATCGCGAATACGCTCGAAACGACAATCAACATGGAGACGCCAGCACTGGAGTACGATGACGCGGAGGTCATCGCCGAGGAGACCCTCTCACACATCCACGCAGATTCACTGTCGATCGTTTTGGATTCGGTCGTCGACCTGAAAGAAGAAAACAGGGAGTTCCAGCTTCGGATCTTCCTCGTCCCCGACCCGGGGGCGTTCGTGAACCTGATCGACAAGCTCGATATCGAGGAGATCCGGGAGATCGACGACCTGACCGCGCGGCAGGACGACGACCGGGCGTTCTGAGGAGCGAAACCGGACCGTTTGAGTATCTCGCCGGTAACCATCACCCATGAGCCTGATTGATACAGCCTCGTACGTGATTCACTCGGTGTTTGCCGGCCTCTGGACCGGCAGTATTCTGTTCATGACACTCGCAGTGATACCGCTTGCGGTGCGCGGCAATCTCGACGCTGGGCCGCTCAATACCGTGACCGGTCGGTTCAAGATTCTCTCGCGCACGAGCGTCCTGATTCTGTTTCTGTCAGGTGGGCATCTGGCAGGGACCCAGTACACCACCTCGACACTAACTGGCAGTCTCGGCGGCTATCTCGTCCTCAGTATGCTCTCGCTGTGGTTTCTGACCGCCGGCGTCACCGAAGTGGCGGCGAGTCGACTCGCTGACGGCAGCGGTCGGGACAAGGTGCGCGAACCTGCCCGAAAGGCCCGGCGCTTTTTCCAGCTCGGCTCGGTGTTCGCGGTGCTGTTGCTCGTCGTCTCGGGGCTGCTCTCGGCGGCGGGTGCGGGCCTACTGTAACGGCCACAGACCGCGGTCCTTTTGGCCCGTTCGTGCCAATCATATCTGTGCTCGCAGTAGAGCTCCATACCCACTCGGTGCACTCCTACGACGGGCAGAATACGGTCGAAGAGTTACTCGAGGCGGCACGAGCAGCCGACCTCGACGGACTCGCAATCACCGACCACAACGAGTTTGCACCGAGCAGACGGGCGGCCGACCGTGCCGAGGAATACGGCCTCGTCGGTATTGCCGGGATGGAGATTTCGACGGCGGCGGGGGACCTGCTCGGACTGGGCATCGACCGCCGAATCGAATGTGGACTGGGTTTTCGCGAGACAGTTGCCCGCGTCCACGAGGCAGGTGGCATTGCAGTCGTTCCACATCCGTTTCAGGAACTCAGAAAAGGCGTCCTCGGCGCAATTCCGCGCGAGGAAATCACGGCCGCTGACGCCATCGAGGTGTACAATTCTCGACTGTTGACTGGCCGAGCCAACCGACAGGCCGACCAACTCGCTGAGGCCTACGGAATGAGTAAAACCGCGGGTAGTGACGCCCACATCGCCGAGATGGTCGGACAGGCTCGTACGCTCGTCAAGACAGATGAGCGGACGAGCGAGTCAATTCTGGACGCAATCCGTGACGGCCGGACAACTGTACAGGGACGGCGAACGCCGTATCGAATCACACTCAGACAGGCCGCTGGGTCAGCGACCAGACAGGCGCGAAAACGCTTCGAATGACACTCACTGGCGCCGCCCCAGAAACTGTCCGACGCGCGCTCGCGGAGGGGAACGCACTGTCGGGCGCAGACGGGTTTGCCGGCGAACTCGATAACCAACTGGTTCGAGACGTGTTGGGCCGGGAACCACTGTTTTTCGACGGCGAAGCGTGGAGCCACGACCCGACTGAGCTGGCTAACCCACAGTCGTTGCCCGCCGGCCACGTTCGAGAGGGGTCAGACGTTAGTCGGCGGCTGTCGCTGCCGGACCCCGCGCCCGTCTCGCTTGACGCAGGCATCGACTGTGTTCGGAAAGCAATTAGTGAGTCAACCGCGGCCGTCGACACGGAGGGGCTTGCAGTTGCCTTCTCCGGCGGCCTCGATTCTGCGCTGGTTGCCGCAAAACTCGACGTGCCGCTGTACACCATTGGCTTTCCCGATAGTCACGACATCGACGCAGCACGGTCGGCAGCGACACTGCTGGGCCGTGACCTGACTGTGCTCACCATCGACCGCGACGCCCTCAAAGCCGCAATTCCAGAGGTAGTGACAGCAACAGGCCGGACAAACGCGATGGATGTCCAGATTGCACTGCCACTGTATCTGCTCGCACAACGTCTCTCCGAGGACGGCTACCGGCGCGTTGCGCTCGGACAGGGCGCGGACGAACTGTTCGGTGGTTACGCAAAAGTCGCCCGCGCGCCCGACGACCCACGGGTAGACGCAGACACGGTCCGCGGCGCGCGCCGCGAGATAGTCGAGACGCTGCCCGCACAACTGGAGCGAGACGTGCTCACACTCCGTGCTGCAGGTGTCGAACCGGTGGTGCCGCTGTTGAGCGACCGGGTCGTGAGCGCCGCGCTCGAACTCCCGGGGGAGGCGCTGGTCACCGACCGCGGCGAGCGCAAGTGGGCGCTCAGACTCGCCGCGCGCCCGGACTTGCCAGACAGAGTTGTGTTTCGAGAAAAAAAAGCAGTCCAGTACGGCAGTCTTGTCGCCCGCGAACTCGACCGCCTCGCAAGAGAGGCAGGATTCAAGCGACGTCAGGACGACCACGTCACCGCATTCATCGAGTCGGTCTCCGCGTGACGCGGCACGATACCGACAAATTAGAGTATATTTGATATATCTGTGGGCCATGTATTAAACAGAGCCGATTATTTGTGGAAGGAGAACAATCACTGAAACTGTCGTTATCCTTATCATACGAGTCGCTCAAGAACCTGCTGGGTTCCTGTCTTTCGACAACGCCTTTCACCCAACTGCTGTCCAGAGCCCGGTTCACTCAAAAATTAAAAACAGCTGTCTCAGCCGTTCGTAATGGTGTGTAACCGTATGGTATCAAATGGCTATGAGCGGAAAGATACCTTCGAATGAAATATGTCTGTATTCAGGGCGGGCCCCAGTACCAGCCACAGTGGGATGACATATATGAGACGACATATTTAACATATTCAGACAACAATGTTGTAATGTAAGGTACCAATGTACGACTTGACAGGATTCCAGCGTGATCTGCTGTACGTAATCGCAGGCCGGGAAGAGCCACACGGGTTGGCCATCAAAGAGGAACTGGAGGAGTATTACGAGAAAGAAATTCACCACGGACGGCTGTATCCGAATCTCGATACGCTAGTTGAGAAGGGACTGGTTGAGAAGGGCCAGCGCGACCGGCGAACGAACTTCTACAGTCTTACGCGTCGGGGACGCCGCGAAATCGAGGCACGTCGAGACTGGGAGCGCCAGTACGTCGAAGCCTGATTCGGTTGCAAGGGCCGAGAAAAAGGTTTTACCGGGATGGTCTCGTAGTCGCTGACAATGGTACTTGACGATCTTGGCAGTTCACTTCGGAGTACACTCGATGACCTCCGGGGCAAATCACGGATTTCTGAGGACGACGTCGACGATATCGTCAAAGAGATCCAGCGCTCGCTGATTCAAGCGGACGTCGATATCGAACTCGTCCGCGAACTCTCTGATAGCATCAAACAGCGTGGGCTGGAGGAAGACCCACCGAGCGGGACATCGCCGCGTGACTGGGTGTTGCGCATTGTCTACGAGGAACTCGTCGAACTGCTCGGCGAGTCGACTGAACTCCCACTCCAAGAGCAGACAATTCTACTGGCTGGCCTGTACGGCTCAGGGAAGACGACGACAGCCGGGAAAATTGCGTGGTGGTTCTCGAAGAAAGGCCTGCGCCCCGCAATCATTCAGACTGACACTGACCGACCGGGCGCGTACGACCAGGCAAAACAGCTCGCAGATGAGGCCGAAGTCGATTACTACGGCGACCCGGACGCCGACGACCCGGAGCGCATCGCCGAAGAGGGACTACTCGAGACCGCAGACGCAGACGTTCAGATTGTC
The DNA here is from genome assembly GCF_051414135.1 of Halovenus halobia. Lineage (NCBI taxonomy): Archaea > Methanobacteriati > Methanobacteriota > Halobacteria > Halobacteriales > Haloarculaceae > Halovenus > Halovenus halobia. The sequence goes on from NZ_JBLKOA010000002.1 coordinate 42,578, forward strand.
GATACGGCCGGTCGAGACGCACTCAATCAGGAGCTCATCGACCAGATCGAACGCATCGAGAACACTGCCGACCCTGACCGGAACCTACTCGTCATCGACGCGGCGATGGGCCAGAGCGCCAAAGAACAGGCCCAGGAGTTCGAGGAGACGATCGGCGTCGACGGTGTCATCGTCACAAAGGTCGACGGGACGGCAAAAGGTGGTGGCGCGCTCGCGGCGGTCAACGAAACCGACTCGACAATTGCCTTCCTCGGTACCGGCGAGACGGTCAAAGATATCGAACGGTTCGAGGCGTCCAGTTTCGTCTCCCGACTGCTCGGGATGGGTGACCTCGAGCAGCTTACCGAGCGTGTCGAGCGAGCGATGGAGGAGACCCAGCAGGAAGACGAAGACTGGGACCCCGAGGATATGCTCGATGGCACGTTCACCCTGAAAGATATGCGCAAGCAGATGGAGGCGATGAACCGGATGGGGCCGCTGGACCAGGTGATGGATATGATTCCTGGCATGGGCGGCGGGATGATGGACCAACTGCCCGACGACGCGATGGACGTGACCGAAGAGCGGATGCGAGACTTCGAGGTCATCATGGATTCGATGACCGAGGAGGAACTCGAAAATCCACGAGTCGTCGGCGCGAGTCGAACCGGACGAATCGCCCGGGGGTCGGGCAAACCCGAGGAGCGCATCCGAGAGCTACTCGAACAGCACAAGATGATGGAGCGCACGCTCAACCAGTTCCAGGGGATGGGCGACGCCGATATGGAACGGATGATGAAACAGATGCAACAGGGCGGCGGTGGCGGCGGCCCTGGCGGCATGGGCGGCGGACCCGGAATGGGTGGCGGCGGCGGTGGCGGACCGTTCAGCGACTGAACAGACAACGACCCGCAGAGTCACTCTGTAACTGGCTGTCCGTCCTCGGTCCGTGGTGCGATATGGTCGATAAACTCCTCGACAGAGGGCTCTTCGACCTGCACACGGACCGTGATGACGCCGAGTTCGCCCGGTTCGTCGACGACGAAGTTGAGGAGTCCTTCGAAGGCAGCTTGCTTTTTCAGCCGGAAAGAGAACGTCTCGCCCTGCTGGTTCTCGAAGAACACGCCACGGGCCGTGTCGAGAATAGCCTGTCTGTGGAGTTGCTCTGAGAGTCGTTCGAGCGAGTGGACCGTCGCCGATAGTTCGCCGTGCTCAAACTCGGGCTCTGCGTCGGGGAACAGCCCCTCGATTGCGTGCGTGACTCGGTCCTGCAGTTCGGTGTCGTAGACTGGTGCGGTAATTTCTGCTTCGATGGCGTAGTGTCTCGTTTCGTCGCTCATTGGTCGCCCTCCGTGAGAATCGCAGTGATACGCTCGCGGAACTCCGCGAGCGTGCCAGTGTTTTCGATTGTAAGATCCGCCCGGTCCATCGCCGCGTCCATGCCAAACTCGCGTTCGCGTGCGTCACGGTCGGCGAGAGTTTCACCGCCTTCGTCGCCGCCAGCGTCCCGACCACGGAGGTCAAGTCGTTCCTTGCGGGTTTCGAAGGGCGCGTCGATACAGACCAGTCGAAACTGCTCGCCGAACCGGTCCTCGAAGCGCTCGACCTCGGTGTCCGAGCGAATACCGTCGACGACAACTGTGTCGTTGGCTTCGAGTTCTGCTTCGATCATCGGCAGCGAGCGCTCGGCAATCGCACCCGGACCGTTCTCTTCACGGAGGGCCTGTGCAACCTGTCCGTGTGCTGTCGACGGGTCTAGGCCCCGTTCGCGACACTCTGTGCGGATCACGTCACCCATCGTCACGACTGGAATCTCGTGGTCTTCGGCGACGGCCGCGGCTTCGCTCTTGCCGCTGCCGGGAAGTCCAACGAACCCGAGTACACTCATTACCGACAGTTCGCCCACCCGAAAAATAAACACTGCGTTCACAGCTACTGAGTGAAACAACTCCGTAGATATTGTCAAAACACTGTTTCCGGATCAGAAACAGGATGCAAACTTACATGTATCTTTCCGGGGAATCACCGTACATGACAGCAATTGAATTAGACGGCGTCACGAAACGGTATGGCAGTTTGGTGGCTGTCGACAATCTCGACCTCCAGATCGAGGAGGGCGAGGTGTTCGGATTCCTCGGCCCGAACGGGGCCGGGAAATCGACCACGATCAACATTCTCCTCGATTTTGTCAAGCCGACAGCAGGTCGAGCCAGCGTGTTCGACATGGACTGTCAGAATCAGGGCAAAGAGTTGCGAAACAGAATCGGCGTCCTCCCCGAGGGCTACGACGTCTACGACCGCTTGACTGGCCGCCAGCACATCGAATTCGCCATCGAGTCGAAGAATGCGACTGATGACCCGCAGGCACTACTGGAACGGGTCGGCATTGCAGACGCTGGCGACCGCAAGGCGAGTGGCTACTCGAAGGGGATGGCCCAGCGACTCATCCTCGCGATGGCGCTGGTCGGCGACCCTGACCTGCTGATTCTCGACGAGCCGACGACAGGACTCGACCCGAACGGTGCCCGTGAGATTCGTGAGATTATCCGCGAGGAGAACAGTCGCGGCACGACCGTCTTCTTCTCCAGTCACATCCTCAGTCAGGTCGAAGCGGTCTGTGACCGGGTCGGGATCCTGCGGGAGGGACGGATGGTTGCTGACGACTCGATCGAGAATCTTCGGTCCAACATTCCAGGCGGCGAGAGTCTCGTCGTCGAAGGCTCTGGCTTCTCACCAGATATCCTCGACGCTATCCGTGCAATCGATAACGTCGATAGTGTCACTGTCAGGACCGAGGGCGAGGTGATTGGAGTTGGCCTCGCCAAGGGTGCGAGCAAAACAGCCGTCCTGAGCGAAATCGAGGAGTCGGGTGCAGTCGTCAACGACTTCTCGACTGAGGAGGCCTCGCTTGAGGACCTGTTCGCAGCGTACACCACCGACCAGGAGGTGACAGCATGAGCTGGCAGGCTATCGGCAAAAAGGACTTCCAGGACAGCGTCCGCTCGAAGGTTCTGTGGGGAATTATCGTCCTCTTCGCGCTGCTTATCGGTGGCGTCGCGTACCTCATCGTTGATTCGGGCATCAGCGAACAGGGGGCGGAGGTCGTCGAACTGTTCGTTACCGGTGCGTTCGGATTCGTCGTGCTCTTTTTCGTCCCCATTACCGGATTGTTCATCAGCATCAAGTCAGTCGTTCGTGAACGCGACAGCGGGACGATTAACCTGCTGTTGTCGCTGCCACACACCCGCGGTGAGATGATCGTCGGGAAGTTCCTCGGCCGCACAGCCGTGATGACGGTCACGATTCTCGTCGGCTTCCTCCCTGCTGTTGCCCTGTTGCTCGTCCAGACGAGTCTCTCCCCTGCCGTCCTGCTGACGTTCCTGGGCGTGACAGTGCTGTTCGGGTTGATGTTCGTCGGCATCGGCGTCGGCTTCTCGGCGCTGTTCAACAGCGAAACACAGGGCACGGTCGGCGGTATCGTGATCTTCTTCGGACTGTATCTCTGGTCGCCGATCACGAATCTCGTGCTCGGGTTGGCCGACCTCGAACTCCCCGAGTTCGCCAACCGGTTCGGACTCATCCAGATGTTTCAGGACATGTTCGGGTCGCTGTCGCCGACGGGCCGCGGACTCGGAGCGCCCTCTGGCATCACGAGCAATACTGTCTCGACGCAGAGCGGATTTGAGACGGTGTATCCCGAGACAGTCGCCTTCTACATGCAGAACTGGTTCGTGTTCATCATCCTCGCAGTGTGGATTATCGTGCCCCTAGCAATCGGCTACGCGCGATTCAGCCGGATCGACCTCTAATCTCGGCGTCTTTTTCCAGCGCCGCCAGATAATACGCGCTTTCTGCACTCCGGCGTAGTTCGGTGACAGTCCACGGCGTCTCTGCTGTCGCTTCACGCAGGCGCGCCGGACTGAACAAGCGAAAGAGCAGCGTCTCACTGACCGCGTCGTCGTACTCGAAGGCAAACGTCCGGAAGGCAAGTCCAGCAGTGGCGTCTTCGCGGTAGCCAAGGAGGTTACTCGCCTGCTCGTCTGTCGGGTCGTAACTGTCGACAACGGCCGTCGCTTCAGCTGTCGTGACCGCTGCAAGGTCGGTCAGGAACTGCTCGATTCCGCGCATCGATTTCGCCAGCGAGAGCTGGGTGCCCCGAACCAGCGCCGACCCAAACTGGTCGGTGCCGAACTGGCTCGGGAGGGCGAACATATCGCCGTGGCGAGCGTCTTCGACACCGCGTTCGCGCATGAGAGCCACGAGTTGCTCGCTCAGTTCCAGCGCAGTCGTCTCGAAGCGGTCCTGAAAGTACAGCGTGTCACGACCAGCGCCAGCACCCACATCCAGCAGTGGTCCCTGGAGGTGGTTCTCGATCCACGCGTCACCGTCTTCGGCGCTGAACTGCTCGAAGTAAAACTGCTCGATTGGGTGGTCCTGCCGACTGTCGCCGTCGAACTGCACCAACGGCTCGGTCTGTCGCTCGTGGTAGAAATCCCGGAGCACACGTCCAAATACGTCAGTGCCCATACTGTCCGGACGCAGCGCAACTGTCATAAAAGTATAACGAATTGTGGTACCGGCCCACACAGTCCGAACTCACTTCTCGTCGAGGTGGCGAACAGAAGAGGCGATGCCGCGGGTACTCTCGACCATCTCGGGACCGGACATCTCCGCACGGCCAACGGCGAAGGCCTTCGGGCCCTCGATGACCACTTCGTCGCCGGGACGGATCGACTCAGTTGCGTCGACGACGCCGGGGGCGAGCACGGAGCCATGCGGCACGAAGGCGTCAATTTCGACGCGTTTGGTCGGAGCAGAACTGTCGGCCCACCGGCGTGCGCCGGCAATCGTCAGCGCGAGCAGACCGTACTGTGGAACGACCATTGCGAGTTGCTCGCCGTCGGTGTCAGTTGCTCGCAGTTTCGGGTATCGGCTCTCAACTGCCAGGTCGTCAAAGATTTCCGGGCCAGCACCCTCACCAAACTGGTAGTCAGCAATCGCACGGATGGTGTTGTGCTGGCGCTGTCGTTTGCGGTATTTCGGCTCGTCGGCAAGCGTCGAGGCAATATTCGCCAGTGAGTCCGTCGTTGTCGGGTGGTCAGTCACGGTGTACTCGAACTCCACGTCGACCTGTTCGGCAGCCCGTTCACAGATCGGCCGGTAATCCTCGGGAACGTGCGCGATGACGCGGGGATACTCGTTGCGCTCGAGATAGGCGGCGAGCACGTCCGAGACAAATTCGATTTCGGTCGCGGTCCAGTTGCCCGTCACGACCGAGTCGTAGTGCTGGGCAGGGTAGGTGAGTTCGAGTTCCTGCGGGACAACGCCGATTGGCGACGTCATCGAGACGAGATGGCCTCGGTACTGGATTGCGTCGTGGAACTGGGCGTGGCTCTGGGAGTCGCTGTACGGTTTGCGTGCCGAACACGGAACCAGTACGAGCGGCGCGTCGAAGCGGTTCCGGTAGCGGTTGGTGACGCGCTCGGCGTAGCGCTGAATTTCGACGCGTCGGAGCGTGTCGTCGCTGGCGGCTGTGATTCCGTTGCGTCGAAAAACGGGGGTTCGCTCCTCCAGATACGCGTACTGCTGGTCGAGTCGCCGGACGATTGCAGTCAGCCACTGGTCGTGGCGAGCCTGGCCTTCGAGATAATCTCGGAGTTGGCCAGCGCGAATGCGTTCGCGGACGGTTGCCAGCGCCGCTCGCAGGGCGCGTTCGTTGTGCTCGGCACAGTCCTCCCGGTCGAACTCCGCCCGTGGCGTCTGACAGGCAGGACAGGCACAGGGCAGTTCGGTCAGGTCTTCGAGGAAGGCGTCGCCGTCGGTGGTGAGGTACTTCCCCTGCAGCCCTTCCAGCACTGCCTTGTCAGTATCGAACAGGTCGACGCCAGCGTACGCGAGCGTCGCGACGTTGCCGGGTGTTGCAACGCCCGGCAGGTACAGCGCCGTATCGGCAGGCGTTGTCGCTCGCGTCTGGATAACAGCCTCGACGAAGGCCCGGGCGTGACCGGACAGTTCCTGGGCGTTCGAGAGGACGTAGGCGTCTGTGCCGTGGTTCTCCGCCGTATCTGGCGAAACGACTGCCGCACTCGGGAACTCGACATCCGGATACTCAGTTGCAAACGCCTCTTCGACTTCCTCGGGCGTCCCACCGGGAAACGCTCGGTGCGGAAGGACTGTCAGTGTCGAGTCGCCACCGTCGATATCGGACTCACCCGGCGTCCACTGGCTCCCGGCGTCGTGGACCACGTCGTCGACGAGTCCCGGCGTCGTCACGGGGTTCTCGAGGCGGAGTTCACCGAGTCTGGCAGCGCTGTCACGCTCGTGAATTTCGAAATACTCCGTCATCGCTGCCCCCAGCGGTCGACTACGCGCTTAGTCATGCTTTTGAGTACGTGCCGTGGGATAATTGTCCGTCGATCTCTGAACAGCGTTCCGGCCAGTCATCGTCGCTCACCCAGAGACAACCGGCGCAACCGAAAGCGCCACACCGACCGCGACGACCAGATAGTCCTTGCGCGAAAACGTGAGTCGAGGCAGTGTCGGGTTCCACGCAAAACAGCGAACCTCCAGCGCAACAGCGAGCTGGTCTGACCGGTCGAGGGCCCGCTGGAGAGAGAGGACAACGAGCCGTCCGGCACGCTTGTGGACGGGCCGTCGGTCACCGCCACGAGCGGCGAGCGCGTGACGCACCTCTCGAAAATCGGCCTGTAAAACGGGCACGTACCTGATCGTCAGGGCGACACCAGTGCCGATAAGTTGGCCCGGACGGCCGGGAATCGTTCGCTGGAGCGCGGCCCGTGTCTCCCGGACCGGAGTCGCGGAGACGTAGGCTGCGCTGATGAGGAGAATCGGAACGACGCGGGCAACCGACAGCCCCGACTCAACAGCTGGATCGGGCCGAATCCACGGCGGGCCGACTGTAGCCCCTGCGATGAGCGGCGCAATCGCCAGCACGGCGAGCACAATCCGGTAGGACCACAGCGCTCGCAGGACCCCCAGTCCGGCGAGACGAACGGTGAGCGCGCCACACAGAACCAGCGCGGCCAGCCGTGGGACCGAGGGCTGGACAAACGCCGCAATCGCGAACCCAAACTGGAAGAGCAGTTTCGAGCGCGGGTCGAGTCGGTGAATCACCGAATCACCGGGGCTGTAGCGCAGCATCTCACCACCCGTTCGGCACGCGAACGTCGATGTCGGGGAGTCGGTCTCCGGCCGTGTCGGGCGGGACATCGAATGCAATCTGGCCGTCTCGGAGTCCAATCACCCGGTCGGCGCGCGAGCGCATATCCCGCAGGTCGTGTGTGACGACGACGACGACGACACCCTCGGCCGAAAGGGTATCGAGATGACCGAGGACTGACTGCTGTGCCGGCCAGTCGAGTCCGGTAAACGGTTCGTCGAGAACGAGATGGTCCGGTTCCATCGCCAGCGCTCCCGCGACCGCGAGGCGGGCCTGCTCGCCGCCAGAAAGTGTCTCGATCCGGTCTTCTTCTCGGCCGTCGAGGTTCACCGCTGTGAGTGCTGCCTGTACCCGACGGTCGATTTCGTCGTGGTCCAGTCCGAGATTTTCGGGGCCGAAGGCCACGTCCGCCCCGACAGTCGCGGCGACGAACTGTGAGCGGGGAGACTGAAACACCATCCCGACAGCCGTCCGAGCCGCGACTGGGTCATCCTGTACCGGCGTGTCGTCGACGCGGACCACGCCGCTGTCGGGTTCGAGGAGTCCGTTGAACTGCCGGACCAGCGTAGTCTTGCCGCTCCCGTTCGGGCCAGTCAGGACGACCCACTCTTCGTCGAGCGTTACTGAGATTTCATCGAGAACCAGTTCGTCATCGTACCGATAGGAGAGGGCGTCGACGGCAATCATGTGCGGTTGAGAAGCTCCCCACTGCTGATGACGACAGCGGCCGTGATTGCGATCTTGAGCAGGTCACCGAGGAAGAACGGAGCCATACTCGCCGCGGCGTCGACGAGGGCAAGACCCGTAACGAGGGACAACCAGCCGATTCCAATTGCATACAGCGGAATGACGCCAGCAATCAGACCAGCGACTATCCACGGGGCCGGCACCAGTTCGACCGGACGGGGCAACAATTGCCGGTGAGTGACGCCGCCGATTACCGCCGCGGCGACGACGAAGCCAACCAGAAAGCCGCCGGTTGGGCCGGCGATAATGCCCAGTCCAGCAGTTGCGTTCGAGAACACTGGCACACCTGCAAGGCCGGTGAGGACGTACAGACCGAGCGAGAACCCACCCCACAGCGGTCCCAGCAGTAAGCCAGCAAAGAACGGACCAAACGGCTGGAGGGAAAACGGAATTCCGCCGGGGAGTGGGATGGAAAACTGTGCCAGAACACCAGTCAGGGCGGCGATGACGACTGCACCGCTCAGGTTGCGAATCGTCTCTCGCTCAATGAGGTCAACCGACTCGGTCGCTTCGCTGGTCATAGAGTGAAAAGCCGCCCGGGCCGTGTTGAACACTCCGATTGACGGTCGGACGAAAACTGCAGAACGTGCGTTATCGGGCAGCGGCCGCGACGCGCTCTTTCTCTTCTTTCTGGTCGACGGCGTAGGTTCCGACGTCGTTGCTGGCTGCGCCGATAAGCTGGCGGGCCAGCGCGTCTTCGGCGTCGGTGTCCGTCTTGAACGAGGAGTTGTAGACACCCTCGGCGATGAATTTCAGTGCCTGGTCAACTCGTCGCTGCGGCGAGACGTCGACCGCTTTCGGGACGGAGATACCACCATATTTCAGGCGGACGGTCTCCTCACGCGGTGCCGAGTGCTCGACGGCCTGGACGAGAATCTGGACCGGATTCTCTTCGGTCCGGTCCTCGATAATCTCGAAAGCGTCGCGAGTAATCTGGGTCGCAAGCTGTTTTTTCCCAGTGTTCTCGTCGGTCTGCATCAGGCGGTTGATGAGCCGTTCGACGATGCTGATCTTGCTCTTTTTGAACTGCTTGTCAGCGTGACGGCCCATCGAGTTGGCGATTGGGGTCACGTTGATATACCGCTCGGTGGAGATATCGGAGAACTCGATCTCTTCGATATCGTACTTGCCGAACAGCTGGGCGTTCGCTCCCTCACTGTCTGCTGGCGCGTCAGGTTCTGGTTGTTCTGTAGACATGTTATCGCACCGGCTTCTCCGCGTTTCCGCGCACGAGTTCGATCATCGATACGCCGTTGACTTTCTCGACCTTGTAGTTGACACCGGAGAGGTCGCCCATTGCTCGGCCCTTTGCCCCACCAATCCCGGCAATGGTGACCTCGTCGTGTTCGTCAATAAAGGAGATAGCGCCGTCACCAGGACAGAATGCCGTGACCTGTTTGCCGTTTTTGATCAGCTGAACCCGGACGCATTTCCGGATTGCTGAGTTGGGCTGTTTCGCTTCGATGCCGACCTTCTCGAGAACGATGCCGCGCCCTTGCGGGGCGCCTTCGAGTGGGTCCGATTTCTCTGCCAGACCCCGCTCGCGGCGCGCGTAATCCGAGTCGGACCACCGGTGTTTCTGGCGGTCCTTCTTGAGCTTGCGCGCGGCGTATTTGCCGTTTGCCATAGTGCGTATTGCTATCTGACGGAGCCACTTAAGGGTCCCCATTCACCCCGCGTACGATACTCCCTCTCTCACCGCGACTGCGACCGAATTTGGTCCCAGTGAGTTATCCCAGCAGGTATCGGAGCCACGGCCGCTGCTGGACGAACACTGTCTGTTCGAGTCTCGAATCGAGGCCGAAGACACGACCCGTCCTCCACGCCCCAAGCCCGAACAGGGTGAGAAGGTAAACCAACGACGAGTTGACGAAGTATCCGTGTTCGACTGGGAACCCAGCCATCAGCCCGCCCTGCCACGCAGCCGTCCAGAAGAACAGCATCTGGAGTGCACCCATCATCGCGGCAAATCTGACGACAGTCCCCGTGAGCAGTGCAATCCCGATGAGAATCTGGCCGAAGACGACCAGCGGGTCGCCCCAGCCACCTTCTGCCCACTTCGCGAGGCCCGCCTGAAGGAAGACCCACGCCATTACGAGCCTGAGTCCGAGCAACGAGTATCCGACCCACGTTGCCGAGTATTCGAACGAAATCACCCGTTCGAACAGTTCTGTGTCGAGTGTTCGTTCCGATGGTCGCTGTGTTGCCATGGTATCGCTCCAGTTGCACTGTCTATACTACAATTCATACATAAATTGGTAGTATAATTTAACGGACATTGACAGTAGAAGGTAGCTGCTGTCGGATTTTGGCCCACTAGTAGCGTCAACTGACGCGAGTTAGGACCGGTCTATCATAAACTCGAACCGTGCTCCCTCGCTGGCACTCTCTGTGACGTCGACGGTCCACCCGTGTGCCTCGGCTATCTCCTCGACAATTCGAAGACCGAGGCCGGTGCCGTCCGCGTCCGTCGAATAGTCCGATTCAAAGAGGACCTCTGTGTCATCGGCCGGGATGCCGACGCCGTCGTCGGCGACGAAAAAGCCCGCCTGACCGTTCAGTAGTCCTACAGTCACGGTAACATCTTGGCCGCCATGTTGGACGCTGTTGCGGAAAAGGTTCACCAACAGTTGTCTGAGTCGGTCACGGTCGGCGTTGATTGTGTCGGAGGTCTGGATATCGAGTATCGAATCGTGAGTCTCGACGACACCCCATGCTTCGCTGGCGACGGTCCGCAACGAGACCGGGTTCGGGTCGTCGATGACTTCGCCCTGCCGGGAGAGTGTCAACAGATCGTCGATTAGCCCATCCATCTGGTCGAGCGCGTCGAGGGCTTTGTCCAGATGCTCGCTATTGCACTCTGTGTTAGCCAGTTCGACGCGACTGGTCGCGACGCTAAGTGGGCTTCGGAGGTCATGACTAACGATGCTCGTGAAGGCTTCGAGCCGTTCGTTTTTCTCTTCAAGTGTCGCCTCACGCTCGATGCGGTCGAGCGCACCCGCAGTGTGACTGACCAGCAGTTCCGCCCGCTCGCGGTCACCGTCGTCGAAGAAGTTGGGTTCAGTGCCGACGGCCTGAAAGACGCCGTGGTCGCCGATGGGAACACTCAGGCCCGACCGGTACGCTGAGTCTGCCGGGTCTGAGGAGTCGTCGGCGGCGACATCCTCGACGATGTGTGACTCGCCGGTCTGGAACGTCTTTCCCGCGAGGCCCTGGTCTGCGCGCATTCGCCGTGCACCTCCCTCGGGTGCGCCGTCGGAAACGGCGTAGGGAACCAGCCAGCCGTCTTCGTGGATTTCGATACTGCAAATGTGAAAGTCGAGAATCTCTGCCGCTGCCGCGACCGTCTGTTCGGCGGCTTCCTCGGCAGTGTCGGCACTCTGGATTGCTGTCGCAATATCGTGTAGCGCCGTGAGTTCCGCTTCGCGGTCCACATCCGCCTTTAGTTTGCGGTGCCCCAAAGAGATTCCGGCGAAAGAAGATGTTAGCCCAGCGAAGCACACGATTTGGCCGCCACTCTGGAGAGAAATGCGTGGTTAGCAAAATAAGCCACAGAGACTGTAGCTAACTACCCGCGCTTACGGAAAATCAAGGAGAAAGCCCCGCCCTTCAGGGCGGGGATAAATCCGACACGCCTCTCCACTAACCACCGGTCAGTAGAACATAAGGATTTTCCACGCTACACAATCCACACGTTCAAGTAATTTTGTCTACATAGGTTACGTATGGCGAAACGGGTCGTCACCCGCACCTACACTGCTTCCATACGGAACCAGCAACAGGTGTCTGACGACCTCGATTCGCTTGGGTTCGCAGCCTCGAAACTCTGGAACGTCGGACGGTGGGTCTGTGACAGAGTGTGGTCTGAGATAGGCCACATTCCCGGCCACAACGAACTCACCTCATACCTCAAGTCGCACGAACGCTATGATGACCTGCATTCTCAGTCAAGTTCGTTCGAAAGACGACGTCTTTCGTGATGCCAAAAATCTCCGATTTTTGAGCACAGCGAGTCCTTCAAGAACTCGCTGAAGCGTTCAACGGCTGGTACGGTAAACGGCGTAACGGAGACACAAGAGCCAACCCACCGAAGTACCGCAAACACGGCGATGAACACCCGCGTTCCACAGTCACGTTCAAAGCCGCCGGATTCAAACTCGACACCAAATACAACCGAGTTCGACTCTCCAAAGGATCGAACTTGAAAGACTACTGGTCTGACTTCATCCTGTGCGAGTACCAGACTCGTCCCGATGTTGACCTCTCCACCGTGGAGAGCGTTCAACAAGTCAGAGCCATCTGGACTGGTGACGAGTGGGAACTGCATTTCGTCTGCAAGGTCGAAATCGAAGTGAGTGAATCGCCCGGTGAGAAGACAGTGGGTATTGACCTTGGCATCAACAACTTCGCCGCACTCGCCTACGAAGACGGCCACAGCGAGTTATACCCGCTGAACTGCTTAAAGCAGGATGACTACTATTTCAGCAAGCGACTCGCCCAGTGTGACGATTCGGAGTCCGAACAGGCAACGCGACTGAACCAGAAGAAGTCGGCTCGCCGTACCCACTACTTCCACACACTCTCCAAACACATCGTTCAGCGGTGTGTTGACGAGGGTGTTGGAACGATTGCCGTGGGCGATCTCTCCGGCATCCGTGAGGACGAGGAGAACGGCGAGGTGAAGAACTGGGGCACGCACGGCAACCTCGACCTGCACTCGTGGGCGTTCGACCGCTTCACCTCGATGCTGGAATACAAAGCCGAAATGGAAGGCATCACGGTCGAGAAGGTGTCTGAGCGCGATACGTCGAAGTCGTGTTCGTGCTGTGGTCGGAAGCGTGACGCAAACCGTGTTGAACGTGGGTTGTACGTCTGCGATGACTGCGGGACGGTGGCGAACGCGGACGTGAACGGTGCTGAGAACATTCGACAGAAAGTATCTCCGAGTCTCGCCTGTGATGGGGGAGATAGGAGTAACGGCTGGTTGGCACAGCCATCGACGTATCTGTTTGACAAGGAAACTGGTGCGTTCGCACCTCAAGAACAGGTTACGTCGTAAACCACAATATCCCAACGCGGTCGGGAATCCTCGTCCTCGAAAACGCTTCGCGTTTTCGGGTGCAACGAGACGCAACGCGTCTCGTCATGCCCCTTCAGGGCGGGGAGGATGTCAATCTCGCAACTCGAATTCGATGGCTGCACCCTGTCCGAATCCAACACACTCGGTTGCGATACCGCGGTCGACGCCCTGTCGGTGCATCTCGTGAATGAGCGTCACGGGCAAGCGAGCACCGCTTGCACCGAGAGGGTGACCAATCGCAATCGCACCGCCGTTGACGTTGAGGATGTCGTGGTCGATACCGAGTTCGTCGGCGGAGGCAATAACCTGACTCGCAAAGGCCTCGTTAATCTCGACGAGTCCGTAGTCGTCGATGGTGCGCCCGGCACGTTCGAGCATGTTCTCGACGGCTGGAATCGGGCCGATACCCATCGTTGTCGGGTCCACACCGGCAACGCCGCTCTGGCCAACCTCTGCGAGAATTTCGAGGTCGTTGTCTTTGGCGAACTCCTCACTGGTGACCAGCAGACAGGCTGCCCCGTCGGAAATCTGCGAGGCGTTCCCTGGCGTGACCGTGCCATCCTCTTTGAACACTGTCGGGAGTTCTGCGAGTTTCTCTGGGGTGGTTCCCGGCCGCAGCCCCTCGTCTTCGGTGACGGTCAGTTCGTTGCCGTCCTCGTCGTGGCCCGTGATCGGGACGATTTCCTCGTCGAAGCGTCCCTCTTCGGTGGCTTCGACGGCGCGCTGCTGGCTCCGAGCACCGAACTCGTCTTGCTGGCCACGGGAAACGTCGTACTGCTCGGCGACCTTCTCGGCGGTCTGGCCCATCGGGAGGTTCTCCATCCCGTAGCGCTCGTCCATCCGCGGGTACATCTTGCCTGCGCCCTCGCCCATCTTCACCATGCTCATGCTCTCGACACCGCCAGCGAAGATGGCGTCACGCCGACCCGCGGCGACGGCGTCGGCCGCGGTCATAATCGTCGTCGCCGAGGAGGCACACTGCCGGTCGATGGTCGTGCCCGGGACACTCTCGTCGAGTGCGAAAATCGCGATCTGTCGGGCGATGTTGGTCCCCTGCTCCTCGCGAGTCTGCGCACAGCCCCACATCACGTCGTCAATCTGCTCGCTCTCGAGGCCGGTGTCGTCCATAATCGACTCGATGATCTCGATCGAGAGGTCTTCCGGCCTGATGTTGCGAAGGTGACCGTCTTCCTTACCCTGTGGTGTCCGTGCCGCACCGACGATAACTGGTGTGTTCGCTGCCATGATCTCGTTTACTCGCGTATTGCATAACAACCTTTGGTATATCGGTGTATCAGGCAACCGTTGTTAACCCAATAAGATAAGAAACTTCCAGAATCGAGTTGTACCGGGCACAGACCAACACGAATCAGGGCTGCTCAGCTCGTGCCATCCACTCACTCGCCTGCGGTTCGTCGGGGTCGGTCGGAATCTCGACCAACCGTGGCTCGTTGCTGTCCAGCGCTGCCGTCAGTTCGGTCTCGATTTCGGCGGGCGTCTCCGCACGCACCGCCTCGACGCCCATTCCCGCCGCGATTGTCGTGAACTCTAACGGCGCGTCGGCCCAGCCGTATGCTCCCTCACCAAGGCCGAAGGTTCGGTCAGCTTCCTCGCTAATGATGGCGTAATCGCTGTTGTTGAAGACGACAACTGTCACCGGAATGTCCTCGCTTGCAGCGGTGTGGAGTTCGTGGACGCACATCATCAGGCCGCCGTCACCAGATAACGCAACAACATTCTGGTCTGGGTTGGCAACCTGTGCGCCCAGCGCGGCCGGCAGACCGGTCCCCATCGTCGCCCACGACCCGGGGTTGACATAGGAGCGCGGCCCGCAGGCGTCGAAGGTGTTCAGTGCCCACACCCGGAAGCCACCCGCATCGACGGACACGACGGTCTCTTCGGAAAGAGCCGCTCTGACTGCTCGGAGCGCCCGCACCGAGGTCAACGGGAGGTCGTCGCCGAGCAACGGGTCGATTCGCTCCTCTGTCGCGTCTCGGACGACAGTCGCACGCTTGACGCCGCCGGTGCCAGCCGTCCCAGACAGTTCAGCGTCGAGCGCTGCCAGTGCGTCCGTCGCGTCAGCGACAATCCCCACTGTGAGGTCGTACCCAGTACCTAAATCGCCGGGCGAGAGTGTTATCTGCACAATCTCCGCGGGCATCTCGACCGACCAGTGCCGCGTCGCGACGGCGTCAAAGTCAGTACCGACCGCCAGCAAGGCGTCGCTGTTGGCGAGACAGTCGAGCAGTTCGGGACTGGCACTGCCCGAAAGTGTGCCCGCGACGTGGTCGTTTCTATCCGAGACGACCCCCTTGCCTTTGTAGGTAGTAACGAGTGGTGCGTCGATAGAGTCTGCCACAGCGAGCAGTTCGTCAGTTGCACCGGCCGCCCGCGCACCCCCGCCGACGAGGATGGCGGGACGAGTCGCGTCTTCGAGACAGGCCGCCGCAGCCCGGATATCGTCCTCTGGAACGCCGGAGTCAGTCTGCGGGCGGGAGTCGGTCGACTCCGCGAGCGGGCGGTCCTGCCCGAGGAAATTCTTTGGAATCCCAATCCGTACTGGTCCGTTCGGTGGCGTTGTCGCCACGTCAATTGCCCGCCGAACCTCGACTCGCGTTGCGGCGGGTCGCTCGACGAGAATGTTCGCTTTCAGTAGTGGGTCGTAGGTCTCCGGCGGCGTCTCGTGAATCCCGTTGCCGCCTCGGACGTCCGGTTCGGTCTCGACAGCAATATGCACGAGCGGCGTGCAGTCGTTCGCGGCGTTTTTCAGCCCATTCAGCGCGTTCATGTCGCCGGGGCCGGGAACGACAACCGTCGCTGCGGGGTCGCCGCTGGTCTCGGCGTAGCCCCACGCTTCGTGTGAGACGGCCGTCTCGTGGCGAGCAACGAGAAAGCGGGTCTCATCCCGGTCAGCAATTGCCTCGTTCAGCGGCAGCGTCTGCTTTCCGGGAATACCGAAGACCGTATCGATTCCACCCGCGGCGAGTTCGTCGATCACACCGCGACTGATTCGCATACGCAGGCTTCGAGCGAGATTGTGAAAACAGTATCCCTGGACGGGAGAGGGCGGTCGTGATGCCAACAGGCGCGCTGAGTCGTCAGTAGCCGAAGTGCTCGCGGATGAGCACGACTGTCGTCCGGTCGTCTTCGAGTTCCTGTCGGAAGATGAGCTGTTTCGCGATGGCAGATTCGACACCGTATGCCTCCTGTGCGCGTTCGTTTTCGAGCGGGTAGGCGACCGATTCGAGTCGGTCGAGTGCCGCCTCGAGTGTCGGAACAATCTTATTCACGCCGCTGACGATGACGACGTTCTCGGCGGCGAAGGGGTAGGCACCGATGCGACTGCCCGAGCGGTCGGCCGCGACGAGTTCGCCGGTCGCAGAGATAGCGTTGATACCACCGAGGAAGTACTCGGCCGTCTGTGACTCGCGGCGGGCGGCCTGACGCTCGGCGTCGTCGTCGATACTCCAGATTTCGTCGGGCAGACTCTCCCACTCGTGGTCGCCCTCTGTCAGATACTCGTCGAAGCCGGTCTCTTCGAGCGTCGTCGAGTGGCCGTTCATGACCGAGGCACCGGCCGGAATCTGAGATTTGAGTTCCGAGAGTGCCTCCTCGCCGGAGTCCACGACGACAACCTCGAACCCGTTGGATTCGAGGCTCTCGACGGTCTCTTCGAGCGTCTGTTCGTCGGGCAGTTGGTCCAGCGATTCGTCGATATCTGTGTCGTCGGCGTAGTCGGCTTTCTGTTGAGACATGAGCTTTGAAATTCGTCATCTGATTGTAGGGCAACGAGTCGGATAAGTACTCGCGGACACCGGTGTTAGGTGGTGAGACGAGCGTTACCCACTGGTTCGTTCACACGACCGGTTCGGGTGGGAGGGACAACCGACTAGTAGGAGCCTCTCGATAGGGCGGCTATGGCCGACGACGAGACAGAGGCAGCGCCGTTGGAAGGACTCACCGTGCTCGACGCCTCCAGAGTGCTCTCTGGACCGTTCTGCACGATGCAACTCGGCGACCTCGGTGCGGACGTAATCAAAGTCGAACGCCCCGACGGCGGCGACCAGACTCGCGGGTGGAAACCGCCGACCTACGGCGATTCCGAAGAGTCGGCGTATTACCTGAGTATCAACCGAAACAAGCGCTCGATCGCGGTCAACCTTACCACCGAACACGGCCGTGAAATTCTCCGGAATATCGCCGCAGACGCGGACGTGCTCGTCGAGAACTTCCGAGTCGGACAGATGGACTCGTGGGGACTGGGCTACGAAGACCTCAAAGAGGATAATCCTGACCTGGTTTACTGTCATATCACGGGCTATGGAGAAACTGGACCGTACAGTGAGCGCCCAGCCTACGACCTTATTATGCAGGCCGAGGGCGGAATGATGTCGATTACCGGCGAGCAGGGCCGCGAACCAGTCCGCGTGGGAGTGGCTATCGCCGACATTGCCGCCGGAATGTACGCCACGCAGGCGATTCTCGCCCGGCTGTTCCGACGGGAGTTCGCCGATAGCGGCGGCGACAAACTCGACATCAGCCTCTTCGACAGCATCGTTGCTTGGCAGACGTACATGGCGTCGTACTACTTCGGCACCGGCGACCCGCCGGGACGGATGGGCAGTCGTCACCCGACAATCGCGCCCTACCAGGCATTTCCTACGAAGGATGATTACGTCGTCGTCGCCTGCGCGTCCGAACACATCTGGCCGCGGTTCTGCCGTGCACTGGACCGCGAGGAGTTGGTCGAAGACGAACGATTCGAGACCAACGAAAAGCGGGTCGACAACCGCGAAGAACTCGACGCGATTCTCGGCGCGGAAATCGAGAAATACACCACAGCGGAGATTGTCGAGCAACTGCAGGAGCACGACGTGCCCGCACGGGCGGTCAACGACATGGCCGATGTCTTCTCCCATCCACAGATGGAGGCCCGGAATATGCGCCGGACGATGAGCCATCCGACTGTTGGTGAGGTGGAGATGCCCGGCAGCCCGATGAACTTCCAGAACGGACAGACGGCCTTCGACGAGCACCCACCCGGACTGGGTGAGCAAACAGCCGAAATTCTCGACGAACTAGATTATACGGAAGAAGAGATTGCAGCGCTTCGAGACGACGGCGTTGTCCGGTAAGGCTACATTTTGTCGGCGATTTTCTCGACGGCGATCACGAATCGATAGAGCAGGTAGACGACGAACAGTGACAGGGCAACACTCGCTATTCCACCCCACCACACGAACGGGAGCAGGAGGCTCCCTTGGAGCAAAATTCCGTAGAGGAAGGTGAGAAAGACGAGGGCGGCCAGTCCCACTGCGGCCCACGTCGGCACCTCGAATTCGGGTTCGGATGTTGCCATATTTCGACGTAGCAACGGAAATCTCATAAAATCACGTGTCGACTCAAACAGCCGTTTGAGCCCTCAGGTCAACTCGATATCGTCGATATCGTGGTGGCGGGCGGCAAGTCGACGGGCGGCGTCGATATTACGCCCGTCTGCGCCGATTGCAGCACCACGGTCTTCCTCCGCGACTTCGACGTAGGCCAGTCGGTCGTCGTTTTCGCTGATGGTGACGTTGTAGACGGCAGCGGGCGCGAGCGTGTTGGCCACGAAATCCTCTGCCGTCGGTGCGTCTTCGACGAGTTTGATCGGTTTTCCGATCTGTTCTTCGACGCCGGAGACGTGTTCGCCGCCAGCACCGATTGCCTTGCCCATCTCCCCCGTTTTGATGAGGAAGATGACGCGGTCGAACTCTTCGTCGACGAGACAGTCTTTGACCGTGGCCTCGGTTTCAGTCTCGAAGAGGCCGGCCAGTTGGCGCGCTTCGTCCGAGAGGGTAATTGCCATCTCAATCAGCCTGTTCGCCGCCGCTTGTCATCCGCAGGTTCACGTCGCCAGTGCCGAGTTTGATCGGCTTGCCGACGATGACGTTCTCGGTCACGCCGTCGAGTTCGTCGATTTCGCCGTGAATCGCCGCGTCGAGCAGGTGACTGACCGTCACCTCGAATGCTGCACGTGCGAGCACGGAGTCTTTCGACCCGGAGATACCGTGACGGCCGATGGACTCGATTGTCCCCTCGTTGGTCATGATATCTGAGACCAGCATGAGGTGACGGATGTTCACGTCGTCAAGCCCCTGCTCTTCGAGGGTGTTCATCGTCTCCTCGATGATTGCCTCACGGGCTGCTTCGACGCCGAGATTCCGGTAGATTTCGTGGATGTTGTTACAGGTCGTCCGCGAGGCGTCGACACCTTCGATGTCGAGCACGTCACCGAACGCCGAGCCCTCGGTGTAGAGGATGAACTCCTCGCCCTGGTCAGTCTCTTCCTTTCGGATAACGACCCGGCTAATCTCTTCGATTCCTTTGAAGACGATTTCGCGCAGTTCCTCGACGAGCTGGAGCAGGTCACGGTAGGAGGGCTGTTCGGGACCGAACTCGACGACGAGTCCGCGCTGCTGGGTCTCGACACCGAGTTTGGACTCGATTGTCGCCGCAATCTCTTCGGCGACGACAACAGGGTCCTCGACGGTCGGCCAGCGCTCGCGGAGGGTGTCCTCGTTGAGCGCAACCTGAACGAGCATGTCCGCGACGTTCGTCGAAACGTCGCCGAGCTGGAGGATTTTCGTTGCCTCAATCTTCCAGACCACTTCGTGGGCGCGCTCGCGATTTTCGGCGAACTCGTCTTCGAGGTGAACCGTCATCATCGGCGTGTCCGGTTCTTTCCGGGCGTCGACGAGTTCGATCAGTCGTGGCAGTCCCTGTGTCACGTCAATCTCGGCGACGCCGGCGTAGTGGAACGTGTTCATCGTCATCTGCGTTCCGGGTTCACCGATGGACTGGGCCGATACTGTGCCGACAGGGTCGAGTGGGTCGACACGGGTGTTGTAGTACTCCGCGACGGTTCCCTGAATGATCTCATCAGCCTGTTCGGTCGTCACGTCACGGTCTTCGAGGGTCTCGTAGACCTCGTTTTTGAGTCGTCGTGGGAGGTCAGCGTCCTCGACGAGCGCTTCGATGTCGTTGGATACGTCGTAATCTGTCATGATATCACCTGGTCAGTCGTCACTCTGTGCGAGCCACCAGTCGTCGGCGTGTTCGGAGAGGTTCGTCGGCTCGCGAGTCTCTCCGAGGAATTTCTCTTTCTCGCCCTCCCCAAACTCGCTTTCCAGCACCTGGTCGGCGATGTTTTCGACATCGACCCCAGCGTCTTCCTTGGAGCTGGAGACTTCAACCGGCGAGGTGCCGTCCTCACCGAACTCGAACTGGACGACCGTATCCGAGGTATCTCGGACGGTGCCGTCGTACTGCGTTTCGAGTTCTGAGAGAGCGTTGATGAGTCGGCGCTGGAGGTAGCCAGATTTCGAGGTTCGGACTGCGGTATCGACCAGTCCTTCCCGGCCACCCATCGCGTGGAAGAAAAACTCCTTGGGATTGAGTCCCTCACGGTAGGAGTGCTCCACGAAACCGTGGGCGTCTGCCGAGAGGTCGTTCTCCTCGAAGTGGCTCAGGGTTCTGTTCTCGTAGCCACGGTTGATCCGCTCGCCACGGACTGCCTGCTGGCCAACACAGCCAGCCATCTGCGTCAGGTTCAGCATCGACCCACGCGCACCGGATTCGGCCATCACGACCGCCGGGTTGTCGTCGTCGAAGCTGTCTTCGGCGATGTCACCTGCGGAGTCCCGCGCCTGCCCGAGCGTCTGCATGATTTTCATCTCGAGCGTCTCGTCGATTGTTCGGCCCGGCAGAGATTCGAGTTCGCCCCGCTCGTAGGTGTCGATGAGTTCCTCGACGCGCTCGTTGGCTTCCTCGATTGCCTCGTCCACTTGTGCCTGTGCGGCCGGCGGAATCGATTCGTCGTCGATACTGATCGAGAACCCGAAGTGCATGATGGTTCGGACAGCCACCGAGGAGACTTCGTTAATGAAGATCCGACCGCGGGTTCGTGAGTACTGCTTGGCGATGGTGTCGACGACTTCGCCGCCGAAGGCACCCACTGCGTCCTCGTCGATTGTCCCCTCGACGAGTTCGCCGTTCTCGATGAGAACGTTGTCGCCTGCCGAGGACGTGAACTCGAGGTTGAGGTCGTCAGGCAGCAGTTCGGAGAAGACCGTCCGACCGGTCCAGTACTCCGATCCATCTTCGACGCCGTCAGGCTCGGGCAGTTCGTCGATTTGGGTTGCCCGGAGCAGGTCGAGTGCCTGCGTCTCGTTGAAGTGTGGATTCTCGTTGGTCAGCAGGTACGTCGCGGTGACGTGGTCCTGAATTGCGCCGAGGATGTTCTCCCCGAAGCGAGGGCTGAGCATCTGCTCCTGGACGCGCATCAGGACGCGGGCTTCGGCCCGTGCCTCCTCGTTTTGCAGCGCGTGCATGTTCATCTCGTCGCCGTCGAAGTCTGCGTTGTACGGCGGGCAGACGACGGTGTTGAGACGGAACGTCTTGTACGGCATCACGACGACTTCGTGGGCCATAATCGACATCCGGTGCAGCGACGGCTGTCGGTTGAAAATCACGATGTCGCCGTCGATGAGATGTCGTGAGACCTCCCAGCCCGGTTCGACTTTCTCTGCGAGTTCCTCGCAGTTTTTCTCCGTGACTTTGAGTCGGCGGCCGTCCGCACGGCGGACGTAGTTCGCGCCCGGGTGCGCTTCCGGCCCGTTGCTGACGTAGCGACGGGCTTCGTCGAGATTACGCTCGTTGACGTTCATCGTCTGGGTCATCTCCTTGGCGACCCGGTCCGGCACACCAACCTCGTTGAGGCTGAGTGTCGGGTCCGGCGAGATGACAGTCCGAGCGGAGAAGTTCACACGTTTCCCGGACAGCGAGCCACGGAAGCGACCCTCCTTGCCCTTGAGTCGCTGGGAGAGGGTCTTCAGCGGCCGTCCCGAGCGGTGTCGGGCCGGCGGCGTTCCGGAGATCTCGTTGTCCATGAACGTGGTGACGTGGTACTGGAGCAGTTCCCAGAGGTCCTCGATAATGAGTTGCGGGGCACCGGCTTCGCGGTTCTCCATGAACCGCTGGTTGATCCGGATAATGTCGACCAGTTTGTGTGTGAGGTCGTCCTCACTGCGCTGGCCGTTGTCCAGCGTAATCGACGGTCGTGCCGTGACCGGCGGCACCGGAAGCACTGTGAGAATCATCCACTCCGGCCGCGAGCGGTCGGAGTTGATTCCCAGCACTTCGATATCTTCGTCGGGAATGGCCTCGAACCAGTCCCGGATGTCGCTGGGCATCAGCTTGTTCATGTCCTCCTCGGTCAGGTCGACATCGAGCGCAGACTCGATTGCTTTCCGGTCTTCCTCTCGTGGTCGGAAGTCCCCGGAGAGAATCTCCTGAATCCGGCCGGCGTCGATTCCCGTCTCCTCAGCCAGTTCCGTCGGCGTGACTCGCTCCGAGTCTTCGCCGGGTTCCATCGCTTCGGCGATCATATCGGAGTACTCCGAGGACAGCACCTGCTGCACCTCGTAGTAAGTCGTCGGCTTCTCGTGTTGGATATCGTACTGTGGTTCGCCACAGTGTGGACAGCGGTCTTTCTTCCGTGCCTGCCGAATTGCGGACTTCGTCACGTCGTTGAGGTCCTGCCCCAGTGCGCGAGTTCGGTCGAGATTGTCGGTGAACTCTCGCTTTTCGTCTTCGGTGAGACAGAGTTTCGCACACTCTCGACACGTGCCGCGAAGCAGTCGCCGAATGAGTTTGGCGAAGCCAACGTGGATGACCGGTGCAGCGAGTTCGATGTGGCCGAAGTGGCCGTTACACGAACCCGAGTGTTTGCCGCAGGTCTTGCATTCCAGCCCGGGGTCGATCACGCCCAGCCGCGGGTCCATCAGCCCCATGTCGATGGGGAAGCCGTCGTCGTCGTAGGTGTCGGCTGTGATGATCTTCGTGGCACTCATCTCGCGGTACTCCTCGGGGTCCATCAGCCCGAAGCTGAGTTGCCCAATCTCCTGTGGTGCTTGCTGACTCATTTATACTGCCTCCTCCAGATCGATCCGCGGTGCGATTCCGAGTGCTTTCATCTCGTCCAAGAGAAGTTTGAACGCGTAGGACATCTCCACCTCGTGGACGTTGGTTTCTTCGTCACAGTTCGGACAGTAGACACGGCGCTGCTCGACATTTTCGACGGCAGACATGCCACACTCGCCACAGACGTTGATCCACTCGCGGTCGGACTCGTCGAGGAGTCGTTCCTTGAGTGTCATCGCCGCGCCGTGGCCAATGAACACGTCCCGTTCCATCTCTCCGATACGCAGGCCACCCTCGCGGGCACGACCCTCCGTCGGCTGGCGGGTCAGCACCTGCACCGGTCCGCGCGAGCGGGCGTGAATCTTGTTCGAGACCATGTGGTACAGCTTCTGGTAGAAAATCGTGCCGACGAAAATCTCGGCGTCGATTTTCTCGCCAGTGATACCGGAGTACATGGTCTCCTTGCCGCTGGACTTGAAGCCGTGTTCTTCCAGCGACCCGCGTAGTTCGTCCTCGTCCTCGCCGGTGAAGGCGGTCCCGTCAACACGCCGGCCTTCGAGTGAACCGACCTTGCCACCGATCATCTCCAGAATGTGGCCGACGGTCATCCGTGACGGCAGGGCGTGTGGGTTCAGGATGAGGTCCGGCACGACACCCTGCTCGGTAAAGGGCATATCCTCCTGCGGGGCGATGTGGCCAACGACACCTTTCTGTCCGTGTCGACTGGCGAACTTGTCGCCCAGTTCCGGGATTCGCTCGTCACGAACGGAGACCTTCGAGAGCTTCGAGCCGTCCTCGTTCTCCATCAGCGTCACCGTGTCGACGACACCGGATTCGCCCGAGCGCATCGTTACGCTCGTCTCTCGGCGCTTCTGCGGAGAGAGTCCGCCCATGTCGTCTGGCTCTTCGAGGAATCGCGGCGGTGAGGTCTTCCCGAGCAGGACGGCGTTCTCGCCGACCTCAGTCTCGGGGTTGACGAGGCCGTCCTCGTCGAGGTGTGTGTATGCTTCCTCGCCTCGTGCACCGCGAACTTCCTCGTCAGGAATCTCGAAGCGGTCTTCCTGCCCACCAGGGTAGCGTCGTTCTTCGCCCTCGTAGGTTCGGAAGAAGTGTGACCGGGCGAGCGCGCGCTCGACCGAGCCCTGGTTCATGACGAGTGCGTCCTCGATGTTGAACCCCTCGTAGGACATTACAGCGACGACGAAATTCTGTGCCGCCGGCCGGTCGTCGTACCCAATCTGCTCGGTCGTCTGGGTTTTGACCATCGACAGCTGTGGGTAGTGCAGGAGGTGCTGGCGCGTGTCCGGGCGAATTCGGTAGTTCGCCGACGGTAGCCCCAGCGACTGTTTGATCATCCCTGACCCCATCGTAATCCGCGGGCTGGCGTTGTGTTCGGGGTACGGAATCATCCCCGCACCGATACCGAACATCAGCTGTGGGTCGATTTCGAGGTGCGTGTGGTTCTCGGTCAGGTCCTCCTCGTCGACGCCAACGAGGATGTCTCCTTCCTCCTCGGCGTCGATGAAGTCGACCAGTCCGCGGTCGACAAGGTCCTGAAATTCAATATCGCCGGCTTCGAGTGCCTCGATTTCCTCGTCGTCGATCAGCGGTTCGCCGTTTTCGACGACCAGTAGTGGGCGTCGTGCGCGACCCGCGTCCGCGTTGACGATGATTTCGTCGGTGTTCTCGTCCACCGAGACGTTGACCATCTGGCTGATGTCGCCGCGGCGACGAGCCTGGCGGATCTGCTCTGCAAGTTTCTCTGGCTGGGGATGTGTCCCCACCAGTGACCCGTTGACGTAGACTTTCGCTTCTCGTTGTTGCTGGCTCATATTAGTCGTCTGCGGGCTGTTCGACGCTCTCGATGCCTGGGATGCCCTCGACTCCCATCTGTGCGAGTTCCTGTTTCAGCTCCTGTTCGTCTTCGACGTTCTGGGACAGCTCCATCGCTTGTGCGAAGTTTTTGACCAGTCCACAGTTCGGTCCCTCGGGCGTCTCCGACGGACAGATCCGACCCCACTGGGTCGCGTGCAGGTCTCGTGCCTCGAAGTGTGGCTGTGAGCGACTGAGCGGCGAGCGAAGCCGGCGCAGGTGGCTCAGCACACCCATGTAGTCGGTCCGGTCGACCAGCTGGCTCACGCCAGAGCGGCCACCGACCCAGTTCCCCGTCGCAATCGGGTGTTCGAGGCGCTCGGTCAGCACATCCGACCGAACGACCGTCGACACAGACAGCTGACGGTTTCGCATGTTCGCTCGTTCGAGCTGGTATTTCACGTCCCGTGCGAGTTTATTCAGCGCCGTCCGGAACAGGTCTCGCATCAGGTCGCCCGAGACTTTCAGACGCTTGTTGGCGTAGTGGTCCTTGTCGTCCGGGTCTCGGCGGTCGAGTGCAAGCTCGAAACACGCCTCGGCCATCCGGCAGAGATAGTACGCTTTGTTGATCCGGACATCTTCCTCCTCGACGCCCTCCTCGTGGAGGTGTGGGAGCAGATACCGGTCGATGACGTAGTTGGCACGTTTGAGCTGGTAGTTTTTGCCCTGACCGGAGGCGACGCGTTTCCCGAGGGATTCGATGGCTTCCTCGGTCGTCTGCACGTCGGCAGCCTCCAAGTTCTCCAGCATGAACTTCACAATCTCGGGGTCGTCGCTGACGCGGTGGACAATCTCCTCGTCAGATTCGAGTCCGAGCGCACGCACGAGCGTGACGAAGTTGACGCTGCCCGACACGGACGGGAACGAGACTTCCAGTAGCCCGTCTCGCGTTCGCTCACAGAGCACCAGCGCGCGGTAGCCCCGACGCTGGCTGAAGGTTTTCGCGACTTCGATGGTGTCGCCATATTTCGTGTCTGTCTCGGCAAGAATCTTGTTCGGCGCCAGATCCTCGCTGGTCATCAGCACTCGCTCGGAGCCGTTGACGATGAAGTACCCCCCGGGGTCGGCAGGGTCTTCGCCGATGTCGATCAGTTCCTCGCGGGTGAAATCGGCGATGTTACACTTGTCGGAGCCGACCATGATTGGCATCCGGCCAATCTTGGTTTCGGTCTGGTCGACGACGACTTCTTCTTCCTCTTCGCCGCCTTTGATGACGGCCATCTCCATGAACACCGGCGCGGAGTAGGTGATGTTCCGGAGTCGGGCCTCCTGTGGGTACAGCAGTTCCTCACTGCCGTCTGCTTCTCGGACGCGGGGCGTGACGATCCGAACGTCGCCGAGTTCGACGTAGACCGGTTCCTCGCCCTCTTTGTCCCCGATGTCGGTTTCGATGGTCGCCTTCTCGTCGACGACCTCCTGCATTCCCCGGTCGAGAAAAGCGTTAAACGACCGGAAGTGGTGTTCTGCGAGCCGTTCGCGTGAAAAATACTCCCGTGATATGTTGCGTTTGTCTTCGATATTCATTATTCCACCACCAGTCTGTAGACCACAGCCTCGTCTGTGGTCCGTGAGTCCCGTACGATCTTCACGACGTCGCCGACCTCTGCCTCCTTGGTCAGGGCCGGGTCCGTGCGCTTGATCTTCGGCAGGTCTGTTTTCTGAATGTTATACTCCTCTAGAACCTCCTCGAGTTCGCCCTCTTCGAGGAGGTTGTGGTCCGGTACGAGTGTGTGATTGCTTACATCTACCATGAGTGGGGCTTATCGGCTAAGAAGCTCTTCGAGATACTACAGTCAATTATATCCGGAAGCTACATAATAGTTGCTAATCCCGCTGGCACGAGCTACCGGACCCCATCGCACAGAGTGGGACTGCGCTATGTGTACAGTTCACAGTACAGCAGGCGCGTATATAAACCTCCGGGCCGCGTCCCGTCGCCGTTTGGAAAGTCTTAATACTATAACCGGGATACGAAGATATGCGAGCAAGCCCGGGTGGTGTAGTGGCCCATCATACAACCCTGTCACGGTTGTGACGCGGGTTCAAATCCCGCCTCGGGCGCTTCTTGAAATTCAACTCAGTGAGCGACCGCTTTGCGTGTCGCGAACGACGACTGAATTTTGTGTGCGACGAACGAGGGATTTGAACACAAGGAGTCGCACGCCCGCGCAACGGAGTGAGCAGGAACGTCTCCGTACGGGTTCAAATCCCGCCTCGGGCGCTTTCTCTCAACACAACGCGAACGACCAGCTTGCTGTGTCGTGAGCAACTGTGTTTAGGAAACGCTGACAGAAGAGATTTGAACCACACGACGAGTGAGCGAAAGCGAGCGAAGTCGTCCGGGTTCAAATCCCGCGGGACGGAGTCCCGCGAAGTTCGCAGACGCGGGGCGTCTGCTCACTCCCGCCTCGGGCGTTCCTTTGATTTTCAGACTTTTAGTGAGGCGTCTCGTCGCCGAGCGACAGAACTGGAAATCTACGAACGACACGGCGGGATTTGAAGCAGGGAGTGAAGCGGAGCAGAACGACCAAGGTTCAAATTCCGACCGACTTGGTCGGTCGGCGTGCGCGGTCCAGGACCGCCCACTCCCGCGGGACGGAGTCCCACGAAGTTCGCAGACGCGGGGCGTCTGCTCACTCCCGCTTCAGGTGGACTGTGACGCTGATCAGCTCCGAGACTACTGTGTAGCGTGTGCTCGTCACGGGATTACTCATCTCTGCCAGTGCAGCGAGAAGGTGAAGACAGCCGGACTTCGGTGACTGCCAGCCAGCCGTCAATATTACCCTCGAACAGCCCCAGAGATATCGAACAGGATGGCTAGCGCGACGACATCGCCGCTGTTCGGAGTCCTCACTGACCGACTTCGTGACCCGCGGGTACTCGCGGGGCAGGCACTCGTCTTCGGGGTGGCCGTCACGCTCAGACAGGGCAGGTGGGTCGACCCCGAGAATCCGGTGTTGGCAGTGGCCGTCATACCCGTGTTCGTGTTCCTGTCGCTCGTGTTGCTCGTCGACGTCCTGCAGCGAGTGGCTCTCAGAGTCGAGGAACAGACACACGAGGAGACCGACCGGCGGCCCGAGTGGCGAGTGATTACAGACCGGACGCTGGTGCTGGCAAACACTGCACTCGTCGTGCCGCTGCTCGTCTGGAACCAGCCAATCGTCGGGACGCTCGGTTACACGGCCGAAGCGCTCAGTGCACTTCTGCCGGTAGCGGCAGTTTCGAGCGACCACACCGTCGTCAGCACGGTTCTCGTCGGCGGACTCGTCGTCGGTGCCGCGGTGATGGCCCGGGGCGCACTCGCGTGGATACAGGTGCAGTTCGGACCCGACCTCTCGACCGACCGACTCGAAATGTATCTCGCGCTGCGGGCCTCGCTCCCGTCCGAGGCGTCACAGAGTATCGCGCCACTGCAGGACGGCGGCCAGGGTCGGATTGGAACCGCGGCGCTCGCGAGCGCGTGCGTGAAGTACAGACTGACACGAATCGTCCCCGAAGACCTTCCGGCACCGTTCGACATCGAACGGCTGGCGAACGAGATTGCTCCCGTCACCGCCTCGACGCCGGCGAAGTTCGTCTTCCTGACAACACTGAACACCCGGTTTCTGGTCGTGTTGTTCGGCAGTCTGGCGTTCATCTACAGCGGGGCCTTCGGCCTCTATCTCCCGTCGATTCACCCGTACACGCTCTGGGTCGGGACTGGACTCGGTGTTGCGTCTCAGGCCGTCTACAACCATCCCTTCGTCTCGCCGAGCAGAGACGTACTGCGGCTGTGAGGGAAGTCAGCGGTCACTGCCGGCCCTGCTGTCGGCGTCCGACTCCTCGAGGACAAACGGGCCAATTGCGAGTGTCTGCTTGGCGACAGTCCCAATCCGGAAACTGTAAGCGAGAAAGACGACGAAGCCACAGTATAAGGGTCACTCACCTTCGTCGCCACCGTCCGCCTCATTTTTCGCATCGGTTTCGCCCCAGTCGAGGTCACGGGACCGGTCAGTTTCGCGGAGAATGAACGGCCCGATAGAGAGCGTGCGCTTCGCCACGGTGACAATACGGAGAATGTACGAGAACAGGAATGCGAACGGCAGCAAGGAGACAGCCACACCCGCGCTCACCACCACGACGAGCGTGCGCACGCCGAACACGGTCCCCGGGAACAGCGCCGGTTCGAGGTAGATGATGCCTCCGACCGCCGTGAGGAGTGCGGGTATGGACGCGTATAGCATCATCCGGGAAAGGTCGATAAGCGCCCACTGGAAGTACAGCGTTTTGAAATGCTCGCGCGCCGGTCCGAACAACTCGAGCGCGTTGCTGAGTTCATCGAACGCGTGGTGCGCTTCTTCAGTGAGCACGTCTTCGTTCTCTGCTCGGATGCGGCGGACCGCGTACAGCTTCCACGAGTAGTTGTAATTCAGTGCCGAGAAGATGACGTCGAATTCGCCGAACTGAGAGCCTTTGAGACTGCTCTGGACGGCGTCGGCGTTTCGCTTCAGGTTCTCCGTGAACGTGGCTACCTGGTCGTTGAGAGGCTCGTCGTCAATGTCTTCGACGGCGTCCGAGACGGCTTCGGCGTGCCGCCGCGTGAGTTTCACGAGTGACCGGAGAAACGCCGAGGGCTGGGCGGGACTGACAGGTTCCTCGATGACATCCTCGACATCCTCCCGGAACGCCATCGCACCCTCCATGCGCTCGCGCTGGTCCCCGACCGGCCCCTGTTCCTGGGAGAGTACGAGCTGGCTGAGTGTGAGCACGAGCGTGACACCGGTAATGATGGCCGTGAGCAGACCCTGGAACAGCGTCTCGATGGGGTCGGCCTGGCTGAACAGCCCGGGTGTTCCGGTCGGGTGGAGTTGTCCAACGATAGTGAGCACGAGGAACACGACCCCCGAGATTCCGGCGGCGACCAGCCACCGATTCGCGTTCAGCAGTAGCCAGAACTTCCGACTGCTCTCCGGCACGCGCTCTCGCATCGTGTCGCTCGGGCGACTCCCCTCACTATCGCTCATACCATCCGTATCCCGCTCATCAGTTAAATATCGGACGCTGACGTTGGGTCATGCCGAGGTGACGAGGACGTACCCCTCAGCGACCTCGCTCAGTCGTGAGTTTCGACTGGGATGTCGATACCGGCCGCCTCGTCGCCGGACCCGTCTGTCTCCACCGCTTCGGCAAGATCCTCGAGTG
The DNA here is from genome assembly GCF_051414135.1 of Halovenus halobia. NCBI lineage: Archaea > Methanobacteriati > Methanobacteriota > Halobacteria > Halobacteriales > Haloarculaceae > Halovenus > Halovenus halobia. Next base: position 72,580 of record NZ_JBLKOA010000002.1, read on the forward strand.
CGAGCTCGACGTTGCGCTTGTTTGCCTTCCAGAGCGCGTCGACTACAGTACCGGCGTAGGGGATGGAGCCACCCGCCACGTCGATAGTGATGTTGGCGAGCATCTCCAGCAACGTCGTGAAGGAGACTCCAAGATACGCCGACTCGACGACGATATACAATGAGAAGGCGGCACTCATCACGTCGCCAGCGACGGGGATTGCTCCCAGAAGCGGGTCGACACCAATTCGGACGCCAATTCCGGGGACTCGTACACTCTCGTCGAGTACGTACGCGACGGTCTCCATCCGCTTGAGAGCCGCCTCGTCGACGCTTTCCGGTAGTTCACCATCGTAGTCGACATCGAAGCGAGACTCGAAGTGTGTGGTCATAGGGATCATCCGAGTTGGAGAGGTAAAGCCTGAGGGGTGGAAGTCATCTCGATGTCCGCCCCAAAATTCCAATTGTTGGCAATTTTCGAGGAGACATCCCGGTGGCATCCGTGTCACGTACTGAGGTTCATGATAGCAAACACATATATTGGTATCTTATCTACAGTAGGTTGCATAATGATACTACAAATCGACCCAATTCCGTTACAGCTCGCGGAACAGGCAGGCGGTGACGAATTGTTTCTCGTGGCGCGTGTCCTCTTCGGCGTGATTCTCGCCTTCATGGGATTGAACCACTTCATGCAACTCGACCAGATGAGTCAGTACGCCTCGTTCAAGGGACTGCCCGCGCCGAAACTCTCGGTGATTGCGTCGGGACTGGTGCTCGTCGCTGGGGGCCTCGGCATCGTTGCCGGCGTCGCGCCGGTGGTTGCTGGACTCGCACTGGCTGGCTTTCTCGTCGTCGCCGCAGTGACAATGCACAACTTCTGGGCTGTCGAGGGTGAGGACCAGCAAGACGAGATGATTCAGTTTCTGAAAAATATCGGACTGGCCGGCGGCGCGCTGGCCTTTGTCATCCTCGGCTTTCTCGAATGGCCCTACGCAGTGAACCTCGGGCTGTTCTGAGTCGCCAGTAATCAAAACACATAACTTCTCGGTTCGCACACATTCGTATATGCGACACACCACTGCCGCAGTCGATGTTGGTCGACAAGCGGCTGGTGTGGCCTTTTCTCGCGGTAAGCGCCTGCGGTGAGCAGGCTCGCGGCGGAGGTGGCGTCTCCGTCCCGGGTCATCGCGGGCGAGAAACCGACGAATACAGGATAGTTCAAGACGAACAGCGACCAATCACAGCCAACAATGACACGTTCACTACCCACGGGGGCAGACACCTTCGCCGGCGTCTATCCGGCGATGTGTACGCCATTCCACGATGACGGCAGTATCGACTACGAAACACTCCGCGCAGACGCCCAGCGACTCGAAGCCGGTGGCGTCGACGGCCTCGTTCCGATGGGCTCGACCGGCGAATCCGCGACGGTCAGCCACGACGAACACATCGAAGTTATCGAGGCTGTCGTCGACGCAGTCGACGTTCCAGTCATCGGCGGTAGTGGCTCGAACAACACGCAGGAAGCGCTGGAACTCTCACAGCGTGCCGCCGACGCCGGCGCGGACGCCCTGCTGCTCATCTCGCCGTACTACAACAAACCCGAACAGCGCGGCTTTATCGAGCACTACGAAACCATCGCCGACGCTGTCGACCTCCCGCAGATCGTCTACAACGTCCCCTCCCGAACTGGCCAGAACATCGAACCGGACACCGTTGCCGACCTCGCGACCCACCCGAACATTCAGGGATTCAAGGCCGCTGGAGGCGACCTGAATCAGGTCAGCGAAATTGTCGAGAAGACGCAGGACCAGGAGTTCGACGTCCTCTCGGGCAACGACGGCGAGACGCTGCCAATCCTCTCGGTTGGTGGCACCGGCTGTATCAGTGTCGCTGCGAATATCGAACCCGAGCGAATGAGCGACCTCGTCTGGGCAGCACTCGACGGTGACTTCGAGCACGCACGCGAGCGCAATCACGACCTCGGGCCGCTGTTCCGCGCGCTGTTCTGGGAGACCAACCCGATTCCGGTCAAAGCCGCCATGGAGATTCGTGGCTACAGTTCCGGGACGCTCCGACCGCCGCTGACCGAGATTACGCCGGCAAACCGTGACCGACTCGAATCGCTGCTCGCCGAGTACGAGGCCAATCCGGTCGAACCGCGGGGTGAGCAATGACGACAGTCGGGATCAACGGTATCGCCGGGCGAATGGGCGAGACGATTTACGAAACCGCACGCGACCGCGACGACCTGACGGTGACCTTTGGCATCGACGTGAACGACACCAATCTGGATCTACCGGTCTACGACCCTGGCGAGACGGCCGAGGCGGTAGCTGAACACGGCCCCGATGTCGTGATTGACTTTACCGTGCCGGAAGCGACACTCGACCTCGCAACGGCCTGTGCCGAAGCGGGCGTTGGACTCGTCGTCGGGACGACGGGCTTCGGTGACGACGGCTTCGCTGTGCTTGAAGAAACTAGCGAGGCAGTCCCGCTGCTAAAGGCGACGAACTTCGCCCGCGGCGTCCACGCCCTACTCAGAACGCTCGGCCCCGCCCTCGACGCGCTGGAGAACTACGATGTCGAGGTGATGGAAACCCACCACAATGGCAAACGCGACGCGCCGAGCGGTACCGCGAAGACCATCCTCGAAGAGGTCAGCGAGTACCGCGATTTCGAGACGGTACCGGGCCGAGAGGGGATTCAGCCACGGCAGGACGACGAAGTCGGGATGCTCGTCCGCCGCGCTGGCGACATCCGGGGCGAACACGAGGTCATCCTCGCCGGCAACGACGAGGTACTCTCGCTGTCCCATCGCGCCGAGGACCGTGCAGTGTTCGCCGCCGGTGCGCTCGACGCCGCCGTCTGGCTGGCTGGACAGGAGGCCGGACGGTACGAATTCGGCGACGTTATCGACGCGACGTAACGGGTACGACAGCGCGTCAACCCGTCTGTTATTCGCGGCACTCGATGACGCGGGCATCCTTGGGGTCGAACCCGACGGTCACATCACCGTCCAGCGTCTCGCGGGTCCGGAGCATGAGTTCCTGCCCCAACCAGTCCAGGCGGACCCGTGTCGTCTCGCCCAGAAACTCGGCGCTCGTGACCTTCGCTGTGAGCCGAGTTGAACCGGAATCGACACCCAGTTCCTCCGGTCGTACACAGAACGTGAGACGGTCGCCGACCGAGACTGACGACTCGCTCCAGTCACCGATATCGACCGAAAGCGTCTCCCCGCTGACGGCCACTGTTGCCGTATCCCCGTTGACCGCCTGCACCGCACCCTCGAAGACGTTGTTATCACCGATGAACTCCGCGACAAAGCGCGACTCGGGCCGGTGGTAGATGTCCCGCGGCGTGGCCACCTGTTCTGCTCTCCCCTCGTTCAGCACGGCCACGCGGTCCGACACCGCGAGCGCCTCCTCCTGGTCGTGGGTGACGTAGACGGTCGTGATGTCGAGTTCCTGCTGAATCTCGCGGACCTGCACCCGGAGCCGTTCCCGGAGTTTCGCGTCCAGCGCACTCATCGGTTCGTCCAACAGGAGTACGTCCGGCCCGGGAGCCAGCGCACGCGCGATGGCGACACGCTGGCGCTGGCCGCCCGAGAGGCTGCTCGGGTCCCGCGCTTGCGTGTCGGGCAAATCGACCAACTCCAGCAGTTCCGCGACGCGTTGTTCGTCGCTCACGCCGCCCGGAGGCTCCGCGAAGTTCAGGCCGTAGGCGACATTCTCGCCGACGGTCATGTGTGAGAAGAGCGCGTAGTTCTGGAAGACGACGCCCACGTTGCGGTCCTCGGGTGGCACGCCGGCCACGTCCGTCCCGCCGAACCGGACGGTGCCGGTCGTCGGCTCCTCGAAGCCCGCGATGAGCCGGAGCGTTGTCGTCTTTCCACACCCAGACGGCCCGACCAGCGTGAAGAACTCCCCGTCGGCGACCGACAATGAGAGGTCATCGACGGCGGTCGTCCCGCCATAGCGTCGCGTCACGTGGTCGAGTTCGAGCACGGAGTCAGAGACCAACGCGGTCACCCCCAAGTCGGTCGATAAGGAGGAAACTCACACTGGTCACGACCAGCAGGACGACGCCCATCGCCGTCGCGGGACCGAGGCGTCGGCCGACGAACCGCTCGATTGCGATGGGCATCGTGTACTGACCAGTTCCTGACGCGAGGACGGCCGTCGCGGTGAACTCCCCGACCGAGAGCGCGAAGGCAAACGCCGCGCCCGCGACCACCGCGGGCCAGACCAGCGGGAGTTCCACGTCGAGGAGGGCGCGTGCTCTGGACGCACCCAGCGCCCGCGCGGACTCGGTCAACTGGCTGTCGAGGGCGTCGAGTTCCGGTGCGACGATGCGGACGACGAAGGGATAACCCGCGACGGCGTGGGCGGCGATAATCGCGAGCGGGCCGCCGACGGCGAGACGCCAGTCTCCGACCTCGACGCCGAAGACGAGTCCCCGGAGCAGCCCCAAGCCGACGATAATCCCCGAGACGGCAAGCGGTGCCATCGCCACGGTACCGACCAGCGTCCGCCCGCGATAGTTCCGGGTCGTCAGCACCGAGACGACCACGCCCATCGGGAGTGCAACGGCCAGCGCCGCCGCGCCGAACAGCAGCGAGTTCCTGACCGCCGGCCCTGGCCGGACCTGGAAGGCCGCCCCCGTCGTCTGGCGTTCAACGAGAAAGCGATAATGCTCCAGCGTGAGTCCGGTCGGGCCCGAGACGCTGGCGTACAGCATGCTCGCGATGGGGGCAACGAAGAGTACGACCGCGACGACGGCGTAGGCGGCCAATCCCACGCGCGGGAGCAGTTCCCGGACCGACAGCGACGGCGGCCGCAACGGTCTGCGCTCCTGTGGTCTGATGCCACCGGATTCGACAGTGTTCGCCGCCTCGTACCGGAGGTAGCCGTAGAGCAGTGCCAGCGAGATGGCGAGTTCGACGAGCGCAAGCGCCGCGCCTTCGGCGTAGTTCAGGTCGCGGATAAGCCGGTAGATGAACACCTCGACGGTCGCCAGCTCGAAGCCGCCGAGCGCGAGAACAATCGGGAAGGTCCCGAAGGTGAACACGAACGTCAGCGCCGCGCCCATGAAAATCGAGGGCGCGACCTGCGGCCACACCACGTCACGGAACGCCCGGTGCGGACTGGCGCCGAGACTTCGGGCCGTCTCGACGGCGCTGGCGTCGACGGACTCCCACGCCGCCGTCGTAATCCGGGCGACCAGCGGCGCGTTGTAGAAGGCGTGAGCAACGACGATGGCCGTGAGCGAGGGTAAGAGGTCGACGGGTCCCAAGCCGACCAGCGCGAGCGCCGCGTTGAGCGTCCCATCTGCGCCGAAGGTGGCGTAAAACCCGACTGCAACCATTATCGACGGGAGGACGAAGGGCAGAATCGTCACTGAGCGAATCGTCTCCCGGCCGGGAAACTCGTAGCGTGCCAGCAGATAGGCCAGTGGCACCCCGAGGAGGACGCTGGCGACCGTCGACAGCGCGGCCTGATACGCAGTGAACCCGACGATTCCGAGCCGTGCGTTGCCCGTGAGGATGGCCTCGGCCACCGCGAGCGGTGAGTTACCCGCGAGCAGTCGCGCGAGTTCTCCGAAATAGAAGGGGTCAGTGAGAATATCTCTGAAGACCCGGAGTGTCAGTCGACCCTCGATGAGAACGGCATCGACGAACACCGTCGAGACCGGATAATAAAAGACGACAACGAGGACAGCGACAGACGCGACGGCGAGTGCCGGAAGCGACCGTCGCTCGGTCAGTTCCCGGAGCCGCCCTCGCGTTCGCCCGTCCGCCCCGTCGCTGTCGCTCACGGCTTCAGTTGCCTGCGAACTGTCGCTCCCAGTCTTCGATCCAGCCACTGACCTGTCCATCGAGTTCCTCGTACGTGAACGTGACTGGTTCGGGCGGCTGCTGGGCCAGTTCGGCGTAGTCACTGGGCACCTCGGCCGTCTCTGTCGCCGGGAACTGGACGTTCCGGACGGCGATTTCGCCCTGTATCTCCGGTCGCAGGACAAAGGACATGAACTCGCGAGCGGCGTCGGACTGGTTGCTTTCCGCGAAGATCGCCATCCCCTCGGGGTTGGCGTAGCCCTGGTCGTTCAGGAATCGAATCTGGTGTTTGTCGAGGTCATCGCCGGATTCGTCTGCGAACACCTGGTCGGTGGAGTAGGAGACGACCATCGGCGCTTCGCCGTTGCTCCAGGCACCGTAGGCGTCGGACCACGACCCCAGCACTTGCACGCCGTTGGCCTGCAGGTCCGCCCAGTAATCGAGGTAGCCGTCCGGGCCATACTGTTTGATCGTGTGCAGGACGAAGGCTTTCCCGGTCGCCGAACTGCCGGGGTTCTGCGCGATGAGGTCGCCCGCCACGTCCTCGTTCAGGAGTCCGTCGAACGTCTCGGGCGCGGTCATCGCGGTGCCGTCGTAGACGAGACTGATATAGCCCGTGTCGTAGGGGATAGCACGGCTCTGCGGGTCGAACTGCAGTCCGGATTTCACGTCGGACTGGCCGTCGACATCGCCGGCCTCAGTGAACAGGTCGTCGTCGAGTGCGTTGTCGACGCGCACGAGGTCGTCGGTGTTCAGTCCGAGATACACGTCCGCTTCGATGTCAACGCTGGCCTGCTTGCGCTGGATGTAGTGGTTCAACTCGTTGCTCGGCGTCTGCCAGATCAACTCGGTGTCGAACTCGGACTCGAACTCCGATTTCAGCCACGCCCCCGGCGACGAGGACGGTGAGTCGATAAAGGAGCTGTATGTCCCGACAACTAGCGAGTCGCTCCCGCCAGCGGGACCCCCCGATGAGAGACAGCCTGCCATTGCCGTCGCCGCTGCGCCTGCCGAAACCAGGAACGTACGTCGCTTCATTACTGTGTGGTCACACTGGGTGGTACTTAATATGCGTGCTCTCGGCTCAGCTGTTTCACTGCTCCCAGTTCGTGGCAGCGTCCTGTGGGGTAGGGTTTCGCGGGGTTATCTGGTCTGAATAGAGCGCACGCCCGAAAACAGAGCGCAGTGAGTGTGCAATCGTCACCACCAAGTCCGGCGCTCCCGAGCACACTGACATGAGCCTACAATCCGAGATCGAGACCCTCTGGGCAGAGTATCAAGACGGCGAAATCGACGCCGAAACGAGCATGGAAGACCTGACCGTTCTCGCGGACTTTGTCGACGCACTCGAAGACGACGAGATTCGCGCCGCTGAAAAGTCCGGCGGCGAGTGGGAGGCCAACGAGTGGGTCAAACAGGGCGTCCTGCTTAATTTCGGCCTCCGACAAATCTCGGAGTACGAGTACGGCGACGTGACCTACAACGACGTGCTCCCACTGGCCGACTCGGACGACTACGGTCGCCGTGGCTCTCGGAATACCCCGAACGGAACCGTCGTCCGCCGCGGCGCGAACATCGGCTCGGACGTCATCATGATGTCGCCCTCGTTCGTCAACATCGGCGCGCGTGTCGGCGATGGGACGCTCGTCGACTCCTGTGACACTGTCGGCTCCTGTGCACAGGTCGGGGACAACGTGAAACTCGGCGCAAACACGCTGGTCGGCGGCGTCCTCGAACCAGTTGAGGACGCACCAGTCATCATCGAAGACGGCGTCTCGCTGGGTGCTGGCTGTCGAGTGACGTCTGGATTCATCGTCGGCGAGAACAGCGTCGTCGGCGAGAATACCCTGCTGACGCCACGGATTCCGGTCTACGACCTCGTCGAAGAGGAGATTATCTATGGCGAACTTCCGCCGGAGCGACGCGCGTTCATCCGGTACGTCGAGTCCTCTGTCGGCGACCACGACCTGTTCGAGGGCGGCGCGTACAAGCCCGCTGTCGTCGCGACAGATATCGAGCAGAAAACCCTCGAAGGGACGGAGCGCGAGGACGCGCTGCGAGAATAAGCAGTACGACGAGTATCCAGCAATTTTGTTCGCGGTTCACGACAGCAATCTGAGCGAGGCGTTCTGCACGCACCTTTTTATTCGTGAGGCGTCGAAACCTGACAATGGTTTCTCGTGAGACAATTGCTATCGGAGTGTCTGGCGGCGTCGGAACGCTGCTGGTTGGCGGTATCGAGTCCACTGTCGGCTTTGGGGAGTGGATGGGCCTGGCGACGTTCGTCTATCTTGGGCTGTTCTGGTACGCATTCCCCCAATTGTACTTGAGTGCGACCAACGACGGGTTGTCGGTACTCCGGATTCGGCTGATTCCCGTGATTCTCTTTTTGCTGGCCATCGTGGTGAGTATCTCATCGCTTGCCAGCGGGCGAGAACTGCTCGGCATCTGGGGGATTGTCGGCGTCGCCGTTGCCATCCTGTTCGTCAGTGCCTTTCGCAGTGGCTATCAAGAGGCGAGGGACTCAACCGGAGACGACGAGCCACCCGAGTAGCCAGAACGTCCCAGTATGAGCTGTGTGAACCAAAACAATTCCGTACATCCAGCCCAAGAGAACAATAATGGGCGGACACGATACCGGAAGTCCCTACGCGTCACACACACCCGCTGAAACTGAACAGATGCTCGACGCGGTCGGCGCGGCGACGGAAGCCGACCTCTTCGACATCCCCGAGGGAGTTCGTTTCGACGGCGAGTTTGACATCGAATCGCGCAGCGAACGCGCTGTCCGACAGGAATTTGGGGGGATGCTGGACCGCAACGACGACCTGACGGAGTTTCTCGGCCGCGGTCACTACGACCACTACGTGCCATCGCTGGTCGACCACCTCTCAGACCGCCAGGAGTTTTTGAGTTCGTACACACAGTATCAGCCCGAAATCGCACAGGGCTTTCTGCAGGCCCTGTTCGAGTACCAGTCGATGCTCGTCGAACTCACAGGGCTGGACGTGGCGAACTGCTCGCTGTACGACGCCGCAACAGCCCTCGGCGAGACGGCGACGCTCGCGTCTCGCGTCCGAGCGACGACGGGCAACCGAGTGCTCGTTCCGGAACACCTCCACGAAGGCAAACGCGGGGTCCTCGAAAACTACGCAGACGGGGCCAACCTCACTGTCGAGTCCTATCCGATGGTCGATGGTGCGGCCGATGTCGAAGCAATCGAGGAGTTGGTTGACGACGACCTGCTGTTGCTGTACGCGGAGAGTCCGACAGTCCGGGGCGTCATCGAAGAGTCCCTCGCAGACATTGGAACCATTGCGGACGAGCACGAGGCACTGTTTGCACTCGGCTCGGACCCCGTCGCGCTGTCGGTCCTCGAAGAACCCGACGCTGTCGGCGCAGATGTCGTCATCGGCGACGCTGCAACGCTCGGAATCGGGACGGCCTACGGGATGGGACTGGGGATGTTCGCCACCCGGAAAGAGTTCCTCCGACAGGTTCCGGGCAGACTTGTCGGCGTGGGCGAGGACAGCACCGGCCGACGAGCGTACACGCTGACGCTGCAGACGCGCGAACAGCACATCCGCCGTGAGCGCGCCACGAGCAACATCTGCACGAATCAGGCGTGGGTCGCGCTCCGGACGGCGATTCACGCCGCCTCTCTCGGCCCCGAGGGACTGGTTGACCTCGCGCGGACCTGTATCACGAGCGCGACGGAGCTTGCAGACCAACTCGATGAGATTACTGGCGTCGCCGCGCCGGTCCACGACCGACATCACTTCCGAGAGTTTCTGGCACGGACCGACCAGCCAGCACAGGCCATCGCGGACGAACTCGTCGACGAAGGGTTCGCGGTCCACGCTGTCGACGAACACCTGCTCCAACTCTGTGTGACCGAGACGAACGAGGACAGCACAGAGAGACTGGTTGACGCGGTACAGGAGGTGGTTGCATGAGCGAATGGAGTGAGCGAACGCAACGACGCCGGGTCGGAGACTCGGAGGTGGTTGCATGAGCGACAACGACGGGTTCGCGTACGATCAGGCCCGCTGGACCGACGGCGAGGCGTACGAACCGCTGCTCTCGGAGAAGAACAACAGGGAAGTGGATGTCGACACGCCGCTGCCTGACGACCTGACGCGGGACAGTCTCGAACTGCCCGACCTGTCGGAGCCAGAACTGGCCAGACACTACACCCGGCTCTCGCAAATGAACTACGGCGTCGAGAGCGGCCCCTTCCCGCTGGGCTCGTGTACGATGAAGTACAACCCGAAATTCACCGAGGATTTGGCCGCACACCCAAGCGGTGCGGTCCATCCTGACCGCCCGGAAAAAGCGCTGCAGGGCACGCTCGAACTGCTCGGCCGAACGTCCGAGTATCTCGCCGAGATTGGCGGGATGGATGCCGTTACTCTCCAGCCTCCCGCGGGTGCGGCCGGCGAGTATACTGGCGTGTTGGTCGCGAAAGCGTATCACGAACACAACGACGACGAGCGCTCGGAGATTATCGTCCCCGACAGCGCGCACGGAACGAACTTTGCAAGTGCCGCGCTCGCAGGATTCGATGTGGTCGAACTCCCAAGCGGCGACGATGGGCGTGTCGACATCGAGGCGCTCGAAGAGGCAATCAGCGACGAGACTGCGCTGCTGATGTTGACCAACCCAAACACGCTCGGACTGTTCGAGCGTGATATCGAAGAGATCTCGGCGATGGTCCACGACGCCGGCGGCCTGCTGTACTACGACGGTGCGAACCTGAATGCCCTACTTGGCCGTGCCAGACCCGGCGACATGGGCTTCGACATCATGCACTACAACGTCCACAAGACGTTCGCAACGCCACACGGCGGCGGCGGCCCCGGTGCGGGCCCGGTCGGTGTCGTCGACGAACTCGCAGACTTCCTCCCAGACCCACAGGTTCGCGAGCAGGCCGGCAGCTACGAGCTGTTCGAGCCAGCACACTCCATTGGAAAGGTCCACGGCTTCCAGGGCAACTGGCTCGTTCTCGTCAAAACCTGTGCCTACATCGCTCGCCTCGGCGACGAGGGGCTGACCGACGCCAGCGCCAAGGCAGTGCTGAACGCCAACTATCTGGCCGAGCAACTCGAGTACGAGATTCCGTTCGGTCCCTTCCATCACGAGTTCGTCGCCAGCGCGGGCGACCAAGATGCCGCCGACGTTGCCAAACGAATGCTCGATTACGGCGTCCACCCGCCGACGACGAAGTGGCCCGAAATTGTCGATGAGGCGCTGATGACCGAGCCCACCGAAATCGAAAACAAGCGAACGCTCGACCAACTTGCAGCGGCGTTCAACGCCGTTGGCGATGAGTCAACCGAAACCATCGAAGCCGCACCAGAACGAACCGCCGCCCGCCGTATCGACCAGGTGAGTGCGGCGCGAACGCCACGGCTGTCCTGGCAGGCGCTCGACGACAAGAACGAGTGATCTCTTGAACGAGTTCAGGCGCGTTTTGTCCTGATAAAGAGAGTATTTAGTCTGCAGCGGTCGTGATTTTCTCGGCGAGGTCGGTGTAGTGTTCCGTGCCGGTGCCTTTCTGGACGATAGCACTCAACTCTTCGCTGCCAGTGGTCGACTTGATATCGTCCAGACTGGCGGCAGTAAACAGGAAAAATGGCAGCTCTGGTCGGTGTTCGCGGACTTCTAGACAGAGTTCGATGCCATCCATCTGTGGCATCCGAAGGTCGCTCACCACGCTGTCGAACTCGCCGTCGACGAGGCGCTCAGCAGCCTCAGGTGGCCGCTTCTCCGTTGTCACGTCAATTCGGTCGCTCTCACGTTCGAGAAACGTTTCTGTTAACTCCAGCATATCTTCGTCTTCGTCGACAACGAGCACTTCGATGGACGAAGCCATATTATGCGCTCGCGCTGTCGACGGCACTGCCGATCTGGATGAACCCGTACGAACACTCCGTACAGTGCCACTTGACTTTGGTTCCGAGGTGCATTTTCGTGCTCGCGGCCCGGTAAAACTCTGAGGCGCCACACTCCGGACACTCTCGCTGTAGTTCCATACACCCATATTTCAGCTTCTGGGATAAAGTGGATTCGGTTTTTATAGCCAGAACAACACGCGTAGTGAAGTAGCGGCCGCTATGCTGGACTCCGACGCTGTCACGCTGTTGGGAAGTCATCGGCGAGTCACTCCCGCAGCTACGTGACAAACAACTATCATTCGTGCTGAGTGGTATGATAGACGCAGTCTCGCAGACATGACTCTCACGTTCGTTCGAGTCAGGATTGCTCGCGGGTCGCTACGCTCCCCGCTCACATGTTCGGGAGACTTCGCTCTGCTCAGCCTCCCGCTACTCACGGCTCGCGATGCTCGCCGTTCGTTGACTGAGGTCTCGCTACGCTCGACCTCACATGCGAGGGATGGGATTCGAACCACGTAAAGACATTCCGGGTCGCTCACTCCGTTCGCTTCCCGGGCTGTGACTTTCCTACTTCGAATCCCGACGACTCGCAGACATGACTCTCACGTTCGTTCGAGTCAGTATTGCTCGCGGGTCGCTACGCTCCCCGCTCGCAAGTTCGGGAGAGTTCGCTATGCGAGGGATGGGATTCGAACCCATGGACCCCTACGGGAGCGGGTCTTAAGCCCGCCGCCTTTGGCCTAGCTCAGCCACCCTCGCGCATTCGTTGGTCTGTCGGGGAGCCGAAAAGCGGTTACGAATTGGCTATCCGACACACAGCGAAGAGAGCCACCAAGAAAACTCGGGACAGAAACGAACAGAAGCCGCCAAAGACAGGGGGTAACAAAAAGCGTGCCGTCAGCACAGTCAGCAGCCTCCCGACAAGCCGGACCTTACCGTATAGATATTTATACTCGTAGAACAGTTCAGTGGCATGCAACGAAGACGATTGTTACAGACGATAGCAGTCGGAAGTTCGCTCGCGGTTGCCGGGTGTGTCGGTGGAGGAGACGACGGAGCGGACAGCGCGGACACGTCTGACCCAGAGGCCGGGACAAACGAAACTGACGAAGAGCCAGACGAATCTGAACCGACAGACGAATCGACGGCCGAAGGAACAGACGAGGAAAGCGATGATTCAACCGGAGGGACAGAAGACGAAAGCGACGAAACAGCCGACCAGACGGACGAAGAGAGTGAAGAGGAGACGACTGAACCCACACTCGGAGAGCTTGAGGTGGCCTTCGAGAACAACTATCGCTTCAGCGTCTCCGTCCCTCAACTGGGCGAGCCGGTTACAGGAGCGTTCGACGACGGAAACTTCTACAGCGTCGTCGCGATCGAGGGAGACACGCTCAGGACGTACATTGTCGACGGACAACAGTACATCGTCGCCGACGGCTCCTGTACGCCGGTTCCCAGCAGTACGACTGGTGGAATGGACGTGTCGTCGCTGGCCGACGCCGACACTGTCGAACAGGACGTTGCTAACCCGGAATCGGAGTCACTCACACCGAGTGGAACCACAACCATCGACGGAACACGAACGTACGTCTACGAACTGGAGACGCAGGACACGCCTGTCACCTACTACGTCGGCGTCGAGAGCCGACGACTGCGCCGCGTGGAGACACAGGAGGCAATCATCGACTACACAGACTGGGGAGCGGTAGACCCCATCATTGCGCCCTGCTGAGTTCCGTCTCGGCCAGTATATATCCGGACCACAGCACTGTTCCGTTTACTCAGAGCGTTCTGGAGGAATCCTGCTACCTTCTTCAGGAGTGGTCAGCACCGGCGTCCTGCATCGCAGCGTCTGCGACGAGCGATGGTGCTTCGGGGATGATAATATCCTCAGTAGCCAGGATTGCGCCGTCGATAGTTCCGGGAACCGAGAAAATTGGCGCGCCGTCGATAATACCGGCGGTCGTTCGTGTGCCGACGACGGCAGTCCCGTGCTGGTCGTGTGCAAGTTGTCGGAACAGTTCACCAAAACCGGGGAGGCGCTTCTCGTACAGTCGGTCGGCGGCGTCGACAGTCACGTCGTCGGGTTCGACGCCGGTCCCACCGATGGTGATGACGGCGTCGACATCGCGGCGCTCGGCAAGTGTCGTGAGCGTGCTCTGGATGCCGTCGTAGGAGGGCTTGATGAGGTCGCGAGTAGTAACTGACTCGCCCGCGTCTTCGAGGACTTCGACGACCGCATCGCCTTGCGTGTCATCGGCCATCGACCGCTCGGCAGTAACGGTGACGACGGCGTAGGCGAGTCCGTCCTCGGCTTCGGCGGCCGTGGCCGACTGTTCGGTTTGTTCTTCCTCGGACTCACTGTCGGCCTCGGGTTCCTCCGCAGGTTCCTCCTCCTCCTCGGGTTCGTCGTCAGTTTGTGTGCGGGGTTCACGGGACTGGAAATCGACCATACCGGGTCCGACACTCGGGTGATAGAAAAGTCCCACGGGCGTGACTGACCTGTCACCCACGCGATAGCGAGTCAGCCGACCAGTACCATTTTGAGCGCTCTGCTCGTCTGTCCAGATATGCAGGCAGTCCAATTCGACGAACACGGTGACCGAGACGTAATCGAGTACGGCGAGTTCGAAGACCCCGAGCCAGGCCGTGGCGAGGTACTCGTCGAGGTCAAAGCAGGCGCGCTGAACCACCTCGACATCTGGACACGCAAGGGAATGCCAGCACTTGACCTGGAGATGCCACACATCCCGGGCAGTGACTGTGCAGGCGTCGTCGCCGAGACAGGACCCGGTGCGACACGATTCGAGGAAGGGGACCGTGTCGCACTGCTCGCTGGCGTTCCCAGCGAGGGCCACGAGTTCGACCACGACGGCGACCCAACACTCTCGCCGGGCTTTCACATCATCGGCGAACACGTCCGCGGCGTCCACGCCGAGTACGCTGCCCTGCCCGAGTCGAATCTCGTCGAAGTGCCGGAGCACGTCGACTGGGTGACCGCCGCCGCATCGCCACTCGTCTTCCAGACTGCCTGGCGAATGCTTATCGAACGCGGTGAACTGCAGGCCGGCGAGGATGTGCTCGTCCTCGGAGCCAGCGGTGGCGTCGGCCACGCAGCAGTCCAGATTGCCGAGTACACCGGCGCAGAGGTCTACGCAACGGCAAGTAGCGACGAGAAGCTCGACTACGCCGAGGAGGTCGGTGCTGACCACACCATCAACTACGAAGAAGACGATTTCGCCGAGGAAATTCTGGAGATGACCGGCGGCCGCGGCGTGGATATGGTCGTCGACCACATCGGCGCACAGACGTGGCAGAACTCGCTGAAGAGCCTCACGAAGGGCGGCCGACTCGTCACCTGCGGCGCGACGACCGGCGGCCGACCAGAGACAGACATCAACCGAATCTTCTGGAACCAGCTCGAGGTCATCGGCTCGACGATGGCGACCCCGAGCCAGGCCAACGAGGTGCTCGACCTCGTCTGGGAGGGTGAACTCGAACCACGCGTTCGGGAAGTGCTTCCGATGAGCGAAACCGACCGCGCTCACGAGATCATCGAAGAGCGTGAAGGCTTTGGCAAGGTGGTTGTAAAACCAGATAGCGTGTATGACGCCTGACCCCGAACAGGGACCGACAGATTCCACAACGACAGAGCCTGACAGCACTGATGACCCGGACCAGCCGTCGGACCACGGCCAGCAGACCGGCCGGCCGAAGCAGGTCCAACCGGCCGAGGAGATTGACTGGCGAGGCTGGCTCCTCGTCGGCGTTGTCCTCGTCTGCTTTTTCGTTATTCCAGTGTTGATACTGTTCATTCCGCAGGCACAGTCGCTGCTGGCGTCGCTGGGGCTGTCGCGGCGACAGGCCTATCTCGCGATGCCGATGATTCCCGCAATCCTGCTCGGCATTACCGCCGTCTGGGCGGCACTCCGGACTCAGTCTTTCGAGTGAACGGGCGGCCGAGGCGGGTCATTTTTACTATGAAACGACGAACTGCGAGCTAACTCTGATGATTGGCTCGCTGTATTTCCCGCTCATCTTTCTTGCAGCCGTTGTTGGTCTCTGTACCGCCGGGTTCGCGCTGGTTTACCGCGACCAGCCGGGTGCAACACCGCTCGCAGTCTTCGCAGCGAGTGCGAGCCTCTGGGCCACCGTCGAGGCGCTCGAAGTCACGCAGTCGGGCATCGAGACGATGCAACTGTGGACCGGCGTTGCGCTGTCGCTGTCGGCCGTGCTGCCGGCGGTGTGGCTGGTGTTTGCGCTGGAATACACCGGGACCGACCACCAGATTCCGGGGTGGGTCTATCCGGGACTGCTCGTCGAGCCAGTGGCCTTCTGGGCACTCGTTTGGACGAATCGCGACCACAACCTCGTCTGGACGGGTGTCGAACGGATTACCTACAGCGGCTTCACTGTTCTCGATGTGGAGTACGGCCTCGGATTCTGGGGCCATCAGGTCTACTCGTATCTCTTGCTCGCCGCGGGGGCGGCGCTGGTCCTCCGTCTTGTGCTCCGAACCAACCAACTGTATCGGTGGCAGGGGACGACGGTGCTGGCTGCTGTGGTGCTCCCGCTGACACTGAACGCGCTGTACAGTTTCGGCACGCTGCCGCCGGGAATCGACCCGAGTGGGATTGGATACATGCTCGCCGCGCTCCTGTTGGCCGTCGCTGTCTTCGAGGCAGAACTCGAAGGCATTGCGCCAGCGACCCGCGAGGCCGGGCGCGAGGCGGTGTTGACCGAACTCGATGACGCGGTGATTATCTTGACCGGCGACGGCCGAATCGTCGACGCGAATCCGGCCGGCGAGGCTGTGCTCGGCGAGTCAGTCGGAGCGGCACTCGGAACAGAACTCTCCACGCTGGTGCCAGCCCTCAGCGATGTTCTCGACGGAGACGATAGCCAGACGCAGGTCGAACTCGACCAGGACGGTAAGCGGACGTTCTACGATGTCCGCGTCTCGGAACTCTCCCGGGGATATGGAACCGTCTCGGGACGTGTCCTCAGTCTCAGAGACGTAACCCGCCGCCGCCAGCGTGAACAGCGACTCGACGTGCTCAACCGAATGTTACGACACAACATCCGAAACGAACTGAACCTCGTTCGCGGGAAAATCGAACTCGCAGAGGCCAGCGTCGAGAGCGAGGACGCCCTGTCGAATCTGGCGGACGGAAAGACCGCTATCGACTCGATTGTTGCCCGCTCGAACAAACTCGGTCGCCTCTCGCGGATGCTCGACTCAGAGCAGGGCGACCAGATTGACATCGCAGCCGAACTCAGAGAACTCCACAGAGTGGATGGGTTTGATGTGGCAACTGGATCTGTGAGTATCGACCTCCCGGAGCAGGTGGTTGTCGACGGTGGAAGCGCACTCGTCGCCGCCTTCGAGGAACTCGTCACGAACGCTATCGAGCACAACGACAGCGACACACCACGCGTGGTGATTGGCGTGGATGAAGGCGCGTCGGATTCGAGTTACGTCGTCATCACAGTCAGCGACAACGGCCCAGGAATCGAAGACCAAGAGCTTCAAACACTCCTCTCTGGGCAAGAGACCGCGCTGCAGCACGCCAGCGGCGTCGGCCTGTGGCTGGTGACGTGGGTTGTCGAGCGTGCCGGCGGGACAATCGACTTCGAGAACGACGACGGCTGTACCGTTCGGGTTCGGCTCTCGCGGCCCTGAAAGTCAGTCCTCGCGCCGGACCGTCAGCCCGGGATTGTCGAGGTTGTCACGATACTCCGAGGATGGCGGTGGACGGACGTGCAACTGGAGTGTGCCGCGATGTTGGCGCGAGCGGAAAGAAACGGTCACATTCGCCGTTGGGTCGGTGCCAACAGTGAACTCGGCGTATCCGTCTGCCCCTGCCTCAATTGGAATCGGCCCATCGTCGACCGGCAGCGACCGACCAGAGACGAGGACAGTCGCCCCCGCAACTGGCGCGCCGTCGGTGGTCACGACATCGACGCGAACGGTAGCCGATTCGTCGGCTGATTCCACGAGCACCTGCCGAGGTTCGGGTTCGACAGTCAGTTCAGTCCGGTCAGCCTGTTCGACGCTGTCGGCCATCGGAACGAGCAGCGAGAACGCAGCAATGCCGACTGTAACGGCGACGACCAGTCGAATCGGCATCCCCTCGACCGCTCGTTCGTCGGCGCGGAATGGACTGAACACGGGCAGTGTGGCCGCGGCTCGGTATTTGAACGCTCGGACGAGCGCGACCGGAGATTCAAGTACTGTGACGTAACCAGCGCGACCGTGATCAGATACGCGCTCGTGCTCGTCCTTGCGACTGCCATTGTCGGCACCGCTGTGACGGCCGCCGACCAGGTCGCCACGACCAGAGGCGAGCAGACCATAGAGGGCGAGATACAGACTGTCGAGTCAGCCGCAAGTTCGCTGTACGAACTCGAAGAACCGGCCGAAGGCCCGGGACCACGCCGAATTGTCACCCTCGAGATGCACGAGCGTGGACGGCTGCTGGCCGAACCAGCGCAGGTGAAATTCGAGCGTGTCGACGACGTGACCCGTGTCACCTACCGTGTCGATGGCGGCGTGACACAGAAACAGGCAATCTCAGTCCCGATACGGCACGCCGACGGCGGGTCGGTCAAGTTGACGAACTTGAATGACAGCCTTCGACTCGTATTGCGTCTGACTGTCGAGGACGGCGAGCGGGTGGTCACCGTCGAGCCGTACAGTTAAATACGAAGAGCGGACCAGACCGCCCAGTCTATGGCTACGAGCAGAGGACCCTCGCGTGGACAGAGCGAGCCACTGGCAGCGCTGGTTGCCGTCTCGCTCGTCTGTCTCGCTGTGAGTTCTTACGTCGTGTTGTACACCGATACTGTCGGGACGACCGGGAGCGACCGGGCTGTCGATGAGGCCACCACAGACAGGCTCTGGGACCAACTCAGTACCGGCGGACTTGTGGAGGCCGACACCTCAGTGCGAGCAGCAGTCAGCCCAGAGACACTCCCGAAGGGGTACAATGTTGCTGTCACGGTCACGTATGTCGACGGCAACGGGAAGCGCAAGTCGGTGCTCCACCAGACGTTCGACCGGTCGGGAGTCCCGGCGTCACTGACCGTTCCGGGCGACAGTGAGCGAATCGAGCGGCCTGCAACCGTCCGAGTCGGCCCCGGTGACAAGCGGCCCGGTCAGTTCGTCGTCGAGGTGTGGCAATGATGCAGGAGCGAGCGGTCAACACGGTCGTCGACGTTGCGTTCGCACTCTTTGCGCTCAGCGTCGCCGTAGTGCTGCTCTCGACAGTGAATCTCTCCGAACCCGACCAGCCCGACCCCTTCGAGCCAGACCGGACCGCAGCAGTGCTCGGAACGTCAACGTTCGATGTCTCCTACTCTGTCGAACCTGTGCTCGAAGACGCCACGGAGAGCAGCGACGAAATCGACGAGGAGGCCGAGGAGTACCGCTCGGAACGAATCGCTCACGCGTCGATGGCCACGCACGTCAAGACAGCAGCGCTCGGGAGTCTAGCAGTTACTGAGGAGGAAATCACCTCGACCGGGCAGCAGTACGAGTCGGCAATCGACAGCCGCGTGCAGACGGTGCTGGCAAACACGCAGTTCGAGACCAGTGTCACCGCACGCTGGTCACCCTATCCCGACGCGTCGGTTACTGGGTCGGCAACTGTCGGAGCGGAGCCACCGCCGGACGTAGAGCTCAGGACAACGACGCTCACGGTACCGAGCGGCATTCAGCCGACTCGTCGCGCTGCTGTCGAGGCTGTCGCCGACGGCGGCGGCTACGCGGCTGTTGCCGAACTCGTGGCAGAGGCGACTGTCGATGGCTTTCTCCCGGTTATCGAGTCGAAACACGCACTCGAACGCGACGATTCCACGATGGCACTCACTCGCTACCGGTACGAGCGCTTCGCGGCGGTGCTCGACGACGCTGACCGCGAGACAATTCGAGATGACATCGAGCAGGACGATGTCGAGACCGACGACGCAAACGAGTATCTGGCTGCGAGCCTCGCCGAACAACTGGTCGATGAGTTGCGGCGCTCGTTCGACAATCCAGAGGCTGCCGCTCGCTCAGTCTCGACCGGCGATATCACAATCATCGTCAGAACGTGGGACCCATGACCGGGAGGTCCTCGCTACTGCGCGACCGGCGTGCCAGAATTCCATTTGCACTGCTTGGGCTGGCACTGGTGTTGCTCAGCGTCACCTTCGTCGTGCAGGTCGAGACGGCGGACCAGCCCGACCCTCGGCAGGAGACTGACCGGGCGATGGAGCAAACAGCGGCCGCGACAGAAACGGCGCTCACCGACGCACTCCGGGCCGCGAGTCGCCAGGCTGGGACAGCACCGGTGACTGAAGCGGCAGACACGCCGTACGGTGAGGTGCTCGACGACGGCACGACTTTCGAGCAGTATCTGAAGGCCCTGTTCTATCTCGAAGCGCAGGACCAGCTATCCGGGGCCGGGCAGACGGTGGGCAGCGTCGAGACCGAGGTGTCGCTGCCAGCAGTCGAGGACCGTGCAGACTTCGCGGCAGCGCTGGACCGCGTGACGGTTCGACCCGGTTCAGAGATTGAGGGTATCGAAACTGGAATTATCGAGGCCGAAATTTCTGGTATCCAGACCGTTGCACGGGCTGACGGGACACGGCGGGCTGCAGAGACAAAGACAGTGACTGTGGCCGTCGCGTCACCGTTGTTTCAGTTGCACGACCGTACTGAGCGATTCGAGCAGCGACTCGACGCTCCGATCAACAAGCCGGGCTTTGCCCAGCGATTCAACGCCAGAATCTACGCGCTGGGATGGGCACGTGGCTACGCACAGTATGGCGGCCTTCCGGTGACGGAAGTGGTCGCGAACCGCCACGTCGTCCCGTCGGCAAACGACGCTGTCTACCGAACACAGAAAGATGTCTTCGGCGCGGCCGACCCGCAACTCTCCAACGCCGTCCGCCGAGGCTGGCTCTGTATGGCGATGCACGACGCGGAGGGGCTGTACAACAACTACGGCAGGTCAACCGCCACAACCGGTGTCGCAAAAGAGGTCTGTGACGCGAGTCGTTGGCTCTTTGGCAAGCAAGCGACCGGCGACGTTCCCGAGGCCCCCGGTGTGCAGGACCTGCTCGGCGAAGCACCCGGAATGGATGCCAAACACACCATCGGTGTCAACAAAACCAGTCTGCTCCCTATCCGCGACCTCGCCACCGGGGCGGGGTCGAACTCGCTGTCGGCGGTGATTACCCGGATTTACGAGGTTCGGGTCGGTACCGCTGTCGAGACAGACGTGGTCGGAGAGCCGGTCTTCAACCACGGTCGTCCAAGTGAGGCATACAGGTCACGAGTTATCGAGACAGCGGTTGAGGAGACTGACGTCTCAGTTGAGCAGGTCACCGAACCAGACGCCGGCGAACAGTACCGGGCAATTGAGGGAACAGTCAGTATCAGACTTGTGCAGACGAAAGAGCACTATCAGATCATCGAAGGCGAACGAGAGAGCACCGAGACGACAGCGGAGGGAACCAGACGTGTCGAGTTCACGCTGACTGTCCAAGAGCGGCGACGGAACCCGAACGCAAGCATCGACGACTACAATCACGCCGGCCCGGACGGCCTTCCAATTGACGAGGAGTTCGTCTACAGCTCCGGGCCAGGTGTTGGGAAAGCCGCGACGGACCGGACGATTCCGCTCGGCACCGACGGCGGGAAATTCCCAAACTACGGCGACCCCGGCGACAACGCACTATTCGCACTGTTCAAAGGCGTTTCGGACCAATCAGATGAGGACTCTCTCGATGGCGAAAAGGAGCGAAGCGGGACGATGGCCGGCCGAGTTGAAGAGACACTCGAAGAACAGTGGGATGGTGCCGCCACAGAAGACGACCTGCAGTTCTCGAACACCGCGACCGTCAGCGTTCCGCTCCAGTCTCGAAACGCACTCAGAGCCGCAATAATCTACGACCTCAGGCAAATCCAGAGGGAGGTAGCAACAGTCACGCACACGTTCAAGCGAAGCGAAATTATCCACGAGGGCAGCGACACAGGACCGTACGGAGAGTTGCGCGAGAAGGTCCGCGAACACAAAGCGCGCTATCTCGACCGTGAACAGCCCTTTGTGAGCGTCGGACAGAAAGTCATCTACGAAGCGAGATACGCCTATTTTGACGCCCTGGAAGGATATCTCGAACGAATCGAGTCTGCACACGGGGACGCGATGTCGAAAATCGATAGCGAGCTTCCGGATACAGGCATCGAAAACGCGATGAAGTTCCTGCAGCAGGGACTCACGGCGACGCCCCCCGAGCCAGTCCCACTGGATTCGTCGTCGCTGACCGATGACGTCAGGTACGAGGTGTCGGGGTCGCCAACCTATCTCGTCACCGAAGGCGTCACGAGTGAGACGGTGCCGGCTGTCGAAGACGGCGAAACGTTCGCACCGATGGCGGTCAAAAACAGGAATTTCTTCAAATTACCCTACAAGTCGATTGTCAACGGCCTGTTGAACAAAATTGGCAACCACTTCGGCCTGAGCGACCCAGACGCAGAACTCACCTTCCAGTCGGCGAGCGAGGCACTGGTCGCTGGGTCGGAATCGGTCGAAGCCGCTGAAGCCGACCCGGACCACGGTGACCCCGAAGCATTGCGCGAACTCAACAGAAAGGTGAGAGACGCAGTTGACGATTCCATCGAGAAATACACCACGAGGGTGAGCGCACAGATTGCCTATCGACTGTATCCCGACGATGTCACAGTTACCGCTGCAAGCAAAATCATATCCGAACTGGACGGTTGTGACAGCTCCGAGTGCCTCGATATTCCCAAAGATTGTACGGAAGTGGGCTGCAGAATGAAAGACGATTCGAGGGGGAAAGCGGCCTACGATGCGGTGACCACCAAGCTAACAGAGGCCATCGAAGAGTACGGTAGCACAGCCAAAACAGCCGAGGCAATTGCCAACGGAAACATTAGCGACCCAATCGTCAGAGAACTCGCTCATCTCGACAAGCGCCCCAGCTACGCCGAGGGGATGGGAACAACCGAGTGGCGGACGGTCGTCAGGGCTGGGACTCGTCGCGTTGTTCGTGATGTCGCGGGCGAGCAGGGAGTGACGATGTCGGATACCGGCACAATCGAGCAACTCGACAAGAAGATCCGCACCACACTCGAAAGCGTCTCCAGAGAGATACTGAAAAAGCGGTTCGACGCTGCCATCGGCAATGGGTCGTTTAACCTCAACAACTACGACAACTGGGTGAACGGAACCAGGACACCCGTCCGCGTCCCGGCGGGGATGCCAGTATTACCTGTCCCGGGTCAGTGGTACGCGACGGTCAACGTCTGGACAATCGACGTCCACGGCGAGTACGCCCGCTTCGAGGTGTCGGCAAATATGGGAACACCCGAGACAGCGACGGCGACGACATACGTCCGCGAGGACCGAGATGTCGAACTCCAGATTGCCGGGGAGTCTCGCGACGTTGGCTCGGTGGACGAAGTCGATTTCGAGGAGAAGTCGGTGCTGATCGTCGCCGTGCCGCCGGGGGGAATCGGCGTCGGCGACCGCGACGGCAAGGGGCCGGAGTGTTCACCGACCTATCCCGAGACCGGTGACGTATCGGCGAAGAGTGGCGAGTGTGGTCGCACGACCGGAGCACCCGCGGTCAGCGTCTCACAGGGAGGGAAGCCGTGAATCTCGAAGCCCCCGCTGACGCGTGGTACGTCTGGGTTGGGGTTGCGCTGGTGAGCATTGCTGTCGCGGGGGTCGTTGCCGGGTTGCCAAGCCAGCCACCACCCGACACAACGACGGCCGCCAACACGGTCGACCGCGTCGCCGCAAGCGAGTACGGCACAACCGCGACGTACGACCCCGACGCGGCAGCAGCCCGGATTGGAACCCGACAAATCGGGCTCCGCAACGACGGCGGGACACAGTACGCAAGCGTCTCGTTCGGTGCGATGACGCCGGTTGCGGCCGCACGCGGAACGACACACGCTGCCGGAACTGCCCTGCTGGCGGGTGCCAGTCCGCAGGAAACGGTTGAGCAGACAGCAATCGAGAGTGAACTCGAACTCCGGGAACGGCTGGCGGGTGTCAGAGAGCGAATCGACATGACTGGAGCCACTTGGCGGCCAGTCGACGGCAGGATGCGCGTGCGGTCGGTTCGAGTCGACGGCACGATGGTCGTGCTCGTCGGCGTCTGAGTCACACGAAAACCCATAAGACGCTGGCGCGGCCCTTGTCAGTCGATGCGATTGGAGGAGTACTGGGGCATCGGGCCGAAGACCCGTGACCTGCTTGTCGAGAATCTGGGTGCCGAGCGCGCAATCGAGGCCATCGAGTCCGGCGACGTCAGGACGCTAACCGACGCCGGACTGCCCCGCGGGCGAGCGACGCGAATCCTGCGACACGCCCACGGCGGCGCGGCGCTGGACGTGCTGGCAACCCGCGACGCCCGACAAGTCTACAAACAGCTACTCGATATCATCAGCGAGTACGCTGTCACTGAGGGTGCGACCGACCGCATCCGTATTCTCACGCCCCTGTCCGAGCAGTCGGCGATGGCCGACCGACTGGCCGACGTGCAGCAGGCCCGCGAAAGCTGGGACTCGCTGTCCGAGGCTGACCAGACGACCGTACTCGAAGCGTTCCAGCGGTACGACGAGGCTGGCAGTTCTGACCGCGGCGCCGTCGAAGCTGCCCAGCGGCTGCGAGCGTCGGAACTCACCGAGGGCGTCTTCGAGCCCTTGGCTGATTTGTCTGCGTCGGCGCTTTCGGACGCACTCGAGGCGCTCTCCGGCCTCCGCGAGGACAAAGGCGTCGCCGACGGTGCAGACGACCGCCTCGATGAACTCCGCACGCAACTCGGCACGGTCGAGGACCTGCGAGCAACGCCCGAAACCTTGCTCGAGGAGATCCAGTCCAGCGCGCGGGGAACCGGCCAACTCCAGGACACGCTGGCCCGTGAGATTGCAGGCGAAAGCACGCTCGACGTGACGCGAGTTCGTGACGCGATGCCACAGGAGGCCGCAGACGCGCGGGCATTCCTCGGGGAGACGCTGCGCACACTCGCCGACGGACTGCGGTCGGATGCAGCCGAACGTGAGACGGAACTCCGTGAGGAACTCGAGGAGAAACTGGACGCTGCGCGGGACGATATCGACCGAGCAGTGGCAGCCGTCGAAGACATTGCGCTGTCGGTCTCACTTGCGAGATTCGCCGCCGCCTTCGAGTTGACCGCTCCGACGTTCTGTGACCAGGCCGTCGCGGGCGTGGTCAACGCACGAAACGTCTTTCTCCGAGAGGCCGGAGAGAGCGTCCAGCCAATCACCTACGCCGTCGGTGAGCACTCGCTGTCGGTTGCCGGCGCAGCCGTCCCACCGAACGGTGACCGGGTGACTGTACTCACAGGGGCCAACAGCGGCGGGAAAACCACACTACTGGAAACGCTCTGTCAGGTGCAACTGCTCGCCCAGATGGGGCTACCGGTGCCCGCAGACAGCGCCGAACTCCACGTCGTCGAGCGAATTGTCTTCCACCGCCGACACGCGAGTTTCAACGCCGGCGTGTTGGAGTCGACGCTGCGGTCGGTCGTGCCGCCGCTGACCGAGTCTGGGCGGACACTGATGCTGGTCGACGAGTTCGAGGCCATCACCGAACCCGGCAGCGCCGCCGACCTGCTGCACGGCCTCGTGACGCTGACCGTCGAGAAAGGAGCGCTGGGCGTGTTCGTCACCCACCTCGCCGACGACCTCGAACCGCTGCCAGACGCTGCCCGAACCGACGGTATCTTCGCCGAAGGACTGACCACTGACCTCGAACTGGAGGTCGATTACCAGCCGCGGTTCGAGACTGTCGGCCGCTCCACACCAGAATTCATCGTCTCTCGACTCGTCGCAGACGCGAGCGACCGCGGTGAGCGAGCAGGATACGAGACGCTGGCGGAATCGGTCGGCGAGCAGGCCGTCCAGCGGACGCTCGTCGACGCGAAGTGGACCGAGTAAGTGCCTGTTTTTTTCCTGTTGGCTCCCTACCAATACGTATGGCAGCAGTGAGCGAGTCCATCCATATCGACCGACCGGTCGCGGATGTCTTCGGGTATCTCGATGACCCGCACAATCACGCGACGATTACGCCGAGTATCGACAACATTCGGAACATCCAGCCCCTCGATAACGGCGGCAAGCGACTCGAGTACACCTATACGATGGTTGGCGTCGGCATCGACGGCGAACTTGTCGAGCAGGTTCACGAGGAGGGCGAGCGGATGACCTTCGAGATGCGAGGGCGACTCACCGGCGAAATCGACCTCCAGTTTGCAGCCGAAGACGGTGGGACAAGCGTAACCTACAGCGCAGAGTACGACATTCCCAGCCGGGTGCTCGCCGCGGCAGCCTCCGCGCTTGTCGAGCGGTACAACCGCCGAGAGCTACAGACGACACTGGAAAATCTCCGGGCGGAACTCGAAGAATCAGGATAGTCGAGTCCTGGGTCAGCGGGCGAGCGAACGCATGCGACCGAGAACGCTCGACTCTTTTGCGTCTTCGATGACCGTCTCGGCAGCGTGTTCACCGCTGAGCAGACACATCGGAACGCCGATGCCGGGGTTCGTGTCGCCGCCGACGTAGTACAGGCGGTCGACGCCAGGCGCGCGGTGGGTGGGCCGCATCGGCCCAGTCTGGAATAACGTGTGAGCCATCCCGAGAGCCGTACCTTCTGGTTTGTTGAACTGGCTGCGATAGTCCGAGACACACATCTCGCGCTCGAACTCGATTCGGTTCCGGAGGTCAACCCCAACGTGGGCGGCGAGTGAGTCCAGAATGTCTGCTCGCATTCGCTCGCGAGCGGCTTCGTCGTCGTTCAGGCCCGGCGCGATCGGCACTAACACGACGAGTGTTTCCTTGCCCTCGGGGGCTGCCGTGGGATCAGTGCGCGACGGGACGTTGACATAGTAGGCAGGGTTGTCGGGCCAGTGTGGCGACTCGAAGATAGACTCGAAATGATTCTCCCAGTAAGTCGGCAAGACGAGTGTGTGGTGCTCGAATTCCGGGAGTTCGCCGTCGATGCCGAGATAACACATGTACGCCGACGGGGCGTAGGTTCGGTCATCCCAGTAGTCTGGGTCGCGGTCGACCGCGCCCGTTGGCAGTAACTCTCGCTCGGCGTGAGCAACCGGTGCGTTGCAGACCACGCGGTCGTGGGTAGCCCTCCCACCCTCGTAGTTGACTGTCACGCCGTCAGCCTGTGGCTGGAGGCCGTTGACCGGAGTCGATGTCGAAATATCGACGCCCTGCTCGCGACAGACCGAGGCCATCGCCTCGACGACTTCGTACATCCCGCCCTGTGGGTAGTAGACGCCCAACTCGAAGTCGACATGGCTCATCAGGTTGTACAGCGCGGGCGTGTTGTGTGGTGCACCGCCGAGAAACACCAGCGTGTACTGGACGATCTGTCTGAGTTTCGGGTGGTCGAAGTACTCGCTGACGTGGTCGTCCATCGTCCCGAGCAGGGAGAGTCCCCGGGCTGAACGGGCAACGTCGAGCGAGACGTAGTCACGGAACCGACTGCGGTTCGGCACGACGAAGCGGTTCATCCCGATGTCGTATGTTTCGGCGGACTGCTCGAGATAGGACCGAAACGTCTCGGCACCGCCGTCTTCGTAGGAGTCGAACACTGCTGCCGCGCGGTCGGTGTCCGCTGGAATATCGACGCTGTCGCCGTCGGTCCAGAAGACGCGGTAGTGTGGGTCGAGTCGAACGAGGTCGTAGAAGTCCTCGGGCTGGTGGCCGAAGTCCTCGAAGAACCGCTCGAACAGTTCGGGCATCAGATACCACGACGGGCCGGTATCGAACCGGAAGCCATCTTCCTCGATGAGGCCCGCGACGCCGCCAACCTGAGGCTGCCGCTCGTATATGTGGACGTCTGCGCCCGCGTCCGCGAGGTAGGCGGCTGCTGCGAGACCGCCGATGCCCGCGCCGACGATGCCAACCGATTCGTCCGCGAGTGCTGGGTCACTCATGTATTCATATTGGACTACAAAGCAGAGAGCTACGGACCCAGATACTGCGGGTACTTAGGGGACGTACCAGATTCCCCGGTCGCTGTCGAGCCACTGGCCGACGACGACGTGTGGCATCGCCACCACACAGATGAAGATGGTGTAGAAGCCGACCAGCCCACCGAGGAGGGTTCCGACGCCGAGTGGGTTCGGTGCGACGAGCCAGAGTCCAGCGGCGACGAGTCCAGTCGTGAACGCCCCAGCCATGAAGACGCCCCAGATGGCCCCAATCGACAGCCCAGAGTTCGGCTCAGCACGGTGAGCAACGGCCGACCGCCCGGACTGTCGTAGCGAGTACCACAGCGGGAAGTACAGCCCAATCGAGATGATGACGGGAACGACGGCGAAGTACGCCACCAACAGTAGTGTCTCGCCAACGTCGCGTAGCCAGTCGGCCGACAGGCCACCAGTCAAATACCCACCGACGATGTGGGCTCCGAGTGCGATGGCGTAGCCCGTAAGCAGGATAGGCGCGCCAGCCTCGATACGGGTCGCGACAGTCCCCATTGCAGCAGGGTCGAACAGACTAACCATCAACTGCGAGTAGCCGATGTAGATAGGTCGCCAGAACAGTAGCGGGACAATCATCACCGCACCGCCGCGAACCAGCGCTGCCAGCGCACGCTGGCCCCGGTACTGGAGGTGGTCGCTGCCGACGACGGCGTCCATCACGTGGAGGTCACCGTGGCCACCCTTCGCGACTGCCGTTGCAAACGCGATTGCAAGCGCGATGGCTGGCCGGACGAGAAACAGCCCAATGAAGCCAGCGACGGCAAATATGTAGATAGCAACGTACCGTGCGCCAAAGGGGAGGCCGCGGTGGCGGAGATTCGTGAAGTGCTCGTAGCCACCGTGTGGGAGGTTTAGCCCGACCATCCCTGCGAGGTAGACGAGCAGCTGTGTCCTGACCGGCATCTCGACGCCGACGGCCGTGGCCGCAGCGAATCCGACCGTGAGAGCGAGCAGTAACAGCCGTGACGCCGTGATGGGGAGCTGTTCAATCTGCCAGTGCACCCGCTTGCCGGGGAGAGAGGTCGTCGTGCCCATGACAGTTGGTATGGGTGGAACAATCCTAAGCCAGCGGCCACAGTATCGTGGGTATTCAAAAGCGACCGAACATCAAAATCAGGGCAATGCGAACAGGGTGAGTTCTCAGTCCGCGCCGGCAACGAGACTGCTGTCGGACTGGAGCGGCCCTTCCTCTGTGATTTCGAGAACGACGCCCGCTTCGGAGTCAACTGAGAGTTCGATAGAATTGACCTGGAGCACGTATTCGCTGGTGTGCTGGCCGGAGCGGGAGAGTCGGACTCGCTCGTCGAGCACACCGACATCGGTGAGTTGGTCGACCTTGCGGTAGGTCGTCGAAAGCGGGAGGTCACAGCGCTCAGAGAGTTCACTCGCCGACAGTGCCTCGCCGGTCGTCGCCTCGATAATCGACCGGCAGTCCGGGTCTTCGAGCGTGCTGAGAAGTGATTCAACATCAGCTTCCTCAGTCAACGTCGTCTGTTCGCCGCTCGGGCCGGTTCGAGCCCCAGTCATCGAAGGGTGGTTCATACCAATTCCTTTTGGACAGACCTAAACCAGTTCTCACCACCCATATCGAGGGAGGTTTAAGTACAACAGGTCAGCGGCGCAGAGTCAGGCGTCGTCGCTTTGCTCTGTGTCCGGACTGGCAGTGGTTCCGGTCGGGCCGACTGAGAAGACGAACTCGTGTTCCTTCTCTGTCTCGAAGCGGTCGAGGATGTCACGGAGTGGTTCGGCGTAGCGCTGGAGTTCGTTGGCCCGGTCTGAGACGGTGTTCAGTTCGGCAGCCTGTTCCTCGGCCGCGCCTGCGACTTCCTGTGATTCAGCCATTGTCTCCTGGCTCAGTTCGGCGATATGGTCGAGTTCGTCAGCCACATCGCGAATCTGTGCGAGCGCCTCGTCGACAGAGACGTTGTCGTACTCCGTGGCAATCGCTTCAATCCGTTCGACGGTCTCTTCCATCGACCGGCGGAGTTCGTCGAGGCGGTCTTTCTGGTTGTAGGCGTCGTCGGAGATTTTCTGGATGGATTCGGCCACCTGCTCGCTGGCTTCCCGAACCGTCCGAGAGCTTTGCTCGACTTCAGCCCCGGCCTGGTCAACCTCGTCGATGTAGCTTTTGAGTTGGCCTGTGGTCTTTTCGAGTTCGCCGATCATATCGTTGAACTCCTCGGCAATCTGGTCCATCGAGTCTTCTTCGCCGTCCTGTTCCATCCGGCGAGTCATATCACCCTCGCCGACCTGTTGCATCACGTCGGAGTACTCCTCGGCTTTGTCCTGCAGATACCGCGCCAGTTCTTCGGCTTCGGCCCGAGCAACTTCCGCTTCCTTGCGAGCGCTTTCGGCCTCTTTGATCTGGCCTTCGAGGCTGTCTCGAATCCGTGAGAACAGCACCGAGAGTTGCCCGAACTCGTCAGCGCGTGACTGGTTGATGTCGACGCCGAGATTGCCGTCCTCGATCTCTTCGGCGTAGCCGGTGAGTTCGTTCAGCGAACGATTGATGTCACGGGTGATTGCAGCCCCGAGAACGACCAGACCCAGCAGTGAAACAGCAATCAAAATGAGCAGACTTCGTGAGACTTCGCTGGCCGTCGCGAAGACTGTCGACTGCTCAGCCATCGTCGTCACAGACCAGCGTTTGTTCTCGACCGGTGCGGACGCGACAATGAGCTCGTCATCCTCGAACAGGTCCGTCTGTGCGGTGACCTCGTCGGTCCGGGTTTCGAGGTTGCTCTGTGCGAGAAACGGCAGCGAGTCCAGCAGCGGGTGCGGTTCGAGAATCTGGGTGAGGTCCTGGGCGAGCACTACCTGCCCGTCAGCTTCGTGTGAGACGACGTTGATAACGCTGTTCTCCACTGGAGGTTCGAGCAAGGAACTCCGTGTATCCAGGTCAACAACAACGATGATGGCGTGAGTCTGCTCGTTATCGATTTCGCTGCCGAACCCGAGATACTTGGCTTCGCTGCCAGAGGAGCCGACGAGCCCTTCGTAGGGCTCGGCGGAGCGAACCTCAGTCGGGTCGGCCACCTCACCCAGCGCGGCCACCCATGGATACTGCTCTCCGTCGACTGACTGGCCCTCCGCGAACGCGTCGGTGCTGACCTCGACGCGCTGCTCCTCGATATTGTAGTAATGAATTGCAGCAACATCAGACGGCAACCGCCGGAGTTCGTCGTTGAGTGTTTGGCGAACCTCTTCGTCAGACATCTCCGCAATTCCTTCGTCGTTCGAGATTCGGAGTGTGTCGTTGTTTCGTTCTGAAACAAACTGTGTGATACCTTCGGCCTCACGCTCGGAGGCACTGATGAGTGTGTTTTCGGCGTCCTCAGAGACACTCGCCTGGACCCCGGTAAATGTCCACCAGCCGAGCCCTCCGAGAATGAGCGCGATGACGACCACCGCCGCCACGATTTTGAACATATACCTGCTCCGCAATCGATACCCGACACCTCTGTCTTCCCCCTCTTGATTATCCGACATTACACCCTCATATTTCAGGCCGCATAATAAATCTACGCCAAACAATTCAGTGAAAAATAACGTCGGCCGAGCGGGCGCTTACTCCTCGTCGTCCTGACTGGACGGGCTGGCGGCACCGCCAGTCGGCCCAACCGAGAAGACGAACTCGTGTTCGGCCTCGGTCTCGAAGCGTTCGAGGATGTCCCGCAATGGCTGTGCGTACCGCTGCAGGTCGTTCGCTCGCTCTGAGACAGCGTTCAGTTCTGCGGCCTGTTCCTCGGCCGCCCCGGCAACTTCCTCCGCCTCAGCCATCGTCTCCTGGCTCAGGTCGGTCAACGCGTCGAGTTCGTCGGCCACCTCGCGAATCTCTGCGAGTGAGTCGGACATATCAACGCCCTCGTGCTGGTCGGCGATAGCTTCGATGTCGTCAGCAAGGCCGTCCATCGCAGTGTTCAACTCGGCCAGTCGGTCCTTCTGGTCGTAGGCGTCGTCGGAGATTTTCTGGATCGAGTCTGCGACCTGCTCGCTGGCCTGTCGGACCGTCGCCGCGGAGCTTTCGACCTCGGCACCGGCCTCCTCAACCTGGTCGACGTAGCTTTTGAGCTGGCCGGTAGTCTTCTCCAGTTCTTCGATCATATCGTTGAACTCCTCGGCAATCTGGTCCATCGAATCTTCCTCACCGTCCTGCTCCATGCGCTGGGTGAGGTCGCCAGCACTGACCTGCTGCATTACGTCGGAGTACTCCTCGGCTTTATCCTGCAGATATTTTGCTAGTTCCTCGGCTTCGGCCCGAGCGACTTCGGCCTCTTTGCGGGCCTGCTCGGCTTCCTGAATCTGGCCTTTCAGCGCGTCACGCATGTCGTCGAAGCCGTCGTAGAGGCGTCCGATGTTGTCGATTCGGGTGCTCGACAGCTCAACATCGAGATTCCCTTCACGAATCTCGTCGGTCTTGCTGGTGAGCTGGTCGATCGAGGTCGCAGTGCTGTAACCGAGTGCCGACCCGGTCACACCAATCAGCAGCACCGAGAACAGCGTGACAATCAGTCCCCACGTCGAGAGCGTGTCGACGAACCCGAACACTGCCGAGCGCGGTCCGTGAGTGACGACGACCCAGTCACTGTTTTCGACCGGTGAATAGCCGACAGTGTACACTTCGTCGATAACCGCGTCGTTAGCTGGCATCTGTCGTTCGACACCCGCGGTGTCCTCGCTGCTGCGGAGTTCGTTCGCGTCGGCGAGCACGCTCGCAGCCTCGGAGCCGTCACCGGCGTACGGTTGGAGTAGTTTGCCGTTACTGCCACGGGCGTCGATCATCACCAAGTTCTCCTCGCCGTCTTCAGTCTGGTACGGGCCGGTGTTAACGGCCTGCGTGAAGCCAACGTCTTCCTCGGGATTTGCCCCACGGAGTGACTGCTGGACCTCAGACACCGACACCTCGATGAACAGATATCGGTCTTCCACCGTCGAGACAGGGCTGACGAAGCCAACGACCGTTTCCCCGCCGACAGTGTACGTGTCCGAGACGTAGACCTCGGTGGCTTCGAGGTTGAGAATCTGGTTGTTGAACACCTGTGGCTCGATGAACCAGCTCCGGTCCGTGTCCTGCAGGTCGTTGCCGTCCTGCAGGTCTGTCCCCCCGATCACCTGCGGCCCTTGATTGCCATCCTCGATCACGTGGACGTGGACGACATCGGCCGATAGCTCGTCGCGCTGGCGAGCCGGTTCAGTCTCAATCTGGTTCTGTGCCCAGACATCGTCTTCCGAGAGCAGTTGTGTCTGCAGCCTGTTCGTCTCGATCCACTGCTCGATGATGTCAGCCTGTTGCTGGGCGTCGCCGAGGAACTCCGACTCGACGTTCGATTCAGTCTGGTCGGTAATCACCTGCGTCGCGGCGACACCAATCGCGCCGATGGACAGCGCCATAATCAGCAACACGAGCCCGAATTTGATTGCGAAGCTTCTCCGGATGAATTCGGGTGTTACTGACTGCAGCACGCTGGTGTCTGCACCCTGTTCCGTCTCCCCACTGTCTGTACTGTCACTCATTCATATTCACCTCTTGATTGGAGACCGACGCATTCTTGTTCTGATCGCTATCACAACCCCAGTGCGAGCGAAAAGAGAACTCAGGCGCGTCAGTCCCCGCGGTAGCGAGCCTGATCCCCATGACTCCTAATCGCCTGACCGTTCACATAAACGTTGGGAGTTTTCGACTGGACTAACCCGGTCTCCGCTAGCGAAACTGATGGCTCAGAATCACGTTTTGGTTCATAATCAGACAACTTTCATTACCTCGACTGTCGACTGTTTCGGTATGAACGAGACTGCACAGACGGGGGGGACCAGATGAGTCGCCGAGCAAAGATTGTCTGTACGCTCGGGCCTGCGTCGGCGGACCGCGAAACAGTTGCCGCCCTCACCGAGGCCGGGATGTCGGTGGCGCGGTTCAACGCAAGCCATGGCTCACCGGCGGACAGACACGACATGATCGAACTGGTGCGGTCTGTCGACGCACAGACCTCGACACCAATCGGGACGCTGCTCGATCTGCCCGGGCCGGAGATTCGGACAGTAGAGATGGCCGAACCAGTGACCTTGACCGCCGGCGAGACAGTCACCTTCGTCGAAGGGGGGGCGACCACGACCGAACGGGTCGGACTGTCGGCGAGTCTCGACGGTCTCACAGAGGGGGACCGGATTCTCCTCGACGACGGACGAATCGAAGCGATAGTTACCGACGCCGGGTCGCACGTGCAGGCACGACTCGAATCCGGCGGTGAACTCGACTCACGGACTGGCGTCAACGTCCCGGGTGTTGACCTTGGCCTGCCGGCAGTGACCGACCAGGACCGGACCGAACTCGACGTCGCAGCGGAGGCAGGTGTCGACTTCGTGGCAGGAAGTTTCGTCCGCTCGGCCGCGGATGTCTACGAGATTGGGTCGGAACTGGACGACCGCGGCGTCGAGATTCCGATTATCGCGAAAATCGAGCGAGCCGACGCTGTCGAGAACATCGACGAAATCATCGACGCCGCGGACGGGATCATGATCGCCCGCGGTGACCTCGGCGTGGAGTGCCCCCTCGAAGACGTCCCGATCATCCAGAAGCGGATTATCAGGAAGTGCTGTCGGGCCGGCGTGCCGGTCATCACTGCCACAGAGATGCTCGACTCGATGATCAGTGAACACCGTCCGACCCGTGCCGAGGCGTCGGACGTTGCGAACGCCGTCCTCGACGGGACTGACGCGGTGATGCTCTCGGGTGAGACTGCAATCGGCGACCACCCTGTCGAAGTAGTCGAGACGATGGCTCGCATCATCCACGACGTGGAGGACAGTGAGGAGTACGACGAAATCCTCGAACAGCGCGTCCCGCCGGCTGGGGACACCCGGACAGACGCGCTGGCCCGCTCCGCACGATTTCTCGCCCGCGATGTGGGTGCAAGTGCAGTCGTCGCGGCCAGCGAATCTGGATATACAGCCCGCAAAGCCGCGAAATATCGCCCGAATATCCCGATCGTTGCCTCGACACCGGACGACCGCGTGCGCCGACAACTCACGCTCACGTGGGGAATCATCCCGCGGCACGCAACTTACGATGAGGACAGCACCGACGCGGTGATTCGCAACGCCGTCCAATCGGCACGGGACGCGGGTGAGGCAGAAAGCGGCGATACCGTGGTTGTGCTCTCGGGGATGATGACTGACCACGGCGGCTACGACACTGCTGATATGTTGAAAGTCCACGTCGCCTCAGAACGACTGCTGTCCGGGCGGCCCGTCGTCGACGGGTTCGTGACCGGTCCGCTGTCCCACGTTCCCGACGGTGACCTGACGGACGTGCCCGACGGCGCGATTATCGCCGTCCCCGAGTCACTCGACGCCGAGTTCAGCGGCGACCTCTCGAAAATCGCGGGTATCATCGACGCCCACGACGGAATGACGGGCTACGCGGCAGTCATAGCGCGCGAACTCGGTATTCCAATGATCAGTCACGCACGAGTGCCCGAAGAGACCGAAGACGGGCAGAAAGTGAGTCTTGACGGCGAGCGTGGCGTCGTCTACTCGGACCCCGTCGCCAACTGAGGCCGGGCAGAGTCAGGTAGTATAAGTGCGCGGCCCCCACAGGTGATGGCAATCGAATGGGGTATACGCCACAGGTCATAGTCATTGGCGGCGGCGTGCTCGGCACGGCCATCGCCCGTGACTGTGCGCTTCGCGGACTGGAGGTAACGCTGGTCGAACAGGGGACGCTTACGGCCGGAACGACCGGGTCAATTCACGGACCGCTGTACAGCGGTGCCCGCTTCGTCGAGGAGGACCCGGCGGGCGCAATGCGCTGTTTCAAGGAGAGCAACACGCTCCGAGAGACTGCTGCACACTGTATCGAGGAGACAGACGGAATTATCGTCGACGGCGAGGAGTTCGACGACTTTGTCGCGGCCTGCGAGAAACGGTCGATTCCCGCCTCGAAGCTCTCGGGAGAAATCGACGGCGTGTCTGCCAATCGTGCGGCTCGCGTTCCAGACGCTGTTGTCGACCCGTTTGCACTGACGCTGTCGAACGCAGCGAGCGCGGACGCCTACGGCGCAGAATTCGAAACAGGAGCACGCGTCGTTGATCTTCTAACTGACGGAAGCGACATCGTCGGCGTGGAAGTCGAGTACGATTCGGCCCCTGGCGGCGTGAGCGCGCCAACCAGGCCATCGAAGGGGGTTCCAGACGAAACCGAACCCGTCGACGGCGAGGACGAATCTGCCGACGAAGGCACAGACGAGGATGAAGCAGACGAAGAAGACGAAGACGAAGACGAAGACGAAGAGAACACACCGGATATGCCCGGAACAGTGCAGCGAACCTTCCCCGGAGCGACGGGAGACGACACGCCCGAAACCGGCGAGCGGGAGGAAATCGAGGCGGATTACGTTATCAACGCCGCGGGAGCGTGGGCCGACCAGATTGCTGCCCTCGCAGGCATTAAGCTGCCATTGTCTCGTGAACGCGGCCGGATGGTCGTCCTGAGCAGCGAACTCGTCGACCAGCCAGTCACACGACGACAGACTGGGTTGCCGCTCACCGTTGCACCGTATCAGGGGAACACGATTGTCGGGCCAATTGCAGAGTCGACGGACATCGAGGACGCGTTGGCGTCGGCCGCCGAGTTCGTGCCGGGCGTTTCGGAGGCCGAAGTTCTCCGGACGTACTCGGGTGTCTGGACACAACACGGGGGTTCGAGCGGGTCGCCCTACGGTCACGGGGCGACGCTGGTGGACCACGACAAATACGACGACCGCTGGGGTATGTTGAGCGTGCTTGGCGGTAGCGTCACGACACACCGCTTCGTCGCCGAGCAGGCGGTCAATCGGGTCTGTGGAGAGTTCGGCATCGGACGGTCCTGTCTAACGGAAGAGCTGTCGCTGCCGGAACCGCTGACTGGGCGCGAGCAGTCGAGCAAACCCGACCCAGTGCTCTGTGAGACGCGCTCGGTCAGGCAGTCCACTGTCCAGCAGGCACTCGACGAGAGCGAACTGCGAACCGAACTGGATACCGTCCGGATGCGAACGGGGGCGACGATGGGTGAGTGCCAGGGCGGTCGCTGTGGACACCGCATCGCGGCGGAACTTTACCCTGAAAGTGACCTCGAGACGGTCGAAGAGGCGCTGGAAACGCTGTTAGCCCGGCGCTGGCACGGCCGCCGAGAGAGCCTCGACAGCGAGCAACTTGCCGCCGCAATGGATGATTACGAACTTCACGCCCGCGTGCTCGGGCGAGACGGCAGCCAGCCGGAGACGGTCGACCTCGATTCCTTCGACGGCAGCGGATTCAGTACGCGGACGTTCCACGAGAGAGACGACGAGCGTGAGGACGATTCGATACTGCCGGTTCCCGAGATACCAACAACAGCAGACGGACGCGTCCAGCACTCGGAGGCGGTCGGCCGATGAGTGACGATGTGCTCGTGGTCGGCGGTGGAATCGAGGGGTACGCGGCCGCACTGAGCGCGCTGGAAACAGACTCCGCAGCGTCGGTCCGGCTCCTTCGCCAGCGTAGTGACCGGTTCCAGACCGAGACGGGACTGGTCGACTTGCTGGGGTACGAACCCGACGAGGATGGACCGGTCGACCGACCGCTGGCGGCCATCGAGCGACTCCAAGAGGACCACCCGTACAGTCGTCTCGGTCTCGATACCGTGTCGGCCGCGTTGGAACTGTTCGACACCGCGACCGGCGACCAGTATAGCGGTGCAGAGACGGAGACGAATGCACTACTTCCGACAGCAGTGGGTCGACTGACGCCAGCAGTTCGGTATCCGGAGAGTGCGGCTGCCGGTGTCGCCAGCGGTGCAGATTCGATGCGACTGGTCGGCTTCGAGTCGATTCCTGACTTCGACGCCGAACTTGCGGCCAACCGCCTCAACAACGAGACGCCGCTGTCGGTCACTGGCCGGACGGTCCGTGCGCCGTTGCCTGCTGACCTCGACCGGACGGAGATTCCCGAGATACTGGACCAGAACAGGTCGGTCGACGGCCAGCCGATCCGAGCGGCCCTCGCAGAGAAACTCCAGCCAACGCTCGATGTCGAGCCACGAGTTGGCCTGCCAGCGGTGCTCGGGCAGACAGAGGCACCAGCAATCAGGACAGCGCTGGAGGAGGCGCTGCACGTCTCCGTGTTCGAGGTGCCACTGGGGCCGCCCAGCTTGCCGGGCCAGCGTCTGGAGTCGCTGCTTTCGGCAGCGGTACGGTCCCGTGGCGGAACAATCGAGGAGAGCGTCGTGTCGGATGTCGAGGAGGATGACAGCCGAATAACCAGCGTGACCGCCGACGGCCAGCAGTACGACGCCGATAGTTACGTGCTCGCAACCGGCGGCGTCGAGGCTGGCGGCGTTGTCACGGACAGCGCGGGAGTTGGCGAACCGGTGTTCGGCTGTCCAGCCTCGCTGCCGGGCGACCGACTGGTCGGCCGGGAGTTCCTCAGCGACCACCCAGCGGTGCGTGCTGGCGTCGAAGTCGACGACCGACGGCGACCGCTGGAGGGCGGGTCAGCGGTGGCCGAGAACCTCTATGGTGCGGGACGAGTTCTGGCGAGTCCGAACGTCGTCGCCGAGGGGTCGGTCGGTGGATTCGCACTGGTCACCGGCTACGCGGCCGGCCAGCGGGCACTCGAACAGTCCTGACCGTAGCGACCGAAACAGTGAAACAGAAACCGCGGGAATAGTTTGGTATGGGAATTGACCAGGAACAGCGCCAGATTCGGTGTCTTGTCGCCAAGGTCGGGTTGGATGGGCACGACCGTGGCGCACACGTCATTTCACGGGCGTTTCGGGACGCTGGATTCGAGGTCATCTACTCGGGGCTTCATCGCGCACCAGAAGAGATCGTCCAAGCAACAGTTCAGGAGGACGTTGACGTCCTCGGTATCTCGATTCTCTCGGGAGCTCACGACACGCTCGTCCCGGAGATTATCGACGGACTCGAAGAATACGGTGCCTTCGAGGACACACTCATCCTCGTCGGGGGGATTATTCCAGACGACGATAAGACAGAACTGCTCGAACTGGGTGTGTCCCGCGTGTTCGGGCCTGGTGCGTCGATGGACGAAATGATCGAATACGTTCGTGAGAACGCACCCGAGCGCGAGTAGCCGCAATGAGTGAGTTGATACAAGAGCTTCTGGACGGCCAGCACCGCGCACTGGCCCGCGTCATCACGAAAATCGAGAACAGACAGCCGGGCTACCGAGAGCTCGTTAAACAGCTGCACGAACACACCGGCAACGCCGACGTTATCGGAATCACCGGCTCACCGGGCTCGGGCAAGTCGACACTGGTCGACAAACTCGCTGCCACGTACCGCGACCAAGGGTTGACTGTTGGCGTCATCGCAATCGATCCTTCCTCGCCGTTTACCGGCGGCGCGGTGCTGGGCGACCGCATCCGAATGGCCTCGAACATCGGGGATATGGACGTGTTTTTCCGGTCGATGTCCGCCCGCGGGACGCTCGGCGGCCTCTCGACAGCGACGACTGACGCGGTCAAAGCGTTGGACGCCTTCGGGAAGGACAAGATCATTATCGAGACGGTCGGTGCTGGCCAGAACGAGATTGATATCGTCAAAACTGCCGAGACGGTGCTAGTGCTCGTTCCGCCGGGCAGCGGCGACGACGTCCAGATGCTCAAGGCCGGCATCCTCGAAATCGGAGATATCTTCGTCGTCAACAAGGCTGACCTGGACGGCTCGGACCGGACAGTGCAGGAACTCCGAGAGATGCTCGATTACCGCGACGGCCGGGTTCCCGGAACTGTCGGCCACCACGGCGCGACAGAGATGGATGTTTCCGTCGACGGCAACAGCGATAGCGGTGGCTGGGAGCCACAGATTGTCGAGACTGTTGCCGAGCGCGGCGAGGGCGTCGACGAATTGCTGGCGACGCTGGCAGACCACCGCCAGTATCTCGACGACTCCGGCGAACACGAGATTCAACAGCGCCAGCGCTACGCCGAGGAGATTCGAACACTCATCCGCGAGGATGTGAACGAACTCCTCACCGAGGAACTGGACGCACAGGGCGGCCTCGACGGGTTCGTCACGCAGGTTATCGACCGCGAGACGGACCCGTACAGCGTGTCGGACCGCGTGGTCGAACCGCTGGCTGAGTGCATGGACCAGCGCGAGGACTGAGACGCCTCGTTCACACGGTACGCGGAGTTTTCTAGCAGTTACATCTCGCCGGCGAACTCGAAGCGTGCGCCGCCGTCGGTCCCCGACGTCACGCGGACGGTCCAGCCGTGGGCCGCGGCGATATCGGACACGATAGAGAGTCCAAAGCCGGTTCCACCCTGGTTCGAGGTAACACCGTGTTCGAGCACCTCGTCGCGTCGGTCTGGTGGGATGCCGTCGCCGTCGTCCTCGACGTAGAACCCGGGCTCGTCCGTCAGGGGACCGACGGTCACCGACACGGTGTCTCCGCCGTGTTCGATGGCGTTTCTGAACAGGTTCTCGAAGAACTGGGTCAGTCGACTCCCGTCGCCGGCCACCGTCGGAACCGCCTCGGTCACCGTCAACGTCGCGTCGGCAGTATCGACGAAGCCCCACGCTTTCGTCGTGACCATCTCGAGGTCGACTTGCTCTGTCTCGGCAATCGTCGTATCGCCGCGCGCCAGCGTGAGGAGGTCGTCGATGAGACGCTCCATGCGCTCGTGTGCCGAGGAAACACGGTCGACGTGTTCGAGGCTTCCCGTCTGTTCGATGACGTCAAGAAAGCCGATAGCAACGGACAGCGGATTGCGGAGGTCGTGGGCGACGACGCTGGCAAACTCGTCGAGGCGGTCGTTCTGACGCTGTAGTTCCGCTTCGCGGCTCGCGCGGGTGAGCGCCCCCTCGACGGTTGCACCCAGAATCTGACACAGGTCGACGTCTGTCTCCGAGAAGCTCTGGGCCGAAAGCGCGCCGACCCCGAGGACGCCGAACTCTCCGAGCGGGACGAACAGACAGCTCCGCATCTCTGTCTCGGCCTCGAAGTCCTCGATGGTTTGAATATCGTCGTACACACGCAGCTCCGACGCCTCGAACACTTGCCGTGCGGGGCTCTCCTCGGATTCCAAGCGCGGTAACTCGCCGAAGCGGTCTTTCGTAGCCTGACTCGCGCTCGCCGGGACGAGTGTGTCGGTCTGGGCGGAGTATTCCCAGAGGCCGGTGAACTCGAAGCCGAGTGTCTCGACGACTGCGTCGATGGCGATGTCGCCGATTTCTCCGCTCGTCTGTGCGCCACTGAGTCGCTGTGCGGTCGCCTGCAGCGAGCGAAGTTTCGACTCGAGCCGTTTCTGGTCGGTGATATCCTCGAGTACTGCGAGAATACTGGTGATGTCTCCGTCAGAGTCGGTAATCGGTGCGACCGAGAGGAGCAAATCGAGCACACGACCGTCTTTCCGTTCGCGCTGGACCTCTTTGCCACGGATCTGCTCGCCCTCCAGTGCGCGCTGGCGGTGCGTGTCGAACTCCGGCGCTCGCTCGTCGGGAACGATTGGGTTGAACTCACCGAGCACCTCCTCACGCGACCAGCCGAACATCTCTTCGGCCCCGTCGTTCCAGCGGACCACCGTTCCCTCGGTGTCGATTTCCATGACGGTGAGCGGGGTCGCCTCGATGAGTGATTCCAGTCGCTGGTTGGTCCTCTGTAGGTCACGCTCGCGGTCGACCTGTCTGGTCACATTTCGGGCGATGCCGACGATTCTGATGATGTCTCCGTCGACGACGACGGGCGCGAGACTCGTGTCCCAGAACCGGGCGTCGTCACCGATGTCCAGCTCTTCGCGATAGGAGATTGGCTCACCTGCTTCGACACAGCGAGTGTAGTTCGCGACGAGTTCGGCGCCCCGGTCGTCACCGAAGACCTCCCGAGGCGTCTGTCCCCGGACGTCCGCAGTTGAGAGTCCGGTCTGGGTCTCGTATCCGGTGCTGAGCCGGGCGAACTCGAAGGCTGGCTCCGGTCCACCCGTGTCGACGTCCAGCATGAAGATTGCGTCGCCCGAGTTGTCGAGTAGCGCCTCGTATTCCTCTGCGAGTTCCTGGTACTCGCGCCGCTGTGACTTGCGTTCGGTGATATCCTGGAAGACGCCGCGGATGACCGAGTCCTCGTGTGTCGGGCTGTCGACACGCTCGCCCCACGCTCGAACGTCCCGGACGACACCGTCTGTCCGAACAATTCGTAAGTCCAGGTCGTACGACTCGCCGTCTTCGATAGCCGCTTGGACTGCCGCGGTGATGGTGTCCCTGTCGGCAGGGTGGTAGAACTCGAGTGCCTCTTCGAGTGTCGGGACGTACCCCTCCTCGACGCCGTGAATCTGTCGGACCCCGTCGGACCAGTCGAGGGCACCCGTCGCTGGGGAGTACTCCCAGACGCCGATGTCTGCTACGTCTTGAATCCGCTGGAACAGAAACTCCTGCCGTTCGAGTTCGACCCGGTCTCGGCGCCGGGAGAGTTCGGCACTCACGAGTTCGGCGAACAGCTCGGCGAACGTGCGTTCGAGCCTCCCGAACGAGGTCTCGGCTGGCTCTGTACTCGAGAAGTTCAGGGTCCCGTAGCGCTCGTTGTCGACGACCAGTGGCACCCCGAGATACGACTCCAGTCCGAGTTCGCGGTAGGCGGGATGTGTCGCCTTCCCGGCGGCGCCGGCATCCGCGAACGAACAGACGCTATCTTCCCGCACGACCTGCTCGCAGTACGTCGACTGGAGGTCGTACTGGTCACCGGCCTCGATGTCGGCGCTCGGTCCGTGTACGGCTTCGACCGTGTATTCACTGTCCTCGATGTGTGAGACGATTCCGATGTCCAGACCCAGTGTCTGGCAGCCAACTTCGAGGAGTTCTGTCAGTCGCGTCTCGGTCGAGACGTCGGGCTTTGCCATGACCGTCTGGAGTTGCCTGAGCGCGTC
Source organism: Halovenus halobia (assembly GCF_051414135.1). Taxonomy (NCBI): domain Archaea; kingdom Methanobacteriati; phylum Methanobacteriota; class Halobacteria; order Halobacteriales; family Haloarculaceae; genus Halovenus; species Halovenus halobia. The sequence goes on from NZ_JBLKOA010000002.1 coordinate 115,243, forward strand.
CCGTTCTCTCTGCAACTGCCGGCTCGTCTCGGTTCGCTCCGTCACGTCCCGAGCGACGACGAGCACCTGCTGGCCGGGCCCACTCTCGAAGGGCGTGATTCGAACGTCGAAGGTCCGTTCGGCGTCGTCGGTCGTAACGTCGAGTTGCAGGTCGACATCGTACAGCCCCCTGTGTCCGCCGTCGCCCTCCATCTCGTCCAGCGTCGTCTCGACTGCCTGCACGAACCGTTCTGCGTCGGCCGTCCCGATGCGGTCGCCCACCACGGCCTCGAGCTGGTGGCCGGTGGCCTGTTCGGGGCCGGATTCCAAAAGCACTCGCTCCGCGGCCGCATTGGCGAACTCGATAGTGCCCTCGTCGTCGAGAACGAACACGACGTCGTGGATGTTTTCGAGAATCGTCTCATTCCGTTCGAGCTCTCGTTCGCGCTCGCGCTCGGCAGTAATCTCCTGTGAGAAGACGGTCATCCCGTCGTCGTCCGGGAACACTCGTACTTCGACCCAGTAATCGAACGGCTCGCCGAGGCGCTGCTCGAAAGACGTCGGTTCGCCGGTCTCCATCGCAGTTCGATACCGCTCCTCCAGTTCCGTGCCGACGATCGACGGGAACTCCTCCCAGATTGTCGTCCCGATGATGGCCGCCGGGTCGTGGTCGACCCGGTCTGCCATCTGCTCGTTCATGTATTCGACACGCCACTCGTCGTCGACGGCGTAAATAGCGTCGGTCGTCCGTTCGAGCGTCCGGCGAAACCGGGTCGTCATGCGCTCTGCAGTTTCGTTTTTGCGGGCCGCGTCCACGAGTGTCTGGATGCGGCGTGCGAGCAACTCGAAGTTGTTCTGGTCCGACCGGATTGGAATGTAATCGGAGACCCCCGCCTGAGTCGCCTCGCTCGCAATCTGTTCACTCCCGCGTCCGGTAAACAGGATTGTCGGTAGCTCTGGTCGTGCAGACTGGAGCCGCCCCAAGAGGTCGATCGCCGTCCCCTCTGGGAGCGCATAGGAGGTTACGACACAGTCGACTGGAGACGTCTCGAGGAGTTCGAGTGCCTCGTCGGCGGTCCCGGCAGTCGTGATCGAAAAGTCCGGGTCCGCAGCCAGCAGCTTCGTTCGCGCGAGGTCGGCAAAATCAGCATCGTTGTTCACGTAAAGAACAGAAATCGGACCGGAGTACGCCTCGTCAGCAAGACTCATTCGAAACATTACGTGAGACTCACTTATCAATCGCTCGCGGCAGTTGTTATTCACGATAATCTGAGCCGTGCTGTCGACATCGACACCGACACACGAGCGACCGGTGTGTCTATGTGATGTGGCCGCGAGAATCACGTATGCGCCAGTTCATCGTCGTTGCTCGGGAAGGGCCAACAACGGGGGAGTTCTCGCTCGATGCGCTGCCTGCGGCGGGACGGGTCGACCTGCTCGCCCGCTGTGTCACGGCCTCGCTGTTGCTCTCACACGGCCTTCGCGAAGACGTGCGAACACATCTCGTTCTCGGCGACGAGTTTACCGTCCAGTTCGAGAGTGCGGACCTGCGAGGACTCCACCCAGACGAGCGCTCGACGGCCGCGGTGATCCGAAATGCACTCTCGGAGCGCGAGGAAGCCATCGGACAGATTCCCGTAGAGATTTCGTCGGGTGTCTCGCTGGTCCGGATGGATCTCGATAGGACGCTTGGCGAAATCGACGAACCAATCTATCGACTCCATCCTGACGGCACGCAGAAAGCGGAGTTGTCGCCGCCAGCTGACGCGGCGTTCGTGCTGTCGAATCACCAGGAGTTCCACGAGACTGATGCAGAGACAATTGCGAGTCACGCAGACGGAGAGATTTGTCTTGGACCGAAAGCAATCCACGCCGACCACGCCATCGCTGTCGCCCATAATTGGCTGGATACGGCGGAGTAGGCCGGTCATTTCGCAACGGTTAAACTGCCGGACCAACACATCTCAGACGCGGGCCGGTGGGGTAGCTTGGTATCCTTCGGCCTTCGGGTGGCCGTAACCACGATTCAAATTCGTGCCGGCCCACTTCTTCCCGCATTTTTACACGCTTGAGCGACTGCGTTCGGGTGGTCGTAACCGCGTCTTCGTGAGCGGAAGCGAACGAAGGCAAGCGAGACCGCAGGTCTCGCGTGATTCGAATTCGCGCCGGCCCATTTTCGCCCCACTACAACGCGACGAGCGTTGCGTGGCGCCACGCAGCACGATATAGCGAACGGCGAAGCCGTGAGCAGTGAGGCGTGAGCAAAGCGAACGTCTCGTTACAGCGTGCGGCCCTGCCGCGAGCAGCGAGGAGTCTGTAGTGAGTGTGAAAATCACGTCGCGCGGATTCGAGCCAGCGAGACGAGCGGACGCGAGTCTCGCCCAGTTCGAATTCGCGCCGGCCCATTTTCACCCCACGACGAAACGACGAGCGATAGCGATATTTCCTACCTGTAAATTAAGAGTCGAGCCAGCATCGAGAGCAGGGTAATTTGGGGTACTCCCGGAATTTCTTATGTGTTTGTTCCGTGGCCAGAGGTATGGCAACAGCTGACTCTGAAACACCTGAGGCATACGAGGAGTTGCTCGAACGGAACCGGCGATTGACGAACCTCGACTACGCCTCGATGTATCTCAACTGGGACCAACAGGTGATGATGCCCGAAGGCGGTGCGCAAGGGCGTGCACAGCAACTGTCGGCGCTGTCCGCGACGACACACGAACTGCTCGTTGACGACGACGTTGCCGACTGGCTCGCTAGCCTCGAGGACGCAGAGCTCACAGACGAACAGGCTGCGAACGTCCGAGAAATCCGCAACGAGTACGAGCGCGAGGCGAAGGTACCCGGCGAGTTGAACGAGACGATTGCACAAACCGCCGCGGAGAACCAGCAGATCTGGCAGGACGCAAAGGCTGAGGACGACTTCGATTTATTCGCGCCGCGACTGGAGACGATGCGCGACCTCCAGCGCCAGAAGGCCGAGCATATCGACCCCGAAACGAGTCCATACACGGTGCTGTACGAGGGGAGCCACCAGTATATCGATATCGAGACGATGGACGAGATATTCGAGACGCTGCGGTCGGAGATTCCGCCGCTTGTCGAAGAGATCCGCGAGTCTGGGCGTGACCTCGCGGACCCGTGGGACGGCGAGTACCCCGACGAAAGTCAGAAAGCACTCACCGAGGCGGCGCTTGAGTTCGTCGGCTACGACTTCGAGCGCGGGCGGATAGATACTGCGCCTCACCCGTTCATGGCCGGCAACCAGTTCGACGCACGCGTGACCACGCGCTACAAGCCGAGCGACCCAATGGACGCGCTGACCGCGACCATCCACGAGTTCGGACACGCAAGCTACCAACTCGGACTGCGACAGGACGAGTACGGGACACCGCTTGGCGCACCTCGGATGAGCATTCACGAGTCACAATCTCGGTTTTGGGAGAACCACATTGGTCGAACCAAGCCGTTCTGGGAGGTCTTCCTGCCCACATTCAAGCAGCACATCGACGGCCACGACGACCTCACTGTGCAGGAGGCCTACGAGGCAGCCAACCGCATCTATCCGAACAATCTCATTCGTGTCGAGGCGGACGAACTCACCTACCATATGCACATCATCCTCCGGTGTGAGATTGGCCGCGCGTTCGTCGAGGGCGACATCGAGGCCGAGGAGATTCCGCAGCTGTGGAACGAGAAGATGGACGAGTATCTCGGCGTTACACCCGACTCCGACAGCGAGGGCTCTCTGCAAGATATTCACTGGACCAGCGGGTTCGCGGCCTTCCACGGCTACACGCTCGGTAGCGTCGTTGCCGCGCAGTTGAACGACGCCATCCGCGAGGACCTCGACGTCGACGGCCTGGTTCGGGAAGGTGAGTTCGAGCCGATTCACGAGTGGATGACCGAGAATGTCCATCACCACGGCCAGCGCTACCCGACGCCTGAACTCATCGAGGAAGCAACTGGGCAGAAACTATCTGCCGAACCGTTCGTCGAGTACGCCCGGGAGAAGTTCGAGGCGCTGTACGACCTGTAGCGGTCGTTAGCGCAGTCCCTCAGCCATCGTGTCGATGTGTTCGTTGTCGTGGGTGACGAACACCGCTGCATTGGTCCGGCGAGCGCGGGCCTTCAGGTCTCTGAGTGAGGCGATAGATTGCGAGAGGTTGTAGTTGAACGACGCGAGATGTTCGCTCTCGTACCCAGACTGCTTGTGGGCAACATCGGCACCCAGAATCACGGTGCCAGTCTCGGGTAGTTCCACCTGTACGGACTGGTGGCCAGGGGTGTGTCCCGGTGTCGGGAAGGTGACGAGACTGCCGTCGCCAAAGACATCGTACTCGCCGTCGACGGGCGTCACGTCGTACGCGCCCGAGCGCAGCATGTCAAAATCGCCCTCCAGATAGAACACCTCTTGAACTGGCACGGGCCAGTGGGCGTATCGAAGTTCCTCCTTCTGGACGATAATCTCGGCGTCTGGGAAGGTGTCGATGTGGCCCGCGTGGTCTGAGTGCAGATGTGTCAGGACGAGATAATCGACATCTTCGGGGGAGTAGCCAGCGTCTTCCAACTGTGCGCGTGGGTGCATGTCGGGACCGTACTCGATGGCCGGCAGAAACGCCTCCATGAACTCGGCACCGTGGGGACCGTATCCCGCCGGGTCATCGAGCATGTCGTGGCTGAGACCAGTGTCGATTACTGCTACTCCCTCGGGGTGGTCGACGACGTAGAACGGGCAGACCGCGGTGTAGGGCTCGCCGGGGTCTGTCAGCTGCTCCATGAAACTGTTATCGAGCGCCCAGTCAGCGGTGTTGAACTCCTGTAGTTCGGTAACGGTCGTCATGTCTGGCATTCACACACGGAGCCAGTCCTGATAAAGCCAGGGGGTCATCCGGGACCGATGGCGGCGATATCAGCACCGACTGTCGCTCGCGAATCTGCCGGGTTCGGGTCTGAGTCAGCCAGATGGGTCCACCGGTGGGCCGGAATAGCCGAGAGCAACTCCGCGACAGCGTCGCTGTAGGGCAAGAACGATTCGTCAGAGCCACCCCGCCAGACATCGTCGATGACGGTCATCGAATCGATTCGAACCTCCAGACTCGCGGGCTCGTACTCCGAGACTGCGGTCAACCCGAGCTGCAGCGCGGCGTACTCGGCGATATTGTTGTCGGCGTGTCTGCCAACTGGTCGGCCAAGTTTTGCGAGCGTCTGGTCCGCAGTCTGGACGACAGCACCGGCCCCGGCCGGCCCCGGATTGCCCCGCGAACTCCCATCGACGTAGAGCACGAGTTCCGGCGGAACCGTGTCGTCCTTGGCAGTGGCCTCGGGCGGCCCCGCAGCGATAACTGTCTCGCAGGCCGCACGCAACTCCGCAGCATCTGTGTCAGGATCAAACAGCCCGCCGTAGCCAGCCGTTGCGTCGTCAATAGCCGCAATAGCAGCGTCGAGTTCGTAGCCATATTGTGCGAGCGCTCTGTCGACTCGCGCTGCGGCCTCCGAGAGGGACTCTCGGGGCAGCGGGTCGGCTGAACTCGATGGCGAATCCTCCATCGACTGGTAGTGAGGGCGACAGCGCGAAGAATCTCACGGCTCGTCAGGGGTCGTCCAGTGCCGCAACCTGCCGGCGGAGGTTGTTCACACTCGTGCCGACGTACTCGTAGGAAGGAGTGAACACCTCGACAGAGAGTGTCGCGTCTTCGAGGTCAGCACAGATGGTTCCGAAATCGAGGACGCCCGACCCAATCGGAACGTGGTCGTCGCGCTGGGTGCGAACGTCGTTGACGTGGACGTGGCTGATTCGGTCACGGTGGTCAGCGATGAACTCGGCCTGGTCGGCGGCGTCGTACCCTTCGACGTAGGCATGGCCCGTGTCGAATGTCATCGAGACATCGGTGGCCTCGAACAGGCGCGGGAAGTCAGCGAGGCCGAACCACTCGCCGGGGATGTTCTCGACACAGAGTTCGATACCGAACTCCTCGGCGACAACCTGTAGCTCATCGAGTGCGTCGACGACACCGTCAGCAACTGGTTCAGAATCCCACGCCGGCCCCCACGCGTTGCTGGTGGCGTGGACCACCGCCTTGCGAGCGTCGAACGTACTCGCGGCTTCGAGTGTCGCCGAGAGTTCACGAATCGCGCCCTCCCGGACGTGCTCGTACGGCGACGCAATATCGAACGCAAATGGGAGGTGGACAACGGTGTCGATATCGTGGTCATCAGCTGCTGCGGCGACTCCTTCGGGGTCGAGTGTCTGGCGTTCGTGGTGACCGTCGAGCAGCAGTTCGACGTACTCGACCTCCATCGCCTTCGCAGCCGGGAACGCACTCGTGTAGTGCATCGTCGTCTGCGTGACAAAGCCGAGTTCGAGAGTCATAGTTCCACCACGACGGCCACCGTTGAGGGTCTTTCCCTGCGCTGTCACTCAGCCGGTGTACTGGACGGTTCCGTCCTCGACTGTTGCGAGCATGACGGCACGCGCGAGGTCACCGTTGTTTCGGACGTGGTGTTCTGGCACCAGCGGGAGCGGGACCGGACGAACGCCAGCCTGCCGCATCGCTGTCACGCCGGTGTATTCGCCGACGACCGAGTCGCCCTCGTAGACACGAAACCGACCGTCCTCGCCGCGGGCGTAGCGATGGCGGAACGCCGCCGGTGACGGCCCAGGACAGGCTAATCCCTCGACGGAATCGAGGACAGCAGCTGTCTCTCCGCCGACAGAGAGACGCAACGGCGGCGAGTCGCTTCCGGCGTCCGGAGCTTCGGACCACGAGAGTTCCCCGGGAGAGGCGACGCAGGCGAAGCTGTCGTCAGTGAGTTGGATGCGGTCCTCGATGGTGTAGAACTGCCCCACACCATCCTCGTTGCCAGCCAGCGCGAACGGTGGCGACAGGAACTCCTGAACGGTGTCGTAATCGTGGTCGTCGACGACCAGCACGGGAACACGGCCGTCGTGGGCGGCATTTGCGACCGCAGAGATTATCTCCAGCGGGCGGTCGCTCGCCAGCGGACGGAGGTCAAGCGGTGCGTCAACGCCGGCAAAGTCCGCAGGCCCGTCACGCGCAACTGTCGGCCGGGCCGCGGTCTCAAATGAGAAGCCGCGGTCGCGGAGATCCCGCTGGACGCGCTCGAGGCGAGTGGAGGCTGTGGTTGTCATCGTTATGCTGTACGGCCACAGCGGCATAACAGTCTCGCCCGGCGTTACTCCTCTGCTTCAGGTGGCTCTGGGTCCGACCCCTCATCTGGGTTGACTCGGACGTTTTCGCCACGCACCTCGCCGAAGGAGTCGTCCTCGCCGTCGTAGACAGTCTCGCCGCGGAGCATCGTCCACTCGGGGAACACCGCGTCGCGGCCCTCGAAGGGCGTCCACTCGCATTTCGTGTGCAGGTTCTCGGCGTGAATCTGCGCTGGCTCACTCGGGTCGACCAACACGAGGTCGGCGTAGTTTCCGGCCTCGACCCGGCCGCGGTCTGGAAGGTCGAATAGCTCGGCAGGATTGGTCGCAGTCAGGTCACGGACGCGCTCGAAGCTGAGTCGGTCCGCCGCCGCCTCCGCCAGCAGCAGGGGCAGCGCCGTCTCGACACCCGGAACGCCGCTGGGGGCTGACCAGATGTCCGTCTCTTTTTCTCCCAGCGTGTGTGGCGCGTGGTCGGTCGCAATCATGTCGACCGTCCCATCAGCCACTCGCTCGTAGAGTTGCTGGCGGCGGCGTTCACGCCGCAGCGGCGGGTTCATCCGTCCGTGGGTACCGAGGTCGGTGAGGTCGCTACGGGAGAGAAAAAGATGGTGTGGCGTGACTTCGCAGGTCATTCCGGCTTCGCTTGCGATATCGACGCCCTCGGGCGTGCTGGTGTGGGCGATGTGGATTTGCGTGTCGCGGTCGTCGGCGAGCGAACAGGCCCGCCGGACCGCCTCAATCTCTGCGCGCGCTGTCCGGTAGGCGCTCCAGGCGTCGGGGTCGTCGCGGTCACGAGCGCTTTTGTTGAACAGCGTCGCGTCCTCTGCGTGGACGGTGACGGTCGTTTCGGCCTCGATTGCACGCTCCAGCGCGTCAGCAAAGAGGTCCCCGTCGATTCCCATATCACCCGTCGAATCGGCGAGGAAGACTTCACCCAGCGCGAACAGGTCCCGGTCGAACAGTTCCTCGGGACGCCAGTCGCCGGTGACGCCACCGTTAATCCCGTAATCGACCAGCGAGTCAGCGGCCAAGGTTGCCTTCTCGTCGTAGCCCTCGCCGTCGACTGTCGCCGGGTCGGTGTTGGGCTGGTCGACGACTGTGGTGACACCGCCGGCGGCGGCGCTTTTGCTCCCGGTCTCCCACGTTTCTTTGTGGTCGAATCCGGGCTGTCGGAAGTGGACGTGAACGTCGATCATCCCCGGCAGGAGTCTGTTTCCAGACCCTTCGGTTACAGTCTCGTCCGGTCCGGGGTCGAGTTCGCCGGCCCGCTCGACGGCCGCGATTCGCTCGCCGTCGATACGGACATCGTGGCGAGAGCCGTCGGCGAGGGTCACGTTTTGTATGAGCATACAGTCGACTGGACGCCCACTGCAGTAAAACTCCCGGACCGCTATATCTGTTCGACGACAGCGTCGTCCGGGGCCAGTGCCGACTCGATAGTTCGACAGACCACCTCGGAGTCGGTTTCACCACCAGCACGGGCGATACTCCCCGTCGCATCCGAGTCGAAGGGGATATCGAGCGCGTCGTAGACCGGCCCGAGAATCTCGGTAATTTCGTCGTGGTCACGGAGCGTGACGATTCCGGCGACGACGGCCACGTCGCGACGGACTCGCTGAGCGAGGCCGACAATCTTGCCCCCTGCGGAGAGCGAGTGTGTCCCCGGACAGAACGCGCCGTCAGGTTCGCCCTCGTGGGCGTCGACGCCGAGGGTAGCCAGCGCGCCCCGAAGCTGTCCAGTGACGCGCTCGTACCGCTCGGGAATCCCCGAGCGCGCGTCCTCGATTGGTGTGACGAGCACCACCGACACCGTGTTGCCGGTGAAGACAACCGCGTGGCCGCCAGTCGAGCGGTCGATCACGGGCAGGTCGTGGGCCTCAGCGCGTTCGCGGGCGCGGTCGTAGCCCTCTCGTGAGCCGTCGCGCCGGCCGAAGGCGAGATGTGCTGGTGGCTGCCAGACACGCAGGACGGACGTTTCCTCGTCGGCAGCGCGGTCGATGAGGTCGTGGGAGTGCTCGCGGTCTCTGGTGGGCGTCGAGCCCCGGCCACGGACAAGCCGCATAGCAGGATATTCGTGTCGAGTTGCAAAAACCCACTGAGGGTAGGGCTGGTCGTTCTTCCCGGTGCCGAAGGACCTATATTTACCGCCGTCTAACTTCGAGATACCCAAATGTCTCGCAGTCCGTCACTTCCTGAGCGCCCTCGTCTGGACCTCGACCCAGACATGTCGCCGGACGAGCGACTCGAAGCGCTCCGAGATCACCTCGAAGATGTCCTCGAAGTCAACAACCAACTCGAAACACAGCTCGACCAGGCAAACAGCCGCCGGGAGAACCTCACGGGGAAAGTCGACCGTCTCGAACGGGAGAATGATACCCTGAAATCCTCCTCGCTGTACATCGCAACCGCAGAGGAGATGCTCGACGACGGTGTTGTCGTCAAACAGCACGGTAACAACCAGGAGGTTCTGACTGAAGTCTCGCCGGGCATCCGTCAGGAACTGGAAGCCGGTGACCGCGTCGCAATCAACGATTCCTTCGCGGTCCAGAGCGTCCTCGAACCCGAGACTGACGCTCGCGCACAGGCGATGCAGGTCGACGGCAGCCCCGACGTGACCTACGACGACATCGGTGGCCTCGAAACACAGATTCAGGAGGTTCGCGAAGCCGTCGAGCAGCCACTCATCAACGCCGACCAGTTCCGCGAAGTCGGCATCGAGCCACCATCGGGCGTCTTGCTTCACGGCCCACCGGGAACAGGGAAGACGATGCTCGCCAAGGCTGTCGCAAACGAAACCGACGCCACATTCATCAAGATGGCTGGCTCCGAACTCGTCCAGAAGTTCATCGGCGAGGGCGCGCGACTCGTCCGGGACCTGTTCGAGCTCGCCAGCGAGAACGAACCTGCGGTCATCTTCATCGACGAGATTGACGCCATCGCCTCGAAGCGGACCGAATCGAAGACCTCCGGCGACGCCGAGGTCCAGCGGACGATGATGCAACTGCTCTCGGAGATGGACGGCTTCGACGACCGCGGCGAGATTCGTATCATCGCCGCCACGAACCGCTTCGACATGCTCGACCGCGCGATTCTCCGTCCCGGTCGGTTCGACCGCCTCATCGAGGTGCCAGAGCCGAACGTCGAGGGCCGCGTAAAGATTCTCGAAATCCACACGCAGGGAATGAACCTCGCCGACGACGTCGACCTCTCGCTGCTGGCTGACGACACCGAAGGCTTCTCGGGCGCAGAACTCGCTTCGCTGGCGACCGAAGCCGGCATGTTCGCCATCCGTGAAGAGCGAGCAGAGATCCACATCGAGGACTTCGAGAACGCCCTGGAGAAAGTCAAAGAGGAAGACGACTCTGCGGGCACGCCGATTGCGTTCGCCTAACTGCTTTTCGTCGGCGGGAGCTCCGCTTCTGGCGGGTCGGTCGTAATCTCGAACCGCGCCCCACCCTCAGTGCTGTCTGTCACCGTCACATCCCAGCCGTGAGCCGTGAGGATATCCTGTACGATAGAGAGTCCAAATCCGGTGCCGCTGTCGTGTGTGCTGTAGCCGTGATTGAAGACCTGGTCGCGCTCCTCGGCCGGGATTCCCTGGCCGTCGTCTTCGACGTAGAACTCTGTGCCGTCGTCGGCGAGCAGCCCGACACGGATGGTAAGGTGTCCGTCTCCGTCCGCTGGGCGGCCGTGTTCGAGGCTGTTGCGATAGAGGTTCTCGAAGACGTTCAGTAGGCGGTCGCGGTCAGCTTCGACGTGAACATCCTCAGGAATTGTCTGTTCGAGCGTCGCGTTTGTCGCCTGGACAGTCTCCCAGCTTTCAGCGGCCACTGCCGCCAGTGACACACGGCTGGGGTCGTCGACAGTTTGGCCGCTCCGAGAGAGGACGAGCAGGTCCTCGATGATCGTTTCCATGCGGTCAGCGGCGGTGGTAATCTGTTCGATGTGCTCCTCGTCGTCGGTTTCCATGGCGAGTTCAGCACGGCCGGCGATAACGTTGAGTGGGTTTCGCAGGTCGTGAGAGACGACGCCAGCGAACTGTTCGAGTCTTTCGTTGCTCTGTTCGAGTTCCCGCTCACGCTGTCGTCGGTCAGTCACGTCTCGGGAAACGAGAATTATTCCGTCGATGAGGTCATCGTCTTCCGGGTTTGTCGCGACGCCTTCGAGTGTCCGCCACGATCCGTCTGCGTGACGAACCCGGTACTCGAAACGCTCTCGTTGGCCAGGATTGGCAGCGAGGTTGGCGAGCCGTTCGCTGGCGTCCTCGCGGTCCTCGGGGTGGACGCGGTCGAGGGTCTGCGTGTCGAGCAGTTCGCCGCGCTCGTACCCGAGGACAGTCTCGATAGAGGGACTCTCGTAGGTCACCGTCCCGTCGTAGTCGACGACTGTGATGACATCCGAGATGTTCTCGATCAGCGCCCGGAACCGGCGCTCGGTGCGGCGCTGTTCAGTCACGTCCCGGAGCAAGAGGAGGTGGCCTTCACCGCTGTCGGTCGTGATTGGCGAGCGCGAAACAGTGACGACGGCCGAACCGAGCGTCAGTTGCAGTTCGGTTTCCTCGCCGCTGAGCAAGGGGAGGCAATCAGGGAACACGTCTGCGACGGAGGAACCAACTACCTCGTCGACGTCGAGAAATGCTCGTGCGGAGGGATTCGAGTCGACAACCCGTCTCTGACTGTCGATAACAAGGTAGCCGTCCCGAATCTGTTCGATGACCTGTCCCCTACCAACAGGAACCAGATCGAGCCACTGGTATCGGTACAGTGAAGTCGCAATCAACAGTCCCGTCGCACCAAAGGCCCAGTGTGAGTAGTTGAGGTCCGTGACGCCGGAGTACGCCAGCATGTTCGGGAAGAACGGGATGAACAGGGCAAAGACGATGAGTCCGGCCTGCTTCGAGTAGACGCTGCCACGCTCTGCGTTCCAGTACTCGATTCCCATCAGCGCCATCGCGCCGCTTGTCAGTGCATAGCTGTTGAGCAGGTAGAGAAAATACAGCGGTTTGAGGGCGTCGCGGATCGGAACAATCGCACCGGCGTGGCTGGAGGGGACATACAGCAGTTCGTGGAGTGGGTTCGTCACGAACAGCAGTATCCACAGCCCAGAGACTCCGTAGATGACACCCAGACGGCGAAGTCGTAGCCAGTCGTTTCGGCTGGCGTACGACAGCGAGAAGTGAAGCGCGCCGGTGACCCCCACCATCGCCCCGACGTGCATCGTCGTCGTGAAGATGTATGCCAGAGTGTTGGTCGAGGCGGCGAGAAGGAGCCCCTGTGAAACCGTCCAGACTGCAATGCCAGAGAGTGAGATGAAGACCGGCATCGCGGTCTGATTCGAGCGCGTACGAAGAATGAGTGTGCCCACGCCGCCGTTGAGCACGCCGACCACGACCAACGTTACCGACAACCACAGCGAAAACTGGTCTTGAAATGGACCGGTTGCTACCAACCATTCCAGTCCCAACCAGCCCATTATCACCTGTATTCGGCCTCTCCGTGATAATTGTACCGCCCAAACGGAGCCGAGTGGACTTGCAGGTGGCACAACGTACGGGTATTGCTGAACGGCTCTCACCAGAACTGACACAGTCGCTCCCTCCAGATGCGTGTATATGGCAAAAACCGTCGACGACCTCAGAAACGAGATCAGAGTAGCGGCAGGTCGGTTCGAGCGCGAGATTTCAGCCGCGTTCACGAAAGAAGACCTCGCGGCAATCTGCGACAGCGTCGGCTATCGTATCGACCACGACTCCTTGCCGCCAAAGCCACAGATGCGAGCAGGCATTCTCTTCGAGATTGGTGCACGTGATGATGACGACGCTGACGAGACCGGACAACCGTTCCGGAAGGGAGAACTTGAGTCGATTGCGGAGTATTTCAGCGAGTAGGACCCCCAGACCGCTGCTCAGGTTGAGACGGCACTCGTCTGTTACCAGTCGAGACTGCCCGGCACTCGTGCCGAGGATGTCCGCAGGACAGGCCTCGTAGGCGTAGATTTTCTCCAACTCGACAGCGTCGGTGATCAACGCAAGCACCTCCTCGCCGAAGCCGTCACGGACCGAGGCACACATAGCCGAGGGGTAGGGTGGCGTAGTTTGCATGGACCACTCGATAATACCGGCCGATGGGAGATCAACTCTCACAGGCCTTGCATTCGAGGATGTCTCGGCTGAACTTCTGTGCGGCGTTCACGCTGTGTTGGTAGTAGAGACTCTTCACCCCTTTCTTCCACGCCTCAATGTAGAGCTGGTTGATCTCCTTGACGCTCACTTCGCTCGGATCGATCGAGACGTTCAGGCTCTGTGCCTGATCGATGTGTTTCTGCCGCTGCGCTGCCTGGTTGATGATCGCCATCTGTGGGATCTCGGCGAAGGTCTTGAACACCTCCTTCTCCTCGTCGGTTAGACAGTCGAGATGTTGCACGCTCCCGTCGTTCTGTGCGATGCTGTCCCAGACCTCGCGCTCGTCTCTGCCTCGCTGTTTCAGTATCGCCTCGAGGAACCGGTTCTTCTGCGTCGATTTCAGCTTCGCACCGTCGCGGACGAAATAGTTCGATTTCAGCGGTTCGATGCTCGGACTGACCTGCCCCAGGATGACACTGCTGGATTTCGTCGGGGCCACGCTCATCGTCGTCGCGTTCCGGCGACCGTAGCCCTCGAGTACCTCAGGCTCGCCGAACTCGTCGGCGAGTCGACGACTCTCCTCGTAACTTCGCTCCTTGATGGTGCGGAAGATTGCCTCGTTTTTCTCCATCGCCTCCATGCTGTCGAACGGAATCATCTCGCTCTGGAGGTAGCTGTGCCAGCCGAGGACGCCGATGCCGATCGCCCTGTGCCGTTTCGCAAACCGCACCGGGCGATCCATGAACTGCGTCCCCTCCGCCTCTTGAATAAACTCCTCCATGACGGCGTCAAGGAACCGCGTCAGCGTTTCCACTGCGTCGGTACCCCTCCACTCGTCAAAGTGGAGCGCGTTCATCGATGAGAGACAACAGACGAAACTCTCAGTTGGCGTGGCTGGCAGTGCAATCTCGGTACACAGGTTGGAGGCATTGATTTCGTAGCCCTTGTCCTTGTAGACCTGTGGCTTCCCTTCGTTCATGTTATCCCGGAAGATTATGTACGGGACACCGCTGTTGATCCGCGCCTCAATGAGTTCTGCCCACGTCTCTCGCTTCTCCTCGTCGCCGTCAACCATCGCCCGGAACCAGTCGTCACCGATGATGACGCCGTAGTAGATGTCCTGTACGGGGTCGCCCTCGGTCTTGATGTTGAGCCACTCGTCCAGGTCGTCGTGTTCAACGTCTATGTACCCCGCGAACTGGCCGCGCCGCGTCTCACCCTGGCTCACGACGTTGATGATCGTGTCGAACAGCTCGGTGAAGCTGTAGCTCCCGTTGCTCTTGCCGTTGTTCGTGATCGGGCTGCCTCGGGGCCGGATCTCGCCGAAGTACCCGCTGGTCCCGCCGCCCAGCTTGGTCATCTCGCCCACTTCGGCCTGCGTGTAGAGGATGCTCTCCATGTTGTCTTCCATGTAGCTACCGAAGCAGCTGATGGGCAGGCCTCGGTCCAGACCGAAGTTCGACCACACCGGACTCGCGAGGCTGTAGAAGCCCCGACTCATGTAGTCGTAGAACTTGTCCGCGAAGCCGTCGTCCTCCAGGATCTCCTCAGCCCGTTCCGCGATTTCCCTGACACGCTCCTCGGCCGTGACGCCCTCAATCAGGTACCCCTCGTCGAGGAACGCCCGGCTGTCCTCGTTCAGCCAGTAGAACGGTTCCTCATGCTGCTGGTTGACCTCGTCAAGTGCTGGTTCTGTTTGTGCCATCGTTAGAACATGTCCTCCGCGGTGACGCTCTGTGCGTGTTTGTTGTACGTGGTCGACCGCTTGCTGAAGAAGTCGTTATCCTTCGTCATCATGATGTCCTCGTCGAACCACCGTGTCTCCTCGAGCAGGTCATCGTCCGGGTCGAACATCGGCTCGACACCGACGTTCTCGAGGCTCTGGTTGAACCGGTCCCGCAGGAACGCATCGACGTGCGCCCGGGGAAGGAACTCCAGTTCGCCCTCACCGAAGATCCAGTCCAATATCTTCATCTCTGCCTCGAACGCCTGCTGACAGGCCGCTTGGACCTCTTCTTCGAAATCCTCGTCGAAGAGGTGGGGATTCTCCTCGCGAATCGTCTCCACGAGTTCGACACCGAACAGTCCGTGAATCTGCTCCTCCTTGCTGGTCGCTTCGACGGCGTTCGCGATCCCCTTGAACTTCTTTTCGTGTTTGTCGAAGCTCGTCATGATGAGGAACTGCGAGAACAGCGAGACGTGCTCGACGAACGTGGAGAACAGGAGGAGACTCATCACGTACTCCTGTGTGTCGTCGCTCTCGCTCTTCTCGAGATACTCGTCGAGGTAGTCGATCCGCTCCTCGATTGCGGGGACGTCGGTCACCTCCTCGAAGCCCTCCGTGATTCCCAGGATGTCGAGGAGGTGGCTGTACGCGTCCATGTGTCTGACCTCGCTCTCGGCAAAGGTCATGCCGACGCTCCCGACCTCTGCTTTGGGCATCTCATCGTAGATTTCTGCCCAGAAAGTCTTGACCTGGACCTCGATCTGCGCGATGGCCAACATCGTTCGCTTGATTACGGTCTTTTCGGCCGGAGTCGTGTTGACCTTGAAGTCCTGCACGTCTCCCGAGAAATTGAACTCCGTGTGAACCCAGTAGCTGTTCCGTATCGCGTCTTTGTACTCGAGGATGTCGGGGTACTCGTACGGTTTGAGCTGCGTTCGTTCAGAGAAGATGTTGGTCTCCCCGCCTGTAGTTTTGTTTTCAGTCATTGGCACGTACTCCGAAGGGATCGTCCTCTGTTGGTTGGTTTCTGTTTCCGTCGTTCTCTGTACGTCTGGACGTGGTCCATGCTCGCCCGGTCAAGAATTGACCGAACATTCGCTTGATTTGCGTATATTTGTGTCATAGTGAGTTGTTCGAGGCTTCGAAGTCATCGACTTCCGCGTCGAGGACCGCATCGAGTTCGCTGAGAAACTCTTCAGGTTCAGAAAACGCCTTGTAGACTGAGACGAATCGGATGTAGGCCACCTTGTCGACCTGCTGCAACCGCTCAGAGACGAGTTCGCCGATGAGACTCGACGAGACGATCCGCGCGTCCCGGTCCTGCAGCGCGCTCTCGACCTCTTCGACGAGGTCCGTCACCGTTCGCTCGGTCACGTCACGCTTCTCTACGGCACGCTCGATCCCCGCGCGAAGTTTCCCACGGTCGAAGGGCTCGATGGTTCCGTCGCGTTTCTTCACCTGGAGGGAGTCCCACTCCGGACGTTCGTAGGTGGTAAACCGGAATGAACAGCGTTGACACTCACGGCGACGTCGAACCGACGTTCCGTCAGCACTGGTCTCGGTATCGATGACGCCTGTGCGCTCGTTCCCGCAGTCCGGGCAGTTCATAGTTGTCACTGTTTGTCCCTCCAGCGTCTTAACCCCACATGTGGGGGTAATTGCGTTCAACCGCAACATCTAGTGTCTACGGCACCCACATAAAACCTTCCCAATTCAATTGAGATAGAACAATTGAATTTGTATTAGCCAGCGTGAGAGGGCCCGCCGGGAAAAGCAGAGAGCCACTCAGCACACGGGATAGCCCTTCTCAGATGACGTTGTAGGGTTTCGTGGACACTGGGGACTTGCTCTTCTACAACAACACGCAGTCTATGCTGGGCTTCTGGCTGGGACCTGTCCGCCGATTTTGATATAGCGATATACGGTTTACTGCGACAGCCGTGGGAACGCGCTGCTCTTATACGAATCCGGCGTCTAGCGGCCAGTAATGGTCGAAAACGTGGCGTCAGAGATGGCGGATCTCGAAGATGAGGATTTCTATCTGCTGTCCGGCCTCGAACAGGGGATGCGCTTTTCCGAGTGGGTCGCCCGGCCGAAAATTCCGGAGTACGCTCGCCTCACCGACGAAGAGGTGGAGTATCGGCTGGACCGCTGTGAGCGACGCGACCTGATCGAGCGCAAGACCATCCAGTACGAAGGCTTTCGCCTGACGTTCGAGGGGTACGACGCGCTGGCGCTGCACACCTTTGCCGAGCGGGAGACTATCGAAGGCGTCGGCGCACCGCTCGGCGTTGGCAAGGAAAGCGACGTGTACGAGGTGCGCTCGTACAAGCCACTCGCGCTGAAGTTCCACCGCGAGGGCTACACTGAATTCCGTGAAGTCAACAAAGAGCGGGAGTACACCGCCGACCACGAGCACGTCTCGTGGATGTACACCGCCCGAAAAGCCGCCGAACAGGAGTACGAAACCCTCGAAGCACTGTATCCGACGGTATCAGTCCCCCAGCCGATGGGCCACAGCCGCCACGCAATCATTATGGAGCGTATCGACGGCGTCGAACTCGCGCGCTCGAAACTGGAACCCGAGCAGGTCCGGCCAGTCGTCGACCTGATTTTCGACGAAATGACGACAGCCTACCGCGAGGGCTACGTTCACGCCGATATGAGTGAGTACAACATCTTCATTGCCGAGGACGGCGTGACGATTTTCGATTGGCCCCAGGCTGTCCCGACGGAACACGAGAACAGCGACGAGTTGCTTCGACGCGATGTCGAGAACACACTGGGGTATTTCCAGCGGAAATATCCCAGTCAAGTCGGTGAGGCAGACATCGATGGACTGGCCGCAGCCGTCGCCGACGACGAGTTCGAGAGTATCACCCAATTTCTTGACGCGTAGGACGTCTCTAACTGGAATTGTCGGTTGGTAACGTCGTCCTATGCCGTTCTAATAAACCCAATACCGATATATAGAATTGGCCTGTATCGTGGTTTAATTGCCGAACGCGCGTGCGTTCTGCTCGCACAGCAGTTGTAGGAGTCTTAAGGCCGGAACCCCAATTGACGTGTAATGAGTTCGGAGACGGCAGACGAGTCAGAAGTATCAGATACATACGAAGTTGTGGTCGTCGGGGGTGGTCCTGGCGGACTGACGACGGCATTGTACACCACCCGGCTGAACCACGATACCGCCCTGATCGACCGGGGCGGCGGTCGTGCCGCGATGATGGTTGATACCCACAACGTCATCGGTGTCCCAGAAGAAACGTCGGGCAACGAGTTCCTCTCGACGGCGAAGGACCAACTCGACCACTACGGCACCGACCTGTACCAGGATTTCGTCACCGACGTTACCCATAGCGACGAAGACGGCGTCAGATTCGAGGTCGAAACGGCCAGTGGCGAGCAGTTCCTGACCGAATCCGTCGTCTTCTCGACTGGCTTTAGCGACGGCCGACCGGACCCGCCGCTGCCACGCACCGGCAAAGGCCTGCACTACTGCCTGCACTGTGACGGCTACATGTTCCGCGACGAGTCGGTCTACGTGATGGGTCACGACGAGGGTGCTGCCCACGTCGCGATGATTTTGCTGAATTTCACCGACGATGTCGACCTCCTACTCCGGGGAGAAGAGCCACAATGGAGCGACGAAACGGACGAACTCGTTCGAGCACACCCAATCGACCTGATCGACACCGAGATCGACAGCATGTTCAAAGAAGACGACGGCTGGCTCGGTGGCTTCGAGTTCGAGGATGGGTCGGTCCGCGAGTACAAGGGCGGCTTTGCGATGTATGGCTCGAACTACAACAACGACCTCGCCGAGGCACTGGGCTGTGCGGTGAACGACGACGGCACCATTGCGGTTGACGAGGACGGCAAGACCAGCGTCGACGGCGTCTACGCAGTCGGCGACATCACTCCCGGCGGCAACCAGATCCCGATTGCGATGGGCAAGGGCGCAAAAGCCGGCATCTCGCTACATATGGAGATGCGAGAGTTCCCGAAATCACTGGACGAACTCGAATCCGAGCAGACCCCGCGAGCGGCCGCTGACGACGACTGAGGCTGCTTTTCTGTTCTGTTTGCATTCTTAGGCCGGTGGTTCGTCTGCCGTCAATAAACCACATAACGCGATATAGAATTGCGAGCACTGCGCTTCGTTTCGACTGCCGGCTGGCATGACCAGTTCCGGAAAAACCGCAAGACAGCGCTGCTACTGAACGTCCAGGCCACGAGTTCCGTGGCACAGCGTCGAAAATTAGGGCTTGAACTGCTGAGCGTTCTGGCGTGCTGCTTCGATGTCCAGCGATTCCGCGACCGCTGTGGCTTCTTCGCGAATCGCGTCTGCGTCCGCAACAGTAACCTCGCCATCTTCGACGAGCGCCTCGCCGTCGACCATCGTAAACGTCACATCCTCACCGCGGGCGGCGAACACGAGGTGAGAGAGTGGGTCATACAGCGGCGTCGCCCGCGTGGTGTCAGTCGAGAGGCCAACAATGTCTGCGCGCCAGCCTTCTTTCAGTTTACCGAGACGGTCGAAGCCGGCCGCCTTGGCCCCGTTGATTGTCGCCATCTCGAAGATTGTCTCTGCCGGCGTTGCCGTCGGGTCGAGTTGGTCGACCTTCTGGAGCGTGCTGGCCTGTTTCATCTCCGTGAACGGGTCCAGTGTATTGTTACAGGGCGGGCCGTCATTGCCCAACGCGACGTTGATGCCGCGGTCGAGGTAGTCGACGACGGGTGCGATGCCGCTGGCGAGTTTCATGTTCGACGAGGGGCAGTGGGTGACGTGCGTGCCAGTCTCGGCTAACAGTTCTCGCTCGTCGTCGTCGGTCCAGACACAGTGTGCGAGGACAACATCCTCGCCAGTCAGGCCAACTTCGTCCAGCCACTGGATATTTCGCATCCCCGTATCAGATTCGACCGTCTCGATTTCCCCCTGGTTCTCGCTAGCGTGGGTGTGGATTCGGACGCCGTCGTATTTGTCAGCCAGTTCTCGACAGCCACGCAGGCAGTCTTCGGTGCAGGAGACTGCGAACCGTGGAGTGACAGCGTAACGAACCCGGTCGTCGAAACTGCCGTGATAGTTCTGGATGAGTCGTTCAGTATCCGCCAGCGCCTCGTCGGTGTCCTCACGCAGGCCCTCGGGTGAACGCTGGTCCATCAGCACCTTCCCGAGCAGTCCACGGATACCCATCTCGCCGGCTGCCTCGAACGCGCGGTCGGCGTGTGCGACCGAGAGGTGGTCGATAGCCGTCGTCGTACCGGACTCGATGAGTTCGAGATAGCCAAGTTTCGCGGCGATTTCCATCTCGTCGGCGGTCAGGGTGGCCTCCATCGGCAGGATGTAATCGAACAACCAGTCGAGCAGTTCACTATCGTCAGAGATACCCCGGCCAAGACTCTGGACCGAGTGAATGTGTCCGCCGACCATCCCGGGGACAACGAGGTCACAGGATTGTTCGCGGTGGTCGGGATACTGTTGTGCGAGGCGCTCACGGTCTCCGACGGCCGCGATTTCTGATCCATCGACAACGACCGTCCCGTCGTCAATGACCGTAGATGAATCTGTAATGATTGTCCCGCTTATTCTCATTCCGACCGTAATTCCCGAACAAGGGGCATAAACCCTTCGAAGGGACGGTTAGTCAGTTTCGCGGCTGTAGGACTCTAACAGTGCAGACGGCACAGCCAGCCGGTCGTTTTTCGTCCTGATGACAGCATACGAAAGGACGAGAATCGTCGCCAGATACGGATAGGTTGCCATTATCTGCCCATTCATGAGGAAATCAATGGTCGCGTTGATGAGACCAGCAAGTGGTGTTTCCGAGCCCACAGAAAACGACAGCGCCTGTGAGCGCAACTGGAGCGCGTCGAGCATCCCGAACAGATAGGCCCCAACGAGCATCCGGCTGGGCGTCCACTGCGCGAAGATGACGAGCGCAACGGCAATCCACCCCCGACCGGCAGTCATCCCGGGCACCCACAGTTGCGAGAACGCAAGCGAGAGGTGAGCGCCGGCCGCACCCGCGAAGCCGCCGCCGATGATCACCGCCAGGTAGCGGAGTTTGAACACCGCAACACCCATCGTGTCGGCCATTTCGGGGTCTTCACCAACCGAGATGAGTTCGAGCCCGATATTCGAGTAATTGAGGAAATACCACGTAATCGGGACGAGTGCCAGCGCGATGTAGTCGGTCGGCGTGTTTCTGAACAGCGCCACACCGATGACCGGAATGTCGACGAGATACTGGCCAACCAGCGGAATCGACACCTCGGAGAAGCCATCGATGCTGTTCTCGACCCACCGAGACCCGTAGAAGGTCGTCAGCCCAGTCCCAAGCAGGGTGAGCATGACGCCGCTGATCACCTGGTTTGCCTTCAGGCTAATGCAGAGGAAGGCGTGAATCGACGCGAGCGCCATCCCGGCGACGATTCCGGCGAGCAGGCCGAGCCAGGTGCTCCCGGTGACAACCGTCACGATGAACCCGCCCAGTGCACCAGAGAGCATCATCCCCTCGACGCCCAGGTTGAGCACACCAGCGCGCTCGCTGATGAGTTCGCCAAGTCCGGCGAGGATGAACACGGTTGCAGCCGAAACAGTCGCGTTGAGAAGCCCTGCAAGAAAACCCGTCATCAGGCGTCACCTCCGGCCGTCTCGCTCGGACTCGGCGCTGGGTCGCGCTCGACGTTGAGGTCGATTCGGTACCGCTTGAAAAACTCACCAGTAATCAAAAAGAGGATAATTAGCGCCTGAATGACCTCGACCAGCGCAGCCGGGATACCGAGGAAAATCTCCATGTTCGTCCCGCCAGTGAACAGCAGCGCGAAAAACAGGCTCGCGAGTAACACTTTGATAGCGCTGTTGCGGCCGAGCAACGCGATTGGAATTGCTGTAAACCCGTATCCCGGCTCGAAGCCAGCACGAAGTCGGCCCTGTACGCCCGATATTTCGCTAATGCCGCCGATGCCAGCAAACGCACCGCCGAGGATAAACACGAGCAGATACACCTTGTACCGACTCATGCCGGCCTGCACAGCAGCCTCGTCGTTCGAGCCGACGAAGGAAATCTCGAATCCAAGTCGCGTCCGGGTCATCAGGAGATACGTGAAGACGACGATAAGCAGCGCGATGACGAGACCGAGGTGGACGCGCATGTACAGTTCCGGGATAGTGGCAGCCGCCGAAAACCGGTCGGTCTGTGGGAAGTTCCCCGAAGAGCCTCGCATCGGCCCGCGAACCATGTAACTGAGAATCTGCAGCGCAACGAACGATAGCAGCAGCGAGGTAATGATCTCGTTCACATCGTACTTCGCGCGGAGCCAGGCGGGAATTGCAGCCAGCGCACCGCCAGCAATCCCCGCGGCGAGAAGCATGAGCGGGACGAGCGCGACGCCCGGCAGGGAGACGTTCAGCCCGACCCACGACCCCGCGAGCGCACCGATGACAAGTTGCCCTTCAGCGCCAATGTTGAACAGTCCGGCTTTCAGCGGCAGGTAGACAGCGAGACCAGCGAGGACCAGCGGGACAGTTGTGATCAGTGTATCCGCCATCCCCAACTCTGTTGTTGGCGTCTCAATGAGCATCAACCGGTACGCCGCGATTGGATTCACGTCGATGACGAGCAGGACAACTGCGCTGACAGCCAGTGCCGCAAGCACCGTGAGCACTGGTGTTGCGTAGTTGAGCCAGCGCGGAACTCGCTCCCGTGCAGTCAGGTCAATTTCGACGTTCATCGGCCCTCACCATCTGACGCGACAGGTTGTGGCGACGCCGGCGAGGCTTCGGCTCCGCCGCCAGTCATCTCCAGTCCGATTCGGTCGCGGTCGGCCTCCTCGGCAGTCGTCTCGTAGACGAACTCGCCTTCGTAGATGACGAGAATCCGGTCGCTCAGGTCAGTGATTTCATCGAGGTCCTCTGAGAGCAGAACAATTCCCGTCCCGTCTTTGCGCTGTTCGAGCAGTGTCTCTCTGATGAACTCGATGGCACCGACATCGACACCTCTCGTTGGCTGGTTCGCAACGAGTAGGTCTGGGTCTCTGGCGAGTTCCCGCGCGAGGATCAGCTTCTGGAGATTCCCCCCAGAGAGGTCACCTGCCTTCGTTTCGGTGACATCGCTGACCCCGCGAATGTCGAACTCGTCGACCAAGTCTTCTGCGTAGGCTGCCAGTTCGCCGTAATCCAGTCCCGTTCGGCCGCCAAAGCGCTCGTCGGTAAACTCTTTCATCGCCGCATTGTGCATCACCGAGAGGTCTTCTGCACAGCCGTATCGAAGACGGTCCTCGGGAACGAACGAAACGTCGTTGTTGACGAAGTGTTTGGGTTTTGCACCAGTGAGGTCAGTCCCGCCAACGGTGATGCTCCCGGCAGTGAGCCCGCGGAGTCCCGCAGCCAGCTCGGCGAGTTCTGTCTGTCCGTTCCCGCTCACGCCAGCGATTCCGACCACCTCTCCTGCCCGGACCGTGAGGTCGATTCCTGACAACGATTCAATCCCGCGGTCGTTGTCAGCGTGAACGTTCTGGAGTTGTAACACCGGCTCACCCAGTTCGATTCCGTCTTTCTCGACCTGAAACAGGACTTCACGGCCGACCATCATCTCGGCCAGGTCAGCCTGCGTTACCTCAGAGACAGTCGCTGTGCCGACGTTTTTCCCCTCACGAAGAATTGTCACCCGGTCGACGACAGCCTGCACCTCGTTGAGTTTGTGTGTGATAAAGATGATTGCCATGCCTTCCTCGGTAAGTCGCTCCAGAGAGTCGAACAGTCGTTCGGCCTCTGTCGGCGTAAGGACAGCAGTCGGTTCGTCGAGAATGAGCAGGTCGACGTCACGATAGAGTGCTTTGAGAATCTCGACACGCTGTTGTTGGCCAACGTCGAGTTCCCAGATGTTCGCAGTGGCGTCGATATCAAAGCCGTACTGGTCGGCCAGGTCATCGATTCGCTGTGTCGGGACGTCGATTCCGAGCGAGAATCGTCGTGCGAGCGCCTGGACGAACCCGTTCGAGCGGACCGCTTCGGGGAGTCGGCCCTCGCCGTCACTCCGGAACATCGTCGCTGGTTCGCGCTCGCCGAGCACCACGTTCTGGGCGACGCTCAGTCGCGGAATCAACTGGAAGTGCTGGTGGACCATTCCAATCCCAGCGTCGATGGCGTCCTGCGGAGAGTCGAGTTGGAGTCGCTTGCCGTCAAGATAGATATCCCCGTCATCCTGTGAATATAACCCGTACAGAATCTTCATCAGCGTGCTCTTGCCCGCCCCGTTCTCACCGAGCAACCCGTGAATTTCACCGCGTTCGACCCGCAAATCGACGTGGTCGTTTGCAACCACACCCGGGAATTCTTTCAGAATGTTCTGCATCTCTAAAAAGGCAGACTCAGGCATGATGGGTTCTCACAGGGTACAATCGAGAATGCCGGGACATAAATTTTTCTACTGCTGAGGATGGGCATTTGTGTGGCTCTCTGCGGGAAATGTTCGCTACAGTGTGATTCGGCCGCTGGCGAGCTCGTGCGCGCGCTGGGCCAAGCATGGTTGTCACGGTTCGATTTGGCGAGTACTGAACAGCTGTGAGGAATTATGCCCAAGACCAACCGTGTAGACACAAAATAGTTGTAAAAGAACAAATATCGAACAATATCTTTAGATTCTTCCAGAGAAATCGCAATACTGCCATTCATGCGCAGATTTATAACCTATAGACAAAACTAGCTAATGGAGCGCTATCGGTTCGGGTAGAAACGGACCATAACAGAGGACACAAACCATGACAAGGCAAGTTTCACGACGTGAGGCAATCGCAGGAATCGGCTCGGCGGCCGCACTGGGCCTCGCTGGCTGTAGCGAGAGCGTCAGTTCGAGTGACGCGGAGGTCAGCGCAGCGTGGGTCTACAACTCAGAAATCGGCGACCTCGGCTGGTCGTGGGCGCACAACGAGGGCCGCAAGGCTGTCGCTGACGAGAACGACTGGCTGGATACGCAGTATACAGAGGCTGTCGCCCCAGAAGAGTCCGAACAGGTGTTCCGGCAGTACGCCAACAGCGGCGTCGACATCATCTTCGGCTGTACGTTCGGCTATCAGGACCCGATGGCAACCGTCGCTGAGGAGTATCCGGACGTGTACTTCGAGCACAACACGGGATACACGACCAAGGAGAACATGGGTCGGTACATGGGTCGGATCTACGAGGCACGGTATCTCGCCGGCCAGGCCGCCGGGATGCTCACCGAGACAGACACGCTGGGCTACGTGGCCGCGTTCCCGATTGCAGAGGTTGTCCGGGGAATCAACGCCTACACCCTCGGTGCGGCGTCAGTCAACGACAGCGTCACGACGAAGGTGCGCTGGACGAACAGCTGGTTCGACCCGCCAAGTGAGAGTGAGGCCGCCGGTGCGCTGCTCGACGAAAATGTCGACGTGATGGCACAGCACCAGGACTCCCCGGCAGCGCTCACCGAGGCGGCCAACGCGGACATCTGGGCGACAGGCTACGACGCGCCGATGCAGGAACAGGCCGGCGACAACTACCTCACGTCGCCAATCTGGCACTGGGAGGAGTTCTACGGCCCGACAATCGAAGCAGTCAGAGACGGCGAGTGGGAAGCTGACGCCTACTGGGAAGGTATGGACTCGGGCATCTGTGACATCGACGACTGGGGACCAGAGGTGCCCCAGGATGTCAAAGATGAGGTCAATGCCTCCCGCGAAGAGATTATCAACGACAATCTCGACGTGTGGGCTGGCTCGAAGTTCGAGGGTGAAAGCGACGAGTTCCTCTTCCAAGAGATGGGCAGTTACGTGGAGAACGTCGAGGGCGAAGTGCCGTAACTCGGAGACGACACTCCACGCTTTTTACCGAGAGCGAGCGTACGGAGCGGCCGTACAAGTCTCAACTGCCACGGTAGGTGGTGTAGCCACCCGGAGAGAGCAACAGTGGGACGTGGTAGTGCTCGTCCGGGTCGGCAATCACGAACCGAACCGGGACAGTGTCGAGAAACGACGACTCTGAGTCGACCGACTCGTAGTAACTGCCCACGTCGAAGGTGAGCTGGTAGGTGCCGGCAGCCATCTCCTCGGCAGTGAGCAGTGGCTCCTCGAGTCGGCCGTCGTGGTTGGTCGTCCCTTGCGCAATTGTTTCAGTGGTGCCGTCGTCCTCGAGTCGCTGGAGGGTTACCTCGACGCCGGGGGCTGGCCCCTCCCGCCCCGTGTCGAGGACGTGTGTCGTCAGGTCCCCGCTCATTCGTCGTCCTCCAGGTCGGTGTGGTCCATCGAAAACTGCTGGAATCCAGTCGGCCGCGGTGGCTCCATCAGCACCATCCCCTCGCCGTCGAGGTCGGCACGCTCCTGAATCCAGGTTCGGTTGTTCGCCTCGAAACTGACAGATTCGAGCCCTGGATACCGCTCCAGAATCCGCAGTCCAATCTGGTAAATCAGGTCCTGAATCGAGTTCGAGTCGACTTCATCGAAGACGACGTGGGCAATGTCACGAACCTGCTCGGCCGGGACGTAGGCCCCGGGGTCGTCACCGAGCGCGTGCGCTGGGTCGTCGTACGTCCAGAAGATGTCGAGCGTGATGTGCAGCGCGCGGTCCTCGCGCTCCGGCAGCGTCGTGTATTCGTCCTGAACGTAGTTCTCGAAGGAACTGCCTTCGACTTTGACCAGTTCGATGTCGGTCACGCCGCTGATCTGTTCCTCGATGGTCGGGCCGTTCTCGCCGCGCGTGAGATAGAGTTCGCCGAAGGCAGACTCGTCGTTGGACTGTCGGAAGACCAGGTCACTGGCCTCGAAGCCGTCCTCGGCTGGAACCTGTCGCTCCTCGAACGGAATTTCGTCGGCGGACATCTGGATTGCTTCCATCTGGTCGTAGGTCTCCAGAAATTTGGTACCGACAAACTCCAGGAACGCTTCAAGCGTCGACCCGTCGAACTCGCCAGCCTGGTGCAGGACGAAGTTTTTCATCGAGTCCGTCGCGACGACCATGCTGTTGTCACCCTCGCTGAACGAGGGCAGGAACTCCTCACCTTCGACCTGAACGCGGACGTCGAGGCCGAACAGCGTGTTATCGCGACCGGTGAAGGTCGATTCGGGAATCGGCTCGATGCCCTCTAGGGGCGTGGCGTAGGTCCGGTAGACGGCCACTTTCTCTTTGCCGTAGTTCATCGTTCGCTCCTCGGAATCGCTGTCGCTACGCGCTGAACGCTTCTGGTTAATCGTCATCGTCTAGCAATACTGTTCAGAGCAGCATACAAAAATCCTCGTATCCGCTCAATAAAAGACACGAACACAGCCCAAAGACAGCACAATCACGGTATTCGAGGCTGACGGATTCGGGACCGAGCGACTCAGGAGTCGAACCGGTCTTCGAGACGGAAGCGGGCAATCGTATGCACTTCCGAGAGCGCAATCTGGAACTCCTCGGATTCTGCGTGCTCGACGCGGCGCTCCATCGCGTCCTTGATCGCGTCGGGCGATTCGTCCTTGACAGCCATGATGAACGGAAAGCCGAACTGCTCGCGATAGCGGTCGTTCAGTCGCTCGAAGGCCTCGTACAGCTCCGGTGAGAGGCTATCGAGACCGGCCGACGCCTGCTCGGATTTGGAGGCGTCGGTGACGCCAGTCTGGTCGCCGAGGTCGGGGTGGGCGCGCAACAGTTCGAGTTTCCGCTCCTCAGAGGCCGTGTCGACTGCCGCTCGCATCGCGTCTCGAAGCGCCTCGATGGAGTCGAATGGTCGTTCGCTCACAACCTGCTCGGCAACCCACGGCGAATGCTCGTAAATCCCGCCCAGTTCGTCCACGAAGGTCTGTTCGTCTACGCTATTGAGTTCCGCAAGCGTATCCACGGTCATCGGTTGGATTCCTCGGCGGCATAACTTAAAATGTCGCGTCAGTCAGGCGTCCCAGTTCGGAATCTCCCGCTCGATAAACCGGCCGTGCCCGGGTTCTGCCACGATGTCGCCGTCTTCGGCGACCACCGTTCCACGGACGAGCGTCTTCGTTACTGCACCAGTCACGGTTCGGCCCTCGTACAGCGAGTAATCTGCCTTCGAGGCGTTGTCCTCGGCCGTAATCGTCTGGGTCTTCTCGGGGTCGAACAGCACGATGTCGGCGTCGGTGCCGGGGTCGAGCGTCCCCTTGTTCGGAAGGCCGAAGGTGGCCGCCGGATTTGCGCACATGATCCGGACGAGAAACGGGTACGAGAAGCCGCGTTCGTTCACTGCCTCGTCGTGAAACACCGGCAAACTCACCTGAATACTGTTGGCTCCGTACGGCCCCTCCCACCACGGCCGGTCTTCCTTGCTCGCGCGTAGTTGGGCGACGTGGTCAGTCGAGACGACGCTCAACACACCGCGTTCGAGATACTCGAACATCGCTTCGACGTCGTCTGGCGACCGAATCGGTGGCGCAATCTTGGCGAGAGTGCCACGGTCAGCGTGAATTGAGTCATCGAGGGCGGTGTAATGGGTACACGTCTCCGCACGGATCTGTGAGCCATCCTCCTGGAACTGGTCGAACACCTCGCCAGCGGCCCGACAGGAGGTGTGAAAGCCGTAGTACTTCCCACCCGTTTCGCGAGCTATCCGGGCCGCGTCGTCGGCCGCCATCGCCTCGGTATAGGGCGGTCTGGACTGGGGATACGATTCGGGGTCGTCCGCGCCCGCGTCCTGCAGTTCGGCACTTAACGACTGACAGACAGCGTCGTCTTCTGTGTGGACAACGCCGACCGCACCGTGGTCCGCGAGCGTGTCGAACACGCGCCGCAGGTAGCCGTTCGAGACGCCAAACTCGTAGGCCGTGTACATCTTGAACGACGTGATGCCTGCCTCGATGAGGTCGGGAATCTCCGCGAAGAGGTCCTCGCCTTCGCGGAGGATTCCGCCGTGCAGGCCGAAGTCGACCAGTGCTTCCTCGGCGTTTGCGCGCTTTTCGTCGACCCCCTTGGCAAGCGGTGCGGGGTCGTCCCACGGACTCTCTGGTC
This sequence comes from Halovenus halobia, assembly GCF_051414135.1. Lineage (NCBI taxonomy): Archaea > Methanobacteriati > Methanobacteriota > Halobacteria > Halobacteriales > Haloarculaceae > Halovenus > Halovenus halobia. The sequence goes on from NZ_JBLKOA010000002.1 coordinate 144,218, forward strand.
CGTCGTAGGCTTGCCAGCCAAAGTCGATAACCGTCGTGACGCCGCCAAGGGCGGCCGCGCTCGTTGCTGTCTGGTAGCTATCAATCGAAACGTGGTCGTCGGCGTGGACGTGCGGGTCGACGACGCCCGGCAGCACCAGTTGTCCTGTTGCGTCGATTCGGTTCTCTGCGTCGGGAAGGGAGTGCTCGCTGCCCACGCCGACGATACTGCCATCATCGATAGCGACGGCAGCCTCGACCGTCGCAGTGGCGGTGACGAGCGTCCCGCCAGCAATGACTGTCTCGACTGACATGGCCCCTGCTACACTGCCGTCCCGATTATAGCTGCCGGTCAGTACTCCTCGCGAACCGATTCCAGGTCCGCCGGCGTGTCGATATCGCGGTGGATTCCCGAATCAGCGACAGCGACACGGGCGACATCGGGATGGGTTTCGACGAGTTCCCGGCCACCCTTGTCACCCGTCACAGCGGCGAGGTCATCGAAGTGTTCCGCACCGAACAGCACTGGGTTCCCACGCCGCCCGTCGACGGTCGGGACCACGATTGTCCCGCGATTCTCCTGAAAGGCTGTGACCAGCGCGTCGATGGTCGAGGAGTCGACGAGTGGCATATCACCGAGGACGAAGACGGCGCCGTCCCACCCGGCCTCGCGTGCGGCCCTGACACCTGCTCGGACGGAGGTATGCTGACCCTCGCTGAAGCGGTCGTTGCGCCGGGTGTCGAAGCCATCGGGAAGGGCCGCCCGGACGGCATCAGCCTCGTGGCCGAGAACCGCAACCCTCCCCGCAAGATCAGCGTCGAGCACCGTCTGTGCGGCGTGGCTGAGGAGTGGCCGTCCCGCGAGCTCCGCCAGCAGTTTGTTCGAGCCACCGAAGCGCTCGCTCCGTCCGGCGGCCAGCAGCACAGCCCCAACCGTCATCGTTCACTCACCGGCCGAGTCGGCCGCAAGCGGTGCAGAGAGTTGGGGAACACAGCCCAACAGATGGCCAGCGGGCCGGTAAATCTGCTGGTGGGTGGAACTACCCGCAACTGTTTAGCAACTGGCGGGGGAATCCGCGGGCATGCAACCGACCGAAGCCACAGACAGCCCGTCACCGCCGGTCCGACGCGACTGGGTGGTGCAGTAATGACGGAGACGCTACTCACGAACGGCACAGTAGTCACACAGAACGAGGGCCGAGAGGTGATATCCGACGGGGCGGTGCTGGTCAGAGAGGACACCATCGCTGCCGTTGGGCCAGCAAATAGTATCGAGGCTGACCCTGACCGGGTTGTCGACGCCGAGGGCGGGATGATTATCCCCGGACTCATCGACGCTCACGTTCACGTCTCCGACATTCTCCTGCGCGGGGCCTTCGACCCAGACCGTGGCCTCTACGACTGGCTATACAACATCAAACGACCGAGTTCTGTCGCGATGACGCCCGACGAACACGCCGTCGCGGCACGGCTGTACTGCACGGAGGCTATCCGGGCAGGCGTGACGACGTTCGTCGAAGCCGACACCGAAGTGCTCTGGGAGGACTGGGCAGAAATCGAAGCGAAACTCGATGTCTACGACCGCGCCGGCGTCAGGAACGTCTACGGCGCTGGCTTCGCCGACGTCTCGCCAGACGAAGCGTTCGCGAAGCTACTCAGCGATATTCAGGCCCGCGACCCGAGCGTCGACCACGCCCACGTCGACCGTCTCACCATCGACACCGAGACGGCGCTGAGTGAGACGGAACGGCTCATCGAGGCCCGCCACGGCAGCGCCGACGGCCGCCAGTCAATCTGGCCCTCGCCAATCGTCCTCGAAACGACCTCGGCCGAGGGCTTTCAGGGAGCCTATCGACTCGCCGAGGAGTACGACGTGATGACCACCGCACACATGTCCGAGGCCGAAGCACAGGAGCAGGAGGTTGCGCTGTCGAGTATCGAGTACCTGCGCAACGTCGGGTATCTCGGCGAGCGGACGCTGCTTGGCCATTGCGTCCAGATTGACGCCGGCGACGTGCGACGACTCGCGGCGACAGACACGAAAGTTGCACACAACTTCTTCGCGAATATGCGGCTGGCAACCGGGTTCGCGCCGGTCGTCAGGATGCTCGAAAACGGCGTCACGGTCGGGTTGGGGACAGACAACGCCAACCTGAACGACACGGTCAACCCGCTCAGTGACGTGCGGGCAGCGTCAGCGGCACACAAAGGCTTCCATCGCGACCCGGGCGTCCTCGACACACAGAGGGCGCTCGACATGCTCACCATCGACGGCGCCCGGGCCATCGGCCGCGAAGCGGAACTTGGCTCGCTCGAAGTCGGGAAACAGGCCGACATCGCTGTACTCGATACGAACAAACCACACCTCACTCCGGCCCCGGACCCGGTGCACGCCCTGGTCACCGGCGCACAGGGGACGGAAATCGAGACGGTGCTCTGTGCGGGAGACGTACTGCTGGATGACCGGTCAGTGCAAACGCTTGGCGACACAGGCGAGTTGCTCACTGAAGCAGCAGAGACGGCCACAGGCCTGGTCGAGCGCGTCGGAATCCAGCGGTAAAACGCCGATTGAAAACGGAATTGGAACCCTGCTCGTTACTCCTCGTCCAGAGCAGCCTTGATTTTCTCGGCAGTGACCGGCATCTCCGTGATGCGAACGCCAACAGCGCGGCGAATAGCATTGCTGAGTGCCGGCGACACGCCGTTGACCGGGATTTCGGCGACGGACTTCGCGCCGAATGGACCGGTCGGCTCGTGAGTCTCGACAATGCGCGACGTAATCGGTGGCTGGTCGCCGGTCGTCGGCATATCGTAGTCACGGAAGCTGAGTACTTCGGGCTGGCCGTCCTCGTCGAAGGTGATGCCGTCACCGGTTGCGAGTTCGTAGCCCATGTGCACGGCACCCTCAATCTGGCCTTCCACGAGGTCGGGATTGAGCGCAACGCCACAGTCGACAGCGTAGACCATGTTGTGGACCTCGAACTCGCCGGTCTTCTCGTTGACCGTCACGTCGACAAACTGCGCGCCAAAGGGCGGCGGTGATTCCTCCGTGCAGTGACTCGCCTCGCCCATCACGTGTGCCCGAACCTCGTCGCCGTACATGGACTCGTAGCCGATCTCTTCGAGGGAAACTGACTCGTCGGTCTGCTCGGAGACGACACCCTCCTCAGCAATCTTGAACGCTGATTCGGGTTCGTCGAGCATCCGCGACGCGAACTCGAACAACATCCCGCGGGCGTCCTCGGCAGCCTTCTTGACTGCCTGTCCGGTGACGTACGTCGTCGAGGACGCATACGCGCCGTGGTCGAACGGCGAGATATCCGTGTCCGAGGGCTGAACGAGCACGTCCTCCGGCGAGACGCCGAGCACTTCGGCCGCAATCTGTGCCATCACGGTATCGGCACCGGGACCGATGTCCACAGCGCCGGTCTGGAGGATAAAGGAGCCATCCTCGTTCATTTTGATGTGGGCTGCCCCGAGTTCCTCGCCTGGGACGCCGCTGCTCTGGATAGTCAGCGCCATACCACAGGCCCGGTGGAGGTGGTCGGCGTCGGGCTGTTCGATGTCGTCCCAGCCGATTGCCGCGCGCCCTTCTGCGACACACTCTCTCAACCCACAGGAGCGGATCCGTCGGCCGTATTCTTTCTCTTTGAGAATCCCCGAGGCCACGTCGAGGTCACCCTCGGAGATGGCGTTTCGCGAGCGGAGTTCGATGGGGTCGATGTCGAGTTCGTGGGCAACTTCGTCCATGTGTCCCTCGATGGCGAGGTGGCCCTGTGGCGCGCCGTACCCACGAATCGCGCCCGCAATCGGGAGGTTCGTATGGACGGCGTCGAACTGGAAGCGAATGTTTGGCGTGTGGGTGTACAGCGGCAGGGGCTTTTTGCCGACAGCACTGGCGACGGTCATCCCGTGCGGGCCGTACGCACCGGAGTTGGTGACCGCCGCCATATCGATTGCTTCGATATCGCCATCGTCGCTGACGACGCTTTTGACCGAGACGCGGGCTGGCCGTCGGTTTCGGACGGCGTGGAACTGCTCGCGGCGCGTCGTTTCGACCATCACTGGCCGGTCTGCGGCTTCCGACAGTGCAAGCGCGATTGGCTCGATCTGCATCCCCTGTTTCGAGCCGAAGCCGGCACCAATCCGTGGCTTCGACACCCGAATGTCTCGAATCGGAATATCGAACAGATGGGCGAGCTGTCGGCGCGTGTGGTAGGGCACCTGCGTACTGGCGATGAGGTGGTGACGGTTGTCCTCGTCGCGGTGCGCGATGACCGTGTGTGGTTCGGGGACACAGTGAGACTGGTACGGCGTCTCCCACTCCGTCTCAGTTACGGTCAGGTCGTCTCGTTGCTCGGCCCGCTCGAAGGCCGCGTCTACGTCGCCGATTTCTCCCTCGCTGTGGGCCTCGATATTGCGCTCGTAGTCCGCTCCCGACTGGACGTTCTCGACGTCGTCGGCGTCGTGAATCTGTGGGGCGTCGGGGTGCATCGCCGCCTCGGTGTCGAAGACAGCGTCGTACTCCTCGTAGCTGACGTCGATTTTTCTGGCGGCCTTGCTCGCTGTCTCTGCGTCTTCGGCGGCAACAGCCGCGATGGGGTCGCCGACAAAGCGGACCTTCTTGCGGAGAACTTTCATGTCCCACGGTGACGGTTCGGGATAGGACTGTCCGGCAGAGGTGTAGGACTTGTCGGGGACCTCGGGCGAGTCGGGCGTGAGGACGGCATAGACGCCGTCCATCGACTCTGCTGCGCTGGTATCGAGGTCCGTCACGCGGCCGTGTGCGATGTCTGATCGGACGATTTTCGAGCCAGCCAGGTCCGGGAACTCCGGCGCGTAGTCGGCTGCGTATTTCGCCTCGCCGGTGACGATTTTCCGAGCGTCGTCTTTCTCCTCACGTTTGGACACCGTCCGACGCTCGTCGGGGTCTTTCTGATTGTTGGCTGCTTCCTCCCACTCGAGTGGATTTTCTTCCTCGGCCGGTGAGACATCTGCAGCCTCTTCCTCCGGTTCAGGTTCGTCAGTTTTGCTCATAGATCTGCACCCCCGTCGTAACAGTCACAGCCCGTACAGCCCTGTTCGTCGGGCAGTCGGCCACCGTCCGCTGCCACGTCCGTGCCATCTGCCATCCGACTCGACGCGTCCTGTACGGCGTCGATGATTTTCTCGTATCCGGTACACCGACAGAGGTTCTCTGAGAGCGCCTCGCGGATTTCGGCCTCGTCGGGGTCGGGGTTCTCGTCGAGGAGGACCTTCGAGCGCATGATCATCCCCGGGATACAGAACCCACACTGGAGGGCCGCGTTGTCGACAAAGGCCGACTGCAGCGGGTCGAGGCTGTCCTGTGTGCCCAGGTTCTCGATTGTCTCCACTTTCGCTCCGTCGAGTTGTGCGGCCGGACGGATGCAGGACTTGACCGGGTCCCCGTCAACGACTACGGTACAGAAGCCGCAGTCTCCGGTATCGCAGCCGCGCTTTGCGCCCGTGTAGCTATTGTTACGGAGGACATCCAGCAGCGTGTCGGAGCGTGCGGCCTCGAACGTTACGTCTTCGCCGTTGAGTGTCAGATGAATCTCTATACCGGCTTGGCTCATTCTTTTTCCTATTGCGCACCATCTCGATTAAATCCTTTGGATATATGAAATCCTGACATGAATGGTCGGAAGGGTCGGCAGTTTTCCCGCTCAGTCCGAGAGATTCGGCCGAGGATGGATGGGTCCCGACCCCTCGCTGAGACGACCGCCAGTCGCGTCGTTCGTCACTGCGAGCAGTTCCGAGACGATGCTCATGGCAATCCCCGTCGGACTGCCGTCTCCGAGGTCCAGTCCGACCGGTGTCGAGACCCGGTCCAGTTCAGCCTCGGTGAACGTCCGGCCCGCCTCGGCAGCGTTCGCCCGGAGGTCCTCGAACCGTTTGCGCGGCCCCATCAACCCGATATACGGGACTGTCGTCTCCGTGAGGAGGCTGTCGAGGGCCAGTCTATCGTCGACGAGGTTGTGCGAGGCAAGCACCGCATAGGTGTGTTCGGGTACGTCGACCAGTTCGGCAACGTCGTCCGGGTGCGTTGCACGAACGCGGTGTGCGTGTGGGTACTGGTCGGCGTCGGCCCGCCCACCCCGAGGCGAGGCCACCGTCACCTCGAAGCCAGCCTGTGCACCCAGCCGAGCGATGGGGTTGATATCGCCCTGTGCGCCGAACAGCAACAGCGCTGGGAAGGGTTCGACTCCATCGAGAAAGACGCACAGGTCACCCGCCTCCCGCTCGATGGTGATGACAGCGCCAGCCCCAGACTCAGCGACGCTGGCCGCGGGTTCCCGGAGGCTGGCGAGGGCGTCGTTCGGCACTCCAGCCCGGTCGGTCCCGGTCGCACTCTCGCCGTCGCGAAGGACGGTTCGCGAGCCACGCGGGACCGTCTCGTCGTCGCTGTCAAGCACTGTGAGCACCGTGGCAGACTCCCCGGCGTCCAGTGCCGCGAGTACCGGGTCGACGGAGTCGTCGAGCGGTTCGACCAGCACGTCGATGACGCCGTTACAGCCGAGGCCGAGTCCCCACTCTTCAGCCGTCATATCGAAGGTTTCGACCGAGATTGTTCCCGAATCGCGAGCCTCGGTCGCCAGGTCCGACACCGGGCCGTCGAGACAGCCAGCCGTGATGGCACCGCGGGTTTGCTCGGCCGTCGCCACGAGTTTCGCGCCGGGACGGCGGTAAGCGGAGCCCTCGACATCGACGACTGTTGCCACTGCCGCTGTTGTACCCGCCTCGCGCTGCTCGCGGAGGAACTTGAACACGTCCCTGTCGGTCGCGTCGCGCGGGGTCGCACGCTCCATACTACGCATCCACAGGCCGACGTACTTAGACTTTCGTCGGCGTCAGTCGAGTTCGCGGATGGTCACGCTCTGCATCCCGTCGCGCAGCGTGGTTTCCTCGATTTCTTTGAGTTGCTCGGCGCTGGCGTCCACGCTGGCGAAATGGTTGCCCGCCAGTTCGCCGGCCGGACTCTTGAAACAGGTCGGCCCGCAGGGCAACAAAATTTCCTGTTCGTTGCGATAGCCCGGATACAGCAAGAGGTCACCGCGGGAGGGGTAGACCGTGTGATTCTCTCGGGGAATCTCCGGCAACTCGATTTCGTCGATGTTTATCCACGTCGCGATACCGCTCCAGCGGACGTGCATCAGCTCAGAGTGCAGCGGGAGAAACTCCCGGACAGCGGCGACAGATTCGGGTGCTCGGTCGTCGTGCAGTTCAGCCGTCAGGGTCGTACCGTCGATATCGAGTTCGATCATGTGTCGTGGTGTGTCTCAGTTGCGAGGGCGAGCAGCGCGTCGGCGAGGACAGTCGTCGCAGCGGTACAGTCCTCCCAGCGGGCCAGTTCCTTCGGCGAGTGAGAGTGGCCGTTTTCAGAGGCAACGAACAGCAGTCCGGCGTCGGTCACAGTGGCAACCTGCATCGTGTCGTGGCCAGCCCCGGAGTGGACCCGCCGCGTCGGAATCCCGCGCTTTGCGGCGGCGTCGGCGGCGGTCTGCTGGCAGCGTTCGGACATCGCCGTCGGTGGGACATCGTAGTCACAGGTGAGCGATGTCGAGACGCCACGGTGGCGCTCGAGTGCGTCGAGCAGTCGGCGGACAGCGTCGAGTTGGCGCTGGATTTCTCTCTGGTCGGTCGCCCGAATATCGAGTTGCAGCGAGGCTGACCCAGGGACGACGTTGACGACGTTAGGGTCCACGTCGAGGCTGCCGACAGTCCCAACGGCCGTCCCAGTGCCTGTCTCGGCGGTTGCCGTCGCTCGGCGCTCGACTTCTAAGACGAGTTCGCTGGCGGCCGCGAGCGCGTCCGTTCGGTCGTCCATCGCAGTCGTTCCGGAGTGGTCAGCCTCGCCTGCAATAGTGACGTGACAGCGAGTGGTGCCGGTGATGTCAGTCACGATGCCAAGTGGCACGCCAGCGTCGGCGAGACGGGTCGTCTGCTCGATGTGGAGTTCGAGCCACGCGTCCCAGTCGCCCGCGTCGAGTCGACCCGTGCCGCGGTACCCGATTGCGTCGAGGGCAGATTCAAGTGTCGTTTCGCCGTCGGACAGTGCCAGCGCTTCCTCGACGCTTCGTTTGCCCGTCGCAACCGAGGAGCCGAGCACGCCGTCTGCGAATCGGGTTCCCTCTTCGCCGGTGAAACAGACGACTTCGAGGGGGCGGGTTGGGGCCGCCTCGCTCCGCTGAATCGCACGGACAGCCTCCAGCGCCGAATAGACCCCGAGAACGCCGTCGAAGATGCCACCGCGCGGCACCGAGTCAAGATGACTACCGACAGCGACCGGGGCAGCCTCGGGGTTGGCCGACGGCGGCGTCCAGCGACCAGCGATGTTCCCAACAGCGTCGACTCTGACATCGAGTCCCGCCTCGCGGAGTCGTTCACAGAAGTACTCTCGTGCTGCCCCGTTGGCTTCGCTGGCTGGCAGCGCGGTGCGGCCCCGCCCCTCGGCCGCGTCGACGGCACCGAAGGTCGCCGTCTGCTCGATGGCCGCCCGCAACGACTTGCCGTCGATGGACAGTTGCGACACTACTAGGACCCCCGTGTGAGGCAGTCAGTCGACTCCGAAGCGGTGCAGTCTGGCGTCCCCGGGCGGCGGGTCACCCGGTCGCACCCGCCAGAGGACCCCACGGCTACAGCGAGGAACATCGTGAACACTCTCTCGTTTCCCCCACGAGTGTAAAAATATTTTGTATATTTGTACGGCTGCGTCTGGTTTTGTTCAGGAGTTGGTGCTGTTTGTACAGGACGCGTTCGGACATGCCGAACAGGATATCCAGTGAAGAGTTGATAGGACAGCAATAGTGAGTTAGAAAAATTATGAAGTCAATAATTCCCCAGACAATCATACGAACGACCAAAAGCAACGGTTCGAACGCGGGAGAAGCGACAGAGTGCGTTCGGTATGCTCGAACAGACCTGTCATTGTGTCGAATGAACGCAGTTCCCCGCAGGCCCGCCGAAGGTTAATGAGCGTGTGGGTCGTCGACTGGCCCATGACCGGCGACGACGGACCGCGGACGCTACAGACCGTTACCACGGCCGCGCGTGTGCTCGACGCAGTCCGTGCCCACGACGAAATTGGTGCCTCTGCGCTGGCCGAGTCCCTCGACATCTCCAAAAGCACGGCACACATCCACCTCACGACCCTCGAACAGAACGGCTTTCTCGTCCAGACTGACTCGGGCTATCGACTCGCGTTCACGTTCACGGTGCTTGGAGAGTACGTCCGCAACCGGAGTCCGCTCTACCGATACGGCAAGCCGGAGGTCGACGACCTCGCCGAGGAGACCAACCAGTACACCCACATCGTGACCGAGGAGAACGGAACTGGAATCAATCTCTACCAGGTCAAAGGCGACACCAGTATCGAAGGAGAGTACCAGACCGAGAAGATTCAACGACGCGACCACCTCCACTACACCGCCGCCGGCAAGGCAATTCTCGCCGCGCTTCCGCGCGAGCGTGTCGAGGAAATCGTCGACAACCATGGTCTCCCAGCCCAGACAGAGAAGACGATCACCGACCGTGAGACGCTCTTCGACGAACTCGACCGAGTTCGAGAGCGTGGCTTCGCCTACAACGACGAAGAAGAAATCGACGGCTTTCGGGCAATCGGCGCACCGATTCGAGACGCCGACGACCGAGTCAGGGGGTCGCTGAGCATCTCTGGCCCGACCAGTGTTATGAAGGGGGAACGCTACCGCGAGACCCTCCCAGAACGAGTGACTCGCTCTGCCAACGTCATCGAAGTGAACATCAACATGAACAGCCAATCCTGACGCTATGCCGTTCACAATGCTCGGACGCGTTAGCACTCCTCACTGTGTGGCTCTGAAGACAGACCGAAGACAAAATAACAACACTATACATGTTATTGTAGCTGTCGAGTTGGCAACTACGGCAGGGCTCTGCAAGCGGACCCACAGCCAGACGAGTCGAAAAGCTGTTGGAATAGCTACTTACTTATTCATCCATACTGACGTGCGTGTATGCAGGGTGTTGATGCGACAGAGTCACAGGTGACGGTCCACGCCGTCAACATCGGCGGAATACGCGAGACGGAAGTGGACATTCCGCCGGGCGTAACTGTGCTCTCTGGCCGGAACGCGACGAACAGGACCTCGTTTCTGCAGACGATTATGGCGGCAATGGGAAGCGACGCTGCGACGCTCAAGGGTGACGCCGAGGAGGGTGCTGTCGAACTCAGCATCGACGGTGAACAGTATCGACGGACGCTCCACCGCACAGAGGGTGGTGTGCGCTTCGAGGGCGAACCGTATCTCGACGACCCGACGCTCGGGAATCTCTTTGCGTTTTTGCTCGAATCGAACGACGCCCGCCAGGCCGTCATCAGAAAGCAGGAGCTCCGAGACCTGATCATGGAGCCGGTCGACACCGACGAGATACAGGCCGAGATTGACCGGCTCGAAGCCACCCGAGCCGAGGTTGACGACGAACTGGACGCTGTGGCGGAGTTGAAAGAAGAACTGCCGGGGCTCGAACAGCGCAAACAGGAGCTAGCGGGCGAAATCGAGCAACGCCGCGAAGAGCTGGCCGCGATAGAGGCTGACCTCGAATCGATGGAGAGTGATGTTGAACAGACCCGCGCGGAGAAACAGGAGCTCGACGCAAAACTCGAAGAGCTGCGTGACCTGCGTGCCGACCTCGAAAGCGTCCGGTCTGATATCGACATCCAGCAGGAGAGTATCGAATCACTTCGAGAAGAGCTTGCGGAGAGTCGTGCGGAACGGGAGGAACTCGACACGCTCGACGGTGACCCACAGGCGGTCGAGTCACAGCTCAGACAGCTCCGGACTCGAAAGCGAACGCTCGAATCTGAGGCAAGCGAGCTACAGGATATCCTCCAGTTCAACGAGGAGATGCTCGACGGAGAGGAGACAGCGGTCAGTGAAGTACTGCGTGACACCGAAGCCGACAACCCAACCGACCAACTCCTCGACGACGCCGAGACTGTCTGCTGGACCTGCGGGAGCGAGGTGCCCACAGAGCGAGTCGAGCAGACCATCGAGACGCTACGGGAACTGCGCCAACAGCAAACGAGTGAGATTCGCAGTATCGAGACAGAACTTGCAGAGTTACGTGAGCAAAAGGAACGTTACGAGCGCCAACAGCGCCGCGAAGAGTCACTCGCAGCGGAGATTGCCGACGCTGAAGCCGAACTCCAGCAGCGCACCTCGCGGCTCCAGCAGTTGCGCGAGCGCCGCGAGCAGTTGAGCGAGGAGGTTGCCGAACTCGAACAGACGGTCACAGAACTCGAATCTGAGGAGTTCTCCGAGGTACTACAGCGCCACCGAGAGGCGAACCAACAGGAGTTCGAGCTAGAGCGACTGGAATCCGAACTCGCAGAGGTCACCGACCGGATCAAAGCCATCGAGAGTGAACTGGCGCGAGAGACGGAACTACGGGAGCGCCGTGAAACGATTGTCGAGGAGTTACAGGAGCAGCGCACACGGATCGACCGGACCGAACGGGAGGCCGTCGAGGAGTTCAACGAACGGATGGCAGAGATTCTCGAAATGTTGCAGTACGATAATCTGGCGCGAATCTGGATCGAGCGCAAACAGCAGTCGGGCCACAGCGACCGGGACACGACCTTCGAGCTTCACGTGGTCCGAACGACCGAGTCAGGAGCGAGCTACGAGGACACCATCGACCACCTCAGCGAGAGTGAACGAGAGGTCACTGGGTTGACCTTCGCGCTCGCGGGCTATCTCGTCCACGATGTTCACGAAACGGTGCCGTTCATGTTGCTCGACTCGTTGGAAGCAATCGACTCGGACCGACTCGCCGACCTCGTCTCGTATTTTGCCGAGTACAGCGAGTATCTAGTGGTTGCCCTGCTCCCGGAGGACGCACAGGCGCTGTCGGACGAGTACACGCGCGTCACCGAGATTTAGTCAGTCCGTACAGTCACAGCCACCCCGCCTGATGAGTTCGACAGCGCTGTACTGTGAGCCACAGTCTTCACAGAGCACACTCACGTCGACAAACAGTCGGAACTCGCCGAGTGTGATCCGGCCGGTGTCGCGGAGTTGAGTGAGGCTTCGGTCAGCGACCGACCGGACTCGCTCGGTGAGTCGCTGGAGCGTCTGGACCACACGGTCCGGGCGGGCCTGTTCGCGCTCGTGGTCGTATTCGGCGTTGCGGTACTCCGTGAGATACGAGCGAATCGCCTGATAACTCACAAAGTCTCCCTCGAGTTGGTCGACATCGACGCCCGCCTGTTCCAGTCGCCGCCGCGCTTCCGTCCGGTTGCCGCCACTGACATCGTCGTCAGTCAGGAGTCGATAGAGATTGGCACTCTCGCCGTCGACTGTGGAAAGCCCTGCGTCGGCCGCCGCAGCTTCGAGCAAGCGTTCGTTGAAGTGGTCCGCCAGCGTCCGGAGGCTGTCTCGCTGCTCACCATCAGCTGTCCAGCGGGTCTCGAGTTGGTCACCGAACTGCTGGCCGAGTCCGTACTCCTCGATGAGTCGTGCAACCTTGCTCTCGATACGCCGCGACCGACCGTCGTCATCTTCCGGCGCCATCACTACGGTACGTTTTGACGAAGGAAAATAAATCCGGATGGTCCCAGCCTCGACACGGACCAGTTACGCTGACCAGACACCAGATGTAAGCAATTTGTCCGCATACGGTATCAGTTGTTGCTAAGATAGGCGACACTTCACAACTTAGTTAAGAAATATTGAACGACTGTACAGCGTGAGAAATCGGATGGGTCTGTCGTGAGATGATAACTGACGACAGAATCACCCCGCATAATCTGAGTATGTGCATGCGAAACAGCGCCTTATTGCCTGTTTTGTCATATTTTGTCACTAATCCAACGAAGACCTCAGTGTCAAAAGAGTCGCTCTGAGTGCTGCGCTCAGGCTGTCTCGTCGGCGCGTATCTATTCAACTTACCGACTGTCAGTTAGTGTATAGCGCCAGTAGTATACCTATTTTTCTTATATTTCTGTGCCGCACTGGCGCAGATCGGGATACTCACACACACAGGAAAGTGGTATCCTACGCCGAGGGGTCAGCCTGCCCGGCCACGATATCGGTGGTAGAGATGAGACCGACGACTGTGCCGTCGTCGTCGACAACTGGAAGATGACTAATTCCGTGTGTTGCCATCGTTTCCGCGGCCGCAGTGACTGTCTCCTCCTGTGAGATAGCGTGGACGTCAGTCGTCATCCACTCTGCAACTGGGTCCGCAGTCGCCCCTGGGCCGGCGGTGGCAACCTCGATGAAATCTGTCGAGGTGAGGATTCCGGCGGGCTGGCACTCCTCGTCGATGACGACGATAGATTTGATCTCCTGGTCGAGCATTGCGTTGCCGACATCGCCGACGCGGTCATCGTCGTTGACGGTCAGTACCGGGTCGGTCATCAACTCGTGGACTGGCGTGTCGTCCATACTATCGGTGAGTAGTTGTCAGAGGGCTTAAATCATGTCCTGACTCTCACTCGATGCCGGCCGTGGGCCAACCCGGGTGATTAACCACGGGGCGGGTGTACCGTGACGTATGAGTACGCGACAGCCAGTCGTCGTAAGCGCAGTCAGGACACCGCAAGGAAAACAGGGCGGCGTCTTCGCCGAAACAGGGAGCGAAGAACTCTCGGTCCCACTCGTCGAGGAGATGGTCGACCAGACCGGAATCGACCCCGAGGACGTCGATGATGTCCGGTGGGGCTGTGCGAAACAGGTGAACGAGCAGAGCAACAATATTGCCCGCGTCATTGCGATGCTCGCCCTCGAAGAGTCTGTGCCAGGGACGACCATCGACCGACTCTGTGCGTCCTCGGCCGAGGCAATCATGAGCGGAGCCGACCAGATTCGAGCCGGAACGCGCGATATCATCGTCGCTGGTGGCGTCGAGAATATGTCTCGCAACGAGCGCCGGAAAGGAATCGATTCCTACGAGGGAATCGCACAGCAGTACGACGTCGACGGACTCGCAATGGGGATGACCGCCGAGAAGGTCGCACAGGAGTTCGAGATTCCGAGAGCACGGCAGGACGAGTACGGCGCACGGTCCCAGCAACGGGCCTGCGCGGCGACCGAAGCAGGGAAATTCGACGAGGAAATTCTCCCCATCGAGACGGACGACGGGACCGTGAGTGAAGACGAGGGGTTACGGCCGGGGACGACGGCGGAGGGAATCGGCAAGCTCCCACCGGCATTCGAGGAAGACGGAACAGTGACCGCCGCCAACGCCTCACAGATTTCTGATGGTGCTGCCGGGCTTTTGCTTGTGGCACGAGAAGTTGCCGAGGAACACGGCCTCGAAATCATGGCGAGTATCGAGGGTCACAACGTCGCCGGCGTCGACCCGACGATGATGGGCGTTGGCCCGGTGCCGGCAGTGCGGGGCATCTGGGCGGAGAACGGTCGCTCGGCCGAGGAGTACGACCTCGTCGAACTGAACGAAGCCTTCGCCAGCCAGACGCTGTACTGTCAGGACGAACTCGGGTTTGCTGACGAGCAGTTCAACGTCAACGGCGGCGCAATCGCCATCGGCCACCCGCTCGGCGCCAGCGGCGCTCGACTCCCCGTGACGCTGATTCACGAACTCCAGCGCCAGGGTGGCGGACTCGGACTGTCGACAATGTGCGTCGGCTACGGGCAGGGCGCGGCCATCGAGTTCCGAGTGTAGGCACTCGCGTCGTCGGGAAAGCGTTGCCGCGTGGTTTCATTTATGATACTCGAACCGAGGAATTAATACTGGTTTAGGAGAGTCACACAAATATTACCATGGTTAGCCTGTTCAGTGGATTATTTAACAGAGACAGTGGCGGAGACGACAGCGGGCCGAGCTCAGGCGACCGGTCACCGGAACCGGACGGGGGAGTAGCCGCCGAGTCGATTCCACGGGCGGCGCTGGAATCACAGTACGACGGATTAGACGAGGAGACACTGACCGCCCACCAGACACAGTTATCAAGATCGACGGACGGAGAGGCGACAGCCGAGGTAGTCGGCGACCTCGCCCGCGCACAGGCCGCAGCGGGCGTCGACGCGGCGACGTACGCCGGTTCCTACCAACTCGCTGTCGAGGCCGCGCTGGACCGGGCGTTCGATGCCATCGAGTCGGGAACGCCGGTCGAGGAGGCTCGTGAACAGGCCAAGGCAAACGTCGAGTCGACGGTAGACAGCCTACAGACGGGGCTGGCGGCGTTCGACGACGGCGTTGCTGTCGACGAGGTCATCAAGGCCTTCCCGATGTCTGCAATTCTTATCGGCGCGGACCACAGTGTCCTCTCCTACACCGGACGGCTGATGGGGTTGGACGACAACCATTCGGAGTTTCTCGGACAGGACTGCCGGGAGAGTCTCGCCGTCGCAACCTACACCGACAAAGACCGCGCCAACACCCTCGCCGACAAGGTGGTCGAAAACCCCTACGACGCAGACGAGGCCTGGGACGTCGAGCGAACCGACGACGACAACCGACTGGTCGATTTCCCGGTCTACCGCGACACGAGCGTCACCAACACCGACGACGGACTGGATACCCACATCGAGTTCGTCGCCGTCCCGATTTTCGACGACGACGGCGACCTGAAGGCCGTCTTCGAGCTCATCGAAGACCGCTCTGAGGAGGTCGCCCGCGAGCGAGAGATGGTCGAGCTCATCGAAGAGGTGAGTGCGACGCTCTCGGCCATCGGCAACGGAAACCTCGGTGCGCGCGTCGAGTACGAGGACGAAAACGGCCACATCGACGACGGACTGGTTGGACTGTCGAGCGATGTCAACGAGATGGCCGACTCCTTCGAGGAACTCATCGAAGATGTCACCCGCGAGACGGGCGAACTCGAAGCGTCTATCGAGCAGTTGACCGACGCGGCCGAACGAATCGACGGCAAGGTAAGCGAACAAAACAGCTCACTCGGGGAAATCGGCCGGGAAATCGAGAACGTCTCCGCGACGATGGAGGAGGTTGCGGCCAACGCCAGCGAGGTGACAGAGGCCGCCGAACGTGCCAAACGGACGACGGATGCCGGTGTCGACGCCGGCGAGGACGCCCGCGAGGCGACGACGGCGGTCCGGGACGAAACCGAGGAACTGGTCGAGACAGTCGAAGAACTCGGCACGAAGATGGACGAGATTAGCGAAGTCGTCGAGATTATCGGCGACATCGCCGAGCAGACGAACATGCTCGCGCTGAACGCCAACATCGAAGCGGCTCGCGCCGACCAGAGCGGCGACGGCTTCGCAGTCGTCGCAGACGAGGTGAAGACACTGGCGACCGAAACCCAGCAACACGCCGACGATATCGCCGCCCGTGTCGAGGAAATCGAGCGCCACGCCGAGCGGACCATCGATGGCGCAGAGAGTTCCTACGAGCGTGTCGACACCGCCGCCGAGCAAATCGACGAGGTTCTCGATTCGCTGCAGGCTATCGCGGGCGAAGTCGACGACGCAGTGACGGGCATCTCAGAGGTCGCAGACGCCAACGACGACCAGGCTGCCCGAATCGAGGAGGTGGCGGCGACAGTCGACCAGGTACAGGACCGGGCCGACGAGGTAGTCGAGACTACCGACGACGTGGTGCAAGCCGCCGACAACCAGAAAGACGTGGCGGCAGACCTCTCGGCGACGATCGACGAACTGCGGTAATCAGGCGTCTTCGTCGCGAATCTTGAACTTCTGGACCTTGCCAGTCGTGGTTCGGGGCAGTTCCTCGACGAAGTGGACCTCACGCGGGTGTTTGTACTCCGCGAGCGTGTCCAGGCAGTACTGTTTGATGTCCTCGGGCGTCGCTTCGGCGTCCGGCGTCGGAACGACGTAGGCGACAGGAATCTCGCCACGGCGGTCGTCCGGGATGCCGACGACGGCGGCGTCGGCGATGTCTTCGTGCTCGAAGAGCAGTTCCTCAATCTCCCGGGGATAGACGTTGTAGCCGCCGGTGACGATCATGTGTTTCTCTCGGTCGACGACGAAGAAGAAGTCGTCTTCGTCCCAGTAACAGACGTCGCCGGTGTGGAACCACGTCGTCCCGTCTTCTTCGGTGAATGCCTGCTCGTTAGCCTCGGGAAGGCCGGCGTAGCCCTGCATGACGTTCGGACCGGAGACGACGAGTTCGCCCGTAATCTCGTCGAGGTCGGCCTCTTCTTCGTCTATTGGCCCTTCCTCGACGCGGGGCATCGTCTCGAAGTTCGGACCGACAACCTTGGCGTCGACGCCGTCGAGCGGCCGGCCAATCGAGCCCTTCCGGCGGGCTGCCGGGGTGTTGGCGTGCGTGACCGGCGACGTTTCGGTCAGGCCGTAGCCCTCGTTGAGCTGGACGCCGTAGAGGTCCTCGAACCGTTCGAGCACTTCGACCGGGAGGCTGGCACCGCCGGAGTTGGTGAACCGAAGTGAGTCGAAGTTGTACTCCTCGGCGGTAGGCTGGTTGATCATGTCGTTGAACATCGCGGGGACACCGAACATGATGCTGATTCCCTCGTCTTCGAGCAGGTCCATCACCATCGGCGCGTCCCACTCGGGGATGGGGTAGTAGGTGCCGCCAGCGTACATCGAACCGTTCATCACGACGCTCATGCCGTAGATGTGGAACAGGGGGAGGACGCCGAGCAGTTTGTCGTCAGGCTGGATTTCGTTGGGAATAACACCGGCGTTCGTCCGAGTGGTCCAGCCGAGGTTGTGATGCGTCAAGAGAACGCCTTTTGGCGTCCCGGTGGTTCCCGAGGTGTAGGGCTGGACGGCAATATCGTCGTCCGCTCGGTCAACGATATCAGCGGCCTCGTCGGCGAGGAAGTCGTTGAACTCCGTTGCGCCGTCGACATCAGCACCGACACTGATGACCTCGTGGACGTCGGTGTCGTCGAGTACGTCGAGCACTTCTGGGACGTTGTCTGCAAGCGAGACGACAGCTTCGGCACCACTGTCGGCAAGCAGGTGGCTGATCTCTCGGGCTTTGTACTGTGGGTTCATCGGAACGACGACGCCGCCCGCGCGGAGCGTCCCGTAGAACGCAGTCACGAACTGCGGGAGGTTCGGGAGGTAAATGCCGACACGGTCTCCCGCCTCGATGCCGCTGTCGTGCAAGGCCTGCGCGAACTGGCCTGCGCGGGTCCAAAACTGGTCGTAGGTGAGTTCAGTCCCCTCGTAGACGATTGCTGGCGAGTCCGGATGCTCCTCGACAGTTTCGCCGACATCTGTAACGAGATTTGTCATACGGTCGTTGGTCGTCGTAAACCGTCAAAAGAATTGCGCCTTGTATTTTCCAGTGGTAACGTCTTCGAGTCCTGCGAGTGCCAGAACAAACTGCCGACGACTGCTCAGGGACTCTGGTCACCCCAGACTGCGGATTCGACGCGGCCTGGTGCACCATCTGACTTGAAGTAATCACAGTGGTTGCTGACCGAATTGGTCACGTCGACGGTCGTGAGGTTGTCCGGCGCGTTCGAGCACTGGACACCTTCTGCACCGAGGCCTTCTCCGTCAGGTGTCCACCAGAGCAGGTCTGCCCAGAGCTCGTGCAGCGTCCCGACCGCCTCGTCGGAGCCCGAATAGAAGGCGTAGGCGTTGTCTGGAACGTATTCGATGCTATCGTGGTAGTGGAAGATGCGGTCACCACTCTCCCAGCGGTCACAGACGAACCGCTGGTGGTCTGCCGGTCCAACGGTGACAACGTTGCCAATTCGGTCGTACTCCCACCACGGAAGCTCTTCCTGGAGCCGATTGAGCATGTTGAAACAGGCACGGCCACCAAGCGAGTGGCCGACGACGTTCACTTTTGTCCAGCCGTTCTCGTCCCAGAGTTCGTCGATCAGCCAATCTGCAAGTTTCTCTCCGTACTCCGCCGCCCGGTCCCACGCCTCCGTGTAGGTGAGCGTGGTTGCAGGCCACTTCGCAGAGAGGAAATCGCCATCGAAGTAGATGTTATTCGCGAGCGATTGCCCCTGTTCGGCAGCGAGACCATCGGACCCGAAGCCGTGGACGTAGATACAGACAGAATCAGAGAGTCCACTCACGTCGAACTGCGCGTCGTAGTCGCCCCACCACGGGTCGAGGTCGACGACGTCAAAGCCGTCACCGCTCGGCCACCCGGTGAGACACTCGCCCAGTTCGAGATAGTCTCCAATCTCTTTGTCTTCCTCGTCTTCGTCGTAGGCGGCGCCTGTCCCCGTGGCAGCGGTCGCGCCAGCGGCCCCCACCGCGGCGGTCGCTGTCGTCTTCAGAATCTTACGTCGAGAGAGCTCACCCTCTGTCTGCTCATTTGCATCCCCAGTCCCCCTTTGGTTGTCATTGTTTCCCACCATGACAACAGTGGCCACCGAGCATCAGAGTATAAATCTTTCTAAAAAATTGTAAATTATAGCCGATATTTCTACCATTTCGTAACACTATTTCGGAAAAAGGACTATTGAATGAGATTTGAGAGTGGCAATCAGTGCTGACTCGGCGGCGTCGCGTTCGTGGTTCCCCAACCCCCCACTATCGACTCGTTGTTGTGAGTTTGTTCTGTACATTCGTGTGTGAGGGATTATTAATAAAACATGTGGCCGGTGTAGTAACAGAAGTGTGTCACCACAACCCTCATCAAGAGGAGCATATATGTACGTGCAATCCGATATATCTCATATGCTGGATTTTGTACAGCTTGAGGAGGATCTCGACCAAGAGGAGCGAATGATCCGGGACACGGCCCGAGAGTTCGTCGAGGAACACGTGAAACCGGACATTGGGCAACACTACGAGCAGGGGACGTTCCCGAAGGAGATAATCAAGGAGATGGGTGAGCTGGGCTTTTATGCACCAAATTTGGAGGGATACGGCTCACCGAACGTCTCGGAGACGGCCTACGGACTCCTGATGCAGGAACTGGAGGCCGCTGACTCGGGGGTGCGCTCGATGGCCTCAGTGCAGGGGGCACTGGTCATGTACCCAATTCACGCCTACGGCAGCGAAGCACAGAAAGAGGAGTGGTTGCCAAAACTCGGCGAGGGAGACGCCGTCGGCTGTTTCGGACTGACCGAACCCGAACACGGCTCGAACCCATCGGCGATGGAAACCCGGGCAGAACGCTCGGAGGGCGGCTACGTTCTCAACGGCTCGAAGACGTGGATTACGAACTCGCCAATTTCGGACGTGGCGGTCGTCTGGGCGCGCGACAGGTCTGTCGACGACAACCCAGTGCGCGGGTTCCTCGTCGAAACCGACCGTGACGGCGTCACGACGAACAAGATCGACGACAAACTTTCGCTGCGGGCGTCGATTACTGGCGAGATAAGCCTCAACGACGTCGAAATCCCAGAAGAAAACCTCCTTCCGGGTGTCGAGGGAATGAAAGGGCCGCTGGGTTGCCTCACCCAGGCCCGCTACGGAATCGCGTGGGGCGCAATCGGCGCTGCACGGGACTGTTTCGAGGTTGCCCGCCAGTACGCGACCGACCGCGAGCAGTTCGACACGCCAATCGGCAAGTTCCAGCTCCAGCAGCGCAAGTTCGCGGAGATGGCCACCCAGATTACGCTCGCACAACTGCTTGCCTACCGACTGGCCGACCTGAAAGAGGAAGGTCGACTGACGCCACAGCACGTCTCGATGGCAAAACGAAACAACGTGCGCATGGCGCGTAACCAATCTCGCATCGCTCGGGAAATCCTCGGCGGCAACGGAATCACCACCGACTACTCGCCGATGCGCCACATGCAGAATCTGGAGACTGTCTACACCTACGAGGGGACCCACGACATCCACACGCTCATCCTCGGCGAGGAGCTGACTGGCTTCCAGGCGTACTTCTAGCTCGCTGCGCTTTCTCTTCGAGTTCGTCCATCTCGAACACGCTGTTGCACTTCGATTCAGAACGAACTCTGCACAGAATTACAATATTGTTTAGTATGACAGCGTTACGACTAGTAGGACCGCGGGAGGTCCAACGTGTGTTCGGCGATGTGGTTTCGCATCATCTCTGTCGACCCGGGCGCGACCCGACCGAGGCGAGTGCCTTTCCACATCTCGATGACGCCGTAATCTCGGCTGAACCCGTTTCCGCCGTGGACCTGCACAGCAACGTCAGTAGCCTCGTGTGCAGCCTCTGATGCCCGCAGTTTTGCCATATTCGAGATTTCTGCAACTTCCTTGGGGTCGACGTTGGTATCCATCATCCACGCGGCCTTTCGGACGAGCATATTCGCGGCTTCGAGTTTCGAGTACGACTCCGCAATTGGGTGCTGGACTGCCTGATGGGCACCGATTGGCTGGTCGAAGACTTCCCGATTGCGTGCGTAGTCGGCGGCCCGTTCGAGTGCTGCGTAGCCGGTGCCGACTGCGCCTGCTGCGCCGACGAGTCGCTCCGGATTTACGGTATCGAACAACTGATACAATCCCATTCCTTTCGTTCCGATTATATCTTCTTCGGCGGCTTCGTAGCCGTCCAACGAAAGCTCGAACTGTCGTTCCGGCGTCGGGATGCCCGTGTCCAGTTCCCGGAGTTCGATGGCGTCGTCGCTCGGGTCAGCGAGGAACAGCGTAATCCCCGAGGTGCGCTTCTCGACATCGTCGAGCGGCGTGGTGCGAGCAATCAACAGCATCTTGTCGGCGCGGTCGGCACCGCTGATCCACTGTTTGCTCCCGGTGATTTCGTAGCCATCCTCAGTCTCCTCGGCGAACGTACTCATGTTCGGCGCGTTGTGGCCCGCGTTGGGTTCGGTCAGCGCCATACAGAAGTTCATCTCGCCGTCTGCCAGTTTCGGAAGATACTCTGATTTCTGCTCGTCAGAGCCGTGTTTCGTGAGCGTAATCGCACCGAAGACGATGTTGACCACGAACAGCATCTCCGAGCCGAAACAGCCCTCTCTCGTCAGTTCCTCGACGATAGCCGACAGCTCTGTCACGCCCATCCCTTCCCCGCCGTATTCCTGTGGGACTGTCGTTCCAAGGAACCCGACGTCGGCACACTCCTGCCAGAACTCTGTCGGTTCGCGTTTCTCCGGACCAGTCACCGCCCGCCAGTAGTCGTCGTCATACCCTGCTGCAACCTCGCGGGCTGTTTCCCGGATCATTCGTTCAGTTTCCCCTTCCCCAAAGGCGCCTGTGTCTTGTGACACCGTCATACATATCTAACGGACCCCCACGAGTATAAATACCACAGTGAGTTAGCTGAGATGTTCGGCGGGCAGCCACGGACAAGTCCGGACAATTATAATTCTGCGGTGCGCGGTAGCAGACGCATGACACGGTACTACGAGGACTACGAAATTGGCGACACGCGAGCGTTCGGCGAGCGGACGGTGAGCAAAGAAGAGATAATCGAATTCGCCGAGAAATACGACCCACAGCCGTTTCATACCGACGAAGAGGCTGCCAAGGATACGATGTTCAACGGGCTTGCCGCGAGTGGCTGGCACACCGCCGCCATCTGTATGCGAATGTACGTCGAGCATATGATCGACGACGCGTCGCAGGGGGCGCGTGGTGTCGACGAACTCCGCTGGATAAAGCCGGTCCGCCCGGGCGACACGCTCACCGCCGAGAGTGAAGTTGTCGACAAATATCCCGATGAAGACAATCCCTACATCGGCTACGTCGACTCACGTCTGACCGCCTACAATCAGGACGACGAGGCCGTCATCAGCTGGATTGGACTCGGAATCATCGAACGCGAAGCGGCCGCGGAGTAGCACGCGGACCCTGCGGAGGCACAAGTATCAAACACCCTCTCGGTCAACTACCACTATCTCGCGATGACAGCCTCCGAATCACAGTCGCGCCGCCAGACCTACAGTATGCTTTCGTGGTTCGGAGCACTCGGCGTCGGCGCTTCACTCTCCGTTGCCGGCCAGTACTTCGAGTACTGGCTCCGAGAGAACGACCCGTCAGGGTACCCGCTGGTCGAGCTGTTCATCGAGCATCCGGTCGAGATGCTCGCCAGAAAGCCAGCGCTGATGGCAAGTGAGCCGGTGCTGAGTATCGTTCTCTCTGGGGTCGTACTCGCGACGCTCTGTCTGCGCCTGTGGCTCTTTGCCGTTTCGGGGTACTACCGACAGTGTTGGGTCGAGTACCTGCGAACGCACAGCGAGTAGTTACACCGCCTCGGTTTCGTTCGCCTGTGGCTCGCTGAGGCGGTCTTCGGTCACTCTGACGATCCGGCTCGCGAGGAAGACACAGGCAAATGCCAGCGCGATACCGGCAATGACATCGATCAGCCAGTGGATGCCCAAAATCATCGTCGCCAAGACGATTCCCGTCGAAACGACAGCAGTTATCTTGAACCAGCGGGGCTGAATGTGGCGAGTCTGCCACGCGAACAACAACACGATCACCGACAGCGAGGTGTGCAGTGAAGGGAAGACGTCAGTGTTCTCTGAAACAACACTCGTCAGGTCGGCCGTCGACGGGTAGAACTGGTACATGAGTCCGTCGACGTGTTTCGTGACGTAAATTCGCGGCCCGACAGCCACAAAAAACGTGTAAAAGACTGCACCGGCAGCATAGTTGAGGATGTACGCCACGAGCAGTTCTTTCAGTGGCCGCATCGCCGGCGTGAGGATGTAAACCACGATCGGCGCGACCAGCAGGAACGCAAACCCAAACATGTAGAAGCCCGAGAAGACGGGAACGAGAAACTCGGGCGTCGCGTTCTGGATAACTTCGACGAACAGCCCTTCAATCTGGTAGATTGTTCGGGTGATTTCGACGCCAATCTCTTCGGAGATGCGCTGGCTCGGACCCTGCGTGAAGCGTCGGATCACGAAGAAGACGCCAGCGAGGACGAGATACGGTGCGAGGTCGGAGAGCCGTGAGTCGTAATTCTGGCGGGCGTTTCTGACCTGCTCGGGAGTAAGGCAGACGGTACAGGTAGCGATGATACCAGTGAGGACGACGACGCCCACAAGGAGGGAAACTGACAGGAACGACATACCAATTCTGTTTACTCGGTGGATAAAATATTCTTTCGTTTCGGCATCCGGGTGTACTGACAGAACGGCCCCCCCACAGCACTCTGCTCCCAAAGCATAACAGCGTCCTCGTCAAATCGACAGGTGATGCGACTGTTTAGGATGGCATCGTCAGACGCCACAATAGATTCAGTTACGACCGAGTTCTTCAGCGGAATTATCGCTGCAATCCCGAACGTGCTGTCTGGCATCCTCTTTCTCGTCCTGTCCTACGTCAGTATCAAGCTGATCCTTGCGGTGGTACGTGGCATACTGAGTCGGGTGTATCCCGAGAGTCAGACGTTGATTGTCGACCTGCAGGTGGTTGTCGTTGGCCTGTTCCTGTGGTTCGGGGCCGCACTTGCGCTGCTGAAAATCGTTGGCCTGGGGGAAGTCGCTGCCAGTCTCGGGACCGCTGCCGGGTTTATCGGCCTCGGTATCGCCTTTGCCCTCAAAGAGATGATTGCAGATACGGTCGCTGGCGTCTACCTGCTCCGGGACGAGGATTTCAACATCGGTGACAGCGTGAATACGGCGTCGGTGTCGGGAACGATTCGACGGATCGACCTGCGGAAAACCCGAATCGAAGCCGACAACGGCGACCTGATCGTGCTCGCAAACCGCGACGTCGAAAAGAAGTGGGTGCAGGAATCCGAAAGTCGTTCCGACGACTACTCGTAGGCGGGTTACGGAACCAGTGGCCGGATTGTGAACCACGGTCGGAGCAAAGCTCTTCTCTCGTTCAAATCCGTCCGAGATGTCTCTCACGCCTCACAGTTGCTCGGCGAGAAGAGCCAGGGGCCGGATTTGAACCGGCGATGATCCGCTCTGCAGGCGGACGCGTTCGGCCAGACTCTGCCACCCTGGCGCATACGTACGTGCGCGTCGAAATTGCTTAAGCCCGTCGGATACCCGCAGGGATGCGTATGTGACTCACACTCCGAGTAGATTTAATACCACATCCCTCATGTGAACAAAATGAATACTGAGGTGTCACAGATGACTGCCATCCCACTCACCCGGCCTGCTACGAAAAATAGCGCCGGGTCCGGATTTTTGCCGGGATGGCAGGTCATCGCGACGCTGGCACACCCGGTCGGACTAATTCCGGCCTGACGCCCGAATAACCGTCACCCGGTTGGAGTACCCAGCCGGGGTGGTGAACGCGGGCCGTTTTCGACGACGACACGACCAGGAAGCGACGGTTCCCGTCGTCCCCGGTCGAACAAAAGCTCTGGAGCGACAGCACCAGCCAGCGACAGCCCCCCGGTTCGTCACCGGCGCTGGTCGTTATGATGGATATCAGACTCTACCGCAGAGCAAGAAAACACGCACAGCCACACTCAGACCGCCGCGAGCGCGAGCGCGCTCGCCACGCGCGGTATCGACGATAACGCGAGCGGTGTGGACCGGTTCGGGCGTTCGACTCGCCCCTCGCGTCGTATGAGCACACCCGATGTTCCCGGCATGACACGCACGAGACACTGGAGGGCAGACGTTGCGGTTCGTGTCCCCTGTGAGAGCGAGCGGACTCTCGCCGACGCGGCGGCCAGGCGCATCGAAACACCTGCCGAAGTCGAGACTGCTGAAGTCCAGACCGTTGTCGGGCTGAAACCGACGCTCTCGGCAACTATCGTCACCATCCGCGTCGAACTCCGGACAGTCGATGCGTACTGCGAACGGACAGTCGAGTCCGCACTGCAGGATGCCCCCGGTGCCGAACAGGTACAGTCAGTAACACCGGACGAGTGAGCGTCGACAGAACGTAAGGAGGATTGTGGGTGTACTGGCGATGAACTGGCTGATAGCAGGCTCTCCCTGTCGAAGAGTTAGGAGTCGACTGGCCAGAGCACGCCGATGCAGGCGGGCTCGTTGCTGTACTGAATCGTTCCACCATGGAGTTCGACGGTCACGGACGGCCCGTCACCGTACTGGCCGGTAAACGTCCGGTCGAACGAGTGGCACCCGTCGTGGGCTGACAGCTCCGAGAGCGTCTCGCTTGCTGAGGCCGTCCCAGCGAGCGTGTCGGGAGACTCGCCGAGCAGGTCCGAGCGCAGACAGTCGAAAATTTCGGCCAGTTGCTCGTTCGCGTAGACAACCTCCCCATCCTGAACGACAAACACGCCGGCGATACCGCGTTCGACGAGTTGGTGATACCACGAAAGTGCGTCCCAGAACTGCTGTTGTGAGCGGTAGCGGTCGACGGCGTTGCGGATGCGGTTGGCGAGCACCTCGTACTGCTCGGTGTTCGTCTCCTTCTGCATGTACTCAGTGACGCCCGCAGAAATTGCCTCGCTAGCAACCTCTTCGCTGCCCTTGGCAGTGTAGAGAATAAAGGGAATATCGGGGAACTGCTCTCTAACGAGTTCGAGAAATTCCAGCCCGTCTGTCTGTGGCATGTCGTAATCACTCACGATACAGTCGAACTCCCCGTCTCGGAGCTGGTTGAGACCTTCCACAGCCGTCGTCTCACCAGTAACCCAAAACGCGTCGTCGGTCCGTTCGAGGAATTCACCCGTCAGCTCGACAATCTGCGGGTCGTCGTCGACGTGGAGGACACGAATCTCCGCAGGTTCGTCGACAGTGGCGGCCGGAATCGCGAATTCGAGCGGTTCGTCCTCCAGTTGCCCTGGACTCTCGTTACGGAGCAGCGGCGATTGCTCTCGGGTAGCACGACGGCTCCCCCGCAACACCGACCGCGAGAGCGTCCAGCGGTCACGCATACCGCCACCCTCCGAGACCTTCGACGACTCTGCACCGACAGGCTGGTTCTGTGCCGAGCATTTGAACGTGTATGCCTTGCAAGGCCAAAATTATAATTATTCCCCCGCGAGTATCGGTGCCGAAAGCGGAACAGGCAGCCAGGGATAGCCGCTTGGCTACGGAACCCCTGCTGTGTGCGTGACAGGTCAGTTCGTTAATATTACGTCGGCAAAAGTTGTACTTAAGCGTTTACTATATCTAATATTACGTTAAATTTAATTTAAAACGCGAGAAACAGAGAAGTGTATCATGTCAGATACTACTACGGCGGAGTTCCTGAAGGAACACCCACGACTGCTCGCTGCACTGTGCGGACTAACTGCCCTGCTGGCTCAGGCCGGGCCTGTTGCTGCGAATGGGAGTGCGATTAGCGGGCCGTAATCAAACGGTTCGTTCTGTACTCAAAGGTCTTTGAAAGACACTGAACTGCTCCAAGTTAATTCGCTGTTAATCCGAACCGGAACGTTATCCAGTTCTAAAAAGTGAGAGAGTTCCTTTTCTGAAATCGAGATATTACCGGTATGGCCTGGAATCAAAAAGTACAGGTTGCCAAGCGACTCGATCACAGGGGTATAAATAGTTCCTAGCCCCGCAGTATCGGTAGCAAACAGCAGTATGTTAATTTTGTATTTATTACCATCAGGCGTTATGTCGACGAGGTTTGGAGTACGGCTCACCGATTGGGTAACAGCCACTCCGCCGTCACCAACAACGATATACTGACCGCCCAAGATACTTTCCTCGCGTGCAATAGTCAGCGCGGAGCGGAGAGGAAAGCCAGTATTCAGCAGTTTCGCGATCAACTCACCGACAGAGACGGCCTCGTTGCTGATGATGTCAGCAAGCGTGACGATGCCACTGATGGCTCCTGCTTCGACGAGCGCAACACCTTGGTGGTACGAACGACAGGCATTAAGCAGAAAGGCGTCAACGCCCGTCGATTCTAACTCTGCTGCGTCGAGTTTTCCGTCAGTACACTCGAAGCCATCAGCGTCAGTGTGTCCAATATAGTGTAGGAAGTCACACTCATTTTGAAGTGTCTCACGGAGTTCCTCGACAGTCAGGTTACGCCGGACCGAAACGTCGAACGGCAGTTCTTCGCGGTCCCCGTAGGCGTCGTCGACGAGGTCACGCTCTTCGTCCATCCGGGTATCGTTCAGGACGATGGTAATCGAGATGTCGCCGGTTTTGACATCGCGGTCCAGTCGATTCTCGAACGCCGTTGTCATGAGCTTGCTTGCTCCAATGGGAACGCCGTCACCAATCCAGCCCTGTTCTAGCGAATCCGTCGGTTCGAACTGGATATACGGCTGTTGGTTGGTGTGGCTGCCCCGAGTTTGTGCTGAGCGGGTTAGGACAGACGATCTATCTTTGTTATTGACCACATTGAGCGACGGCTCAGTCCGGGTGGGGCCCTGGACAGAACGAACGACCGCGAGATCATCAACGACAAACGGAATCTGTTCAACAGACTGAGCCGTCGGTTCGGCGTGGGCGACGAGTCGCCACCGCGGAACTTGAGATTCTACCCGTTCGTACGGCACATCAAGGTACGAATGATTGCGGTCTGCGATGGGCTGATCGTACAGGTCCGCCCAGTTGAGGTCAACCACGTCGTCAAGTTGCTCACGCTCGGACAGCGAGACATCGTAGAACCCCTCAGTTCGTGTGATACAGTCGAGGAGGAATGTCTGTTTCAGCGTCTGTTCGACGGCAGCCTCGAATTTCTCGAATCCGAAGTCCGTGACAGTGCCGTGGTCTGTCCGCAGATGTGGTCGCTCGCCGGGGACCACGTCTGCTCCGAGGTAGTATGCGAGTGGCGCGACCGGATAGACGTACTCCAACGATGGCGGCACGACAATTTCGATTCCGGTATCCGGTGGCTCCAACTCCGATGGGATGTCGAGGCTATCACCGAGTTCAATACGCGGTGGATGACCACGGAGTGTCGGAAAGGACCGTTCTGGGCTTGTCGATTTCAACGCCGAGCCGAACTGACTCAGTGCTTCCATCACATCTCTCGGGGACTCAGAGGTTGTTATTGTAGCTGCGGGACGAGTGTGTCGAGAGCGAAACCCAATATTGACACTCTGTGATTCGGGGAACTCGACGGTTACACCGAACAGTTCGGCATTGATATTGAGTGGGCCGGTAACTTCTATGTACGTCTTTATTTGTGTACTGAGGTCAAGACTGTACGAACCTGCTGGCAGAGACTGGCTGTCGAGATGTTCGACTTCGGTGACCATATCTCCATCACGGTTACGAACGATGACACTCACTGGATTTGAAAGCGTAATCGAAGTCGTTTCGAGAGAAATAGCTTCGGTAACAGGAAAGAGAAACTCCTCAGTCGAAACTGGGGACGGCGAGACAGACTCGGGCGTCTGCAGCTGGTACCGGACCTGTTCGATCCGGTCGATGATTTCGACGCCCGGAAGTTCTGGGCGAGAGTGCGCAGCGAGAATCGGCCCGTTGTCTGCCATTTGGAGGTATGTGCGTACTGTTTGCATCCGGCGACAAAATACTATCGCACGCTCAACGACGGTTCGAAATACAAATACCCCTCGACTAGTGTCGTCACTAGTCGAAGGGTGATGAAGTGGTTCCAGAAGATGGAACCGGTATGAATGGAGGCGGCGAACCGAGTTTCCCAGAGACTCTCGTACTCCAGTACTCACCGGAACGCTGGCGGGCTTAACTTCCGTGTTCGGGATGGGTACGGGTGTAAACCCCGCCGCTATGGCCGCCTTAACGCCGACTTGCGGTGTCGAACCGCGTCTTGCCTGTAGTCGGTGTCGGCCGATGTGCAATCCGTGTATACGTGCGATCCAGTTAACGCCTGGACTCGTTGATCGAGTCAATGCGGTATGAATGGTGGCTTCAATCTGTTAGTGCTCGTGGGCTGAACGTCTCGTTGCCTCGACGCGTACACCCCAAGTCTATCGATCTTGTCTTAGACAAGTGATTTCAGCGGTGCCTCTTTTCCAGGTGGGTTTCGAGCTTAGATGCGTTCAGCTCTTACCCCGTGTGGCGTAGCTTCCCAGCAACACTCTCTCGAATGACTGGTACACCAGTGGCCACCAACCGTAGTTCCTCTCGTACTATACGGTCGTTCCCGTCAGGCACCAAACACCCCCAATAGATAGCAGCCGACCTGTCTCACGACGGTCTAAACCCAGCTCACGACCTCCTTTAATAGGCGAACAACCTCACCCTTGCCCGCTTCTGCACGGGCAGGATGGAGGGAACCGACATCGAGGTAGCAAGCCACTCGGTCGATATGTGCTCTTGCGAGTGACGACTCTGTTATCCCTAGGGTAGCTTTTCTGTCATTTATGGCCCGCATCAAGCGGGTGCATAAGTTCGCTAGACCACGCTTTCGCGTCAGCGTTCCTCGTTAGGAAGAACACTGTCAAGCCACCTTTTGCTCTTGCGCTCTCCGGCGAGTTTCCGACTCGCCTGAGGTGGCCTTGGGGCGCGCTCGATATCTTTTCAAGCGCGTACCGCCCCAGTCAAACTGCCCGGCTACCGGTGTCCTCCTCCCGGAGTGAGAGTCGCAGTCACTGACGGGTAGTGTTTCATGTGTGTCTGGGCGCCACGCTAGCGCGTGGGCCTCGGTAACGACTCCTACCTACACTGCACATCAGCGACCACGTCTCAGCGACAGCCTGCAGTAAAGCTCCATAGGGTCTTCGCTTCCCCTTGGGGGTCTCCAGACTCCGCACTGGAATGTATGGTTCACCGGGCCCAACGTTGGGACAGTGACGCTCTCGTTAATCCATTCATGCAAGCCGCTACTGAAGCGGCAAGGTACTACGCTACCTTAAGAGGGTCATAGTTACCCCCGCCGTTGACGGGTCCTTCGTCCTATTGTACTAGGTGTTCAGATACCCGCACTGGGCAGGATTCAGTGACCGTACGAGTCCTTGCGGATTTGCGGTCACCTATGTTGTTATTAGACAGTCGGAGCGTCCGAGTCACTGAGACCTGCTCGTTTCCCGAGCAGGCATCCCTTCTTCCGAAGGTACGGGACTAACTTGCCGAATTCCCTAACGTCGGTTGTTCCCGACAGGCCTAGGCTTTCGCCGCCATGGGCACCTGTGTCGGATCTTGGTACGGACACAGTACTCACCTTTTCACGGGCTCTAGGTTGAACCGACTTTCGCTATCCTGCCGTTCGTCCGCTTCGTGCCATTACGGCTTCCACGGATTTGGACAGTTAGACCGGGCGAAGGCCCGGTTCGGTCGACCCCAGAGCGTCGGCTTTCACTGTACTGTGGCACTGGAATATTAACCAGTTTCCCTTTTGTGATACGCGAGTTACGATATCACTTAGGATCGGCTAACCCTCAGTTGACGAACAGTGCTGAGGAACCCTTGCCCTTTCGGCCGTCAGGATTCTAACCCGACTTTCGCTGCTACTACAACCAGGATTTGCGTCACCACGCGGTCCATACGAACTCTAGTCCGTACTTCCACCCACGCGGAGCGCCGACCTACGCAACCACCCTGTAACGGGTGCGGCTAGGTATCGGTGGTGGATTTGAGCCCCGATCATTTTGGGCGCCTCGAACCTCGGCCGGTAAGCTGTTACGCTTTTCTTAGAGGGTAGCTGCTTCTAAGCTCACCTCCCGGCTGTTTAGGGCTCGAGACAACCTTCGATCGCACTTAATCCACACTTTGGGACCTTAACCCAGCGCTGGGTTGTCTCCCTTATGGTACACAGGCTTACCCCGCGCACCGGACTCCCCGCGTCAAAAGCGTCCATGAGTTCGGAGTTTGACAACCGCGCCGACCTCTCTCGAGGGCGGACACGGTAATCAGTCACTCTACCTCACAGACTACCTCGGCGGAGGTCATGCTTCGACATGTTTCGGTCGGAACCAGCTGTTGCCGGACTCGATGGGCCTTTCACCCCTATACGTAGATTACGAGAGGGTATTGTAGGACACCAACTCTAGCAGGCCTCCACATGACTTTCGCCATGCTTCACCTTACCCACGCATAGATCGTCCGGATTCGGGTCGTGCCCATTTGACTCCCCGCGCTTGAACACGGCGGCCCTCGGGCAAAGCCCTGCGGCCATGTTGGTTTCCCTGCGCCTACCCCGATAATCGGGTTAGGCTCGCCAAATAAGCACACTCCCTGGTCCGTTTTTCAAAACGTACGACGGAACATCGGCTTCTCGTGAGTCCTACTGCAGCCTCGCGGCTGTGTCGTTTATCACGAGACCTTGTATGCCCCGTCGCTCAATCGCCGTCTGATTTCAGGCCCTATTTCACCTCCCGTTGGAGGATACTTTTCAGCGTTCGCTCGCGCTACTTGTTCACTATCGGTCTCGGAGAGTGTTTAGCTTTAGCAGTCGATGCCTGCCATATTCACATGGGATTTCCAACCCATGCTACTCCGGAACTAACTCACACTGTACTTACTGTCAGTACGGGGCTTTCACCCTGTTTCGCGCCCCGTTCCAGGGGACTTCGTGACGGTGTTCGAGTGATGATCGCTAGCCCTTACACCACATTGGTCGTAAGACCTTCAGTTTGAGCTGTGTCGCGTTCACCCGCAGTTACTAACGACATCACATTGCGTTTTCTCTTCCTGCCGGTACTGAGATGTTTCAGTTCCCGGCGTTCCCCATTGCGCGAAGCAATTGCGGTGGGGATTCCCATTCGGAAATCTCTGGTTCTACGCCTCCGTGCGGCTCCCCAGAGCTTTTCGCAGCTTGGCACGTCCTTCGTCGGCTTCCGAGCCGAGCCATTCACCAGACGGCATAGCAGCCACTGTAGTGACTCGATGAACGAGTCCAGTGGACGTCTGGATCGCACGTACACACGGTGTCATATACAAGCCCCTGTGCGGGGGGCGTGCATCGACCCTTCCCAACCACGGTTGCCCGGGATGGTGCATCGGTTCTCCGTACCCGGATTGAGTGTCTTGCCCCACTTAAGGGACACGACTTCGCTCGGGTACGGGACATGGACCCACTGGGATTTGAACCCAGGGCCTCCGCCTTGCAAAGGCGGCGCTCTGCCACTGAGCTATGGGCCCGTCCGCATTCGTTAGCTCTGGTAGTTCTTCGGTGCCCGATCGATCGGGTGTGTGTGCCAAACGCCTCCGTGGAGATGCGAGGCATCTCCGTGAAAGTGGGCTGGGCGCTACGGCCCAGTCCCGGTCTGTGGAGGTGATCCAGCCGCAGATTCCCCTACGGCTACCTTGTTACGACTTAAGCCCCCTTGCGAAGCCCAGATTCGACCATCGTGCGATGGCCTCATCCGGACCTCACTCGGGTGCTTTGACGGGCGGTGTGTGCAAGGAGCAGGGACGTATTCGCCGCGCGCTAATGACACGCGACTACTACCGAATCCAGCTTCATGAGGGCGAGTTTCAGCCCTCAATCCGAACTACGACCGCGTTTAGGGGATTAGCGTTCCCTCTCGGGATAGCTTCCCATTGTCACGGCCATTGTAGCCCGCGTGTTGCCCGGCACATTCGGGGCATACTGACCTACCGTTGCCCGTTCCTTCCTCCGCTTTAGCAGCGGCAGTCCTTCTAGTGTACCCAACCACCAATGGTGTTGCTGGCAACTAGAAGTGCGGGTCTCGCTCGTTGCCTGACTTAACAGGACGCCTCACGGTACGAGCTGACGGCGGCCATGCACCTCCTCTCAGTGGCTCCAGTAAGATCATCAACCTGACCTTCACTGCACACTGTCGGTGCCGGTGAGATTTCCGGCGTTGAGTCCAATTAAACCGCAGGCTCCTCCGGTTGTAGTGCTCCCCCGCCAATTCCTTTAAGTTTCATCCTTGCAGACGTACTTCCCAGGCGGTCCGCTTCACGGCTTCCCTACGGCACAGCGCAGGCTCGTAGCCTGCGCCACACCTAGCGGACATCGTTTACGGCCAGGACTACCCGGGTATCTAATCCGGTTCGAGACCCTGGCTTTCGTCCCTCACTGTCGGGTCCGTCCTCTCGAGGCGCTTTCGCCACCGGTGGTCCGTCCAGGATTACGGGATTTCACTCCTACCCCGGACGTACCCCTCGAGTCTTCCGGCCCCAAGCCAAACAGTTTTCGCTGGACGCCCACGCGTTGAGCGCGTGGATTTCCCAACGAACTTGCCTGGCCAGCTACGAACGCTTTAGGCCCAATAATATCGGCCATCACTTGTGCTGCCGGTATTACCGCGGCGGCTGGCACCGGTCTTGCCCAGCACTTGTTCCTGTACCACCTTACGGTACAGAAAAGCGAGGACTATATGCCCTCGCACTCGGAGTCCCCCTATCGCACTGTCGTGCAGTGTAAAGGTTTCGCGCCTGCTGCGCCCCGTAGGGCCCGGTATCTTGTCTCAGATACCGTCTCCGGGCTCTGACTCTCATCACCCGTACCGATTACTGGCACGGTGGGCCGTTACCCCACCGTCTACCTAATCGGCCGCAGCCACATCCTATGGCGCCGGAGCATTTCCAGCTTCCTGTAATTCCAGCGTGGAAGCTGTATCAGAGATTAGCCTCAGTTTCCCGAGAGTATCTCTGTCCATAGGGTAGTTTGGCCACGTGTTACTGAGCTATATGCCACGAGTATAAACTCGTACGACTAGCATGGCTAAGTCGGACTCCGATAGCAATGGCCTCCGGCAGGATCAACCGGAATGTGCCTCCCAAAGGGAGGCGGGAAGGCGGGTAACACACAATGAAGTGTGTTGCTATCGAATAAAGCTCGGCACACCCATATCCTATCGATCGGGTGTCACCGAACTACCAGAGCTAACATCAGATCCCATCTTGGCGGCGGACCGCAGGGGTGGAATCCTCATTTCCTTCGGACCAAATCGTAGACCACGTAGGGTCATAAACCCTTCGAGTTGGCCTCGGTTTCTGGTCCGGTGCGGCCGGGAAATCGACCCCGACCGAACCGCGCTTGCATACCATCCGAGTGCCCGTTATCACTTAAGGGCGTCGGAACGAACCTCCGCAGGTTCGCTCGGAATTGGATGGATTTGCAATCGACATTTCGATGGAGTACATCGAGATGTCTTCGCGGTCCGACGGGAGTGAACCCGCGCCGCGAGTGCATTCCAACCGAATGCCCGTTTACACTTAAGGGCGTCGGATTGGGTCTCCGTTGACCCAACCCGAGTCGGGTGGTTTTGCGCTTGCAATCCATCCGAGTGCCCATATATACTTAAGGCCATCGAACCGGCATTTCGGTGCCGGGCTCGGGTGGGATGTGCTCGAGACATCCAGGTGGAGAACACCGGATGCCTTCGCGGTTCGGCCGGCGTCGGCCCACGCCGCGAGTGCATTCAGTTTTGAGGGC
Source organism: Halovenus halobia (assembly GCF_051414135.1). Lineage (NCBI taxonomy): Archaea > Methanobacteriati > Methanobacteriota > Halobacteria > Halobacteriales > Haloarculaceae > Halovenus > Halovenus halobia. The sequence goes on from NZ_JBLKOA010000002.1 coordinate 179,202, forward strand.
AGGGTATAACTTAAGGCCGTCGAAGGGATTGCTCATCGGCAGGCCCTCGCACGGGAACTGCTCACGCCTGCGTTAAGTTCACATACCTCGAGTTGAAACAGGGGTTGCTACCGGGTGGACACACCACAGAGAACTGTCGCGCGGCCGGAGGCCAACCCCTCATCCCACGCAGTTGCGTCAGGTCCGGGTGGATGAGAGCCGCGCGTCTGGTGGTTGGCTGGGACGTATTTGTGTTCGGCGGTACTGGCTCGTTCACGCGCGGGCACGCGCAAGAGGTGGCCTGTCCGACGCTAAGATCGAAATCACCGCAGAAGGAGCCGGACTGACCTCAGATGTCTTCGAGGTGTTCGACGCCCTGTTTCTCGACGTTACCTTTCGTGATTTCGCCGGGCATCCAGTCTGGTTTGTCGTCTGGTGCATCTTCCTCCCAGGCCCAGCCTTCGTAGATGTGTACCTTGTGCGTTCCCTTCTCGCGGAGTCGCAGTTCTTCTGTGTCTGCGCTTTCCTCCGACGACGCCGGATCGAGCCGACGCGCGGCTTTCAGTGCCGCCTGTCGTGGAGTGCCCCCCGAAAAGACGCTATCTTCCTCACCGTTCTCCTCTCTGAGCGCGAAGTTGCGCTTGTCGTTGTCGCGTGCCATGGTTTTGCCGCTCCGTGTGGTGTCAGCACACGATCGATAATAAATATACCCCCTAATCGACCGCATTCGGCCGGTTCATTTATAAACAAGGTCAGTCAGTCGTAGCCAGCAGCTACGATATACCGCAAAAAGTCGGGTGCGTGCGCGGGTTAGGTGGCTCGCGCGCGCCGTGTGGCGGTTCCTGTGCGTGCAGGCGCGCGCGGTAAGCTTAAGTGGATGGTCCAGTGAAGACGGAATAGAAAGCCGCGATGGTCCGAAAGAAGAAGCTCAGCCCCAGTGGCGCGAAAGACGATGACGGCGAGTATCACAACGTGCATATCAATCTCCACGAGGACGAACTTGCCGTTGCTGGCATGGATATTGGGGACGAAGTGTTCGTCAGGGTCCGGGATAACAAGATTATTATCCAGAAAGCAGACCCTGACGACGTCGAACACGAGTTCTAACGTACCCGATGATCTACGACATTGCGAAACCGCTCTTTTTCAGACTGCCTGCGGAGACAGCCCACCGGCTGGTTCACCGCTCGCTGGCCATATACCAGCACACACCACTGCGCTCGGTTGCAGACTCGCAGTTCACTGTCGAGGATAGTCGCCTCGAAACGGAAGCATTCGGCCAACAGTTCCCAAATCCAGTCGGGGTCGCGGCCGGGTTCGACAAGAACGCCGAAATCGCCCCGGCACTTGGCTCACTCGGCTTTGGCTTCGTCGAAGTCGGGGGCGTAACAGCAACCCCACAGGCCGGGAATGCTCGCCCGCGGCTGTTCCGACTGCCAGAGGATGGCGGCCTCATCAACCGGATGGGGCTGAACAACGACGGCGCAGCAGTCATCGGCAAGCGACTCGACGAACTTGATGTGGCGTTCCCAGTTGGCGTCAACGTCGCCAAATCAGAGCACGTCGACCCGGAGGACGCGCCAGCAGATTACCGGGAGACGTACGAAGAGGTGGCCGACGGTGGCGATTTCTTCGTTGTAAACATCTCCTGTCCGAATTCGCAGGGATTCGCGGAGTTGCAGAACCGTGATTCGATGGCCGCAATCATCGAGGCACTGCAGGACGCGGGCGCGAGTCCGCTGCTGGTCAAACTCTCGCCAGACCTGCCCGAACCGGCCGTCGATGACGCGCTCGATATCGTCACGGAGTTCGACCTCGATGGAGTCGTGGCGACAAACACGACGACAGACCGGCCCGCGTCGTTGCGCTCACCAAACCGAATCGAAGGCGGCGGCCTCTCGGGCAAGCCAATCGAGAACCGAGCAACGCAGATGGTTCGGCACGTCGCCGAGCGCGTCGACGTTCCAGTTGTCGGCGTTGGCGGCGTCTCCTCGGCCGAAGACGCCTACCGAAAAATCAGGGCCGGCGCGAGTGTCGTCCAGCTGTACACTGGCCTGGTGTACGAAGGCCCGTCGATTGCCCGAGATATCAACCGCGGCCTGCTCACCTTACTCGAACGGGACGGCTTCGACTCAGTCGAGCAGGCTGTCGGGGCTGACCGTTGAGGCTGTCCCGCTGGTACTCGGAAGTTCTTCGGACAATTCTGCAGCAGGAGCGTCGGTAATTGGGGGTTCACCCTCTTCTGGCACCTCGAACAACCACTCAGTCCCGTTGAACGAGACAACCTTCGTGTCGCCGGTGCGGACGAAGGAGAGTCGTTCGCCCAGCAGCTCTCGGTCGTACTGAACTGCGCCCGTCCGGAGCAGCGTCTCGATGTCGAGCATCGGCGAGTAGTACGCGCCGCGGGCGAAGTCATCCCTGCCGCCGGTTTTGAGCGAGCGGTCAGGGTACGAGCGTACCCCGGCCTCGTCGAGAATCGTATGAAAGAGTCGGCGAATCTCGACCTGTCCGTCGACTCGGTCAGGCCCACCGCCGGGGTAACGGACCGCGAGTGGAACCGAGACGGTGCCGTCGAAGACGCTGAACTGGTGACCAACGAGTCCGTACTCCCCGAGGTGCTCGCCGTGGTCGGAGACGGCAACAACGAGCGTATCCTCCAGCTGTCCGTGTGCGCGAAGGGACTCGAGCAACGCACCGAACCGGGCGTCCATCGTCCGGAGGTCGGCGTCGTACAGTTGCCGGAACCGCCGGAGACCACGCTCGTCCATCGGTTGTGCCCCTAACGTGTGCGTACGCTCGTGTTCGACAATCTCGGCGTCGGCCAGGTCGTCGTCGACGAACCGCGCCGCGTGTTCGGGGTCCGGTGAGCGGGGCAAATGTGCGTCGAAGAGATTGACAAACAGGAAAAAGGGGTCTTCGACCTGCTGCAGTCGGTCATCGACTGCGTCAAGGAGCCCATCGTCTTCCGGCGTCGGCGGGTCAGTCGTTGTCTCCGCAGTGTTCTGGAAGCGATTGAACGCGGCTTCGACGGGTGCTCGCGCCCACCCGGTGTTCGTGAACCAGTTGACCGGCCGCGCGAGCAGGTCAGAGACGACGGCGGGTTCCTGTCGCTGGCTGGGCATCTCGTAGCTATCGAAGCCGCGGGCGAATCCGGTTGCTGGCCGAACGTAATCGTTCGGCGAGATGGCATGTGTTTCGTAGCCCGCCTCGGAGAGGAGTTCAGCGAGGGTCTGTTCGCCAGCGAGTACGGGACTCGCGATCGTCGTGCTGTGGTCGGCAGGGTACTTGCCCGTAAACAGCGAGGCGTGAGACGGAATCGACCACGGGGCCTGTGCGATAGCGTCGGTGTACAGCGTCGCCCCCTCGGCAAAGCTATCGAAATTCGGCGTCGTCTCGCGGTTGTAGCCCAGTGCCGAGACGTGGTCGGCTCGGACAGTGTCCAGCAACACAAACACGACATTGGGCCGACTCATCGTTTCTACTGCACAGACACCGAATAAAAAACCCACCGGACGCCGGTAGCGTTACTCGGTGATTGTGAGCCCGGAGCCACCAGCGGCGATGGCCGCGCCCGCGATGATCGCCGCTCCGAGGACGACGAAGCCATCGCTGGGGTCGAGCCCCGCAATGCCAGCGGCGGCGTCGACGATGAACACCGTGATGAACATGCTCAGAATCGCAAACACGAGGAAGATGATTGCCGCGATGATACTCGCTGCGAGTGCCCCCACTGAATCGAGTAGTGCCATTACGAGAAAGCATACATAAACCATCTTATAAAAGCTACTGGTCACACCAGTTCGGAGCCGGTAGCAAGCGATGTGCTTATTCGCCCGTAGCGGCCAATGGTAGACAATGAGTACGGACACCACAGACGAGCCTGACCCGTTCGAGCAGGCCTGCGCAGAGCTGGTCGACCGGATTCTCGCGGGCGAACTCGAGCGCGACGACGTCGAGGCTGCCAAGAAGGAGGTCTGTGGAAAATACTCCGCGCCGAAAGTTCCGAAACACTCTGAGCTGCTGGATTTCGCTCCAGAGGAACGCCGCGAAGAACTCGAGGCCGTCCTGCAGCGCAAGCCTGTGCGGACGGCGTCGGGCGTCTCTCCGGTGGCAATCATGACCTCACCCAAGCGGTGTCCACACGGGAAATGTCTCTACTGCCCGGGCGGCCCGGATTCGGAGTTTTCGAGCGCTCAGAGTTACACCGGCCACGAGCCCGCGGCCGCACGCGGGGAGCAAAATGATTACGACCCCTACGGACAGGTTCGCCTGCGTCTCAACCAACTCAGGGAAATCGGCCACCCGGTCGACAAGGTCGAACTCATCCTGATGGGTGGGACGATGACCGCCCGAAGTCACGACTATCAGGAGTGGTTCGTCAAGCGCGCCCTGCAGGCGATGAACGAGTTCGACGCCCACACCCAGCCCGACCCGTCCCAGGAACACAGTTTCGCCCAGGACCCCGACGAATACGACTTCGAGTACGTCGAAGATGTCATCGCCAGAAACGAGACTGGCGACGTGCGAAACATTGCGACCACCTTCGAGACGAAACCGGACTGGTGTGACCCCGAACAGATCGACCGGATGCTCGACCTCGGTGGGACGAAAGTCGAGGTTGGCGTCCAGACGACCTACGAGCGAATCAACCGGGAGATGCACCGCGGGCACGGCACACAGGACTCCATCGACGCGAACCGTCGCCTGCGTGACGCCGGGTTCAAGGTCGGCTTCCACATGATGCCCGGCCAGCCCGGCATGTCCAAAGAGATGTGTCTCGAAGACTTCCGGCGCATCTTCGAGCGCGCCGAGTACAAGCCGGACTTCCTGAAGATTTACCCGACGCTCGTCGTCGAAGGAACGGCAGTGTACGACTCGTTCCACCGCGGCGAGTTCGAGCCACTGGAGAACGACGAGGCAGCCGAACTAGTCGCAGAGATCAAGTCGATGATTCCACGATACACGCGCCTCCAGCGCGTCCAGCGGGATATCCCGGCTGATTTCATCGAGGGTGGTGTCTGGAAATCCAACCTCCGCCAACTCGCCCGCAAGCGAATGGACGAACACGGCTGGAGCTGTGACTGCATCCGGTGTCGAGAGGTCGGCCACAGCGACGAGAAACCGGAAACCGTCGAAATGGACGTTATGGAGTACGAGTCCGGTGGTGGCACCGAGTACTTCATCAGCGTCGAGGATTTCGAGAAGGATATCCTCGTGGGCTTCTGTCGTCTCCGCTTCCCGAACAATCCGGTCCGGCGCGAACTCGACGACGCCGCAGTCGTCCGAGAACTGCACGTCTACGGCAGCCAGGTTGGCGTCGGCGACCTCGCCGGCGAGGAGGGACTCGTCGACGAACACCAGCACCAGGGCTACGGCAGGCAGTTGCTCGAAAAGGCCGAGACCATCGCCGCGGACGCGGGCCACGAGAAACTCGCTGTGCTGAGTGGCATTGGCGTGCGGGAGTACTACCGCGAGAAGCTCGACTACAGGCAGGACGGTCCGTACGTCAGCAAAGAGCTCTAGCGACGATTAACCGACCGGTCTGGTGACTCCGACTCGCCACTCGAACTCGGGAACGCGATCCAGACCAGCCCAACCCCAACGAGCGTTCCACCGCCAACTGCGAACAGGGCTTCACGAAACGAGCCGTCTGCGTAGGCAGCGATCAGCCCCGCAGACACCGCTACGAGAACAACAAATGCAACCTTGAGCCGCGGGAGTAGCTGTTGTTGCTGTGTCGCAGCGTCTGAGCGCTCCATCAGTAAAAGCCACGCTCGACGTCTTCTTCAATGATCTCCTCGAACTCGGTGTCGAGCAGCTCTTCTGCTTCCTCGAAAGTCTCGGTGAACTCGTCCATCTGCTCGGGCCGGTCAGTCATGTCGAACTCCATGGGCCCGTAGGCAGGACTGTCGAGTGCACCCATCATATCCTCGAACAGTGCCTGCGGTGAGGTCGGTGCGTCAGCGTGGGTCTCGACAACAGTTTCGAGTTCCTTCGCACGTGCTTCGGCAGTGTCCTCGTCCTCGATGGGTTGCTGGACACCGAACAGCCCGCTGCCCTGCTCGTCGTCGGGGAACAGCGGGTCCAGTTCGTCGTCGATCGAGCGGGCTACCTTCGCGCCGACACCCTGAACCTGGAATGGGTTTTTCGCGTAGGTCTTGAGCTGGTAGGCGCCGACGGCAGGGTGACCGATGTACATGTCTTCGCCGATGCCGTTGGCTCGGTCGCCGCCGACCGCGCGCCAGCCGCTTGGGTCTGCGTCACTTTCGACAACATCGCCCAGAATATCCTCCCAGTCACGCACCTTCATACCAGTTGTGTTGGGGATCCAGCGGATTATACTCTCCGGTAGAACGCTGAGACTTATTTGTGCCCGCCCCCGACTGCTGGTATGCTCTCCGGTGTCAGGGTGGCACTCGGCGTCGCTGGATCGATCGCGGCGGTCAAGACCGTCGAACTGGCCCACGAGTTGCGCCGTCAGGGCGCGGAGGTCCGGGCCGTCATGACCGACGCTGCCGAGGGAATCATTCACCCGTGGTCGCTTGAATACGCGACCGAAAACGACGTTGTAACCGAGATTACCGGCCGGGTCGAACACGTCGAGTTGTGCGGCCGTGACGGCTGGGCCGACGTTTTGCTGGTTGCACCAGCAACAGCCAATACCGTTGGAAAGATGGCCCACGCCGTCGACGATACCCCGGTCACGACCTGTGCGACGACGGCCTTCGGTACAGACATGCCAATTGTCGTCGTGCCGGCGATGCACGAACCGATGTACGACCACCCCGGCGTCCTCGACGCACTGGACACGCTGGAGTCGTGGGGCGTCAGCTTTGTCGACCCGCGTATCGAGGAAGGAAAAGCAAAGATTGCGACCGAGTCGGCGATTGTGACCGGCGTTGCACGGGCAACAACCGACCACAGTCTCGCCGGGCAGACAGTTATCATCACGAGCGGCGCAACCACCGAGTCCGTCGACCCGATTCGGACGCTCTCGAACCGGGCCTCTGGAAAGACTGGGCGTGCGGTCGCCCGCGCGTGTCACGCACGCGGGGCAGAGGTGATACTCGTCCACGACGGCACGGACCTGCCGTGGGCGACCGTCGAGCAGGTGGAGAGCGCAGCAGAGATGCTTGCCGCCGTCGAAGACCATGCGCCGGCGGCAGACGCACTCGTCTCGGCAGCGGCTATCTCCGATTATACGGTGTCAACCGCCGAAGAGAAGATTCGGTCCGGCCAAGAGAACCTCACCCTCGAACTGACGCCGACACCGAAACTGATCGACAGCGTCCGCGCAGACCATCCTGACTTGCCGATTGTCGGCTTCAAGGCCGAAAGTGACGACGACGACGGCAACATCGTCGACCAGGCCCGCCGAATCAGAGAGCGGGCCGACCTTGCGTTCGTGGTCGGAAACGCAGCCAGCGTCATGGGCGAAGCCGAGACCCGGGCGGCACTGGTTGACGACGACCCAGAGTGGTTCGAAGGGTCGAAAGCAGAGTTGGGTGCCGCCGTTGCTGAGCGTCTCGGAGCCGAACTCGGAAAATAGCCGCCCTTTCGACGTCTGGCGGTTTATTTCTCACCAGTTGAAATGAGGCCGCATAGTTTTTATGCAGGCCCTACCGAGCACATATAAGCGCAGAGTATCACGGCTGCGTAACTAGAGAGACCCATGAAACTCAAGCAACTACTTACCGACGACGACGCAGTCAGTCCGGTTATCGGCGTCATCCTGATGGTCGCGATTACCGTTATCCTCGCGGCTGTCATCGCGACGTTCGTACTCGGACTGGGTGAACAGGTCAGCGACACGGCACCGAACGCGAACTTCCAGTTCGATTATAACGATAGCGTTTCAGTTGGTGCGAACGAAAACGTGACAATCACCCACACATCCGGTCCAGCAATCGAGGCAAGCACGCTCTCAGTCGGTGGTCCTGGTGTTAACAGTTCAGTTGGGTTTACTGAGACTAGGATTGATCAATTTGGACCGAATGATGAGATAAGTGCTGGGGACAGCCTGACAGTAGTTGGGAACGGCACCTACCCAGAAGATGTGACGTTCACCAATGGTGAAACAGTTAGCGTCATCTGGTCCAGTGAGGGCGACTCCGCGACGCTGGCGAACTACGAGATTCCGAGCTAGACTCGGCTTGGCGGACGCAGTTTTTCTTATTTTCATTCCCCGTAGCTACTGGGCTACCGAAGGCACCGGCTGGCGAGCCAACTGCGTTACTGTCAGTACGAATGGAAACATATTTTTAATCTGCTTATCTGGGTTGTAATCAAACAGGTCCCGCGCGTGGCCCGTCCAGAAAACGATGGAACTCACTCGCCTGCTGAGCGACGACGAGGCAGTCACTCCGGCCTTCGGAATTGTGTTACTGGGGCTGGTGATTATCCTCGTCGCGGTTGCTGTCGGATTCGTTGTCTTCACGGCCAGTGACTCGCCAGGAGAGCCACCGCCACAGGCAGGATTTGTCGTCGCGTTTGACGACGAATCCAAGGGGGTCGTCGACGACTTTGGCGTGCTCTACGGGTCGAATAGCTCCGAGTACAACGGCAGCTACGACCGCGTGGTTGACGCAGAGATTCCCGGTGAGAAGATTGGTCTCGTTCGGTTGCGGTACACGGATGGGCCGCCGTTGGAGGTTAGTCGGCTCAAAGTGGAGGGGAACCGACTCACCGAGACAGAGCGGTGGGCAACGGCCTACAGCGGGTACAACACCAGCGATACCCTCACCAACGGCGAGGAGTTTACGCTGTGGATGCACGTCGAGGACGAACTCCGGATCACGTGGGAAAGAGGGGATGGCACGGCCGTGCTCCAGCGATACGAACGACCTGACCGTTAGCTCCAGACAGCAACGTTTTCCTACCGCTGTGAGTAGAGACGATATGGACAGGCTCAGAGAGTCGCTCAGATCGGCTCCAATCGTCGAGAAAGAGGGCTATCACTACTTTGTTCACCCCGTCAGCGATGGCGTGCCAATGCTCCGGCCGGAACTGCTGCGCGAAATCGTGATCGGAATCGTCAGAAAAGCGAATCTCGACCGGGTGGACAAAATTGTCGCACCGGAGGCAATGGGAATCCATATTTCGACGGCAGTCTCGCTGATGACAGACATCCCGCTAGTCGTCGTCCGAAAACGCTCGTACGGACTCGACGACGAGATGTCGATTGCCAAGGCAACAGGCTACGCAGAGAGTGAAATGTTCATCAACGATGTCCACAGCGGTGACCGTGTCCTCGTGATCGACGACGTGCTCTCGACAGGCGGAACGCTCAGAGCACTACTAACCGCGCTCGACGAGATCGGCGCCGAGCTTATCGACACCGTCGCGGTGATCAAGAAAGTCGGTGGGACGAACGAACTTGACGAGACGGATTTCGAGCCGAAAACGCTCATCAACGTCGACATCCAGCACGGCGAACTCGTAATCGTCGATGAAGACGGCGACGGATAACAGCCGAAACAGTCGGTTGATAGCACCCGTTAAGTGACTGGAAACCTACTGTCAAACATGAGCGACGCGACCGATCTCGAAGAGTTAGAGCGCGGGACCGAGCTGGTCAAACGCGGCTTCGCGAAGATGCAAAAGGGCGGCGTCATCATGGACGTCGTCAACAAGGAGCAGGCCCGGATTGCCGAAGATGTCGGAGCCGTCGCGGTTATGGCACTGGAAGCAGTGCCGGCCGATATCCGCAAACGCGGCGGCGTTGCCCGGATGCCCGACCCAGTCGACGTCCAGGAGATTATCGAAGAAGTCTCCATTCCGGTGATGGGTAAATCCCGAATCGGCCACACCGCCGAAGCACAGATTCTCGAAGCACTCGGTGTCGACATGATCGACGAGTCTGAAGTGCTGACCCCCGCCGACGACCGCTATCACATCGACAAGCGCGACTTTACGTCGCCGTTTGTCTGTGGGGCGCGCAATCTCGGCGAAGCGCTACGCCGCATCGACGAAGGCGCAGCGATGGTTCGCACCAAAGGCGAAGCCGGCACCGGCGACGTGAACCAGGCGGTCCACCACCAGCGCAACATCAAGGGTGCAATCCGGAAACTCGAGGGGATGACCCACGAGGAACGCGAGCGCTGGGCCCGTGAGAACGAAGCCCCAGCACAGCTCGTCCACGACGCCGCCGACCGCGGCCGTCTACCGGTCGTTAACTTCGCTGCAGGCGGTATCGCCACGCCTGCGGACGCCTCGCTGATGATGCAACACGGCTGTGACGGTATCTTCGTTGGCTCTGGAATCTTCGGCGCAGAGAACCCTCGCGAGATGGGTCACGCAATCGTCGAGGCAGTCAACAACTGGGACGACCCAGACCGACTGGCCGAGATTTCCTCGAACATCGGCAAGGGGATGAAAGGCGACGCAAACGCCGACTTGCCGGAAGAAGAGAAACTCCAGGACCGCGGCGTTTGAGCTACCCACGGCTAAAGCCGTGAGTTTTCGCCTCGCACTTGCTATAATCGGCGCTGTTCAGTGGTCGGTTTCGGCGTCGTCGTCGAACATCTCGCGGTAGGCTGAGAGACCGAGCAAGGCGGTCGTGCCGAAGACCGCTGCACCACCGAAGATTGCAACAGCGTTCAGCGTTTCTTCGACTTCACCGAACGGATAGGTCTCACCTTGGACGTTGTCTGCACCAACGACGATGACGCCACGCATGCCGAGGGCACGGTGGGGACTACAGGCGTAGGGGTGCATGCCGGTGTTCGAGCTCTCGAAGGTGAACTCGTATTGCACACCTGAATTGTTGACTGGTTCGCCGCTGTCGAACAGTCGCTCCTCGACACTGGAAAGTTGGTCGTCGTTGTAGACGTTGTGCGCGCCGCCGTTACCCGTCCAGTTCCACTTGATCGTCGTTCCCGGGTCGATAACGACCGCGGCCGGGTCGAAGTACAGCCCCTGGTTGCCTGCACCGACGTCAATCGTGACCTCTGACATCCCTGTCGCGTCGGCAGTTTCGCTCTCGAAGTTACCCGTATCCGAGAGGTAGCCGCCGTATAGCGAGCCCTGTGCCGCTGCGTTGCCGGTTGCCGTAACAGCGGCAGCACCGGCCGTCGCCCCGGCAGCACCGCGTTTCAGCAGTGATCGTCGCGTCAGTTTGCCCGAACTGTCTTCGTCCATTATACTCGCTATTCACAGTTTGAGCGGTATAAATCCGACTGTTTCCACGGATGGGTAACCGTCAAGTTGGTCCGTACCTACTGCCCGGGTATGGGCGTGCCTTCGGGCGTGGCGGGGCAGGGCCGGTTTAACGAGATACGTCTCTTCCTGGAAGGGTTAGCGACGACCGAGGGCCGACTCGCCGTGAGCGTCGGCGTCTTTCTGTTGGCGGTGGCGTTCGTGGTCGTCACGCCATGGATCGTACGCCGGGTTGGCAGACGAGTCCGGAAGCGCTTCCCGGAGGGACGAACCGCCAACGCAGTCGATGTTGTCGGCGAGTATATCCCCCGGACGATCAGCGGGCTGTTGTTGCGGGCGCTGCAGGTGACGGTGCTCGGCAGTGCTGCCATTGCTCTGCTGATTGTCTGGGGACAGGTCGATATCGCGTTCAGCGCACTCTCGTTTGTCTTTTTCACGCTCCCAGTGTTCGGACAGGTGACTCTTACCGGTGTGATTTTCCTGCTGGCGTACATCGCCTCGGACCTCTTCGAGCAGACGATTCGTGACCTCAGCGAAGACGCCGAGCAGATTACCGACCACCAGCAAGAGGTCGTCACCCGCGTTGGCAATCTGACGGTGTTTATCTTCGCCATCGGAGCAACACTCACCCTGTGGGGGCTGAACCTCTCGGGACTGCTCGTCGGGGCCGGCTTCTTGGGTATCGTCGTCGGTATGGCCGCCCGGCAGACGCTCGGTTCGATGGTTGCGGGATTCGTGTTGATGTTCTCGCGGCCGTTCACCATCGGCGACTGGGTCGAGGTTGGCGACAACGAGGGTATCGTGACCGAGATCACGATCATGAACACCCGGATGCGCAACTTCGACGGCGAGTCGATCGTCATTCCCAACGACATCGTGAGCAACCACGCTGTCGTCAATCGGAGCGATCAGGGCCACCTCCGCCTGCGTCTTGACGTGGCGGTCGACTACGAGTCAGACCCAGGTCGGGCCGAAGAAGTCGCGCTGGAGGCGATATCGTCGGTCGACTCCGTTGCGACCTCGCCACCACCGGCAGCAATTCCGACGGAGTTCGGGGATTCAGCAATCGTCCTCGAACTGCGGTTCTGGATCGACAGGCCGACACCACCTCGGAAGTGGCGTGCCACACGAGAAGTGATAAACGGCGTCAAGCGGAGCTTCGACGAGGAAGGGATCAAGATTCCCTTCCCACAGCGGGAACTGTCCGACCGTGTCAGTCAGGATCGGGTATCAGAGGGCGAAAGCGAAAGCGAGCCAGCGGAACAACGGGCCGAGGTTAGCTCCCAGGCCGAAGACTGATCGAACAATCAGCAGCCAAACTGTTCGATCAAAAACAAAATAATTACCAACTGGTCATCAGAGAAGAGTATGTAATGAGTGGAAACAGTCATTATTGTGCCCACATCGAGCAGTCGAGAGGTGACCAGCAATGAGCAGGGATGCCCGGATGGTTCCAGTATATCTGCTTGCGTTCGTTCTGGTTGTCGTCTTGCTGTTGGCAAACGTAACGATGGCCGCCAACAGGACCGCACTCAACGCCGACCACACTATCGAAACCCTCGGCGAGGAGAACACTTACGCCGACGTGACAGCAGTGGTCCAGGACAACACAGTCGACCGTGTCAACAAGACAATCGAGGAGCAAAAAGAGCAGCGCCGCGAGGAACGGATCGGAAACAGAGACATCTCGGACCAACAAAAGGAGTTCATTCGACAGGAGATCGACGACGAGTTCCCGGACCGGTCACAACAGCGGGAGTTCGTCACAAATGCACTCACCGAACGCTTCGTCGAGGGCGAACTGACGCGGAACATCAGGACGGTTTACGCCGTACTCAACGGCGAGCAGTCGGACGGGCAGATTAGCGTTCGAATCGGCAGGCAGCAAGACCAGATCAATCAGTCGATTCGCGATACGTTACAGGACAACTCGCGGATCGACCAAGAGCAGATTATCCAACTGGTCGCCCGAGAGACCCCTGCACAGCAAAATATCACGGAGAACGGAACGGTTCCGCCGCAGGTTAAGGGCGCGTCCTCCACTGTTAGCTTACTCAACACGCTCAATCTCGTCTTTCCGGCAGTAGCGCTGGTGTTGCTCGGCGGGATGTTCTTCTTCAGCGGCCGAGATGTTCGCCTGACGGCACGCTTCGGTGGCGTCACGTTCGCAGTCGCGGGCGTCCTCGGCGCAGCAATCGGGTTTTTCGGCGGAGGCATTGCGACCGGTGCCACCAGATCTGCTCTCGACGCCGACAGCGCTGAGTTCGCTGCGATGCGTGACGGTATCGTCGCTGTCGTCGATAGTATGTTCGGGACAATCGTGACACAGGGGTTGATACTTGCAGTGATTGGGGGTATCGCGGTTGGTGTCGTCTTCGCCGAACAGCGAGGCTATCTCGACAGCGATGACCAATCCCGGCAAGGCCAGCGTCAGCAGGACCAACAACAGGTTCAGGACAGCCAGTATCAGCAGGGCCGACAGCAGTACGACCACCAAGAACAGTCTGGGCAGCCCACATCAGAGGGCCAGTACGACCAGACGCAGCAAGACGGCTCCGACCAGCCAGTGGACCAGAGTCAGGGAGACGGACAGCAGCCGTCAGACGAAACCACTGGTCCCGGTTCGGACGAGACAGAGCGTTAGAGGATACGAGCGCCGCGGCCGATTTCAGTCTGGTAGACGCGAGCCTCTGTCCCTTGATTCTCGAAGGCGTCGAGCATTGCAGTGCCGACAGCGTGCTGGGACTGTTCGGCACAGGCGGCGATGACTGTCGGCCCGGCACCGCTAATCGTGACACCAGTTGCGCCGGCCTGCAGTGCCGCCTCGCGCACCACGTCGTAACCGTCGATGAGTTTCGCGCGGGCGGGCGTGACGACGGAGTCGTGCATTCCCGCACCGACAAGTTCCGGGTCGTCGCGGTGCATCCCCGTCGTGAGTGTGGCGGCGTTGCCCACGGTTTCGACGAGATTCTCGACAGACGTCTGCTCGGGAACGACTCTGCGGGCGTCACGAGTCGAGACGACAATCTCCGGGAGACAGGCGACAAGTGGAATGTCGGCGTCGACGGTCCGGACGCCACTCGGTGTGGCAATCGTAAAGCCGCCCATAATCGATGGCGCAACGTTGTCGTCGTGTGCTGCGCCGGAGACGACAGCCTCGCCCTCAGCGGCGACTGGGACGAGTTCCTCGCGAGAATAGCCGCGGTCGTACAGTTCGTTCAGTCCGACTGCGGCGGCAGCAGCACTGGCCGCCGACGACCCAAGCCCCGAGGCCGGACGGACACCCTTGTCGATCTCGATGTGGGCTGGGGCGTCCAGCGCCTCGGCAACGGCACCGACGGTGTTTTTGTCTGGGTCCTCGGGAATGAAATCACTGCCCGCGCCGGTCACGTCGATCGTCGTCTTCGAGGCTTTCTGTACGCGGACAATATCTGCCGGGCGTGACAGCGCAGCGCCAAACACGTCGAAGCCGCTTCCCAGATTCGCACTCGTCGCAGGGGCCCGGACTGTAACCATACGTTCCGTTGCTGCAGTGCGGGGAAAAAGGTAACGAGACTGGCCGTTTAAACGACCGAGTAGCCTGCGCCGGCAGTCAATGCGACCACACAGAGCACGCCCGAGAGAGCGAGGTAGGTGATCGACCGTGGCTCTTCGACCAGATGCATGTAATAGCCGGCAACCGCAATCGCCTTCCCCGTCGACAGCGCCAGAATGGCGACCAATCCGACCCAGTACAGCCCGTCTGGGAGGAAGGACTCGACGAGGAACTGCGTGGTACTAATCATGCCCAGTACGACGAATATGATACCGTATAGTTTGATGTTAGCCATATTCAGTCACCTCAGAGGATGTAGAACAGCGGGAAGAGGAACAGCCACACGATGTCGACGAAGTGCCAGTAGAGGCCGAAGTACTCGATAGTGTGGGCGTTCTCTCCATCGCTCCAGTACGCACCCATCGCGGCGCGAGCGATCAGGAACAGGAGGATCAACATCCCAATCACGACGTGGACTGCGTGCAAGCCAGTGGTCAGGAAGTACGTCGACGCGGCCGGCCCAGCGTCGAAGGTCCACTCGTAGTGGAAGTAGTACTCCACCCACTCGATGCCCTTGTTGATGAGGAAGGCAACCCCGCCGAGGAACGTTAGCGTGAGGAAGCCAACTGTCCGGCGCTTGTTGCCTTTTTCTGCGTACGCAAGGGCGAGCACGACGGTGAAACTGCTGGCCAGGAGGATGTACGTGTTGAGCAGTCCCGGCCAGACAGCGTGAGTCTCTAGGCCGTTGGCGTGGGCGATGTCCCACCACTCGCGCCAGCCAGCGCGCAGGCGCATGAACAGATACGAGCCGATGAAGGCACCGAACAGGACGATGTCAGAGGCGATGAACACCCACATACCGAGTTTGGTGTTGGTGACACCCTCGAATGGCCACTGTTCGGAGAGCTCTGGCTCCGGCGCCAAGAAGGACTCGAAGCCCATCCCGACGAGCGCGCCGACTCCGGAGACGATTCCGACCAGCGTCACCCAGAAGTAGGTGTTCGCCGCGAACATCCCGCCTGGGAAGCCGTGATGCAGGTGGAAAACCAGCAAGAACGCTGCCAGCATCGGTCCAGCTGCCATCAGATAGACCGCGTGGACAATGCCGAAGCCGTCAGTACTTGCACCCTTCATCGCGACGAAGGCGATGAAGAACGGAATCGCGAGCACGAACGGCCAGATGAAGTACGACTCACTGATACCTGAGATACCAATTGCGGTAACCAGCCCCGTCGCACAGAGAATGAGCGGCCACCAGCTAGTGTGGTCTGCTTCTGGCTGTGCGGCTTCGGCTGCTGCGGCGACACCGCCGTCGGTCTGGGCTTCACCGCCGTCAGTCGTCGGTCCTTCGAGGAAATTGAGCTTGCCCGTTGCGAAGCTTGGTTTGCCAGGGAAGTTGCCTTCCGGCGGCGGTGAGGAGACCGACCACTCTGCGGAGCCAGTGTAGGCCCACGGTGACTCGCCGACGTCACGGTCACTGTAGAGGCTCGCGGTGAGGTTGTAGAACATCACGAGGAACGACGCCCCGAAGATGAGTGCCCCGACCGAAGCCGTCTGGTGCCAGAACGTGAAGCCAGCCTCGTAGTGGAACCACCGTCGCGGCGTCTCCCAGACGATGAACATCGGGAAGTACAGCAGGTTGAAGCCGATGAACGCGGCTGCGAAGTGCACTTTCCCGAGGAACTCGTTGTACATCTTTCCGGTTATCTTCGGGTACCAGTAGTACATCCCGCCAATCAGCGCAACAGCACCGGACGCCATCACGTAGTGGAAGTGGGCAACGACCCAGTAGGTACCACGGAACGAGTAGTCAAGCACAATCGCACCGAGGAAGACCCCGGTGATGCCACCGAGGATGAACAGCAAGATTGCGCCCAGCACGAACAGGAACGGCGTCTTCCAGCGCACGCGTCCTTTGATCATCGTATAGATGAGCGCGAAGATCATCAGGTCGAACGGCAGCGAGATACCGATTGTTGTCACCATCATCACCGTCTTGATTGGGAGATTGATGCTGGTGAGGAACATGTGGTGCATCCAGACGATGAAGCTCTGAATCGCGACGAGGGCCATCGCGATGATGAACCACTTCCGACCAACAAGTCGTCGGCCGGAGAACGTCTGGACGATTTCACCCATCACGCCCAGCGCAGGGAAGAAGACGATGTAGACTTCAGGGTGTCCGAAGAACCAGAACAGGTGTGTCCACAGCAGGGACCCACCTGCTGCGCTGCCGAAGAAGCCACTTCCTTGTGTGCCTGCGAAGATGTGGTCGAAGCTGAGCAGGAGAACCGCCCCCAGCAGTGCCGTGAAGGCAAAGAGCATCATCCAGACCGTCAGCAGGATGGAGATGCTGAACAGCGGCGTGTCCCGCATTCGAAGTCCCTCTGCGCGCATGCGGTACATGGTCGTCAAGAAATTAACCGACCCCAGCGTCACGGAGGCAACGAACACTGCAAGGGCGAGAATCCCTGCGAACGCGCCAATCTCGGCAACTGACGGAATGAACGCCGGCAGGTTCAGCGGTGCGTACAGCGTCCAGCCGGTCGGCAGCGTCGAACCCTGGAAGAAGCTCACTCCGAACAGCAGACCCGAACTGAGATAGAGCCAGTAGCTCATCGCATTGATTCGCGGGAAGGCGAGGTCGTCAGCACCAATCTGGAGCGGAACCAGATAGTTCGCGAACCCGAACGCGAACGGCGAGAGGAACCAGAACACCATCAGTAAGCCGTGTGCGGTAACGACCTGGTTGTATCCGAGGTCGCTGAGTATCACAGCTCCCGAGTTCCACAACTGGACCCGGATCATAAAGGCGAGAATCCCGCCAAAGACCAGGAAGAACAGGGATGTGATGATGTACAGTATCCCGATATCTTTGTGATTAGTCGTTACAAGCCAGCGTTTCACCGATGATTTTGGTGGCAAATGGTCACTCATTAGCTACTCACCTCCATGAATTCGATCTGTGATTCGTCCGTTCCGGTCTGTGAGGCGTACCACTCGGCGAAGACATCTTGCTCGACAACAAGAACGTCTCCGTGCATGTTCGAGTGGCCCTGTCCACACAGCTCGAAGCAGTTGGCGCGGTAGACGCCGGTTTTGTCTGCCTCGAACCAGGTTTGTGTCGTTTCGTCCGGAATTGCGTCAGTCTTGGCCCGAAATTCGGGGATCCCATAGTTGTGCCAGACGTCACGCGAGGTCACGTCTAACTGTATGGTCGTCCCCTTGGGCACAACTAATGCGTTCGAGTCGGCATTAGAATTCAGCGTCGTCGCGTTGTAATCGTCGCTGGTCAGCACCTGCGACCCGTTACTGGTTTCGTCCTCGAAGTAGGCGTAGTCCCAGCCGAACTGGTAGCCCTCAACGTCGACGTTGATGGCTTCTTCCGTGTCCTGACCAGTGTCTTCGACGTACAGCAACAGAGAGTACGAGTAGATGATCAGTCCGAGCACGAGCACCGCGCTCATTCCGAACGACATAAACAGTTTTTTTCCGCCGCCTTTACCGTGCCCTGTCGGGATTTCTCCCTGCTGTGGGCGCGCCACGTCGTACTCGTCTGTCGCAGCAAGTTCCTCCTCGTCGACATCGTACCGGCCCTCTGCGTCGCCGGAGACACGGTATTTGTACGCGTTGTATACCGTGTACGAGATTACGAGTGTCCCGACGATGGTGCCCATGACGAGAAACACCAGGAGGAGTGTATCGAATATCTCCGCCTGAGTTCGCCCGGCTTGGGCAACCGGCATATGCCGGAGGATGGACAGACCTGTGAATCCGGTTCCGAGCATTCTATGCGGATTTACGGTTATCGTGTCTTATGCATTTCGGATGGCCGCAGTATCGGGGAACTTTATCAGTAGCCCTGAACAGAGCATATAAACGGGTCGGCCCGGAGATTCGAGTATGAAGCTCACCGAGTCGACGTGGCCCGAGGCCGAGGCGTCTGGAGCGTCGGTCGCGGTGCTTCCGGTCGGAAGCACGGAACAACACGGCCCGCACGCGGTGCTTGGCACCGACGTGTTTACTGCGGGCGCGGTGGCCGAGGCCGGTATCGAGCAGGCTGCTGTCGAGTGCGTGCTCGGCCCAACGATTCCAGTCGGAATCGCAGCCGAACACCGAGATTTTCCCGGCACACTGTGGGTCAGTGATGACACCTTTCGCGCGTACGTCCGCGAGACGTGCGAGAGTCTCGCAAGCCACGGCTGGAACCGGATCGTCCTCGTCAACGGCCACGGCGGCAACGTGGCAGCACTGCGAGAGCTCTGTGGGAAGTTCACCCGCTCGGGCACCGGCTATGCAGTTCCATTCACGTGGTTCGATGCGGTCGATGCTGACGATATCGCTGGCATCGAGATGGGCCACGGAGGCCCTGTCGAGACGAGTCTCCTCGACTATCTCGACGAGCACTACGTTAGAACCGATGAGTTCGAGCGGGCGGCCGCGGGCGCGGCGACACAGTGGGGAGAGTGGCACTCTGGTGTCAACCTCGCATACGACAGCAGCGAGTTCACCGACAGCGGCGTCGTCGGCGACCCGCGGGAGGGCTCAGCAGAGACTGGCAAAAAACTCCTTACGGCGGCGGCTGAATCACTGGGCGACCTGCTCGAAACGGTCGCAGACCGAGAGCGCTAGGCCTCTGCTGGCTCGGCTTCGGCTTCATCCTCGTCGCTCTCTTCGAGGGCAGATTTAAGCTGTGGGATTGTACTCGCGAGTTCACTGGCCTGCTCTTCAGCCGCCTCGATGTCTCCCAACAGCGCTTCGACGGACTCGATTTCCTCGGCGAGGTCCTCGGCGTCGTCGAAGGCGTCGGCCTCCTTGCCCATCGTGTACCACTTTTTGGCGTCGCGGAGGTTCTCGCGCGCGTCACCGAGTTCGAGCGCTGTGCTGAGGCTGTTCAACACGCCGAGAGTGTTGTCAGCTTCGACGTCCCAGATGTCGTCGGCTTCGGGCAACTCCGCCCGGGCCGCAGCAAGTGATTCCTCGACATCCTCGCGCATCTCGGAGGCTGCCTCGGTGAATAGCTCTTCGTCGTCCAGTGTAGACTGTGACATATGTGACGATTCGCTCCCGATGGCATTAAAAAGACGCCTAAAAGTGAAAGTGAAACTGCCGGGGCGACAGAATATCGCGGAGTACTAGTAGGAGGTTGCCGAGTACATACATAATGAGTTACCGGACACTGGACGACCTCGCGGACGGGCAGCGGGTGCTCGCACGTCTGGACCTGAACTCTCCCGTGTCGGTCGGTGTCGTGGAAGACAACCGGCGATTTACCAGACACGCCAGGACAGTGCGGGACCTGCTCGCGGACGGTCACGCGGTGGCCTTGCTCGCACACCAGGGCCGACCGGGCCGGGACACGTTCGTCACGCTCGAACAACACGCCGAGATTCTTTCGGAACACGTCGGAACAGATATCGAGTATATCCCTGATACCTGCGGTGAGACTGCGCTGACTGCAATCGAGAACCTCGAACACGGCGAGGCAATTATGCTCGAGAACGTCCGGATGACTGACGACGAACTCCCCGAGCGCGAGCCCCAGGAACACGCAAAGAGCGACCTCGTCCAGACACTCGCCCCAGAGTTTGACGCCTACGTCGGAGACGCATATTCGACGGCACACCGCAAACACGCCTCGATTGTCGGCCTCCCACTCGAGATGGCGTCGTACGCTGGTCGCGTGATGGTCTCAGAGTACGAGGCTAACAGCGCCATCGCTACCCGGGAGTTCGACGGCGAAGTGACGATGGTCGCCGGCGGAAAGAAAGCGACCGACGTGATCGACGTGATGACCTCACTGCAGGACCGCGTCGACAACTTCCTCCTCGGTGGAATTGTCGGCGAACTGTTCCTGCGGGCGATTGGCTACGACGTGGGTCGAGATATCGACGAATCCGACCTCTACGAGAGCCAGTGGCGCGCGAACAAGGACGAAATCCGAACACTCATCGAGAGTCACCCCAGCGAACTCGTCTATCCGTCGGACCTGGCGTTTGCCGACGGGAACAACGAACGGGCCGAGGTGACTGTTGCCGACGTCAGGAACAAGGACCACGATTATCTCGATGTCGGCAGCGACACCGTCGAGCAGTATTCGGACATTGCAGCCCACTCGTCTGCTGTCTTCGTCAAGGGCGCACTCGGCATGTTCGAAGACGAGCGGTTCAGCAACGGAACAGCCCGCGTGCTGGAAGCGATCGGCCGAAGTGACTGTTTCTCTGTCGTCGGTGGCGGTGATACCTCCCGTGCAATCGAGATGTACGGGATGGACGAGGAGGACTTCTCGCACGTCTCCATCGCTGGCGGCGCGTATATCAACGCGCTGACCGGCGAGTCGTTGCCCGGCGTCGAGGTGCTAAAAGGCAACGTCGAAGCGACACACTAGAAGCCACTCACCAGCGTCGCGAGCCACTGCGCCGGGTCGCCGTGGGTACGTACCTCGACCCGTTCGACCCATTTCACCCACTGGAATCCACGCCGACCAGGGGCAACTAACCTGATGGGGCGGCCGTGACCGTGGGCGAGTCTGTCGCCGCCGACGTGCGTCGCGAGCAGACAGTCACGAGCCTCCTCGATGGGTAGACTCCACCGGTAGCCAGTGACCGAGACAAACCGGACGTGCGTCGCCGCCGGCTCCGGCTCGACTGCGTCGAGCAGACTGCCAATATCGAGGCCCCGCCACTCCTGTTCGGTGTACCAGCCACTCGTACAGTCGAGCAAAGCCTCAGTCGACTGGTCTGGGTCGAGGTCTTCGTAGGCGAGCGCGCGTGATTCGTCGACAGCACCGTCGACAGTCAGCTC
Organism: Halovenus halobia; assembly: GCF_051414135.1. NCBI lineage: Archaea > Methanobacteriati > Methanobacteriota > Halobacteria > Halobacteriales > Haloarculaceae > Halovenus > Halovenus halobia. The sequence continues at coordinate 200,677 of NZ_JBLKOA010000002.1, forward strand.
GTACGCAGAGAGGTCGACAGGGTCCGGGCTATCGGCCACCCACGATGTCACGGGGAAACTGCCGTTTCCAGAGCCCGATTCGCGTTTCGAGCCGGTGAGTCGGCGCTCGTCGCCGGGGGTGTGTAACAGGCTGTTGAGCAGTTGTTGTCCGCGGTACGTTACCGCGCCGGCGACCAAGAGCACAGAGTACTGCATCGTCGTCCGACGGCGGTCGAAATCGACCGTCCGGGGCGGTCGAAACCGCGTTTGCTGGTGGGCAACCATGAGCACGACGAGCAACAGTCCAAGCCCGACGTGGAGAGACAAGAAATGAAAATACGGCAGTTCGGGAGTGAACCCGAACACCCAGATGACACCGGTCCCGATGGTGGCAGCCGCAGTCAGCGCGAGCGACACGGACAGCGCTGTCGAGGTTTGCCACTGTCGACTGTCGGTGAGGCGGTACCGGACGCGGGCGAGTTTGAACCCGATGAGCACAATCAACGACAGTCCGACAGCGCGGTGAAACCAAAAGACCCCGAGCCAGGCGGGCCGCATCCCGAGAAAGGAGAGCACGCCGGAGCCAGCGGCGAGTAGCACCGCCCCGAAAATCGACCAGTCCACCGCCCGCGGCGACGGACGAAGCCAGTCGAGCAGGCGACGCGGTGCTGAACGGCCGGAACTCATTGGCCGAAATACGGCCTCGTAGCGATTAACAGTTCGGTCGAGACGTCGACAGGTACTTTCAGGTAGCTCCCAGCGAACGAGGCAGTATGGGCGGCGGACCAGCCACGGTGACCGGGCCAGCCATCGTTATCGCTGCGCTGGCCGCGGGTCCACTCATCGCCGCGGCTATCGTTGCACTCCGAGCGAGTCACTGCCCGCGAAACCTCCCGGTCGTGGGCTACTGTCTGTTCGGCACTCTCGGAGTCGGCGTCCAGATAGTGATTGCCTCGCGAGCACCGGCAGCGCAGGCCGGCTTTCTCGCCGGCACCGTCGGTGGGTGGTTCTGGTATCTCGCGTGGCTTCGGTCAGGTCGCGGAAAGGGTCGTTCAGAACAGACCCTCGCCGTCGGCGGCCTGCTCTGGATTGGAGCGACAATCGTTGTAACTGTGATACTCGCCGGTTCGGGGTGGCCTGTCTGGTGGAGTGGAGGACTGGCAGCACTCCTCGGGGCTGGGACTGCCGCGCTGGACGGAGCGACAGAACGAGTCCACGCCGCCAGCCCAGTCGTCGCTGCGTTTGGACTACCAGCGGTCGCTGGCGCAGTCTTCGGCCCCGATATTCTATTCGTACTCTGTCTCATCTGGACTGTCGTCGGCCTCATCCTGTGGTCGTTGGTCCGTATCGAACAGGCTCGGCGGGACGGCAGACTCCGAAGTGGTTAAACCCGGTGATGGAATATGGTGTGAGAAGATGACCGACCAAAGCCGCCGTCAATTCCTCCAGACCTCGGCTGCCACAGTTGGGGCTGCTGGTCTCGTTTCGACTGTCGGACTCGGCACCGTCAGCGCACAGCAGACTGGAGAACTTCCTGCGTACGCGGAGTTCGTGCCAACCGGCGACGAGTTCCTCTCCCAGAGAGGCGAACTCGAACTGGGAACCTACCGCCTCGACGCACAGGTCGACCTGTTCGGACAGGTTAGCACAGCAGAGTCGATTCCGCTGCAGTTCGAGCCGTTCGTCTACTCGACACTGTTGCTCCAGTACTGGGAATTTTTCGGAGGGACTAACCTCGCCGAACCAGTCTTCGGCTCGTTGTCTGATTTCACTGCCCTCGACGATATCAGCGAGGTCGATAGCTCGAACATCCCAGCAGAGCGACACGTACTCATCGGGCGGGCAACCTCACTCTACCTGGGACCATTCGACCTCGATACAATCCAACAGCGCGTCGATGAGAGTGACGCGACGGAGACCAGTCAGAGTGGACTCTACGAGTACCCGAACGGTGCAATCGTCACCTGGGGCGACGGCTATCTCCTCATCGGTGCCAATGTCGACCAGGTCGCTGCAATCCAGCAGACCGGCGACGGTCCGGACCAACCGCGATACGAGCAGTCTTCGGAACTCGAAACGCTCCTGCGAGCGGTCGACCACGGCGGTCACACCCTGACACGATTGACCAGCGACGGGACGCTCAGTGTCGGCGAGTACGGCCAAGGCCTCGACCACTCACCGCTAGAGGGAACGAGTGGCTACATTGGGACGCTCAGCTACGACAGTGAGGCGACAGAGTTCAGCGCGACGACGGTTGCCCGGTATCCCGACCAATCGAGTGTCGCGACAGACCGAATCAGTGGACTGATTGAGCGAGAACTGGACAGCAACGTCACCACGGACGGGCGGTCTGTTCGACTGACCGCCAGCTACGACCGGGCTGAGGCTGGGTTGGCACCAGATGAAAACAGCGACGATGGGACAGATGACGGCGACGACAATCAGGACGACGGCAGCCAAGATGACACCGATGGGAGCGACGGGGCCACGAACGAAACAGATGACGGAACAGACCAGTCCACCGGTGATGGCTCCGAGAGTTCCGACGACGGCGGCCCTGGATTCGGCATTGGGACGGCTCTGTCCTCGCTCGGCGGCGCGAGCTATCTGCTCGCGCGACGATTCGGCAGTGAAGACGAAGAGTGAGCGACTCTAGGGCGTGATGACGACTTTCCCCATCGACTGGCGACTCTCGACGTACTCGTGTGCGTCAGCAACATCCTCGATATCGAAGGCGCGGTCGAACTGCACTTCGAGTTTGCCTTCCGCGAGCATGTCCGACAGTTCGTTGACCGACTCCAGCACTTTCATCGGCTTGCGCTGGAGACCACGGCCGAGGTGATACCCAATCACTTTCTGGTTGCCAAAGAGGAGTTCGTCCGTCGACGGTCGCCCGGGCGTGCCGCTTGCGGCCCCGTAGACGACCATCCGGCCGAACTCTTTGAGCGCGTCAAGTGAGCGCTCGGTGGTCTCGCCGCCGACGCCGTCGAGCACCATGTCGACGCCGTAGTCGGTGTTTTCCTTGACGACCTCGACGAAGTCATCTTCCTCGTAGTTGATGGTGTAATCAGCACCGAGGGAGGCAGCCTTGTCGAGTTTCTCCTGCGTGGAGGCGGTGCCGAAGATTGTGGCACCCGCCTCGCGTGCAATCTGGACAGCAGCGGTTCCGACTCCGCCCGCCGCGGCGTGGATTAGGACAGACTCGCCCGCTTCGAGTCCACCCCACTCGTGCAGGCAGTTCTGGGCGGTGAGATACTGGACCGGGAATCCTGCAGCGGCCTCGAAACTCAGCCCTTCGGGAATATCGAACAGACCCATCGCGTCGCCGATAGCGTACTCGGCGTAGCCGCCAGCGCCGTCGACCATCGTCACAACTTCGTCGCCGACCTCTCGGCCGACGCCATCGCCGACAGCGTCGATGACGCCTGCAACTTCGAGTCCGGGCGTGTACGGCGGTGTAGGTCCGCCCTGGTAGTGACCACGGCGTTGCATGATGTCCGCGAAGTTGATCCCCGCTGCCTTGACTTCGATTCGGACCTCGCCGGCGTCCGGTTCGGGTGTCTCTACGTCGGTAACTTCGAGTCCGTCTCGGTCGCCAAATTCGGTGACCTGAACTGCTCTCATACACCGTACCCACTCACCGCGGAAAATAAAACCATACGATGTTACTTCGTGACAGGAGTTCGTGTCGATACTGTTCGAACCCATATTTAAACCATCTGTACGATATGGAGCCAGCGTATCGCAGTTCCTCGTTGGCCACGTTGCGGTAGTCACGCGGTGGTGTCGTAGGACAGCGCCCAGTCGTTCAGGACCCCTCCGTCGGAACCACGTAGTTGAAAGGTTGCCTCAGATGAGTCGACAGGGACGGAGAAAAGCAACCAGCCAGTCGTGGTACGTTCTGGAGAGAGTTCGGCTGTGGGTGGAAAGAACGCCCCACTGACGGGTTCAGAAAGTGTTGACGCGACACCATTCGGATCGTCCTGGAACACAATTTGATACGGCTCTTTCGTCTCGGTTTCGACGTCCAGGGTAAATCGTGACGGAGTAGGGAGTTGCACTTTCGTGTCTGTCGTATTTTGTGCAGAGAGTTGAACGAGAAGGATGTGCGACCCATCTCTTGAAATGAGCGGGTCCTCATCGAGGATTACCTCGGCAGTCGGTTCAGTGCGAGTAATTGCCAGTTTCACTCCCGAATCAGTGCTGTATTCACTGTCCGAAGAGTCGTCCGACGAGTCAGTGCTGTCGTCTGTTCCGTTGCTCTGATCAGATTGTGCAGGATTTCCCGCCCCATCACCGCCACTGCCAGTGTCACTGTCAGGCGTGCTCTCGTCTCCTACGCACCCAGCCAATCCGGCAACTGCTACTGCCGAAGTGAGTTGTTGCAACACGAGCCGTCTGTTGATCATACTCAACTAAATCGAGATTAGATATTTAATGATACCGAACGACAAAAATGATTGTTAGGTGTTACTATAACGATGGCGCTGAGCAGCAGGCACAAAGAAGCAATAAGCAAATCCAGTCTGTAAGGGATCGAACAACCCTTCACCCGCTATTTTAACAGCGCGCCGTACAACACATGTGCCCTGCACAATTCTTGGCAACCTTTCTATATTTCTGCCGTCCGAGAGGTTCTATGAGACGGCCTGCCTGCGTGCCAGTCAGGTCGACGGCCCGCGTGCGAACCCACATTAGCAGGGACACCCTAATGGCGAGTATGCGCGTCGAAGGGATTTACACTGCGGAGTCTGCGGGCGAGGCGATGGAGCCACAGGAATCGGTCGAGGCGGTCGCGGGCGGGTTGGACGGCGACCGGTACTGCACCGGCGAGGGTCACTACTCGCCGTACGATGTCTGTCAGGTGACGTTCGTGCAGGAAGAAGCGCTGGAGGCCATCAGCGAGCGCTCACATCTCGAGGTCCTAGATGGTCAGCACCGCCGCAACGTCGTCGTCAGCGGCGGCGATGTGCACGACCTTCTGAACCACCGATTCACGCTCGGCGACGCACGCTTCGAGGGGACGCGAAAGCGGCCGCCCTGTCGGTATCTGGAGAAAGTGACGGGACAGGACGGACTGTTGCGCGCGCTGGCCAACGGTGCGGGCGGTATCTGTGCTCGCGTGGAGGAACCGGGAACGTTCGCTGTCGGTGACGAAGTAAGCGAGGTCGAGGACATGAACAACTTCGAGTCGCTGGTTGCGAATATTCGAGACCGGGTTGGGAAGTAGCGAGTGAATACCAGAGAACGTTGGCGGTTACACCGTTGATAACGTCACGGTCAGGCTGGTCCACGTCTCAGCAAGCCCGTCGCTGGTCGTTATGTCTCGTCAGCGGCACTCGCCGTTCACAGTCGAATCCGCTACGTTTCGTCGAGAGCGGTGGAGCAGTGGTCTACGTAACTGGCGTTGGCTCTTGACACGGCCGAGGGCAAGCATATATTCTCTGGTAGTTCGAATAGGTTGGTAATGCGACGACGACAACTGCTGGCAGTGGCTGGCTCGTCTCTGCCAGTACTGGTCGCTGGCTGTACCGAGACGAATCCGGACAGCGAGATATCTTCCAACGAAAGCACGGACGATACGAATGGGAGCGAGCGCGCTGCCGACAGTGAGAGTCAAGACAGAACGGGCGAGGATACACAGGCAGGCGACGACAAGTGGAGCGAGCCAGACTGGCCAACGGGGCCGTACGCGGATTACGACACGACTATCGTCGAAGTCAAAAGCGACAGCGGTACCATCTCTGGGAAAGTAAAGGCGGCCGTCGCGCACCCCGGCGAGCAGTGGCAATTGGGGTTGAGTGACGCGGATTCGATGCCCGAGAACGGCGGGATGCTGTTCGAGTCAGGCGCCGAAAGCGAACTGACGTTTTGGATGAAAGACATGAGTTTTGGCCTAGATATCGTCTACGTCGGTGTAGACCGAACGATTACGTCGATTCACCACGCACCGGAGCCGACAGACGGTGATTCCGGAACCGAACAGCAGTATCGGTTCTCTGGGACTGGCCAGTACGTGTTCGAGGTCAACTACAACTGGACGACGAGGCACAATGTCACCGAAGGAGACAGACTGGACTTCGAGTTAGACGGCTGACTCTCGATTTGTAGTTTTTGATTCGCCATCTTCGAGTTGGTTCCGAATCTTCGTCTGTCTCTTACCGGCGGTGTCTTCGCGAGTGGCGGAGCCACGAGCGAAGGCTCGTCAGACGAGCACCGCGAGTCTGACGGTGTCCTCACGAGTGACACACGGAGCGAGTGAGGGCTCGCTGAACGAATGAAATGAGTTCAGCGGTGTCTTCGTGAGCACAGAATGTGCGAACGAAGGCTGGTCAAACGAGTGCAACGAGTTTGACCATGGGGATGGGATTTGAACTACGCGAGACGAGCACCGCGAGTCTCGCCATCGAGTTCAAATCCCAGCCGTTTCGCATTTGCTGCTCACGAGTTGTTCGCAGCAAAATGCGGTGGGGATGGGATTTGAACCCATGAGTCCTCTCGGACACCTGCTCTCAAGGCAGGCGCATTAGGCCGCTCTGCCACCCCACCTCAACGTTCGCTACACCGCCCTCGCTAAAAGTACTTCTGTTGTCCAGTCCCGCGGTTTTTCAGTCGTGATAATCGGGCACATAGTTCATACTGGAGGACACCAGTGAATCAAGTATGGGGAACTGGGAGGTTGACACGGACGACCAGAAGAATCGGCTATATCTGACACTCGAAGGACGGCTGAGCATCGACGAAGTCGAAAAGGCCGCCGACGCAGTCATCGAGGCCAGCGGCACGCTGGACCCGGGCTTCGACCAGGTCAACGATATGTCCACCTTCGAGCCAGCGGACCCGGAGGCACTGGACCACGTCGAGCGCGGGAAGCGAGGAATTGTCGAGAACGGCATCGCCGCGACCTGTCGAGTTGTCTCCGAGTCGACGACCGGGCAGATGCAGTTCGACCGCGCTGGCGAAGACGAAGAGGAGTACGCCGTCGCAAAGGCGGAATCCTTCGAGCAGGCCGAGAAACTCCTCGACAAACGCCGCGAACAGATGGGGTAAGCTCAGGAGTCAGCGAGCGCGTGGAGGTCCCAGTCTGCGACAAGTGTGGCCGTGCGGTCGGGGACGAGTACGCCAGCGCGGACTCTCGCACGAAGTGTCGCGACCGCAGTCTGGCGGTCCGACGGCTGTTCCCACAGCGGCGTCGTTGGGAGAAATGAAACTGTGAGGTCGGCACTGCGAGCACGCTCGGTGAGTGTCTCGACTGCCGGCGGTGCGAACACGTCGGTGAAATCGACAGGTGTGCCGAAGGCCGCAAAGGCAATTCTGCCGTCGGTCGAGGGTCCAATCACGACATCGCTGGTCCGGAGTTGCATCGCTGTCGTGCCGATGTGTTCGCGGCGCAGAAAGAGCGCGCTCGGGCGGGCAAAAGCTGCAGTTGGAATCCCCTCAGTGTCGAGCAGGTGCGTCACCGCATTGCCGATTCGGCTGGCGTCGTCAGAGCCAGCCTGTAGCTCGTACCGGACGCTGTTGGGGTCGCTGAGTTCGGCCGCGAGAAGTTCACGGACAGACTCCTCCGGGTCAACACCATCCGGGACTGTGTCGGGGTCGGCGTAGTTGATCAGGAGGTCAGCCTCCCCGTGCTGGATTGTGTCACAAACGTCAGCGAGCATCGCACGGTACAGCGCGCAGTTGCGCTCAGCGTCAGCGTCGGGCAACAGCGTCGGGACACACTCGGGGACGGGCGGCGCAGCGAGGACTACAACTGTCGTCATAGCGGACAGTAGCCGCCGGATTCCCTTGTCCTTTTGTATCCCCCAACTAGAGGAGGGGTATGGACAAGATGCGCGTTCTCGGCGGGGCAGCGGTGCTGTTGATCACCGTCGGCCTCGGCGGGATTCTGGCGAGTCTCGCGACGAGCAACGAACTGTTCCTGGGGTCGACACCCTACACAGTGCCGGCAATCGCGACACTGGTCGCGTTCATCGGCGCAATTGGCGTGTTCATCGCCATCGGCCGCCCCTGGGAGAACTGGGACCGGACTGCTTACTGGTGACACGTTACGTCAGCCGTAGGATATCGTCCGCGACCGTGATTTTGAGGTCAAACTGATCGTCGAGGACATTGAGGATACTTTCGAGCTGGGGATGTGGGCTGATGTAGAAATGTGACACTGCGTTCTCATCTCGGAGGCGACTCGAAATATTGCTCACGAACTCGTAGGAGGTCTGGAGATCGAACGACTGGATGATTTCGTAGATAATATCGAAGCTAAAGGAGAGCTGTCTGTTCGGGCCACTGTGCTGGTCAACGACCCGAGAGATGGTTTCGCCAAGTTGGTTGGGACCGAGGCGCTGGTCGAGTTCGACAATTTCGATAGCGACGTCCGAGAAATCGATTCCCAAATCGGAGTCGATCGGGCGGCGTTTCGTCGTCATGACGACGATATGTTCGGGCCAGCCGTCGAGTTGGTCAGCAAGCAACCTGATCCGGGCCTCCGGGTCTCTCGTGACGACGACTACGACGTTCCCACAGGAAAATAGGTGTCGTCGTGCGTAATCCGCTTGCTCACCGTTGACCGGGGCTTCGACCAGAATGTTTCCCCGTCGATTGATTGTATCGGCGACGTGGGTATCACTGATAACCTGATCAGAGTTGTGGCTGTACAGATGCGCTTTGAAGTCTTCGATTACCTCTTCTTTGTCGTGTATTGTCGCAGCATTGGAACAGTACGGACAGTTCCACGTGAATCTGAAGTCGCGTTTCGTGATATTATTGAGGTTATGATCGAACAGATGCGATTTGATGTCTGCATCAAGGCTGGACCGGCGTTCCGACCAAGCCGTGTAGCCACACTCCCGACAGTTCCATTTATATACCATGCGATGAACCGTACAGAACTATCGTCGTTTCTCTGATTTAAATTCAACCCCTCAGTATCACCAGAAAGAACGGGATGGCTGACCAGTTCTTACAGTCGGTTGCTAGACCCGAAATTTAATACTCCGGTAAAAAAAGATAGCTACATGCGTTCTGTATCGAACGGCACAGCGTCACCATGCGGTGTCGACCTGCAACGTCGACCAGAGGTGTGCAACTGATGGGTGCCGGTGATCCCGAAGACGTCCTCGATGTCGGCGACTCTGCTGACGACGACGATATAGCGGATCTGCGCGAACTGCTCCGGAACGGATCACGTCCGGGAGCCAGGGTACAAGCCGCAAACACCCTCGGTGAACTCGGTCAGGGAAGCAGGGAATCGGTGCGGAATCCGATCGTCCGCGACTTGATGACGGTCATCTCGGAGGATCAAAACGACACGGTTCGGGCAGCAGCAATTGATTCGTTGTATTACATCGACAGCAAAAACATCGACGAGCTGGTAAGCGAACTCGCGAAACAGTTTAACAACGGACCGACGCCGAAAGAACTGAGAGACCACTTCGAGCTCTGGCTCACCTCCTCAGACTCGGAGTTTCGAATCGTCGGAGCGGCGGCGATGGAACGGTTCGGCGACGAGTCGATCCTGCCAGAACTGGAAGCGGCGTTCGAGGACCCCGACGCGCGGGTTCGCGCCCGCGCAGCCCGGGCGTACGGTCAGTGTGAGGGAGTGAGCGCCGAACCAATCGAGGGGCTCCTAAGCGACGAGCGGTCGCTGGTCCGCCAAGCCGCTGCGCAAACGCTTGGGAGTATCGGTGGGAGTACCGCACTGGAAGTGCTCGTCTCGGCGATGGGTGCCAGCGACAGTCGCCTGCGACTAGTGGCAGCTCGCCAACTCGGACAGTTCGACCAACAGCGCTCCGTCCGGGTATTGATTCGTGCGCTAACCGACCATTCCAGCAACGTCCGGTACAGATCTGCCATCTCCCTGCTGACAATCCTCTCGGCGACAGACCAACTCGACATCGGAGAGATTCCAGCCACTATCAGAGGGGAAATCGACCCCGGCGAGCTGGGAACTGTCGCGGATACCGTGTTCGAGATTGCGACGGACGCGAACGACCAGGGGATCCAGCGGGAGGTACAATTGTATGCCGTCTGGCTGTTGGGGGAGTTATCGAGCAGTGACGAAGGCAACAAACTCGCGCAGTCGCTGATTCCCTTGCTCCAGCACGACGAGAAGACGGTTGTCGACCTCACCGCCGCCTACCTCAAGCGACTCGAAGGTGAGCAGATCGAGCGGGAACTCCAGCGACTCATAAGCGATTCGACGGGGACACCAGAGATTCGTGAGCGGGCACGGACAATTCTCCGGCGGGTCAAACGGAACGCAGCGGCGGGAATCGTTGAGCAGTCAATCGAGTACACCTACGTCCAGACGCCGAAAGACTACACGCTCAAACACCAGTGATGAGCGACGCCGAGTTCGGGAGCGTCGGAGCCCCAAGCTTTTGACGATAGCCCCGAAGAATAACCCATGAGTCGTTCGCGCAAGCCCGAGTGGCTAAAGATGCGACCGCCGTCGGGTGAGCGGTTTACCGAGATCAAGCAAACGCTTCGGGACCACGACCTGCACACAGTCTGTGAAGAGGCTTCCTGCCCAAACATGGGCGAGTGCTGGTCCGGCGCAGACGGCAGCGCCGGAACGGCGACGTTCATGTTGATGGGTGACCGCTGTTCACGAGGCTGTAATTTCTGTGATGTCCAGACCGGCGGGATGGAGCCACTCGACGAGAACGAACCGGAAAACGTCGCCAGCGCAGTCACCGAAATCGGACTCGATTACGTCGTGTTGACCTCTGTTGACCGAGACGACCTCGAAGACCAGGGTGCAGGACATTTTGCACAGACGATCAGAGAAATCAAGCGCCGAGACCCGGAGACGCTCGTCGAGGTGCTGATTCCGGATTTTCAGGGTGAACCGGAGCTCGTACAGAAGATTATCGACGCCGAGCCGGACGTAATCGCACACAATATCGAGACAGTCGAGCGTTTGCAATGGCCAGTTCGGGACCAGCGAGCGGGCTACGAGCAGTCGTTATCGGTGCTCGAACAGGCCGCTCGAGAGAGCAACGCGTACACGAAGACGAGCGTTATGCTCGGTGTCGGCGAGTATCACCACGAAGTGTACCAGACGATGCGCGACCTCCGCAGTGTCGGCACCGACATCGTCACCTTCGGGCAGTATCTCCAGCCCTCTCGCTCACATCTGGAGGTGAGTGAGTTTGTGCATCCCGATGTGTTCAATACCTACCAGCAAGTCGCCGAACAGGAGCTCGGCTTTCTGTACTGTGCGAGTGGGCCAATGGTTCGGTCCTCGTACCGCGCTGGCGAACTGTTCGTCGAGTCGGTGCTCCGCGGCGAGGACGCCGAGACCGCCCGCCAGCGCGTCCGGAGCGACGACTAACCTGTTTTCGAGTTCGGCCGGCGACACGGCACCAGCCAAATAACTCGCGTTCTGATGGCAACTGCCTCTGCCGCGCCTAGATTTTGGCCAGCCTAAAAATCGAAACGGTTTAATGCTTTTAGGCAAGCCTAAAGAATATGAGCGAAGTCGAACGCGTGTCTGGACAGGCAGAGGGAGACGAGACGACCAGGGACGGTGCCGAGATGCGCGCACGGCGGTGGGCAATTGCCGCCGTTCAGGAGCCCTCGGCGTACGACATCCCAGAGCTACCCACGTCGACCGTCTGTGACTGTGCGGGGCTGGCACTCGCAGACGCGCCCGACAGTGAGCCGTTCATTCGCGCGGCAGAGCCGATGCAGGTGCGACGGTAAGCATGACCGCCTCACTCGAGAACCTCCGGAACGCAATCGAAGCGCTTGCACAGGATGGGGGTGAGTACCGCCTCGTTTGTGCGCGCCACGGCGACGAGCCAGTTCCGGCGACAGGACTGTGCTTCGAGTCCAGAGCGACTGCCCGGGTGGCCGCCCGTGCCGTCGAACAATACAGGCAGAGCCTGCGCGAGTACGACCCCGCCCTGGCAGTCCACGAGATTGTCGTCGTTCAGGCGGGCAATCACCGACACCGAACCCACCGTGACGAACAGTCCGCACCCGCCGAGCTTCAGCAGTTCAGACAGCGCCATGATTGAGACACATATCGACGACGCACGAGAACGCGCCACTGCCGAGCGAGAAGCACTCGCCGCGAAGGAAGCGTCGATGCAGACGTTCATCGACCGCGTGGCCGGCATTGGACCGGAATCGACTTCCACGGCGGCGACGGCTGGAGCGGCACAGGGAATGACTCTGACAGCGACAGGCGGAACGAACGGCGGTCCGTCCGGTTCCTGTGGGAAAATCCGGAATGCCTTCGCAGAGACGGTGCAACCGCACAGCGCACCCGAGGACGGAGGCGAGCCTTTGCTCGAAACGATTCGCGTCGAGTTGACCGACTCCGTCGCGACCGCGCTCTCTCCCGAGACGGCGACGCCGCTCTCGCCGGAGTTGAAGCGGGCAATCGTCTCCGAGGCACAGCGCCGACAGACCGAACTCGAGGTGATGTATCAGGCGCTGGACAGCGAAGCAGAGCGACTCGCCGAGGCCGCCGCGACTGTCGAGGAGGTGACCAGCTGGCTGGTCGAGGCAGACGAGACACCGCTGTCCGAACTGGGATTCGACGCGCTGGCACGCAGACACGAACGGTTGGCAGCCCACCGTGAGACGTGTCAGCGACTCGCCGCCGACCGCCAGGCGTTTCTTGACGGGACGACGAGCGACGCTGTCGAGACTGGCGTCCGCAACGACCACATCGTCTCACAACTGTACGAGGACTTCCCAGTCGAATACCCCGTGCTTGTGACGGCAGGTCGACTCGAAGAACTCTGTTTGGATTGCCAGCACGTGGTACGAGACCATCTCACACGGCGTGTCTAGCTGGTTTTCGGTTGTACAGTTTCACTCGTGCCCACCAAAACAATAAGCCACAGGGCTTTGAAGAGTCAGATATGCTACTCGCAGTGAGGTGGACTTTTTCGTGAGCGTCTTACAGCGCGATCCAAGCGACCGCGTACAAATACTCGACACGGACGGCACCGTCGTGGAGGGGGAAACGGTGCCAGATATCGACGAATCGACGCTGGTCGAGATGTACCGGACGATGAAACTGGGACGACACTTCGACAAGCGAGCGGTCAGCCTCCAGCGACAGGGGCGGATGGGAACGTATCCGCCGATGTCGGGCCAGGAGGCCGCACAGGTCGGCAGCGCACTCGCACTCAGCGACGAGGACTGGGTTTTTCCCAGCTATCGCGAGCACGCCGTCGGCTACGTCCGCGGGTGGCCGCTGTCGGAGATTCTCCTGTACTGGATGGGCAGTGAGGAGTACAAGGCCCCACCGTCGGACGTGAACATGTTCACGGAGGCAGTGCCCATCGCGACACAACTCCCGCACGCGACCGGCGCAGCGTGGGCCTCGAAACTGCAGGACGAAGACCGGGCCTTCCTCTGTTACTTCGGGGACGGCGCGACCTCGGAGGGTGATTTCCACGAAGGAATGAACTTCGCCGGCGTCTTCGACGTGCCCGCCGTCTTCTTCTGTAACAACAACCAGTGGGCGATTTCAGTCCCGCGAGAGAAACAGTCAGCCAGCGCGACACTCGCACAGAAGGCCCATGCTTACGGCTTCGAGGGGGTGCAGGTCGATGGGATGGACCCGCTTGCGGTCTATCAGGTGACCAAAGAAGCGCTCGAAAAGGCCAAAGAGCCCGGTGGGGCCGACGAGGAGATTGGCCGGGCGGCGCGCCCGACGATGATCGAGGCCGTTCAGTATCGCTTCGGTGCGCACACGACGGCAGACGACCCCTCCGTCTACCGCGACGAAGCAGAGGTCGAAAAGTGGCGCAAACGCGACCCAATCCCACGGTTGGAAGCGTTCCTGCGCGACCAGGGAATACTCGACGACGAGCGAATCACCACCATCGAGAGTGAAATCGAAGCCACGGTTGCAGACGCAATCGACCAGGCAGAACAAGCGCCCCGTCCCGACCCAGAAACGATGTTCAAAAACGTCTACGCAAATATGCCAGAGCGACTCGAAGAGCAACTCGCATATCTCAACCGACTTCGCAGTCGCCACGGAGAGGAGGCACTACAGGAATGAGCCAACAAGTTCAAACACAGAGCCTGACACTCGTGCAGGCAGTACGAGACGGATTGTACGTAGAGATGGAACAGGACGACGACGTCATCGTCATGGGAGAAGATGTCGGCGAGAACGGCGGGGTCTTCAGGGCCACACAGGGACTGATGGAGGAGTTCCCCGAGCGGGTGGTCGACACACCACTGGCGGAGTCAGGTATCGTCGGCACCGCTGTCGGGATGGCTGCCTACGGAATGCGCCCGGTCCCAGAGATTCAGTTCCTGGGATTCATCTACCCCGCGTTCGACCAGATTGTCAGTCACGCCGCCCGCCTGCGAACTCGCTCGAACGGACGGCTGTCCTGTCCAATGGTCATCCGAGCGCCCTACGGCGGCGGCATTCGCGCCCCGGAACACCACTCCGAGTCGACGGAGGCGTTTTTCGCCCACCAGCCCGGACTGAAGGTGGTCGTTCCCTCGACGCCGTACGACACCAAAGGGCTGCTGACCGCGGCGATTCGCGACCCCGACCCGGTGATTTTCCTCGAACCGAAGCTCATCTACCGGGCGTTCCGTGGCGACGTGCCCGAAGAGAGTTACACCGTCGAACTCGGCGAGGCCGCAGTTCGGCGCGAGGGAAGCGACGTGTCGGTCTACACGTGGGGTGCGATGACTCGCCCGACAATGGAGGCAGCCGAAGACCTCGCCGAAGAGGGTATCGACTGTGAGGTAATCGACCTCCGGACGCTCTCACCACTCGACGAGGAAGCAATCAAGGAGTCGTTCAAGAAAACGGGCCGAGGAGTCGTCGTCCACGAAGCGCCGAAAACCGGCGGGCTAGCTGGGGAAATTGCCGCCACGATTCAGGAGGATGTCCTGCTGTACCAAGAGGCACCGATCACCCGCGTGACTGGCTTCGACGTGCCCTTCCCACTGTACTCGGTCGAGGATTACTACATGCCAGAGCCGGCGCGGATCAAAGACGGTATCCGGGAGACGGTGGAGTTCTGACCCATGCCGTTCGAGTACGAACTGCCCGACGTCGGCGAAGGCGTTGCCGAGGGCGAAATTGTCGCCTGGCACGTCGATGTCGGCGACCACGTGGCCGAAGACGAGGTGCTCGCAGAAATCGAGACGGACAAAGCAGTCGTCGACCTGCCCTCTCCCGTTGCCGGGACAATTCGAGAACTGCACGCCCAGGCCGGCGATGTCGTTCCCGTCGGAAGTGTCGTCGTTACAATCGACACCGACGAGGAGGCCGAGGCCGGCGATGTCGAGGCGGAACCGGAACAAGAACCGGCCGAGGAGGCTGGCACTGCAGAACGCACAGCCACCGCCGACGCGACGACTGACGGCGAAGCGCCCGTCGCAGAGGGCCGAGTCTTCGCGCCACCGAACGTCCGCAGACTCGCACGCGAACTCGGCGTCGAAATTGCTGCCGTCGAAGGCAGCGGGCCAAGCGGCCGGGTCACCGAGGGTGATGTGCGGGCGGCCGCCGAGGCGGCCGAAGAACCGGACGAAGAGTCCAAAAGTAGTGAGCGAAAATCCGCCGTATCGCGCAGAGAAGAGGGCGAGCGCAAATCCGCGACGCGCCGGCGGAGCAACGACGGTGCGGCGACCTCGGCGGAGGCCGCAGACCGCGACCGCACGCTCGCGGTACCGGCGACCAGACACGCCGCGCGGGAAGCAGGCGTCGACATCGACGAGGTGCCCACCGAGAAGGAACGCGACGGCGAGGCGTTCGTCGAGCCGGAGGATATCGAGCGATACGTCAGTGCACAGGAAGCGAGCGCACAGGCTGGCGACGGCACCACCGAGACAGTCGGAGCCGAGCAGACGACAGCCGAGGCAGGCGAATCAGCGGTCGAGTCGACGGCCGAGGGCGCGGTGCGCACCGAGCCGTACCGCGGAATTCGCCGGACCATCGGCAACCAGATGCAGCAGTCCTCACAGACGATTCCCCACGCCACCCATCACGATACGGCAGTCGTCGACGAACTGGTCGAAACACGCGCGCAGTTGCGTGAGCGGGCCGACGACCGCGGCATCAACCTGACGTACATGCCCTTCGTGCTGAAAGCGGTGGTTGCAGGGCTGAAAGAGTTCCCAATGCTGAACACGGAACTCGACGAGGAAGCCGGAGAAGTCCGGTACAAGGAGTACTACAACATCGGTATCGCAGTTGCGACCGACGCCGGACTGATGGTCCCGGTCGTGAAGAATGTCGACCAGAAGGGCGTCCTCGAACTCGCCTCGGAGGTGAACGAACTCGCGACGAAGGCGCGCAACCGCGAGATCTCGCCCGACGAGATGCAGGACGGCACGTTCACCGTGACGAACTTCGGCGCTATCGGCGGCGAGTACGCCACGCCGATCATCAACCACCCCGAGACGGGAATTCTCGGCCTCGGCGCAATCGAGCAGCGCCCGGTTGCCGAGGACGGTGAGGTGGTTGCTGCCGAGACGCTGCCGCTGTCGCTGTCGATTGACCACCGCGTCATCGACGGTGCCGAGGCGGCGCAGTTCGCCAACACCGTGATCGAATATCTCGAAGACCCGACGCTGCTGTTGCTCGAATCCTGATACACATGGTAGTAGGAGATGTCACCACTGGCACTGATGTACTGGTAATCGGCGGCGGTCCCGGCGGCTACGTGGCCGCCATCCGCGCCGGACAGCTCGGCCGCGACGTCACGCTGGTCGAGATGGATAGCTACGGCGGTACCTGCCTCAATCACGGCTGCATTCCCTCGAAGGCATTCATTTCTGCAACGGACATCGCCCACAAGGCGGGCGACGCCGAACGAATGGGAATTTACGCCGACCCGGCGGTCGATATGCAGGGGATGGTCGGCTGGAAGGATCGGCTGGTCACCCGACTCACGAAAGGTGTCGAGTCGCTCTGTGAAGGCGCAGGCGCGACGCTCATCGAGGGGCGGGCGGAGTTTTCCGGTGAGAACAGCGCTCGGATCGTCGCCGACGGCGAGGGCCAGGGCGCAGAATCCATCGACTTCGAGCACGCAGTCGTCGCAACCGGGAGCCGCCCGATCCAGATTCCCGGCTTCGAGTTCGACGGCGAGCAGATTCTCTCCTCGCGGGACGCGCTTGCACTCGAATCCGTCCCCGAGGAGATGGTCATCGTCGGCGGCGGCTACATCGGGATAGAACTGGCAACGGTGTTCCAGAAACTCGGCTGCGAAGTGACGATTGTCGAGCAACTGGACGACATCTTGCCGACCTACGGCGACGAGGTGACCGAGGTTGTCCGCGAGCGCGCGGCGTCGCTGGGTATCGACTTCCAGTTCGGCCACGCGGCCGCAGGCTGGGAGGAGACCGAAAACGGGCTGGCAGTCCACACGGAAACAAACGCAGGCGAGGAGGGGAGGTTCGAGTGCGAGAAGTGTCTCGTCGCCGTTGGCCGCGAGCCTGTGACGGACACGCTCAATCTCTCCGCGGCAAGCGTCGAAACAGCCGACGGCCGAATTGACACCGACGACCGCGCGCGGACGAACAAAGAACACATCTTCGCTGTTGGCGACGTGGCCGGCGACCCAATGCTGGCACACAAAGCGTTCAAAGAGGGCGAAGTCGCAGCGGAGGTCATCGCTGGCGAACCGTCAGCCCTCGATTATCAGGCGATTCCGGCGGCGGTGTTCACCGACCCAGAAATCGGCAGTGTCGGGATGGACGAGTCAGCGGCGGAGCAGGCAGGCTTCGACCCCATCGTCGGAAAAATCCCACTCAGGGCGTCGGGTCGAGCGTTGACGCTGAACGAACGCGAGGGCTTTGTCAAAGTAATCGCAGACAGCGAGACAGAGTTCATACTGGGGGCGCGAATTGTCGGCCCGGAGGCCTCGGAACTGGTCGCCGAACTCGCGCTGGCTATCGAACTCGGCGCGACGCTCGAAGATGTGGCTGCAACGATTCACGTCCATCCGACGCTGTCGGAGGCAGTCCACGAGGCAATCAAGGGCGCACGCGGGCAGAGTATTCACTACTGACGTCGGTTGTCTGTCTGAGCGTGCTAACCGGACGGCTTTACGGTCCCCGAGAGTCAACTGTGGAGTATGACTACCCCAGCGAGTCGAAACCGGCTCGACGAGGAAGAGAGCCCGTACCTGCAGGACCACGCCGACAACCCTGTCAACTGGCAGCCGTGGGACGAGGAAGCACTCGCCGCCGCCAGAGAGCAGGACAAGCCCATCTTTCTCTCAGTTGGGTACAACGCCTGCCACTGGTGTCACGTGATGGCCGACGAGAGTTTCGAGGACGAACAGGTCGCGGAGATGCTCAACGAGGAGTTCGTCCCGATCAAAGTCGACCGAGAGGAACGGCCGGATGTCGACAGCATCTACCAGACAGTCTGCCAGCGCGTCAGCGGCCGCGGCGGCTGGCCGCTGTCGGTCTGGCTGACGCCCGACCAGAAACCCTTCCAGGTAGGGACGTACTTCCCGAAAGAGCAGAAGCGACGGACGCCGGGCTTTCTGGACATTCTGGAGCAGATTGCCGACGCCTGGAACAGCGAGGAAGGCCGCGAAGAGATCAACTCCCGCGCCGAGGAGTGGTCCGACCTCGCAGTCGACGAACTCGAATCGACGCCGGAGAGTACGACCACGCTCGACGATTCAGTATTGTCGACGGCGGCACAGGCGGCCGTTCGCGGGGCCGACCGCGAACACGGTGGCTGGGGCAGTGGCCCGAAGTTCCCCCAGACTGGCCGACTGCATCTCTTACTGCGCGCTTACGACGAGTCTGACCGCGATGTCTATCTGGATGTCATCACCGAGACGCTCGACGCGATGGCAAACGGCGGGATGTACGACCATGTCGGCGGCGGCTTCCACCGCTACGCCACCGACCGCGACTGGACGGTCCCACACTTCGAGAAGATGCTGTACGACAACGCCGAACTTCCACGGGCGTATCTCGCAGGCTATCAGGTGACCGAAGACGAGCGCTACGCCGAGGTTGTCGAGGAAACACTTGGCTTCGTCGAGGATGAGTTGACCCACGACGAAGGCGGGTTTTTCAGCACACTCGACGCACAGAGCGAGGGCGAAGACGGCGAACGCGAAGAGGGTGCGTTCTATCTCTGGACCCCCTCGGAAGTCGAGGACGCTGTCGACGACGAACAGGCGGCAGACCTGTTCTGCGAGCACTACGGAATCAGGGAGGGCGGCAACTTCGAGGGCAAGACTGTGCTCACACGAACCGCGTCGGCAGAGACACTCGCGACGCGACACGATATGGAAGTCGAGGACGTAGAGGAAACGCTGGCGGCGGCCCACGAGCAAGTGTCTGCGGCCAGAGAGCAGCGACCACGACCACCTCGTGACGAGAAAATTCTGGCGAGTTGGAACGGCCTGATGATATCCGCCTTCGCCGAGGCGGCAGTCGTCCTCGACGAGAGCCACGCCGAACCCGCCGCCGAGGCACTGGCGTTCCTCAAACGCGAACTCTGGGACGAGGAGGAGAAGCAACTGTCACGGCGGTACAAGGACGGCGTGGTCAAAATCGACGGCTATCTCGAAGATTACGCCTTCCTCGCACGGGGTGCCTTCGACCTCTATCAGGCGACCGCTGAGGTCGAGCATCTCGCGTTCGCGCTGGAACTGGCCCGCGCCATCGAGCGGGAGTTCTGGGACGAAGAAGCCGAAACGCTGTATTTCACGCCACGGGACGGCGAAGAGCTGATTGCCCGGCCACAGGAGCCGACCGACCAGTCGACACCATCGAGTATGGGCGTCGCTGCGGAGTTGCTCGAACAGCTCTCGCACTTCCAGCCTGACCGGGCGTTCGCGGAGATTGCAGAAACGGTCATCGACAGACAGGGCGGACCTATCGAGTCGAATCCGCTCCAGCACGCCTCGCTGACGCTGGCGGCAGATACGGTGCTCGACGGTGCGCTGGAGCTGGCGATGGTCGCCGACGGCATCCCGGAGAACTACCGTGAAGAACTCCCAGACTGGTATCTCCCGGGTAGGATTCTCGCCTGGCGGCCCGCAGACGAGGAGGGATTAGCGCCGTGGCTGGAGACGCTCGAACTCGAGGAGACACCGCCAATCTGGGCCGAACGTAGCCAGAAAAACGACGAACCGACGGTGTACGCCTGTCGGGCACAGACCTGTTCACCGCCGCGAAACGAACTGCCTCGCGCCCTGCGGTGGGGCCAGCGAATGCTCTAGGCGGTCGGGTCGCCCAGTTCCTCGCGAAACCGGTCGGCGAAATAGACTGCGATTGGGAGGCCCTCATCCTCAACGAAGCGAGCCACTTCCTCGCCGTTGCGCTCGGCAACGACGGTCGGGATGTGTTCGATACCGTACTCCTCGACTCTCTCACCCTGTTTGTTCTCGTCGAGTGGGTGCTCGATAATGTGGCTACTGGGAATATCAGCTGCTTCGAGTGCGGCGCCGAAATCCGGCAACGTTGCCCGGCAGTCTTTACACCAGTCGCCACACCAGATTTTGTACGTAATTTCGTCGCGGTAGGCTTCGAGAACGTCGATGGTCTCAGCGTACGCGTCGGCGACCCACGCAGGATTCGGGTCGAGCGTCTCCAGAGGCATACGCATCGTTTGGTAGCCCAGAACTTATAGTATGTGTGCTGGCTCGGGGAGGAGTTGGTTTCATAGAGCGAAGTAGCTGAGTGACTATGAACGAACTCGACCTCCGAAAATACGCACACAAACTCATCGGAGATGCGGGCACGACCTGCCGGTGGCGTCGGGAGTTACAAGGGCCGAGTGTGTAGCCCCGCGTATGGACGAGAGCATTCTGTCGACCATCGGGTCACCACTGGTCGAGGTCGACAGTCCCGACGGAACGACAGTCGCAGCAAAAATCGAGTCGTTCAACCCCGGCGGCTCAGCCAAGGACCGCCCCGCACTGTCGATGGTCGAAACCGCCGAACGCGAGGCCGACCTCCAACCGGGCGATACCATCGTCGAACCGACGAGCGGAAATACTGGGATTGGGTTGGCGATGGTCGGCGCAGCCAAAGGCTACGACGTGGTGCTCGTGATGCCAGCCTCCCAGTCCAAGGAGCGTCGCCAGATCATGCGCGCCTACGGTGCCGACCTCGAACTCGTCGAAGGCTCGATTAGCGACGCCCGCGAGCGAGCAGACGAACTGACCGACCGCGATGGATACGTCCAGATGTACCAGTTCGAGAACAGCGCAAATCCCGACGCCCACTACCGGACGACCGGACCGGAAATTATCGACCAACTCGACGGTCGGACACCTGACGCCCTGGTCGCCGGTGTCGGTACCGGCGGAACGATTACCGGCATCGGACAGCGCCTCTGCGAGGAGTTTCCCGAAATGGAGGTTATCGCCGTCGAACCCACAGAAAACGCCGTCCTCTCCGGTGACGAGCCCGGTGACGACGACTTCCAGGGGATGGGGCCGGGCTTCATCAGCGAGAATCTCGACCAGTCGCTGCTGGATGGCGTCGAGACGGTTGACATCGAGACAGCCGAGGAAGAATGTCGCCGTCTCGCCCGCTCGGAGGGTATCTTCGTCGGCCAGTCCTCCGGCGCGTCGAACGTCGCAGCCAAAGGCGTCGCCAGCCGACTCCGCGACGAGCACGACGACCCCCTCGTGGTGACCGTCTACTGGGACTCCGGCGAGCGGTATATGACCACCGGGATGTTCGACGCGGAGTAATCGAGCCCGGCTCACAGTGAGCCAGTCGTGTCGAGATAGGTGCGCACGTCGTGGAGAAACTCTCGATACCGTCTGAGGTCCTGCAACGCGGCGTAGACGTCGTCGTGGTTGATAGCGTCACCGTACGTGTGCGCGAGAATGTTCGAAAACGGGCCGCTTGAACCATCTCAGCTCTGTCGGCGCGTTCGAACACGCCCATCTCGTCTAACGCAACCATGGCAGCAGGATTGCTCTCCGGAGGGACCCCCTGTTCGTGGAGGACGAGAGTCGTAGCGATATCGAGCGTCGCCTCGGTTAATTTGACGAACCGACGCTCGACCACATCACGGGTGTCCCGGTCACTTCGGTATGTCTCCCGGGAGAGGGACTGCTTCTCGGCGAGGACAGACAGGCTCGTTTCGATGGTTTCGACCGCGTCGAGAATCCGCTCGACGTCGTCCGGCGGAACCGTCATGCGAGGTGGTCGTCAATAGCAGAGAGAGAGTCGTCGAACCGTTCGGCTGGTGAGCGCGTGTCGGATTTTCCCTGCTCGAGTACTGCGTCGCGGAGACGACGCGCATCCGTCTCGGTGCCGGCGAGGCGCTCACCGTCGCGAAAAACCGCTCTGGCGAGCGATTGCGATGCGGACCGGAGGTCGATAACGTCGATTTCGTCAGTGCCCAGCGTCAGCGCGAGGTCGGCACCGAGTGACAAACGTGCGTCGACGTGGCTCAGATCTCCGGAACTCGTGTCTTCGAACGCAACAGCGACATCGACATCGCTCTGTTCGTGGGTTTCACCACGTGCCTGTGACCCAAACAGGAAGCCAACCTCGACAGGATGGTCAGCCAGTGTCTCAGCCACGGCGCTTCGAATTGATTGGTCGTCGTGGCTCGGTAACCCCATGTCATCGTGTATGTGAATAGCCAATAAAAACGTTCTGTGGCGGACGCTGAAAAAATACCACGGGTCTTTTTTATACGGCGGTGCACCCTCAATACTCGTCACAACCACCGACTGTTTTCACCGCCGGCGACGAACTGCAGCTATGGAACTCACCTTTCTCGGAACTGGCAGTGCAATGCCCACCGGCGAGCGATTCCAGACAGGGCTCCTGTTCGAGGGGAGCGAACCGCTGCTGGTCGATTGTGGCAGCGGCGCGCTCCACGGCCTCGCACGGACATCGGTCGGCTACGAGGGTGCCGAGACACTCCTGCTCACACACCACCATCTCGACCACGTCTCGGACATTCCGGCGTTGATGAAAGCCCGCTGGCTGGCTGGCGCGGAATCATTGACAATCTACGGCCCGCCGGGCACCGGGGACCTAATCGAGGGAATGCTCGACACCCACGAGTACATGCAGGACCGCCTCGACCTGCAGGTTACAGACCTCGACCCCGAGGACGCGCCGTTCGAGATTGCTGGCTTCGAGGTCGACGCGATGGAGACGCGACACTCGATGCAGTGTCTGGCCTACCGCTTCGAGCGCGAGTCGGGGCCACCGGTCGTGTTCAGCGGCGACAGCGAGGCCCTCGAGGAACTGGTCGAGTTCGCGGACGGCGCAGCAGTACTGATTCACGACTGCTCGTTTCCCGACGACGTGGACGTGTCGAACCACCCGACGCCGTCACAACTCGGGCGCGTACTTGCTGACGCCGACGCAGAAGTTGGCCGCGTCTATCTCACCCATCTCTACCCCCACACTGACGGCCGCCACGAAGAGATGCTCGAGTCGATTGCCGACAGCTACGACGGTGACGTGCGCTTCGCTAACGACGGAATGACGCTGGATATCAGCAGCACTGGCGGATGAGACAGCACCGGCGAGAAGAGCCAGGGGTGCGATTTGAACGCACGAACTCCCGATTACAAGTCGGGTGCTTGAACCGCCCAAGCTCCCCTGGCACACCCAGACGTTGTGGGTCATCCTTTGAGTGAGTATCGTTTTCCGGCGACGGTCAGTCGAGGTCCAGTGACTTCTCAACCTCGAGCCTGTGGGGTGTATAGCCGTGGTCGCGGTAGAATCGGCGAGCGTCCTCGTTGTCAGCCATCACGTTGAGCGCAATCGTGTCGGCACCACGGTCGTGGAGTCGTTGTTCGGCGCTCGCGAGCAGCTGGCTGCCGAGGCCGTCGCCGCGGAACTCGGGGCGGACGTAGAGATTTTCGACGATACCACGGGTCGCGTCCTGCTCGAAGTCGCCGCGCTCGAGGCTGAACATGACAAACCCCAGTAGCTGGTCGTCACGGGCGAGCAACAGTCGGTTGGTCGTAATGTGTCGGAGAATCGATTCCCGGATCGGTGTGCGGTTCGATTCGGGAGGGATGTGTGAGCCGTACTTTCGCTGGCCGTCAGCCAGCGAGAGCCACATCTCGACGAGTGCGTCGGCGTCGTCGGTGTCGGCGTCGGTGATTTCTGCCATCACACCTCACGACAGTCCGGACACCGGAGTTGACCGTTGAACGACGCGAGCCCGCGCGTCAGCGTGCCACAGACCTCGCAGATGCCCTGATTCTCGAAGCTGTCATCGGCGGGTGCAGTGGTCCCCTCGGCGTGGATTACGGTCGCCTTCTCAGATTCCTGCTCGATGGCGTAGTTGCGGCCAGCGAGCAAGTCCTCCTGGGTGACGACGCCCTCTGGTTCAGCCCCGTCCGTGACGACGAGTCGTCGGTTGTGCTGGGTCGACAGCTGGTCGGCTGCAGCAGAAATCGTCGTATCCGGTGTAACTGTCGGGACGTGCTCTGACATCACCTCGCCAACGGTGGCCTCGGTCGGGTCTGGCCCCTGAGCCAGCGCCGCGAGGATGTCGCGTTCAGTTACCACGCCGACGTGCTCGCTCCCGCGGAGGACGACTGCCGCCTCCTTGTCCTCTGCGAGAAGAAGTTCGACTGTCTCGACCAGGTCGTCAGATTGGGTCACACCCACGTACTCCCGATCCATGATTTCGCGAACGGTTAACTCCGACTCCATATGTGAGTATTTACCACATCCGGGCAAAAAGCTATCTCCAACAGCCTTTTGTCGGTACTCTCCATATATGTGTGGGGTTGACACGCAAGCGCGGAATCAGGCTGCTCACTCCGAAAGGGTTTCCCCAGCAGTCCGGGCAGCCGCAAAATCGAGCAGTCTGAGCTTGTCGAGTGCCGAATCGTATTCGACGACGCCGGTGGCCGCGAGTTTCGGAAGGTGATGGTCGTACAGGTCGTACCGAACCTCGTCGGTGGTGTCGGTAGTGTCTGGTTCGGCTGCGCAGATTTGTTCAACCAGGTCGCTCACCGACGCGTCTCCGCCAGCGCCAGCCAGCGCGCGAAGGAGGCGACATCGCCGCTTCGAGGCGAACAGCTCTGTGCGTACGGCCTCCGGAACGTTGTGTCTCTCTATACTGCTCATTAGCGACACTACATCAGCGTCGTACAAGTATGTTATGCGCCAACATACCGAATAAAACCGTCCGAGCGAAACCGTCACTCAGGCGTGTTCGAGGCGGTACGGCCAGTAATCGGCCTCGCGCATTGCCGTGCCGACGGCTTTGTGGAACTCGGGGAAGTCGGCGAACTCTTCGTCGTCGTCGATATTGGTAAAGATTTCTTCGACGCTGACGACGCGCTCGTAGTCGACCCGCACAGGGTGGTCGCCGTACTGTTCGACGTATTCGCCGGCGGTAAACGGGAAGTCTTCGCCCTCGTCAACTTTCTTCGCGAGGACGGCGTGGCCGTATTTCCGGCGGCCCTCGCTCCCTTCGTCACCGTCAGGGTCGTGTGGCCAGTCCATACGTGTATCTTTGCCGATTCACGCAAAAGGGTTTCTCTCTGGATTACTGCCGCCGGAGCCATGGCAACTTTCATAGTGCTGGTCACAGCTATACCAGCCATGGTCGAGTCGGCGACGACGTGTCGGATGAGCGCTAGTGGCGGCATCCGACGGAGTGGATTGTGAATGTCGCTGCGCTCACTGCTCGAAAAGGAGTTTCACTGGAGTTTGCGCAACGCGCTCGTGTTGGTCTTTCTGCTGGTGTTGTTGCCTGGATTTTTCGCCGGGACGAGCGTCGTCTTTCAGGATGTGCTCCCACGGGATGTTCCTGTTGCGGTGGCACCGGCCGACGACTCCGTGGATTCTGAACATCTCGATATTGTCGAAGGAGCGATTGCGACATTTACCGACCCGACTCGGGTCGAAAGCGTCGATGAAGGAACGGCGATGCTCGAACGCGAGTCAGTGTACGCCGTCGTCGAGGTGCCACCGGACCTCGACGACCCGACAACCGAAGTAGAGTTTCGGCTCATCGTCGACGGCGCTGTCGTGCCCTTCCTCTCTCCATCGGGTATCCTCGAAAACGTCCTCGGCTCAGAGATGGACAGTCTCTTCGACGCCGACGTGACCGCCGAGCGAACAGTGCTGGGTGAAGAGAAGACGCTGCCGGAGTATCTGTACCCAACCTTCCTGCTGACGCTGGTCATCTTCTTTGCGTTCAGCTACGTCCCCTACAATCTGAAAAACGAGTCAGCAGTGTTAGACCGCTTGCGGGTTGAGACATCACTGGAGGCTGTCGTCGCTGCAAAGCTCCTGTTCTT
This sequence comes from Halovenus halobia, assembly GCF_051414135.1. Taxonomy (NCBI): domain Archaea; kingdom Methanobacteriati; phylum Methanobacteriota; class Halobacteria; order Halobacteriales; family Haloarculaceae; genus Halovenus; species Halovenus halobia. The sequence continues at coordinate 226,884 of NZ_JBLKOA010000002.1, forward strand.
TACCGGGCTGATACTCGTCCCTATCCTCGTGTTCCACGCCGCGGCGATATACTACGGCTACGCCGTCGCCACGCTCGCGCCGGGCGCAGTTCTCGTCTTGCTCGGTACCTTCCTGTTGGTCTCGATGGTGAGCGCAACGGTAATGATACTCTCGCGGTTTTCTGGCGTGGGGTTGTTCGTCAACGTCACGGCGATGCTCGGTGTCGTGGCGCTGTCAGCGCTGGCCTTCCCGCTTGGCTTCTTTTCCCCACTCCGGACAACAATCGCCCAGGTGTTGCCGACGTACTACGCTGGGGTCATCACGCGCAGTCTGATGTTGAAAGGGAGTTCACTCGGTACGTTCGCCGACTGGCTCGCGGCGTTGGCTGGCTGTCTGGTCGTCGCCGCCGTTGCGCTGGAAGGCTCGATTATCTACTACCGGAGGACGAGCTGATGACCGGATATATCGAACTCGACGGCGTGACACGAGAGTACGACTCTGTCGTGGCCGTCGATGACCTCTCGCTCCAGATTGGCGGCGGCCAGTACCACTGTCTGCTCGGCCCAAACGGCTCCGGGAAGTCGACGCTGATGCGACTCGTGCTCGGGTTGACACAGCCCACTTCCGGGACCGTCACCATCCCTGACGCAGTCATCGGCTGTGGGTTCCAGCAACCGAACTTCTATCCGAGCTTGACGGTCCGACAGAACATCTCGGTCTTTGCCGGTATCGTGGACGCGACTGACTGGGAGTGGAACCGGCGGGTCATCGAGGAGTTGCGACTGGACCGCGCACTCGACAGGAGGGCCGGTGAGCTTTCGGGTGGGTTCGGTCGGAAACTCGACCTCGCGCTCGCGTTCATCAAGCGACCGGAGATTGTCCTGCTGGACGAACCGCTCGGGGCACTCGACGACGTGTCGACGGCCCGGTTGCTCGAATTTCTGGACTGGTACGTCGAAGAGGGAAACTCGGTGTTCATTTCGACACACCGAATCAGCGAGTTCGCAGAGTCACTGGACCGGGTGACCGTTATGCACCGTGGCGAAGTCGCCTTCGACCGAGAGCGCGCGGAGATGGACCTCACTGACGGACAATCTCTACAGGCGGACTACGTCGAAGAAATCCTCGAGCGAGAAGGAATTGAATCCGAGCTGGTGGAGTGAGCGCGGTCAGTTCATCGCGGCGAGTTTAGCGATGTAGACCAGACTGAGCAGGTGGTCGTCCACGTCGAGGTCAGTCGGGTCGTTGGTCGCCTGCTCGTCCAGTCCGAGCATGTAATCTTTCAGCTGTGACTCGCAGTTTTCGGTAATCCAGCCGACGGATTCGTAGTACGACAGCGCTTCACGGGTTCCCTGATGGCCGGCGTGCAACAGGAGAAACTCCAGCCACTCGAAGATGAGTCGTTCGCCGTTGTTGTCCTCGGGCAGTGCTTCGAGATACGGTTTCTCGGCGTCACCGCCAGCTTCAAGCGGGAGTAGTTCGCGGTACAGTCCTGCTCTGAACGAATCAGGGCTCGTAGACCCGCTTTCGCCACGGACCGACCCCAGTCCGAGGTCCTCGCCGCTGCCGTTATCGCTGGCCGGGTTCTCCTCGCGCTCACTGGCCATCTTCCGGAGTTCGTCGAGGTCGTAGTCGCTCGGATTCATGCTCATATTGCTCGTAATTTTCTGCTACTATATCTTAAATGTTGGCGTCCCGTTAGACAGGCGTCTGACAGCCGCTACGCGGAGATATTCGACTGTAGCCGCTTTGTTCTTCGTGATAATGGGAGACGTATTTTTATTAGCGGGGGCCACTTCGCACCGAGTACGAGCAGATGACAGGCGAGGATACTGGCCCAAGTCGGGTCTGTGTGACGAACGCGAAAGGCGGGACTGGCAAGACGACAATCGCGATCAACATCGCGGGTGCGCTCAACGAACGCGGCCGCGACGTGTTGTTCGTCGACTGCGACCCGCAGGGCAACGCCACCGAGGGGTTGGGACTGGTCGAGGCTTACGACCGCGGCCCACCCTCGCTATTTGACGTGCTCACTGACCACGAGCAGCGACACCGCATCAACGACCTGATTGTCGAGCACGAGGAGATGGATGTCGTCCCATCGAATCTCGACTTGCTCCACGCCGAACAGGAGTTGACCATTGCCCACCTGCTGGCCCAACTCGACGACCCGGCAGGCATCGATGCACTATCCTCGCTGGCAATCAACGTCGACCCGAGTGGAATCGAGACAGACCACGCACTCGAATCGTTGTCGGCAGCTTTCGATGAACTCGAAAAAGAGTACGACTACATCATCGTCGACTCACCCCCATTCTACGGTCGATTGACCGAGACGAGTATCTACGCGACCGGAAACGTGGTGGTGCCGGCGCTGACCGAGGCAACCTCCGAGCGAGCCATCGAACTGCTGATTGACCAGATTGCCGCCCTGGAAGACCTTGTTGGAATGACGGTCAACACGGTGGGCGTGGTCGCGAACCGCGTCGAGCAGACCAACGAAGACCTGATGATGCTCGACTGGCTCAACGAAGTGTTCGCGGGCCACCCGGTCTGGGAGGTGCGCAAACGAGTTGCCCTGCAGCGGGCCTTCTCTGCGGGCACGTCAATTTTCGCCTACGAGCAGTCTGTCGATATGGAGAAAGTGTTCCTGGAAATCGCAGCAGAGTTCGACAAACAGTTTGGCTACACCGAGGTGACAACATGAGTAATGATGATGAACGGATGGACCGCGCGAAACGCATCCGAGAGATGCGCGAAGGGAGCCGTGAGGGAGATAGCGACGACGAGAACGCCGATGGCGGTGAGCCGGCAGCCCAACCAGAATCCGACGCTGCCGACGACAAGGCAGCCGACGCCGAAGATGAGTCGACAGCATCGGATGGAGACAGCGAGAAACAGACGATGGAAGACCTCGTCGAATCCGCCGCGGCCGAAGCAGACGATGAAGAGGTAGACGAGGAGTTAGAACTCGACGACGACGAGCTGTCGGTCGACGACGAGCTGGAAGAGATGGAGTCGACAGCACAAGAAGAGGACGTGAAGGGTGCAGACGCCGTGTCGGACGACGACCAATCGACTGCAGAGTCCGAACCAGACGGTGAGACAGAGATGACAGAGACAGACGACGCAGCCGATGAGACAACAGTCGAGGACGTAGCGAGCGAGGACGAGGAGAGCGTTACAGCGCCGCTCCCAGATACCGACACCCTCGAAGACGCCCTCGATGAGACTGAAGACGGAGAAGATGTCGAGACTGTCGCACCCGAAGACGAGGAGGAGATGCCAGCCGCACCGGGGGCCGAGTCCGAGGAATCCGAGACCCAGGAAGAAGAGACGCGTGTCCTCGAATTCAGGCTGGATGACGAGTACTACTGTCTCGACATCGAGTATATCGAGGAGATTGTCAAAGAGGAGACGATCACACGGGTTCCGAACACACCCGAGTTCGTGCAGGGTGTAGTCGACCTGCGCGGACAGATCACGACAATCCTCAACCCGAAGGTGACACTAGGCAAAGATACCACCGACGCCGACCAGTTGATCGTCGTTTTCGACGCCGAAGCCTTCGAGGACCAGGGCCACATCGGCTGGGTTGTCGACGACGTGCGCCAGGTCTCACCAATCACTGACAGCGAGGTCAACGACCCGCCGGTCGAAGAACAGTATATCAACGGCGTCATCGACCGCGAGGATGACGACCAGTTCGTGATCTGGACGAGCCCAGACCTCGCGCTGGAAGAGGCCGACGGCTGACGTCACTGAGCGCGGCAAGACCGACCCGGACCACTCCGCTTTTATCGCTACAGAGTGCCTTTAGAGACAATGGCAGACGCTTCCCGTCCAAGCAACGTGCCGCGTGGTCGCTTCGAGTTCGACCACCGGCCGGAAACTGACCAGTCGTTCGAGAACGCGCTCGAGAAGGCACGGGACGGGACGCGGTTATCAGTCGACGACGGCGTCGAACTGTTGACGACAGGAACGGACACGCCGGGGATCGACCCACGACGGAAAGAACTCGTGCTGGAGGCTGCAGACCGCCGCCGCGCCGAAGTTGTCGGCGAAGAAGTGACCTTCGTTGCCAACCTCAACAACAACGTCACCACCGCCTGCAACACTGGCTGTCTGTTCTGTAACTTCAAGGACCGCTCCGACCAGTTTCTCACAGAAAACGACGACGAGCATCCGGGCTTTACCAAGACACCAGAACAGTCCCGCGAGATTGTCGAAGCGGCGCTAGAGACGGGTATCTACGAAGTGACATCGGTCAGCGGTCTGCACCCAGCGTTCGCGCTCGACGCCGAACACCGCGAGACGCTCGAAGCCAGCGACCGTGGCGACCTGAACTACAAAGCACCGGAGCGTTACGAGACTAATCCCGGCACCTACTGCGAACAGATCGAAGCGATGAGCGTCGGTGACGTGCACATCCACTCGATAACGCCCGAAGAAGCCTATCACGCCCAGCGCGGGGCCGAGTGGGCCTACGAAGAAGTGTACGAGCGACTGCAGGCGGCCGGACTCGACAGCGTGCCCGGGACTGCGGCAGAGATTCTCGTCGATGAGGTCCGAGACGTGATCTGCCCGGGTAAAATCGACAGTGGCGAGTGGGTCGAGGCGATGGAAGCCGCTGCTACCGTTGGACTCGATACGACGGCGACAATCATGTACGGCCACGTCGAAAACGAGGCGCATCGTATCGAGCACCTCGACCGAATTCGAGCGCTGCAGGACCGGACAGAGGCAATCACCGAGTTTGTTCCACTGTCGTTCGTTCACGCAAACACGCCGCTGGCCGAGCGCGGGATGGTCGACGGCGGCGCAACGACTGACGAAGACGAACTCATGATTGCCGTCTCGCGGCTCTATCTCGACAATATCGACCACATCCAGTCGTCGTGGGTGAAATACGGCGACGAACAGGGGCTGAAGATGCTCTCTTGTGGCGCAGACGACTTCATGGGGACGATTCTCTCCGAGGAGATTACGAAACGCGCCGGTGGCTCGTTCGGCGAGGCGCGCTCGTTCGCGGAGTACGTCGAGATGATTACCGCCATCGGACGGGTTCCAGTCGAGCGCTCGACGGATTACCGACAGCGTCGCCGCGTCGACCCCGACGACTCGTCAGTCGGACCGAAACTCGGCCCGCGCGCAGACGGAACGCCGCTGGTCGAGCGATAAGTGGTCGGTTCGCCTCAATTTCTCAGAAGTGTTTTGTGACTTGATACGCAAGAGACGGTATGGCGCGGGCAGACCCGAGCGAGGGCGACGAACCAGACAGAGAGATACGGTTAGTGAAGAATCCAGATGGACGATGGACCGCTCGTGACCTTCGTGTCGGCATCACAGCGCAGGGCGACACTCGGGCCGCCGCGCTCGACAATCTCGATTCTGTCGTCGAGGCGGTCGACGGCGACGGCGGGCACAACCCGACCGACGAGGAGATTCGTGACCTCGGCGTCGACCCCGAGACAGCCCGAACACAGAGCGACGAACTGCCCGACGAACTGCAGTAGCGATGGTAACGCGAGATTTCTCTGGCGAAGACGTATACAAAGTGCTGGTGAACGTTGGCGGATTTCGGCACGTCCGCACGACAGGAGACCATCTCATTCTACGGTGGGACCCGCCGGAAGACCACGAGGACACCGAGCCACGGATTGTGACCGTTCCGGCTCACGATTCGGTCAGTATCGGCACGCTGCACGATATTGCCGACGACGCTGGAGCGACAGAGTTTGAGGCATTCTGTGAGTGGGTCGACGAGCACCGGTGAAGCCAATCTCGATGAGAATTCAGTAACGCACCCTCACGTTAGCCCTTCTCGCTCCCGCAGTGACGCCCGCCGAACCTTCCCAGTCGACGTTTTGGGTAAGTCCTCGGCGAACTCGATTTCGCGCGGATACTCGTACTGTGCAAGACGGTCCCGGACGTGCTGACGGAGCGTGTCCCGAAGTTCGTCGTCTGGGTTGGCCACGTGCGTTACGACGAAGGCTTTGGGCACTTCGCCGCGCTCGTCGTCGGGAACACCAATCACGGCTACGTCCGCCACAGCGTCGTGGTCGGCCAGCGACTCCTCGATTTCGACCGGACCGATGCGGTAGCCCGCGCTGATGATCACGTCGTCTTTTCTGCTCTCGAAGGCAACGTATCCGTCCTCGTCCATCCAGCCCAGGTCTTCGGTGAGCAACCAGCCGTTTTGGACCTTGCCTGCAGTCTTCTCCGGTTTGTTCCAGTACTCCTTGAAGCAGACTGGGTTATCTTCGTAGCGGACCGCAATCTCGCCAGTGTCGCCGGCGTCGACAGTCGCTTCGGCGGTGTCTGGGTCGACAATCGCGATCTCGTGGCCGGGACCAGCGCGACCCATCATCTCTTCACGGAACTCCAGCAAAGCGGTACAATCGCCGATGAGCATATTCGCTTCAGTCTGGCCGTAACCTTCGTGGACGGCCGCGCCACCGAACGTCTCTTCGGCCCACTCGACGATATCCTGCCCCAGCGATTCGCCGCCGCCCGCGATAGTGCGCAGGGTGTCGACACGATAACTCGGGTCGGTTTGCATCATCATCCGCAACGCCGTCGGCGGCCCGAAGAAGTTCGAGACGCCGTACTCCTCGATGATTCGGAAGGCAGTGTCGGGGTCGAACTGGCCGCCGTTGTAGGCAACAATCGGTTTCCCGTAGTACAGTCCTGGGAAGACGACATCGAACAGCGAGGCGACCCACGCCCACTCCGCCGGCGTCCAGAACACGTCGTCGTCGTGCATCTCCATGTTCCCGAAGGTGGTGAGAAACAGCGGTAGGTGGCCAAGCAACATCCGGTGTGCGTGGCGGACGCCTTTCGGGTCGCCGGTGGTTCCCGACGTGTAGATGATGATAGCGTCGTCTTCGCTGTCGGTTTCGACCAGCTCGAAGTCTCGGGAGTAGTTCTGGGTCGTCTCCCAGAAGTCCTGCTCGTTTGTTGCTGAGTCGACATCGCCGACGGTGAGCACAGCGTTCAGCGATAGCCCGTCGCGTGCCTCGCGGAACTCCTCGATGTTCGACTCGTCGACGATGGCGGCAACTGCGTCGGAGTCCGAGAGTCGGTATTCGATAGCGTCAGGCCCGAAGAGTGTCGACAGCGGAACCGAGACGGCACCAAGTTTCCAGCACGCGACGTGAGCGATGACTGTTTCGGCCCGCTGTGGGAGATTCACCCCAACCCGGTCACCCCGCGTGACACCCTGTTCACGCAGGTAGTTTGCGAGGCGGTTGGTTGCGTTCTGTAACTGCCAGAATGTGTAGGTCTCGCGTCCGCTGTCGGCCTCTTCGGCAAACAGCGCCACCCGGCCCTTGTCGTCGGCCCAGCGGTCACAGACGTACCACGCCATGTTGAATTGCTCTGGCACGTCCCACTCGAAGTCCGCCAGCAAGTCGTCGTATCCGTCGTAGGTATTTTCGTAGAAGTGATACGCATCGAGTCGCTCACCGCGCATCGTGACCCCCCGTATGTTTTTGTCTCATACTACCTGCTACTCCGGGGGGTGGCAAAAAACCGGGTGGCGGGGGAGAGACCAAAGTATAACAGCAGCCCTTGCGAAGGCAGAACATGGTCAACGCTACCGTTTCGTTGGTGGACCGCGGGACAATCAGGACAGATGTGAACCACCTCATGGAGGGGTTCAACATGGGGTCAGCCGCAGACCCCGACCCCGAGACGATGATGGTCGAGGGGCCGGTCTACAATCTCGTTATCGACCACCCTGAGGGGACGATACTCTGGGACACCGGCTCTCATCCCGAGGCAGCCAACGGCCACTGGCCGGCAGAGCTGTACGCCGCCTTCGAGCACTACGACGCCGACGAGCGTGACCTCGAAACCGCCCTCGACGATGTCGGATACAGACTCGACGATATCGACTACGTCTTCCAGACACACCTCCATCTCGACCATGCCGGGAGCCTCCAGCAGTTCGCGGGCACGGACGTTCCGGTGTTCGTCCACGAGAAAGAACTCAAGTATGCCTATCTCAGCGCCAAAAGCGACGCAGGGAGTATGGCCTACGTTGCAGACGACTTCGACCACGACCTCAACTGGGAAATCGTGACACGCCAGCGCTCGAGTTACTTCGAGGATGTTGAGTTTCTCCACCTGCCGGGACACTCACCCGGACTGATGGGCACGAAAATCGACCTCGATGGCTACGGGACAGTGATTTTCACCGGCGACCAGGCGTACGCGCGAGCAAACTACCACGACGAACAGCCCCTCGGCGCGGGACTGCTCTGGAGTCGCCAGCACTGGCTCGACAGTCTCAACTGGCTACAAGACCTCGAACGACGACACGACGCCGAGCTATTCGTCGGTCACGACGGCGACGATGTCGAGCAGCTCCGGGGCGGTCTCCCCTAACTGTCGGTGATAACCGCTCGATACCGGTGGCCTGCGGCAGTGTCGGCAGTAAGTTCGTCGTAGAGTCGCTCCGAGAGCCACGTCTCGCCGTGGACTGGGTCACTCGCTGGAACGCCCGCGAACTCGTGACGAAGGTCAGCAGGAAGATACCGCTCGTAGACCGGGAGTCGTTCGTGCAGTGGCACCCCTGCCTCTTCAGCAATAGTTTCGAGATGGTCGAGTGCTGGCCACTTGTACGCAGGATTGATGTGGTCGTCGGTGACTGGAGAGACGCCGCCAAGGTCGTCAATCCCACAGTCGACAACCTCTCCCGCCGGGGCGAGATTCGGCGGGACCTGCAGCGACACCTCCGCCGGGAGTGCGCTGCGAGCCATCGCAACGGTTCGGCGGAGCGTTTCGAGGTCGGGTTCACCGCCGCGCCAGCGCTCGTTTTCGACAACTGGCTGGACGATGACCTCCTGAATGTGGTCGTATTGCTCGTGGAGTTTGCGGATGACGAGCAGACTCTCGGCGCGGTCACGCCAGTCCTCGCCGATACCGACCAGAATGCCGGTCGTGAACGGGACGCCGAGTTCGCCCGCCGTCTCGATAGTCCCGACGCGCTGCTCTGGCGTTTTCACCCGTGGCCCGCTGTGGGCAGCCACGTCGGCGGTCGTTTCGAGCATCACGCCCATGCTCGCGTTCAGGTCCGCAACGTTCTGCATCTGTTCGCGGGTCTGGTCGCCGGGGTTCGCGTGCGGGAGCAGTCCCTCATCCAGTGCAATCTCACAGGCCTCGGCGAGATAGCTGTGAATCGTCTCGTGACCGTACTCGGCGAGTTGGTCGTAAATCTGTGTGTAGCGGTCGTCGGGGTCGTCGCCGAACGTAAAGAGTGCCTCCGTACAGCCAGCGTCAGCACCCTCGCGGACGATTTCTCGGATTTCTCTGGGCGACAGCAGCGACGCTTCGCCCGGTGGGTCGAAGTACGTGCAGTAGGTGCAGGTGTACCGGCAGGCAGTCGTCAGCGGGATGAAGACGTTCCGGGCAAACGAAAGGTGCTCGGCAGGGTCGACATCGGCCGGTCGGACGGCTACGAGGTCGTCAATTGCTCCGCGTTGAATGTCAACAGCGTCGACGCTCACGGCAGTCAGTAGCGACTAGACGCTCAAAGAGGTCACGAAAATGGGTCAGCCATGGGAGTAGGGCTGACCACTGCGCCAAGAGCGGTGGAGCCTGGCACGATTGTGGGTGCGCGGCGCGAGACACGTACCCGTGCACGGGTCGGCCCGTGCACGCCGTGCTACGGCCTTCCACACTAAAAGCTTTCTTGCCGCGTCAGACAGGTGTCAGCCGCGCTCACTGTCGAACAACGGTGCATCGGCCGTCGCTCGTCTCGACCTCGAAGCCGGCGTCACGCAGCCAGTCTGCAGCCGCACCGTTGCCGTGAAGCAACACCTCGGCGAGGTCCGCGCGTCGGTCGATATCGACGGCAAACCGAAACGAGTCGAGTGTCTGGACGGACGCACCACACTCGGCCGCGCGGTTGCGGTGTTTCTGGTAGGAGCCGTCGTGATAATCCACGCGAAACTCTGGATGACGAGTACAGAGCGCGTTCGTGCCGCCACCCAGTCCCGGCGCGAGGACGACGTCACCGTCGCCCCCGAGCAGGCGCTCGACGGTCTCCCCGGTCACCAGCGGCAGGTCAGCCATCACCACCGCGGCGGGCGTCGTCGATTCGAGAACGGCGTTGACGGCCTCGGTAAGGGGACGTTCGTCGACGACAACCCGACAGGACCGGTCAACGTCGGCAGTGCTGAGCACCGTTGGCTGCTGTCCGGCGGCTCGAACCGCGGCCAGCACGTCAGAGAGCATCGCCGCAGCGAACTCGCGGCGCTGGTCGGGTGAAAAAACCGAGGAAAGGCGGGTGTTTGGGTCGCGCGGGTCGAACGGGACGAAGACGTCCATCGCCTACTGGAGTTTGTTTGTGTTCCGTGAGCGCTGGCTGTAGACGTAGTAGCCACCGCCAGCGAGCAGCAGCAGGACAACGACACCTGCGCCGACGAACAGCAGCGTCTGAGTCTGTTCGCTGCTCTCGGCGTCGTTAATGACCGATTCGGATTCAGTGATGGACTCCTCGAATTCGCCGCTGTTGTACAGCGTTCGGGCAGATGAGAGGGAATTGCTGTCCTCGCCGGCAACCTCAGAAGCCTCGTCGAGCTTGTTGCGGGCCTCTCGGCTCTGCTCGGTGTAGCGCTTCACGTCCCACGTCTCGATGACGCCACTTGCGCTATCGTTGACTCGGACAGCCACAAATTCCTCCTGTTCTGGGTTCTCGTAGCTGTACTGTTCGATCTCCGGCACCGAGCCGCTGGCCTCGATCTCGACTTCGTTGATGCCCTCTCTGTCGAGCGTGAGTTCGGCACTGCCCTGGCCGCTGTTCTGGATCTGCTCGCCCGACACTGTCGTGGCGGTGATCGTGATGCCAGCGTTATCGAACTCAGAGTCGACGACGAGCGTCCAACCTGGGTTCCGCTCCGCAAACGGCTCCTCCATAACGACAGTTGCCGTCTGCTGTTGGCCGACTTCCATCTCGTCGCTGACGCCGCTGTCGTCGAACGAGAAGGCTGCTGCTGTCCCGGCCGTCCCGAGTGAGACGGTGAGCAATACCGCTAAAACGATGACCTTAGAAGAGTGGGTCCAGTTCATCTTCATCATCTTCGACAAGGGCCTCTAAATTCTCTTCGCTCTCGTCCTGGATTTCGTCGATATTTTCTTGGGCTTCGATCGCGATCTGCTGGAGCTCCTTGATACGTGGCACGTTGTGCACACCGGACAGGAGCACCGCGGCGGCGACGTTGGGTTCGTCGATCGGGTAGTCACCGCCACGAACTTCCATACTACCGGTCTGGTCTTCGAGCCACTTGCGGCCGCGTTCGATTCCTTTCCGGTTGAGGTGTTTCGGCGGGCCAGAGACCACGAGGAGGGCACGCTCTGCGCCTTCGATCTCACAGGGCAGTGTCAGTCGGCCAAGCGCCGCCTTCCGGACCAGCGAGGTGATCCGGTTGGTGGTGTTTGCCGACTCGATGTTGTCCTCGTCACCCTTGAATCGCGAGAGAAGCCCCCCAGAACCGGTCGTTTCGACACCTTCGGCGTCGTAGCCGACCGTCGAGACGCCACCGCCGGAGAGTGTGTTGATAATCTCCGAGGAGTCGACGACGCTCTCGGCGACGTTGTCGCCGGAGCCAACTTCGCCGGCCCCGAACAGCACGCCAAAGCGGCGAACAATCTCGTCGTTAATCTCTTCGTAGCCGCCCTCGACCGACTCGCCGGTCTTTCGCCAGGCGTCGTTGTCGAAGACCAGCAGGTTGTCCACCTCACGGACGAACGTCTGGAAGGAGCGGGCTGCGTTGAGCGTGTAGATACCACCCTCGTCGCTGCCCGGGAGGACGCCGAGCCCGTAGACTGGCTCGGTGTAGATCCGTTTGAGGTGTTTCGCCAGCACCGGCGAACCGCCGGAGCCAGTCCCGCCGCCGAGTCCGGCGACGACGAGGAAGGCGTCGATCTCGTGAACAGGGATGTTGTCGATCGCACCCTGCACCTCGTCGATATCCTCTTCGGCGATTTCCGCGCCGAGTTCGTTGTCTGCACCCACGCCGTGGCCTTTCACCCGAGCCTGTCCGATCAGGACTCGGTTGTCCTCGGGGATGTGTTCGAGGCCCATCAGGTCCGCCTTCGCGGTGTTAACCGCGATTGCAGAGCGGACGATGTTGCTGCCCGTGAGCTCGTCGTACTCGATAAATTTGTCGACGATTTTCCCACCCGCCTGTCCGAAACCGATCATCGCTAATTTCATGTCTGGCTTTAGGCGAAACTATACCATCGCACACATAAGTGTTTTCCCCGAGCTATCGCTCGGTAGAACGGCCAGCGCACGTACATCAACCTTGTGGCCAGTTCGAATTCTCGGAAATAATTCACGGACAGCAGCCGGACAGCGAACGGCGCGTCAGTGTACACCGAGATACGACGAGAGCGTGGTCAGCTCCGCGGATTCGACCCCGAAGGCTGATATATCATTTTCCGAAGTAGTGTTGTCGAATTTCAACGAGCGATACTGGTCCGGCCCCATCGGGAAGCCGGGAATTGCACCGGCAACGTTCAGCCCGATTCCGGCCAGCGACATCGGCACAGAGACGATTTTGACCGACTTACCCTCTGACCGCCGGATGCGTTTCGCGACCTCGGCGAGTTCGAGTTGTTCTGGGCCGCCAATCTCGTACGTCTCGCCGACATGGTCGTCAGAGTCGATGCTATCCGCAAGCATCCCAACGAGGTCATCGACGTGAATGGGCTGGAATTTCGTCTTGCCGCCGCCGGGCAGCGGCGCGACTCCCGGCGGTGTGAGCTTTCGCGTAAAGGAGAGAAACTCACCGCCGTCACCGAAGACGACCGAGGGCCGGATAATGGTCCAGTCCAGCTCCGAGTCGCGGACCAACTTTTCGGCCTGCCCTTTGGCGCGGATGTAGTGTGTCGGCCCGTCAGGGTCGGCACCGAGCGCGCTCAACTGAACGAAATGGTCGACACCGTGTTTTTCGGCCGCGCGCAGGCAGTTCTCGGTCCCGCCGCGGTGCAAGCGGTCGTGCATCTCGTTGCCGCCTTTTGGCTCGAACAGCGGCGAGAGTGCGACCAGATTGTAGACCACGTCCTTGCCCTCGAAGGCCGGTTCGAGAGAGTCGTAGGCGGTCACGTCGCCCATCGCCGTCTCGACGCCGTCTGGGATGGGTTCGTTGTCCGGACTCCGGGACAGGACCGTCACGTCGTGACCTCGTTCGAGGAGTGTCGCGCTGAGCGCAGTGCCGATGAATCCGCTGCCGCCGACAAGAAGTACCTGCATACCCGAAGGTTGGGCTCGCGCCCGAATAAAGCTACCAGTCTCTCCCGGGTGAGACAGCGTTATCAGGAAGTAACTCGAAAGCGGAGGTAACGTATGGACTTCTGGATGAGTTCGGCCGTCGGGCTGGCAGCCGTCAATCTGCTCTTGCTGACGGCACTGGGAGCCGTCTGGCTGCGGAATTACCGAACCTTCCGGACAAATCTCTTGCTCGGCCTGCTACTGTTTGCGGGCGTGTTGGCCGTCGAGAATCTTGTCGCAATCGTGGCGTATCTCTCGACAGAGATGATATACGCAGGTGGGACAACGGCGATGTACGCTGTCGTTGGCCTCCGGGCGATGCAGTTCGTGGCGATTGCCTTCCTGACAGTCGTGACGCTGTTCCCATCGGGACGGATTCTTCAGTCTATCCGGGGTGCACCCGGCGGCGAACATTCCTGAACTTAGTCGAGGCTCACGTAGGTGAACGCCGCGACGGCAATGAACTGTAGTGCGCGCATCGCCACCACCAGCACACCGATTGTCGGGTCGTCGACGAACAACATCTCCATCGTGAAGAAGTAGAAATACAGCGAGATGAGATTCTCGACGAGCAAAACGAGACAGAATGCGAGCAGCCCCAGCGCGAGTGGTGTCTTGACCGCCCGATAACTCTGGAGCCAGATTACGCTGACGACGAGCAACGCCGCGACAGTGAGCACGGACAGCCCAGCAGCGATTGCGAGTGTGTTCATTCGAGATGCTCCGTGATGGATTCGAATTCGTCGGTGTGGTGCGTGAACTGGTCGGTCAGGAAGTACAGTTCGCCGTAGTCGTTGCCCCCCGGTTCGACAACATCGTGCTCTTCGAGCATGTCGAGGTGGTGGCGAACGCTGTTGTAGCCGATATCGAGGTTGTCGGCGAGTTGATTCGCGTTGCGCGGCTTCTCTTGAAGAAGGCGGATAATCCGGGCGCGGTTTTCACCACCCCTCGTCCCGGCAATCAGGTACCACAGCGCCTTCTCCATCTTGTAGGGGGTGAGTGTCGGACCACATAAATCTGCCCGGGTTCGGGCAACGGCACCGAATTCTAGACGGAGTTGAGTTGCAGTTTGAAAAATCTACTTTATACGCCAGTGTCTCGGTCAGCATATGTCACGAAGGGTCGGTGTCGCCAGTACATGTGCGTGGACTGCGCGGAGGGCAGACAGATGAGTGCCGGCGAGGCACTTGGGACGGTCTCGGCAGTCACCGTCGGTCGAGTGCTGTTGATTGGGGCCAGTGTCGGGCTGGCGGCCGTTGGAATTCGTGTCTCCCGGAGGGACACTGGACCGGTCGGCCGACCGTTTCTCGTCTTGCTCGGATTACTCAGCACCACAGCGCTGTGTCTGGGTGTGACTGCCGGCGCCGGAACGGCAAACAAGATGATCTGGCTGGGAACAAACCTCGCAATTCCGGCAGCATTGCTCGCGGTGAGCTGTCGCTACTACGGAATTACCTTTGTCGACTCACGCCCACGGCTGGCTGGGGTCGTCGCCCCGCTCGTGGCCGGGGGCCTCGGCGGCGGACTGATCATCCTCGGGACCACCGCACAGACGTCCGGAACAGCCGCGCCAGTGGGTGCGCTCGCCGGGTTCCCCCCGCTGGTGTACGACGTGGCGACACGACTCACTCGCTTCGGCCGGTACTACACCGCGTCGCTGGTCGTCGTCGCCGTCGGTATCGTCGCCGTCAACGCCGGACGGTACGAACATCTCGACGCGCGACTGGCTGTCGCGCTGGCGTTCGGCGGCGGGTGGCCGTGGCTCGGGAACTTCGTCGTGCCAGAACTCGGTGCCGCCTTCGGTCCGGACGCGGCAATCGGTGCCCTCGCCGGTGGGTACGTGACAAGCCTCGCGGTGGCTGGGCTCGCCATCGGTCCGCTCGGGCTGTTCGACTCCTCGCCGGCAGCGGGGAATATCGGTCCAAATCACGCGCTGGATTCGATGGACGATACTGTGATTATCACCAACAACGAGGGGACAGTTCTCCGATTGAATGCTGTCGCTTGCGACCGTTTCGAGACCACTCCGCAGGCGTCGGTCGGGCAGAAACTATCGACGGTGGTTGGGCACTCGCCCTCGGCGCTGTCTGGTGAGACGCCAGTCACAATCGAGACGGCAGACGGTGCCCGGCAGTTTGCTGTCACGCGCTCGGCGGTGACTGATAACCGAGACATCGACCGCGGGACGGTCTACGTCCTACGAGACGTGACGAAAAAGCAGAATCGCGAACAGCGACTTGAAGTGCTCAACCGAGTCCTGCGACACAACCTGCGCAACGACGCGACGAGCATCATCGGTCGAGCACAACTGATCAGCGACGGGGACGGGGGTGCAGACTCTGCCGAGGAAATTATCGATACGACGCGTGACCTCGTCGGCGTCGCCGAGAGCGCCCGCGATATCGACCAGATGATGGCGGCGACCCAGGCCGATAAAGAAGTCGAACTCGACCCCATCGTCCAGCGAGTCACCGAGACAATCGGCTCGTCGTATCCAGCCGTCGAGGTTACGACGGCGGTGCCAGCGGATACGACAGTCGCGGCTAGCAAGCAGGTTATCGAGACGATTCTGCGAGAACTGCTCGAAAACGCGGCCGAGCACAACGACGCCGACCAGCCGTACGCAATCGTTTCGGCAGAGCGCACCGGCAACGGGTCGGTGACACTCGCTGTCTCGGACAACGGCCCGGGCGTGCCGGACCACGAGCGAGCAGTCCTCGACGCTGGCGAGGACCAACTCCAACACGGAAGCGGGCTGGGCCTCTGGGCAGTTCACTGGGGCGTGACGCGACTGGGCGGGAAACTTGCCATCTCGGAGAACACACCCCGCGGGACGACCGTAACCGTGACGCTGCCCACGACGAGCGCCAGCGAGTCAACCCCCGCCGTCCCGGAGCAGGCCGAGAGTTGAGCGCTGAACTGAGCGTAACGGCGGGGCTGGTTGCTGGGTCGGCTGGCTGTCTCGGCGTACTGGCTGGTGGTCGCGGTTCCGCCGGTCCTCCCTGTGACTCAGTTCGGCAGGACGCTAATCACCGATATTGCCTCGGCGAACACCCAGACGACAAACAGGATATAGCCACCGAGTAACAGGTAGGCCTCGCGGCTAGTCAGCAAGAGGCCAGTCCGCAGCGTCACGAACAACAGCGTCGTCGCAATCGCCAGACAGGCCATCATCGGCGCTGCGATACCGAAGTCGATTGTCGCGGCTCCAAGCAAGAGAATGCCAGTGGGAATGACAACCAGCAGGTCGAAGATGTTCGAGCCGACGACGTTCGCGATGCTGGCAACGTCGTCTTCCTTGCCGGCGGCCTGAATACTAACGAGCATGTCAGGAAGGCTGGTTGCTGCGGCGACGATGGTCACGCCCCAGAGGAAATCTGAGGTGCCCGCTGTCTCGCCGATGTGAATCACTGCTTCGACGAGTCGTTCGACAGCCACGAGAATGACGAGTAATCCGGCAAGCAGCCAGCCCCACTGCTTGAGCACGTTGATACTGCTCGTGTCGGGCGTCTCGTTGTAATCGACGGTGTCCTGCCACTGCAAAAAGAGATAGAGCACGTAGACGACCAGCGGCACGGCGGCCAGCGGTCGAGTCAACCGTGCAGTCGCGGTGGCTTCGCCCGGATTGTAAATGAGCGCCAGCGCGAAGATGAGAAACAACACGACAACCGAGAGCATGTAGAACAGCGTCTCCTTGTGGACGAGCGTCCGTGTGGACTCCATGTCTCTGTCGGCGACCAGCACGGCAAGCGCCGGGATGACGAGAATATTGAAAATCGCCGAGCCGACAACTGCGCCGACGCCAAGTCCAAACGAGCCCGCGAGCGCGGCAAAGACCACACTCGCGAGTTCGGGAAAGCTCGACCCCGCAGCAGCGATGATACCGCCTTGCACGACCGGCGGAAGGTGGTAGTAGGTTGCCAGTTGGGCACTCGCGTCTTCGAGCCAGTCGCTGCCGAGCCAGATGGCAACGGTGGCGAGGACGACGACAGCGACCGACACGACCAGGTCAAGCATCTGTGGAATCTTGACAGGCGACCCTATAAAAGCGGGCTGGTGTCGGTTCGAAGTGCAACTATCTTAACCACCGCCCGAGTACGCACGCCCAATGACGAGTGTCAAGAACTTCCGGGTCGAGACGGCCGCGACCGGCACGGAGCTCGGCCAGGGTGTTTTCGAGTTTACCGACGATTACTCGGTATTCGACTGGGGGAAGATGCCCGACCAGATTCCGGACAAGGGAGCCTCGCTCTGTACAATGGGTGCGTTCAACTTCGAGCTGCTCGAATCTGAAGGAGTTGGAACACACTACCGCGGCGTCGTCTCCGAAAGCGAAGTTGTCGAGTTGGAGACGGCGCTGGACCGCGGTGACGCACCGCGGGAGATGGCAATCGACTTGACGATGGTGCCTGACCTGCCCTTCGAGGACGGGAGCTACGATTACGACGCATACTACGAGTCGGTCGAGGACCACTATCTCATCCCGCTAGAAATTGTGTTTCGGAACCGTGTCCCGGTTGGTTCCTCGCTACGGAGTCGCTCCGACCCCGCCGACCACGGCCTTTCGATGGACGAGTGGCCGGATGACCCCGTCGACCTGCCCGAGCCAGTGGTCGAGTTCTCGACGAAATACGAGAAACAGGACCGGTATCTCGACCGGAGCGCGGCAGCCGATATTGCGGGACCTGCCGCAATCGAGAACCTGGAGTCAGTCGCTCGCGAGGTGAACCAGATTGTCACCGAACAGGCCGAGACAGCGGGACTCGACCACCAGGACGGCAAAATCGAGTGTCTGTACGTCGACGGCGAGATTCGCGTCGCGGACGTCGTCGGCACCTTCGACGAGAACCGCTTCTCACGAGACGGCCAGCAAATCTCGAAGGAGGTCATCCGGCAGTACCACAAACGCACCCAACCCGAGTGGGTCGAGGCTGTGGGCGAGGCGAAACGCCGCGCCGACGAACAGGGTGTTGCCGATTGGAAAAACCTCTGTAAGCGCCAGCCAGAACCGCTCGACGAGGAAGTGATTCAGCTAGCCCGAGACCTCTACTGTGCCGGAACAAACGAGTACACCGGTACCGACGCCTTCGAGAGCCCACCGCTGTCGGACGTGCTTGCACGCGTCACTGACCTGTAGTCTTGCAGGAGTGGGTATAGAGTATCTGCTCGGTCGAGTCGGTATTCCCGCCGCTAATTGTCGTTGGTTGTGTGATCTGATGGAGGACAATCTGCTCGACGCCGTCACCGTGGACGGTGCGAGCGCGCTCGCAGGCCCACTCGCCGTAGGCCTCGATGACAGTCGGACTCGTCCCATTGTACGCTGAACTCCGGACGAGTCGCATGAACTTGCGGTGGCGGAAATTCTCGTAGGCTGCGCTCGCGTCGGGCGGGCGGTCGAAATTGACAGACTCACCTGTCCGGAGTTCGACAGACTTGCTGTCGGCGAACTGGACCTCGGTGACGTACCAACTGTAGACGTCAGAGGGGTCCGGCGCGTACAGCCCCCAGTCCTGCTGGTCGAGATGTGGGCTGTCGAGTTCGTCCGGAAGGTCACGACCAGTTACGTCGCTGGCGGCGAACAGGAGCATCCAGACGAGTACGATATAGCCGGAGACAGTCAGGAGTGCGCTGGGATACGCCCGGAGCGTGTCGTAGCCACGGTCTTCGAGTGCGGCGAGGAGACGCTGCTCGACGGGCGGGCCAGCGAGTGGCCCCAGTGCGCTGCGGTCGGGGAGTCGTTCTTTCCAACTATCGGGGACAACAGCACCGAGTCGGTCCCAGACCGGCGCGGTGATGTACGGCATGAGCGCGCTCATCAGAATCATCGGGAACATGCCGACTGCCATCGCGGAGAACATGCCAACGAATGCGGAGAGGTACGCAAGCGCGGCAAGCGCGCGGAGGCGGCCAGTCGTCGAGAGCAGAAATAGCGCAGAGCCAGCCAGCAAGACGACCCAGCCGTAGTTGAGCAGCGTCAGCAGCGTCGGATAGTCGACGATGATATTGCCGAGGCCGCGACGCATCGCGTCGTTTTGCAGCGCCAGTTCGAGCGCGTCGCCGGCGTACCACAGTTCGCCCTCGTGTTTGAGAATCGCGTTCGCCGTGAAGACGACAACTGGCTGGAGGAGGACGACAACAGTCCCAATAGACGTGACCTCCAGTCGGGCACTGCCGCGGCGTAGAGCGTCGATAGACCAGCGTTCACCCAGCGGGACGAGCACCGACAGAAAGAGCAGGACTCGAAAGAGCAGATCACCGCCGTTGAGTACTGCTGGGTTTCGGGCCTGCAGCGAGTACAGCAACAGGAAGGTCAGCGCGGCCGCGAGTCGCGAGTGGTAGCCAATCAGCATCGCGAACGCGACGAGGCCGGCAACGACAAACAGGAACGTAATGAACGTCGGTGAGCCTGAGAGCGCGTGCAGTGAGTAGCTGTTGTAGTAGGTGTACGTCGCCTCGAATGCCTCCAGTGGGTAGATACCCTCGTTCGTATAAAACAGTGTAAGGTCGCCAGCACGGTCGAACAGGTCGATCAACACGACGAGTGCCAGCCCCATGCGAAACGCGGCGAGCGACCGGCTGTCAACCGTACCTCGGCGACGAACCTGTTGTTTGGCCAGTTCGAGAGCCGGGCGGAGCTTCGCAGTCAGGCGGTCACGATCCATCGAAGTCGGATACTGGTCGTGTACGCTAGCTGTTATAGCTTGGGTACACGAAAACGAGGATTGAACCGGAACCCCGCGTT
The DNA here is from genome assembly GCF_051414135.1 of Halovenus halobia. Lineage (NCBI taxonomy): Archaea > Methanobacteriati > Methanobacteriota > Halobacteria > Halobacteriales > Haloarculaceae > Halovenus > Halovenus halobia. The sequence continues at coordinate 246,888 of NZ_JBLKOA010000002.1, forward strand.
CAGAACCATTTTCCACCCCCGTGAGAGAAGTGTCAGTATGACTGCTGCAAACGAGTTCACGCCAGCAGACCAACAGCGCGGGAGCCTCGTGGTGAGTGTGTTCGCCGGCGTCGCCGTCAGCCTGCTGTTCTCGTTCATTCCATTTTCGACAGTACTGGGCGGTATCGCCGCCGGCTACCTCCGGGGTGGCGAGGAGAGCGATGGAGCCGTGGCGGGAGCCATCACCGGACTGGTCGCGTTCGCGCCCTTCGTACTACTGTTGTACCTGATTCTCGCGTTCGTGGCCTTTAGCGGCGCGCCGTCGCTGTTCAGTACGATTGCGATTCTGATCGTCGTGAGTGTTGGCGTCTACACCGTCGGCGGGGGCGCAATCGGCGGCTACATCGGCACGCTACTCTCCCGAGAGTTCAGCTTCTAGTGGCGGCCGAGTTCAGTGTAGCGCTGCTCGAAATCGATCATCGGCCGCGGATAGTCGATGCCGAGTTCGACGCCGTACTCGGCCTGTTCAGCGTCGTTTAGTCCCCACGGTCGGTGGGCGTACTCAGGGGGCAGGTCGGCCAGTTCGGGCAGCCACGTCCGAACGTACTCGGCGTCGTCGTCGTAGCGCTCGGCCTGTGAGAGCACGTTGAAGTGATTGTCCCGAGAGTCGTTACCGACGCCGGCCTGATAGGCCCAGTTCCCCCAGTTCGAGGCCACGTCGTAATCGACGAGTTGCTGCTCGAAGTAGGCCCCACCCCACCGCCAGTCGATTTCGAGCGCGTCGACGAGGAAGGACGCAACGTTCTGGCGTCCACGGTTCGACATGTACCCCGTCCGGTTGAGTTCGCGCATATTCGCGTCGACGAACGGCAGTCCCGTCTCGCCGTCGGCCCACCGCTGGAACTGCTCGCGGTCCTGTTTCCACTCCTTGTCGACGCCGCGAATGCCGCCCGGTGTGAAAAAGTCAGCACCGTGTTTGACGAACTGGAACTGGAAATAGTCGCGCCACGCGAGTTCAAACAGGAGCCAGTACGTGTCTTCATTCGAGACGCGCTCGTCCTCGTAGCGCCGAACCTCGCTGTGAATCCACCGCGGCGAGAGACAGCCTGCGGCGAGATACGCCGAGAACTTCGAGGAATAATCCGCGCCGAGGAGTCCGTTGCGCGTCTCTTTGTACTCGCGGAGGTGGTCGCCGCTCCAGAAGTACGACTCCAGTCGCTCCTTGCCTGCGGTCTCGCCGCCCTCGAACGGAAGAACAGCGCGGTCGTCGGAGTCGACGCCTGGGACAGCCAGTTCTTCGAGCGGTGGAATTGTGCCCGAATCGAGGTCAACCGTCGGGACAGAGTCCGGAGCAGAAACCGGGTCGCGGACCGTCGCGGAGCCTTCGACTGACTTGCGCCACGGCGTGAACGTATCGTTCATCTGGTCGTACGGCGTCGGCAGGTCGTTGATGTGATAGAGCGTGTGCGTCCAGCGTCGTTCGAGGGTCGTGTCTTCGGGTAAAGCAGCCCGAACGGCGTGTTCACGTTCTACCTCCTCAGTCGCGGGTTTGGTCTGGGCGAAAACAGCGTCAGCGTCGACATCCGCGGCCAGTTCTGGAACGACAGCGTCGACGCGGCCCTCGCGGAGTAGCAGGTCGCCGCCGCGCTCACGGAGCGACTTCCGAAGGTCCTGCAGGCTCTTGCGGCGAAACCGTGCACGGTGTGGTCCGAGTTTCGTGGGGCCGTATTCCGATTCTGCTCGCCGTCGCGGGTCGAACACGTAGACGGGAACGACCGTGTCGGCGTGGTCAACCGCGTCGGCGAGCACTGGGTTGTCGCTGACACGGAGGTCGTCACGAAACCAGACAACAGCAGTATCCATACCACAGGTTTGGCTACAGCGACAAGAATCGACTGGTCGTCACTCCCGTGCGCTACGACTGCCGCCGGACCGTCCGGGCGGGCTATCCTCGACAGGGTCGAGTGGGCTGTCCGTGCGGTTGGCTTCCTCGCGGACCACCAGCCGTGCGCCGTACTGCAGCGCCTCGGCACGCGACTCGAAGAGCCCCGCGGCGACGAGCGTATCGAGTCGGTCTGCGAGGGTACTCGGGAGCGATACGGAGACGGAGGTGTTGTCTCCAGTCATACTCAAACGATGCGGCGACGCCCGCAAGAGTGTTGTGCCGGTACTGCTCCTAGATGGTCGAGAGAATCTGGTCTCGGTACTCCTGTGCGCTGCGCTCGTCGGGACAGAACAGTCAGGCGACGCCACTGTCGAGATTTTCCAGCAGTTTCCCGACAAAGAGGCCGAGACGGGGCGAGATATCGTCGTCGCTGGCCTCGGCAGGTTGTGCAGACAGCGTCTCGACGAACTGCTCAGAGTGGGTCATTCCGTTGATCATGTCCGTCACGTCGACAGTCAGCCCCTCGTCAGAGGTGTTCAGGTCGGGATGGCGCGCTTTGAGTTCTTCAGAGTAGGTGATAGTCCACGACGGCCCCCCGACAACCTCGATTGCGGTGTCGAGTCCGCCGACCGCAATCGGGCCATCCGGGCTCCCAACGTGGATGGTGCCGTCCTCGATGAACGTCTCGTATCTGCTCATGCTCGTCGTGCCAACGCCCCCTCTTTCTCGCCGCCGGGTATCAAGGTTTGGTCACTCTGTGTTGGTCGTATTTGAGTAGTACCGATGTACCAGACGATACAGATGTATCTTTTCAATTTCCAGTTTGGCTGTTCAATTAATAGAACCAACATTTTTATACAATAGTGGTAATCAGTTGTTACCATGTCCCCGCGGACGCCAATCCTCGACCCCTACGGCTATTTTCGCCGAGAGAACCGGCCGTCACTCAAGATTGCTGCCGGAGTCCTAACGCTCGAAGCCGTACTCACGAGCGTCATAGTATGGTGGTTTCTCAAGCGTACCTTCGCACAGATCGACCTCTCTGCGGCCGAACGTGAAGCCGTCGGGTCAGCGATCAGCGGGATCTTTCCCGCCCTGTTCGCCGCGGTCTTTTTTGGCTGGGTGCTGGCCGGCGCGATATTTCACGCGTTCATGTGGTTCGCGGGCGCGGAGCGTGGCTTCGGGCACACGCTCGCAGTCGTCGGCGAGGCGAGTATGGTCAGTATCGCGTTGATGCCGCTGGTTCTTGGCGGGTTCATCCTCGTGGTCGGACGGGTCCCTTCTGATCCAAACACTGCGTCCGAGTTTATCAGGCAGACAGCCAATCAACAGACAGGCGTTCTGTTGATTGTTGGATTCATCAGGGTCCTCTGGGTAGGGGTCGTCCAAGCGGTTGGGCTCTCCGAAGTTCACGACATTACACTCGGCAGGACAGTTCTCATGGCGGTTGGGCTGGGATTGCTCGGCTTTTTGCTCGGGTAGCGCGGGTTGGGGTATTCTTCATCCCTCGTAGGCCCGCCAGAGATACAGCGACGCATACGAGCGATAGGGTGCCCACTCGCCAGCGTAGTCGCACATCTCACCACGGGTCAGGTCTTCCTCGAAGACGTGTTCCATCCCGCGGCGAATCCCAAGGTCCTCGACAGGAAAGACGTCGGGCCGACCCAAGGCGAACATCAGAAACATCTTGCCAGTCCACGGACCGACACCACGAATCGCAGTGAGTTCGTCCAGCACTGCTTCGTCGGTCATCCCCTCGAAGTACAAGTGGTCGTATCCCTCGCGCTGATATGCCTCGGCGACGCCACGGACGTACTCGGTTTTCGCCTCGGAAAGGCCGGCGTCACGGAGCGTTTCGGGGTCGGCATCGAGAACCCCCTCGGGCGTGACCTCGACTGCGTCAAACAGGCGCTCGCGAATCGCCGCGGCGGCGTCGGTTGACACCTGCTGGCGCAGCAGCGAGACAACGAGTCGCTCGAACGTATTCTCGGCAGCGTCTAGCGATAGCGGGCCGTGTTCATCGATGCATGGCCCCAGAGTCTCGTCCGCACGAAGGTGGGCAATAGCCTCGTCCATGAGCAGAGTGAGGGCGTGTCTCGATTTCAACACCACGGCTCGGCGGCACAATCACCAGCCACTTATCGGACGCCGGCCCAAGGTCGACTATGCGCATTGCCGACTCCGAGCAGGTCGAGGGCGGGCTGGAGCGGCTGACACTCGTCCCCGAGAGTCTCGACGACCTCTGGCATCTCTCTCACGTCATCGAACCGGGTGACACCGTCTCGGGCGATACCACCCGCCGGATTCAGCGAAACGACGACCAACTGCGGGACAAAGGCGGCGAGCGCGAGCATATCTGGGCAGCTATCACCGTCGAAACTGTCGAGTTCGCTCGCTTCGCCAACCGCCTGCGGGTCGGCGGGGAAATCGTCGACTGTTCCCGAGAGGACCAGCTCGGCCACCACCACACACTCAACGTCGAGGAGCACACGGAACTCGACGTGACCAAGCGCTGGAAACCGGACCAGCGCAACCGAATTGAAGAAGCTGTCGAGGCAACGGACAACCCCGACATCGCCATCGCCACCGTCGAAGAAGGGCAGGCCCACGTCCACACTGTGGCCCAGTACGGCGCCGAAGAGGTAGCCTCCATCACCGCAACGACGGGCAAAGGCGAGTACGCACAGCCCCGCTCAGAGTTGTTTTCCGAACTGACAGACCTCCTCGAACGACAAGATGTCGAGGCAATCATCCTCGCTGGTCCCGGATTCACGAAACAGGACGCGCTGGCGTACATCGAAGAGAACACCCAAGATTTGACCGACCGAATCACGACTGTCGACACGTCAAGCGTCGGCGACCGGGGCGTTCACGAGGTGCTGAAACGCGGTGCCGTCGAGGATGTACAGAAAGAGACGCGAATTGCTGAAGAATCAGAGTACATCGACGAGTTGATGGACCGAATCGCCGATGGGACGAAGGCGGCGTACGGGCCAGACGCAGTGGCACAGGCCGCGGATTTTGGCGCAATCGAACAGTTGCTCGTTGTCGACAGCGACCTGCGCGAACAGCGGGCTGGTGAGGGCGACTGGGAGATTGACGTTGACCACGTCATCGAGACGACCGAGCAGAAAGGTGGCGACGTGACCGTTTTTTCGAGTGAGTTCGACCCCGGCCAGCAACTGAAGAATCTCGGGGGCATCGCGGCGTTGCTCCGATACCGGCTGGAATAATCACGGAGTGAAATCGTCGAAACCATTTTTTGTGTACACCGCGAGTTCAAATCAGGAGTGGGGCACGCAAGCGATAATGGCATCTGACCAACAATCTGACGACCGGTCGCCACGAGAGAGAACAGTCAAGACGGCCGGCAGAATCGTCAAGTACAGCCGGGAGATCTACCATCTCGAATCGGTCGAGGAGGTCGCCAACATGACACTGGAGGCAGCGCCGCATTTCATCGACGGCCATCCCTCACCGACTGTCGTGGAGATTCGTCGCGAAAACGACCTCCGTGTACTTGGGAGTATGCGCTCGGGAGTGGCTATCGGGGACGACCCCGGTGAACTCACCCGGTCCGCCTACGAATCGAACACCGTTACTGTCTGCGCCGAACCGGGCGTCGAAATTGCCTACGACGAGAACGTGACTATCGTCGACCCGGCAGAGTACGACCTCGACCACAGCGGCGTCACAATCGCCGCACCGACGGTGTACTCCGATGAGGTCGGCGATTCGGGGGCAATCCTGTTGTTGCACTGGAGTGGGCTGGACCGGGTCGAAGAGTACCACGTCCAGCCAGTGGATTACCTCGCCGAACACGTCGCGACAGCAATCGTCAACATTCGCTCGCGCGAGCGACTCGAACGCGCCCGCAACGACCTGGCAAAACGCAAGGAGATGGTCGAGGTCTACGACCGGCTACTGCGCCACGACCTGGGCAACGACCTGCAGGTTATCACCGGTTTTTCCGACGCCGTCGTCTCGATGGTTGACGAGGACGACCAGGCCGGCGAGTACGCCGAAAAGATCCATCGGACGGCCCGCAGCGCCGCCGAACTCATCGACAACGTCGGTGATACCGTCAAGATGCTCAAAGAGGAGGAAGGCCAGCCCGAGGCCCGTGACATCGAGCCAATTCTCACCGAGGTTGTCGAGGACGTCGACACGAAATTCGAGGCCCTCACCGTGGAGTACGACTCCGCGGCCTTCGAGTACGAGGTGTACGCCGGCGACCTGATCGACTCAGTGCTGACGAACATCCTCTCGAACGCCGCCGTCCACAACGACGACCCGGTGACCGTTCGTGTGTTCGCAGAAGAACCAACGCCCGGGACGGTCGTCATCGGGATGGCTGACGACGGGAAAGGAATCGCCGAAGAGATTCGCGACGAGATTTTCGAGATGGGACAGAAAGGGCCCGACAGCGACGGAACCGGATTCGGTCTCGGCCTTGCTCGCACGTTGGTCGAGTCCTACGGCGGTGAGATCACGGTCGAAGACAGCGAATACGGCGGTGCCGAGTTCAAGATCACACTCGAACGGGCCTAATCGCCGAGTTGTTCGACATCGTCTGCGGTCACTTCTCGGTCATCAGGCAGGGCGTCCATGCAGTCATAGCAGAGAAAATGTTCGGTTCCGTCGGCGAGTTCGATTGTCATTCCCTCTGTGGGCGTGGTTTCGAGCGTCCAGATGTTCGCGATTCCGCCCCCGATTTTGAGTGGTTGCCCACACCCATCACACGGTTCTTTCGCCATATCAGCCGTTAGGACAGGGCGGGCTAAGGCCTTTCGCGAACGAACAACCGGACGCCGCCGGTGCCTCAAGTTTTATACCACATTGCTCGGTATGTGTGGGCAGACGATGGAATACCACAAGGGAGAGCGACTCGAGCATATGGGGATGGTGCCACGGATGGCAGCGGACCGGTACAGCGACAAGACAGCGCTCACGTTCATGGGCCAGGAGACGACTTTCGAGGAACTCGAAGAAGACTCGAACAAGTTTGCGAACGTGCTGGTCGACCACGGCGTCGAACCTGGTGACCGAGTCGGGCTGTTTATTCCGAACACACCGCGGTTCCCAATCAGTTACTTCGCGACAATCAAAGCCGGCGGGGTCGCCACACCGCTGAACCTGCGGATGGACCCCGAAACACTGACCTACGTCGTCGATGACGCCGGTATCGACGTCCTCGTTGGCTCACCGTACGTCGCCGAGCAGGTCCAGAATCTCGCAGAAGCAGCCGACATCGAGACGCTGATTATGCCGGGAATGAGCGACGAGGAGAAGGGAATTGTCAACTACTCGCACGTGATGGAGGACGCCGACGAGGAGTTCGATATTGTCGACCGCGACTTTGGCGATATTGCCGCCCAACCGTACACCAGCGGGACGACGGGCCGGCCGAAGGGCGTGATGCTCTCACACCGGAATCTGCTGTCGACACAGGAGAGCTACGGCAAAAGCGGGCTGGGAATCGACCCTGACGATACACTCGTGCTCGTCCTGCCGATGTTCCACATCTACGCGCTGAATGCGCTGATGAGCACGTTCGTGATGACGGGCGCAGAACTCAACCTCCAGCCACAGCCTGAACCCGAGGCACTGCTGTCGGCTATCGACGCCAACGACGCGACGACGTTCGCTGGCGTCCCGGCGCTGTACACCCAGATGTTCCGCGTCTACCGTGAGAACCCGGAGGACTACGACCTGTCCTCGCTGGATTATGTCGTCTGTGCGGCCGCACCGTTGCCGGAAGACACTCGCCAGACAATTCAGCGCAAGTGGGACGTTCCGATGGTCGAAGGCTGGGGGATGACTGAGACCTCGCCGGCCGGGTCGGTCGAACCGGTCAAAGGCGTCCGGAAAGAGGCCGGGTGTGTGGGGCCGTCGCTGCCCGGCGTCGACCTCAAAGTTGTCGACCCTGACACCCGCGAGACGATTATCGAGGAAGACGACGTGAATCCGGTTCCGAACGAGGATATCGACTTCGACGACGAGGAGGCGACCACAGGCGAACTCGCCATCCGCGGACCGCAGGTCTTCGAGGGCTACTACAACAGGCCCGAGAAGACGAACGCGGTCAAAGACGACGAGGGCTGGTTCTACACCGAGGACGTTGCCCGCATCGACGAGGACGGCTACATCTGGATTGTCGACCGAGCCGACGACATGATTATCGCCGGTGGGGAGAACATCTACCCTGCTGAGGTCGAATCAGCGCTGTACGAACACCCGGACGTGGCCGAGGCCGGCGTTGCTGGCGCGCCCCACGAGGTCAAAGGGCAGGCACCAGTGGCCTTCGTCGTCCTCGAGGAGGGTGCAGATGTGACCGAGGAGGAACTACGGAAGTTTACGCTGGACCACCTCGCTACGTATGCGCACCCACGGCGGGTCTTCTTCGTCGACGAACTGCCACGGAGCGCGACCGAGAAGGTCCAACGGTACGCACTCGAAGAGATGGCCGAAGAAATGCTCGACGAACCGCTGAAATCGTCGGACTCGCTGTAATCACCGGTCGGCGTAGTTTTCGAGTGCCGCACTGAGGCGCTCGCGTTCCTCGCGCAGTTCGGCAAGGTCTTCTTCGATTGGCCGAGACTGCAACTGTTCGCGTTCGTCCGCGCTGAGTTCCTGTCGGACAACCGCACTCCGCTGGAGGCGCTCGTACTCAGTCTCACGTGGCAGCGCCTGCACCGTCCGCAGCAGTTCAACCACATCGGCGTCGATACGATTGACGGCGGCAGTGAGTTCCTGACAGCGGTAGCGCAGCTGTTCGGCCGTTGGCGGCGGCCAGCTGACTTTCAGCGGCCCGCCATCGAGCGTCTCCAGATACGCTCGATGCCCTTCGATAGCGTGTTTGAGTTTGTTCGGCTCGTCGACGTAGTGCTCCAGTTTCGAGCGGGAGTAATCGGCGTAGTCGAGAATTGTCGCAATCGGTTCGTTACCTGGGGGATTCGACTCGATATACTCGACAACATCCGGGGGCGGCGACATGAACTCGACGAGTGGGTACTGCTCCATCTGGTCGAGGAAAGTGACGACTTCCCGGGCTGAAGCCGAGCGCTTGAACTCCCGGAAGGCTTCCTCGACAGCGTCGTTATACTCGCTGATTGGCTCTTCGAGGCGTTCGATTGGCGCGTCGAGGTCTGCTTCTGAGAGGTCAGCGAGGCGTTCGAGGTCGTCGATTTCTGTCTCGCACTCCTGCAGTCGAGTTCGAACGTCTCGTCTGGCCTCCCGGTAGGCTTCGAGGGCCTCGTCGCGCTCGTCGAGTCGCTCAACAAGCGTCGCAGCCGGGTCGAGCAGGTCGTAGACGTGCTCGAAGTCAGCGTCGCTGAACCACTTCTGGCGAAGGTACTCGTCACACTCCTCGAAGATGTCGGCGTGGAGCATGTCCTCAGAAACCTTCCCCATCACCCGGTCAACTTCCCCCTGGAACTCGACAATAGTCTGGATGTCGCCGTCGTCGCCGGTCACCTGGTCCTGGTAGATGTCGAGAACCTCGTAAAACGCCTGGTAGGCCTCGGCGAGTGTCGTGAGTTCGTCTTCGCCGTACTCCTCGACGCGGTCCTGCGCCCGGTCGAGTTCCTCTTCACGGCGTTCGAGCGCGGCAATCAGGTCGTGTTGAGAGTCACTCGTAGACATCGTCTGGGTCAAATACTTTCTCGCCAACTACCTCGCCGTCGACTGTGCGGTGGAAACACGATTCGTAGCCGGTGTGACAGGCCCCACCCTCCTGTTCGACGAGATACAGCAGGGCGTCGCCATCGCAGTCGACGCGGACCTCTTCGATGTGCTGGAGATGGCCGCTGGTCCCGCCTTTCTTCCAGAGTTCCTCTCGACTCCGTGAGTAGTAGTGTGCAATACCAGTGTCGCGCGTCTCCGCGAGTGCTTCCTCAGAGGCGTGGGCGAGCATGAGCACCTCGCCGGAGTCGGCGTCTTGGGCGACGACGGGCAATAGAGACTGCTCGTCGAACGCGAGTTCTACAGCGTCGGGCATATGTCTCCGGTTGCCCCTCAACCGCATACATCTTGTTTTCTGCTCTCCTGACACGAATTAGTATAAAAACCACGGTGTGTCTCCGCAACCCGTGACACGGACCCACATAAAATACGGGAGAAACCACCGCCCTCGGGGGTACGTTCGGCCGTGTGGCGGTGGCCGCGGGAGCCGCGCGCTGGTCGCAAACACACACATTTATATAGAACCGTATGCAAACTTTCTCTTGATATGAGTCAGCAGCAGATGCAGGGCCAACCGATGATCGTTTTGGGTGAGGATGCACAGCGGATGAAAGACGAGAGCGCCCAAGAGCACAATATCTCGGCGGCGCGTGCTGTCGCCGAGTCGGTGCGCTCGACACTTGGACCGAAGGGGATGGACAAGATGCTCGTGACATCGCTGGGGGACATCGTCGTCACGAACGACGGTGTAACCATCCTCGAAGAGATGGACATCGACAACCCGACGGCAGAGATGATTGTCGAAGTTGCCGAGACACAGGAGAGTGAGGCCGGCGACGGAACGACCACCGCCGTCTCTATCGCGGGCGAACTCCTCAAGAACGCAGAGGAACTTCTCGAGCAGGACATTCACCCGACAGCGATTATTCAGGGATTCAACATGGCTGCCGAGAAGGCCCGTGAGGAACTCGACGATATCGCCGTCGAGATCGACAGCGAAGACACCGACGTGCTGCGCCAGATTGCCGAGACATCGATGACCGGTAAGGGTGCCGAACAGCACAAAGAGCACCTCGCACAGCTGGTCGTCGACGCCGCACAGGCAGTCACCGTCGAAGCCGACGATGGCTCGACGATTGTCGACCTTGCCTTCCTGAAAATCGAGACCCAGACCGGTCGCTCCGCCGGTGATTCCGAACTACTCAACGGCGCCGTTATCGACAAGGACCCAGTCCACGAGGACATGCCGTCGAACCTCACCGACGCGAAAGCGCTCATCGTCGACGAGGCACTCGAACTCGACGAAGCCGAGGCTGACACGCAGGTCAGCGTCACCGACCCGAACCAGATTCAGGATTTCCTCGACCAGGAAGAAAAACAGCTTCGCGGAATGGTCGACAAGATTTCCGAGATTGGTGCTGACGTCGTTTTCTGCCAGAAGGGCATCGACGACATGGTTCAGCACTACCTCGCCAAGGAGGGCATTCTCGCGCTCCGCCGAGTCAAACGCTCGGACATGGAGTTCCTCCGAGAGGTTCTCGGTGCAGACATCGTCTCCGACCTTGGCACCGCCACCGAGGAGCACCTCGGCAGCGGCGACATCAGCTGGGACGAGGACGAAGAGCTGTTCTACGTCGAGGGAACCGGCGACGAGATTCACGGCGTCACGCTGCTGCTTCGCGGGTCGACCGAACACGTCGTCGACGAGATCGAGCGCGGTGTGCAGGACGCACTCGATATGGTCGGGAACGCAGCCGGTACGGGCCAGGCCCTGCCCGGTGGCGGGGCGCCCGAAGTCGAACTCGCTCGCCGACTGAACGAGTACTCCGACAGTGTCAGCGGTCGCGAACAGCTCGCAATCGAAGCCTTCGCTGACGCGCTCGAAATTATCCCGCGCGTGCTCGCCGAGAACGCCGGGCTGGACAGCATCGACACGCTGGTCGACCTGCGCGCAGCCCACCAGGATGGTCAGGAACGTGCCGGCCTGAACGTCTTCAGCGGCGATGTCGAGGATACCTTCGAGTCTGGCGTCGTCGAGACAGCCAACGTGAAAAAGCAGGGACTCTCCTCAGCCAGCGAGGCAGCGAACCTCGTGCTCAAGATTGACGATATTATCTCTGCGGGCGACCTCTCCACTGCCGGCGACGACGACGAAGGACCTGGTGGCATGGGCGGTATGGGCGGCGGCATGGGCGGCGGTATGGGCGGCATGATGTAAGCGTGAGCGACTGAAAGGAGCTCACGTTACAGCGAGCGGCCCTGCCGCGAGCAGCGAGGCGTAAGCAACGCGAACGCCTCGTTATAGCGAGCGGCCCTGCCGCGAGCAGCGAGGACGACCGTAGGGAGTCCTCGGAATTGTGAGCGGCGTGGTCGACTGAAGGGAGACCACGTTATAGCGAACGGCGAAGCCGTGAGCAGCGAGGTTCAAGCAGCGCGAGAACCTCAGAGTCGTGAACGACTGAAGTGAGACCACGCACCCATCACACGCACTGCGCTGAACAGCTGAATTCGATTTTCCGGGTACTCTCTCACTACGAAGCGTTGTTGGACTCGTTCTACTCAGCGCCGAGCATCCCAGAGATAACCGCGGCATTCACTCGGGCGAGGGCATTCAGCACCGGGGCGCTCACCACGAGGAGGACAGTACCGAGCGCAACGGCAAGCAGGCGCTGCGTACTCGTTTGGAAGAGTTGTGCGGGCCTGAGGCCGAACACCTGCACGTTGAGCGCGCCTTCGGGGAAGACAGGCAACAGGAGGAGTTCGAGTCCAGTTCCGAGAAGCGTGACCAGTGCGATGAACGAGGCGATTCCGAGGCCAAATTTGGCAAAGACATATCCAAATGCACGCAGTGTCGATTCCGCGAGCAGGTACGCTTTCGCAGTCTCGAGTAATCCATTGCCGGCGTCGATGTCATCAGGGGTGTCGATATCAGTGTCGAGCAGTGTGTTGGCGAGCGCACGCTCGAAGACAGCCATCGTCCGAACGCCAACGACAGTGGCAAAGAGAATCACGATTCCGACGCCGAGCACTGCCAGACCGGCACCCAGCGACACACCGATGACAGTGAGCGTGAAGTAAAGCAGTCCCAGCGGAAAGGCGGTGAGCAGATAGAGAATATTCTTGTACGTTTGGACTTCTGCGGCCGACCGGAACCAGTCAGTGGTCGGCGAGTTGCCCGGAGACCCGGTCGTTGTCGAACTCATAGTAGTTCGTACTCTCGACGTGGGTAAAAATCCGCAGACAGTGCTTCTCGACGCGAAACACAGTCGACATCAGTCGAGCGTGCCAACGACAGCGCCATCTGCGGCCGGTGGTTTCAGTCTGTCTACGACCGCGGCCATCATTTAGGGTGCTGTGTTCCCTATCACAGAGTGTGTCAGAGTATCCAGTCCCGAACCACCCGACACCGGACCCGGATTACACGCCAGAAGAGGTGGTCGACCTCCAGTTGGCAGCGCTTGCCGACAACGACGACCCAGTCGAGAATGCTGGCATCAAGACCGCGTACAACTTCGCGTCGCCGAACAACCGCCGCCAGACTGGGCCACTGGATCGGTTCACCCGGATGGTCAACGGCCCGCAGTACGCGCCAATGATCGACCACGGCGAAGCCGTTGCCGGCCCACTCGAACGGGATGGCAACCAGGCACACCAGCGAGTGACGCTCACCGGACCCACCGGGCGAACCGTCACCTACCTGTTCGGGCTTTCGCGGTACAAGGGTGCCAACGAAGCGTTACAGAAGTGTTGGCTCACCGACCGAGTGCTCATCGATTAGCGCTCGGCGACGAGGACGCCAACCTGCTCGGCGACCATCTCGACGGCAGTCAGCGCGTATCCCTCGTCGGTGAACGCGTCGGCGAGGACACCCACCGTCGCCGGGTCGTCGACTTCGGGACTGTAGAACGGTTCGTCAGGGTTTGGCCCTCCGAAGAACATCACGTCGCCGAGGACGATTCGCCGTGGTTCGAGGGCAGCAATGACGCTGATTGCTTCGCGTTTCTCTTCGTCTCCGAGGTGGTGCATCGCGAAGTTCGAGGTGACGATATCGATGTCGGCGTCGACAGCAGGCTCACGGAACCGGCCCGCACCGAATTCAACGGTGTCAATACCACGGTCTGCGGCCTTTTTGCGGGCTTGTTCGAGCATTCCGTCGCTGATGTCACGACCGATGACGCGGCCAGCGTCGTCGGCGACGCCGAAGGCGATAGCTCCCGTTCCGGTTCCCAAATCGAGGACAGTGTCCGCAGCCGCAGGGTCAGCGTGAGCAACGACTAGGTCGGCCGCAGCGCGGTACTCCGGTGAGTACTGTTGCTCGTCGTAATCAGCGGCGGAGTCTGAGAATCGTTCGGCGTGCTCGTCGAGAGATTTCTTCATACAGTGTATTCGGGCTGGGAACCCAAAAACTCACTCGGAACGGGAGCCGACAACCGTATAGAACGGGTCGGTGTCCGGCTGGTCGGTGACTCGGGTCGTCTCGGCGAAGCCGCCAGCCTCGAAGTACTGCTCGACCAGTGTTGCGCGCTCGTCCATCGAGCGCTGTCGCCAGCCTCGGATTGCCTTCGTCGGAAACATTCGGTTCGTGAAGCTCACGACCGCCGTTCCGTCGGGTGCGAGCACACGGCCAAATTCCTCGAACGCGTCGGCTGGATACTGGAGGTACTGGACCGATAGCGCACAGCAGAGCACGTCGAATTTGTCAGTCGCCAGAGGGAGCGACTGGTCGTGGTTGAAATTCTGGACAAAGTACTCGTCCAGTCGGTCGTTGGCGGCGAGTTCCTCCTCGTTGAGTCCGTGGCCGACGACATGCTCGTAGTCGTACGCTGGCAGGAACGAGACCCAGCTACTCATCGCGTCGAAGACGCGGTCGCCCGGTTCGGATAGCTCGGCGTACAGGTCGGTGAGTCGGTCGAGAAAGCCGTCGTCGGCGTGCGTGACAAACCGCGGTGAGCCATAAAACGCGCGGTCGTCACCGTCGTCGAGTTCCTGTCGGTCGCGGTCGGAGAGTATCGCTGGCACAGGGATGCAAGGGCTCGCGCGAGTAAGAATCCGACGCTGGGCTAGCCACTGGTCGGACGGTACTCCCGACTAACAGCCTTCCACTTGCCGCTGCGGTACCGCCAGAGGTTGACGACCAGCGGGACGCCAGCCCCGAACAGCAGTGCGCCATAGAGGCCAAACACACCGAGGGGAGTGAGAAAGCCAGCCGCGGCAACGGGCAAGGCCACACCGTACTGTCCGAGCAGCGTCGCCACGAACGGCCAGCGGGTATCGCCAGCCCCGCGGAGCGCGCCGACGGCCGCGCCGTTGACCCCCAGCAAGACGGCGGTGGCAGCACTCACTCGGATGAAGATGGCCGTCTGTGCGAGGTTTTCAGGGCCGGAGACGAACAACCTGGCGAGCCACGGCGCGGTCAGAATGACAAGCAGGGCAGCAGCGAGGTGGACGACAAACGAGAGTCTGAGGATAGAATCGCCGTAGGCCCCGGCCTCCAGTTCGTCGCCAGCGCCGAGTTCCTGACCCACGAGCGTGCTCGATGCAGTCGAGAAGCCCCAGCTAAAGCTCACGAGCAGGTCACGGATGCGTCGGCCCACCTCGAAGGCTGCAACGACGACTGCACCAAACGTGCCGGCAATCCACAAAAGCGGGAAGACGACGGCCATCTTGGCAGTCTGGCGGGCAATCAGCGGCGCAGAGACGGAGAGCAGTTGGCCGCCGAGTTCGCGGTCAAACTGTGGCCCGCCGAGGCTGAAGACCACGGGGGAGGCCTGCATTCCAGGGACGGGATAGGACCGGCCGAGGACACCCCAGCCGAGGACGAACATTGCGGCCGCGGTAGAGATGAGTGTGCCCAGCGCAACACCGGCGACGCCCAGTCCGGCGAGGACGAACCCAACGCTCAGGATGATGTTGAGCAGGCCGCCGCCAGCGCGGACGACCATCGGCGTGAACGTATCGCTCACGCCGGCGTAGGTTCGGCTCATCAACAGATTCAGGTACTCGAAGGCGAGTGCCGGCGCGACGATGGCGAGATAGGTGCTGCCGTGGCCGATCGGTCCGGGGTCCGAGCCGAGGACTCCAATCAAGGAGTCAGTGAACAGCAGATAGCAGGCGACTGTCGGGAGGACAATCAGTAAAGCAATCCAGACGCCCTGTTTGACGACCAGCGAGGCGCGGTCCGTCCGGTCGCCGCCGTAGTTCTGTGAGACGAGCGCGACCGTTCCGCCAGCGACGCCGATGCCGACGTACTTCGAGATGGTCCAGTAGGCGTACGCGTAGGCCAGTCCCGCGACGGCGGCGGAGCCGACGGCCCATCCGACCAGCGCCAGGTCGACCGTCTGTTTGGACATGATTGCGAAGCCGGTGACAATCCGCGGCCACGAGAGGTCGAGCGTTCGGTCGAAGCGCTGCTCGTCGATGATTCCAGCCCGGGCCAGCAGCGCAGCGAGCGCAGGCAATCGCACTGCCAGCTAGTTGGACGGCAGAATCTTTGGGCTGTCGGTTGGGCTCGGTGCAACCAGACAATTCTTGGTCACACAACGGTCGAAACAGTTCGTCCCACAAGCAGTCGAAGTTGAGACCACAGACGCTTTGCCCGCGGCCGCAAATCGACGCTTATGGATGTCCAGTTCGACGGCGACCGAGCGCAGGCCGGCCGGGGTGCTCGCGAGCAGTTCTACGACTCGCGGGGCTACGGTCGACCAGTGGACGGTGACCTGGAACTCGCTGCGGTGGAAGCCGCGCACCTCCTCTATCGCGGCGATGTCGACACGGTCCGTGACCAGCGGGACGGGAAGCGACTCGGCTTCGAGGCGTTTCTCAGACTGGACAGTGTCCCCGAGGTTGGCTTTTTCGTCTACAAAGACCTCCGGGACAGGGGCTTTTATCTCTCCGTCGAGGAAGACGGATTCGTCGTCTACCCACGGGGGAAAGGACCGTGGGACGGCGAGATTGCATATCGCGTTCAGGCCCGGAGCGAGCGGACCGACGTGCCCGCCGAGACGCTGCAAGAACTCGCTGCGGGACCGGAAACAGGGGTCTTGGCGGTTGTCGACGAAGAGAGTGAGGTGAGTTACTTCCAGGTGGGAGAGCCATCACCCGAAGGCGCGACCGACCACGAACTGCCAGAAGCGAGCGGCGATTTGCTCGCCGACCGCGTTCTCGTTGCCGAACCGCCAACGGCACTGTACCAGCACGCGTTCTACGGCCAACCGCTGGACGGTCCTGGCAGTGCTGTGCAACTCTCACTGATCGAGGCCGCCTATCTTGCCGGTGAGGGAGTGCTCACGGGAATCGACGGCGGCCGTGAGGCAATCGTCGAGCGCGGGCGCTCCGTCGAGGGCGAACGATTCGACCGCCGGCTTCGCGTCTACGAATTGCTCCGGGAGCAGGGAATCGTCCCCAAGACCGGATTCAAATTCGGCGCAGACTTCCGGACCTACGCTGACGTGTCTTCTGTCGATGATCTGGGTCACTCCGAGTATCTCGTTCGAGTGTTGCCTGACGGCCACGAGTTCGCACCACGAGATCTGGCACTCGACGTCCGCCTCGCTCACGGCGTTCGCAAGAAAATGCAGTTCGCGCTCGTTGGCGAGGATGTCGAGTGGCTGGTCTGTACTCGCTCGACGCCGTGAGCGCAGAGCGTTGAATCGGTGGCGCTCAGGGGTCGATGAACTTCATTCCGTCGCGGACACCTTTCCGACGACCGAGCAGTGTGATGTGGTCACCCTCCTCGACGACGGTATCTGCGGTCGGGACTTCCGCAGAGTCGTGGTCTCCTTTGCTGAGCAGGGCAACCAGACAGGCGTCGGGGAGCATCGGGCCGAGTTCGCGGATGGTCTTGCCGAACAACTCGTCGTTGGTCACCTCGATTTCCTGAATGTCGCCGTCCCGGCCGATGTCTGTCATCCAGTGGGCGATTGCCGGCCGTTCGATCTGGTTGTCGATGGCCCACGCCGCGGCCATCGCCGAGGAGATGGTGCGCACGTCCAGTTCCTCGAAGGCGTCGACGTTGTCGGAGTTGTTCGCCCGTGCGATGACGGTCCCCGCGTCAAATTTCGACTTGGCGAGCTGTGCGACGAGCAGATTCACGTCGTCGTCACCGGTCGCAGCGACGACAATTTTCGCGTTCGAGGCACCCGCCTCACGTAATATCTCTGTATCGGTGCCGTCACCGCTGATGGCGGCGTAGCCCTTGTTTCGCACCTCTTCGAGTGCCTGTTCGTCTTCTTCGATTATCACGACGTTTTCGCCGCGGTCTTCGAGGCGTTCGGCGAGCGCTTGGCCCACCTGGCCGCCTCCGACGATGATTACTCTCATTGGTATCACGTTCAGATATTCTGCGATGTATCGCGCCAGTCCGCCCTCGACGATGGCGGTGGCGAAAATAACCAGAAAGACCGTTCCGAGCAGCAGGTCGGCCTGGTGTGCCAGCGCCGGATTGCCAAGTTCCTCCGCGGCGGTCCGGAGTTCGATTGCAAACAGCGTCGCGACCGACGCCGGGATGATTCCGCGTGGCCCGACGGCGCTGACGAACAGTCGCTCCTGGAAGGTGAACCGGTCACCGACCGTCGAGATGAACACCAGAAGCGGCCGAAGGACCACCGCGACGGCGAGGACGACGGCGACGCCGCCGAGGCCGACTTCACGGATCGCCTGCGGCGGCAGCTGCGCTGCCAGCGCGATAAAGACGAACGACAGCACGAGCAGCGTGATGTCGCCCTTGAAGTTGGTAATCTCCGATTTGTACGGCACATCCAGATTTCCGAGGATGATGCCCGCGGTTGCGGCCGCTGCGACGCCAGCCTCGCTCGCGAGCTCGTTTGCGGCGGCAAACGAAACCAGCGCCCCGGCGAGAACGAGTAGCCGTGCGTTCCGGGGGGCTGCGCCGGGTGAGAGGTCGACGTACCGCAGCAGATAGTAGAGGATGCCAGCGACAATCGCCCCAACGAGCAATCCCTCACCGAGACGGAGCGCAAAGCCCTGGATGATTCCGTCGCCGGAGGCCGTCGGGTTGTAGGCCTCGAAAATAACGACCGCCGTGATTGCGGCGGTCACGTCGTTGACGATGCCTTCAGTTTCGAGGACGGCCGCGACGCGGTCACGAACCGGAACGACATCGAGGATGGGAGTGACGACGGTCGGACCGGTAGCGACGAGCAGCGCGCCCACGGTGAACGACAGTTCCCATGGTAACCCGACGAAGTACCGGACGGCGACGGCCGTGCCGACAAACGCGATTGCGGCGCCGACCGTAACCAGTCTGAGCGCTGCCCCGGGCGCCTCCCGGATGCGGTCGAACTCCAGGTGGAAGGCACCCTCGAAGACGATGATGGCGACGGCGATGCCGACGATTGCCGGCAGCGCAGAGCCGAAACTCTCGCTGGTTACCAGCCCCAGCCCCGGTCGACCGATGATGACGCCTGCAAAGAGAAAGAAGATGATACTGGGGACCTGAAGTCGCGCGGCGACGAGTTGCGCGAGAACACCAATTGCGATGATTCCCGCGACGAGCGGGATTAAAAGTCCTTCTGCCACAGTTGAATCGTGCACTCGGGTTAACGACCCGTCGGACTATAAAAGAGTCGATTGCTGAGACTCAGTCGCCCCGGAGTCGTGCGGAACTGACGCGGCCGGTCTGTCGCTGGAGCGAGCGAAGGCAGTCGTCGACAGCCTCACGAACCTCGACAACGTCACCGACCAACGTCACCGCAGGTGGGGCGATATCGGCCCGCTGTGCGCGCTCGGCAATTGTCGCGACCGTGCCCGTCACGACCGTCTCGTCGTCGTAGGTCGCTCGTTCGACCATCGCGACCGGCGTCTCGGGGTCTAGTCCGGCGGCTTCGAGGGCGGCCATGTTGTCGGGTAGTTGTCCGACGCCCATCAGAATCGAGAGCGTCCCGCCGGCGGCGACTGTCGCGGCGAGTGCGTCCCAGTCGAGTGCGCTCTCGGCTTTGCTCGGGTCTTCGTGGCCGGCGACGACCGTCAGCGCGGAGGCGTGTTCGCGGTGGGTAACCGGAATGCCTGCCACGCCCGGGGCGGCGATAGCGCTGGTCACGCCGGGTACAATTTCACAGTCGACGCCGGCCTCATCGAGCGCTTCGGCTTCCTCCCCGCCGCGAGCGAATACCGTTGGGTCGCCACACTTGAGGCGGACAACACTGGCTGGTTCCCTCGCCGTCTCGACGAGCAGGTCGTGAATTTCTGCTTGGGTGGTGCGCTCGCCGTCCGGACCGGGTCGCTTGCCGACATCAACCTGTCTGGTCGACTCCGGAATGGACTCGATGAGGTCGTCGTGGACCAGCGAGTCGTGGGCCACCACATCGGCACTGTCGAGCAGTTTGCGGGCGCGGACGGTCAGCAAGTCGGGGTCACCCGGTCCTGCGCCGACGAGATAGACCGTTCCGGCTTCGGCGTCACTCATCGGTGTCCTCCTCCTCGGCACGGTCGGCTGCCTCCCGTAGCGTCGAGGCAAGCGTGCGTGCCTCCTCGGGGAACAACTCCACGTGGTCGGCGTGCTGGTCGAGTCGCTGTACGTCCGTTGGGTCGAGTTCTGTCGACAGTCGCACCACGCCGTCGTCTTCGTCGCTTTCGACATCGAGGACGACAACTCCCTCTTCGTCCCAGTCGATGCCCGACGCACCGCCCTGCAGGTAATCGAAGGTCGTATACGCCGTTACGTCCAGCACTCTGTGACTCATGGTCAGTCATCCGCCGAGAGTGGCGTGCCGTCGGGGTTGGTCGGGGCCGGGCTATCGCCGTTCTCGAATGGATACCATGCCTGCTTGCCGTCGGTCAGACAGGCGTCCTCGTAGTCGCTCTCTGCTGGCTCTGTGAGGTCGGTCAGTGCCTCAGTGCCGAAGCCTTCGACCCACTCCCGGAAGCTCTCGCCCTCCTCACGGTGGGCGGCGAAGGCTTCGACGATTTGCTTGATGAGCACCGGCACCTCATCGGCAGGCACGCGCTGGTGGACCCACTCGATGAAGGAGGGGTCGGCACCGATGCCACCGCCGACACCGACGTCAAGCGCTTCGACCATCTCGCCGTCTTTCCGGGCGCGCATTCCCTGCAGTCCGATGTCAGCAGTCATCGCCTGTCCACAGTCGGCCGTACAGCCCGAGTAGTGGATTTTGAGTTGGCTCACGTCATCTGGGAGTTCGGTGTTCGCCCGCAGCCAGCGCAGCGTGCGAGCCATCCGAACTTTCGTTTCGGTGAGTGCGAGCGAACAGAACTCCGTGCCCGTACAGGCCTGTGCGCCGCGAACGAACGGACTTGGCTCTGGGGTGTGCTCTTCGAGCAGTGGCTCAGAGAGCAGCGGCGCAATGTCGTTGTCGGGAACGTCCATGATGATGGGATTCTGGCGGCGAGTCAACCGAACCTCACCGGAGCCGTACTCACTCGCGAGGTTTGCGAGTGCGATGGTCTCCTTGGCAGTCAGGCGACCAACCGGAACGCTCAGCCCGACGTAATTGAGGCCATCACGCTGTTCGTAGACGCCAACGTGGTCGTGTGGGCCCTCGTCGGCGGATTTGCCAGCGTTGTAGGTGTACTCGTCGCGGAAGTCCGTGCCCGCTGGCTCGAACTCGAAATCCAAGCGGTCGTCGAGGTCGTCGCGAATCGTCTCGGTCCCGTGCTCGTCGACGAAGAAGCGAGCGCGGTTTTTCGAGCGGTTCTGTCGGTTGCCGTGTTCGTGGTAGTACTCGACAAAGGCTCGGACCGTCTCGACAGCTTTCTCCGGTGGGATGAACAGGTCGAGCGAGCGTGCCTTGCGGGGTTCACGGCCGCCGAGGCCGCCGCCGACACAGACATTGAACCCCTTGCGAACGTCGCCGTCTTCCTCTTTGTAGGCCGGTTCGAGCCCAATGTCGTTGATCGAATCCTGCGCACAACCCTGTTTGCAGCCCGACACCGAGATGTTGAATTTTCGGGGCATGTTGGCGAGGGCGTTATCTTCACGGATAGTCTCCTGAATCTCGTCGAGAATCGGTCGGGACTGGACGAACTCCTCGGCCTTGCCCGCGACGGGACAGCCCGAAATATTTCGCATCGTGTCTCCACCTGCCGAGCGCGAACTCACGCCGACGGCTTCGAGTTTCTCCCAGATTTCTGGGATATCTTCGAGGTTCAGCCAGTGGAGTTGGATTGACTGCCGTGTCGTGAGGTCAATCCAGCCGTTGCCCCACTCAGGGTTTTCTGCCGGACCTGTCGCGTACTCACGGGCAACTTCGCCGATTGCTCGGAGTTGGTCCGGTTTCAACACGCCGCCACAGTTGGTCAGTCGCATCATAAAATACGACTCCTGACCGGAGCGCTGGTGGAACACCCCCCAGAACTTGAACCGAGAGAACCACTCGTCGCGTTCGTCTTCGGGGATGGAGTCCCAGCCACGCTCGGCAAACTCCTCAATTTTCGCTCTGACCTCGTCACCGTACAGTTCGTCTTTGATCTGCTCTTTCTTGTGTGGCATAAATACTCACCTGCTCAGTAGATGTCCAATTTTAGCTCGACTCGTTTGCACATCTGACCGTAATTCACGTCTGATTATCGTGTATCATAACTATAAAACACTGACTCTTTAAATACTGGACATTATGGCCAGTTCAGACGACGACTGTCCGATATAAGGATGTGTCCAATGAATATTAGGGGATTCTCTCTCGAATTTTCAGGGGTGAAATCCGACTATCGTCCAATTTTTTGTCAGAGTGTTGAAATTGCCGAGTGTAAGCGAGTGTCAAACTAAACACGGCAGCGCGCGCGAGCCAGTGAAAGATTGCGTTGTCACCGGTCAGGCGGCCGAATTTCTGGGTGACCGTCACCGACAAACTGGCGGGTCACAGCCAGGACCGCGGCGTGGAACTCGACGAGAATGATAACGCTGGCGACGATGACGCCGACCTGGCCGGGCGTCGAAAGCAGACCAAGCGAGACGATGAGCGTCGTTGCGCAGGCTGGCGCGTGGACTGTGTCAGTGCCAATCATCGCTCCGCTGGTCATCATAACCGATGCCGTTGCGCTGGCGGCCAGCCTGAGCCCATCGAGTGAGTATGCCGGCGGTGTAACCGTGATAGCGACGTCGGGCGCGAACAGCGTCCACGCCAGAAAACCCGCCACTCCGCCGATGATGTGGCTGCCCACAATGCGAACAGCGGCAGTCCGTTCGCCCTGGCGCTCGAAAGCGAGAACGAATGCAGAGGGTCCGAGACTCGGGAAGATGAACGGCTGGCCGCTCACCCACGCGATGGTCCCGAGCAGCGCGAACAACAACCCCGCATACAGGCTCGTCCCGACGTCACGTCTCACACGGAGAGGTGCGACGAGGAGAAATAAGTGACCCGTGGTTCGTGCCGAGCGATTAGTCGTCGGCGGCCGCAACCGGCGTCGAGGACGGTTCCTCGTCAGCAACGACCCAGCCCTTCTCCGTCGCAACCTCGGAGATGTGTGGCTGGAAGACCCATGCTGACAGCAGCAGAATCGGAATCATCGTCACCGCAGCAACGGCGTAGCCGAGATGGAGGTTCGGCAGGAACGCCGAGGAGAAAATCAGCGGGTAGAAGATACCTCCTGAGGAGCCAATCCCACCGACAATACCGGCGACACTTCCGGAGTCGTCGGGGAACATCGACGGGACCATCGCGAAGATTGCGCCCTCTGCGAACGCACAGCCCATACCGACGCCGAAGGCGGCGACGACAGCCAGCAGGATGTTCCCGGAGAGTCCGGCAAGCGTCATCACAAACATCGAGATAACGACGTACGTGAGCGCAATGAACGTCCACTGGTTGCGGTATTGGCCCTCGAACCGGGAGATGACGTCCCATTCGTTGCGTTTGAACACATCGCTCATGTAACCGCCGAATGGTCGGAGCAGACCCGCAGCAATCGAGAACGTCGCCGCGAAGGCCGCGGCAATCTGGAGTCTCCCTTCACCGAACGCCTCGCGGTAATACGTCGAGAGCCAGCCGTTCATCGCCAGTTCCAGTCCAAACGTCATCACGTATGCGACCGCGAGCACGACTGCGCCGTACCGGGTCGCGACCCAGAGCCACTGCTTGAACGTGACGCCCTCTTTGGTCGCCTGGCGTTTCTCGGTGCTTTTGGCGGCTTCGGCAAAGAAATAATAGAGGAAGCCAGTCACGATTGCGGCCGCGCCCGTGTAGAAGAACGCAGCCCGCCAGTTCGTATCGAACAGTGGCCCACTGTATCCCGCCCCGAACAGCGTCGGCAGGATCAACAGCGAACCCAGCCCAGCACCAGCGTTACCAACACCAGCGTAGATTCCCTCCGCCAGGCCGATATTTTCTTCCTCGAACCACTCCGACACGTGTGCGATGCCGATTACGAACGTAATCCCGGCCAGCGACGCGACGATTCGGGCCGCGATGAACACCTCGTAGGACTGGGAGAACGCCGAGACGACCGCTGCACCGCCGACAATCATCATTGTCCAGAAAACCGTCGTGGGTGCGCCGTACTTGTCGGTCAGCGGCCCGATAACGATTCGGCCGAGTGGCACTGCGATGATGGCCGCGCTCGCAACGATACCGAGTTCTGCAACTGAGAGCCCAAACTCGCTGGCAATGCCCTCGGTGTACGGAGCGAACGAGAACCAAATCGTAAATCCGAGGAAAAACATCACCGTCGCAAATATAAGGTTCTTCCACTTGCCCGGAATCATGACTGGCTCACCACCGTTTCGGTGTTGTAACCGTAATGACCACGTTCATATATTTCGATTTCCGACCCACAATCAAGCAGTATTATGCCATTCTGGAATACGATCGTTTGCATTACATCCGAATGGCTTCTATCCATTCATAAAACTGTTCTCGTTTACGAACTTTCAATATTGGAGTCTGAAGCTGTGGAGAAGGACAATATCAAGTCAGATATAGAATCCTTAAGGACATACAGCGTTTCATTATCACGCCAATTACCACCTGAACGTCCAATAATTGCTGGACAAAAGGTCACCAAACAGAGAAGGAGCCACGTCAGCCCAGTCAGAGTCGCGTGCCAGACGCCTCGGAGAGTGCCGGTACTGTCCAATTCTGACAGTTTCAGAAAATCGGCCACGATAGAGAGCGGTAAACAGTGGACTCAGTTCGGGGTTTCAGGCGCTCCGAGACGGATTGCACACTGTTTGAAATGTGGTTCGGCAGACTGTGGGTCGACTTCTGAGAGCGTCAGGCGGTTCGTCGCAGGGTGGTGGATTGGAAGCCAGACCATGCCATCAGGAACACCTTCGTCTGGGTCGATATCGACTGTCACTCGGCCACGCCGGGAGACGACACCGACGGTGCCGTCGGCAACGATGTCTTCGTGAGCCGCGACTGTCTCCGGATTGATCCGTGCGACGGGGTTGGCAGTCTCCGGCACAGACCGCGAGCGAATACCGGTGTTGTAACCGTCCTCTTCGCGGGCAGTCGTCAGGGTGAGTGGGTACTCGTCGTCGGTCGGTTCCGGGAGGTCAGTCTGGGTCGCGGTCGAGAACTGTGCGTTACCCGTCGCGGTTGGGAACGACCACGATTGGCCGCCGTCGATGACTGCGCTGTCGGTGCCGTCCTCAGCCGTGCTCGGGTTAGTAGCCTCGTAATAGCGGTAGCCACCGCCACTGTCCTCATCCGGCGCTGGCCACCTGACAGCCAGGTCGTCTTCGAGTCGCTCGTAGGTGATGCCCGAGCAATCAGCTGGCGTCCCGGCTGTGAGTGCGGTGAACTCCTCGAACACAGCAGCCGGGTCTGGCCGAGCAGTCCCGATCAAGTCGGGAAACAGCCGCCGCCCGAGAGTTGCGATTATCTCTAAGTCCGAGCGAACGCCGCTTGGTGCGTCGGTCGCTGCCCGGACGCGAGAGACTGTTCGCTCCATATTGATCGCCGTCCCTTCAGATTCGCCCCACGTCGCCGCTGGGAGGACCACATCGGCCTGTGCTGTCGTCTCCGTGTGGAAGGCATCCTGGGCAATAACGAAGGCGTCGTCAAGTGCCTCCACCACTGGGTCGGCATCGGGCATCCCCGCGGCGGGGTTTGTGGCAACATTCCAGAGCACGTCGATGTCCTCACCCACTTCCTCGAACATCCCCACGGGGCCGGGGCCGGTGTCGTCGGGGAGTCGCTCGACGGGAACGCCCCACTGGTCGGCGATGAACGAGCGCTCGTCTGGGTCCTGGAAGGGCCGATGGCCGGGCCAACTCCCTTTCGACGAGCAGACGCGGGTCCCCATCGAGTTCGCCTGTCCAGTCAGCGAGAACGGCCCGCTGCCGGGTTCGAGGTTGCCGGTCGCCAGACAGAGGTCGATCAGCCCGCGGGCGGTATCGGTCCCCTGAACGTGCTGGTTGATACCCATGCCCCAGTAGACGAGCGCGTCCATCTCGAACGCACTCGCGAGCAGTTCGAGGTCAGCTTCAGAGACTTCGGCTTCCTCGCGGGCGCTGTCAGCGTCGGGGAGTGAGTCAACCAGTGCGTCGAAGCCGTCGGTCGCTTGCTCGATAAATGGCTCGTCGATGCGGTCAGTCTCGACGAGTCGAGCCAGCACTGCCCGCGCCAGTGCGAGGTCCTTGCCCGGCGCCAGCGAGACGTGGCTGTCGGAGTTCTCTGCGGTCTCGGAGCGCACCGGGTCGACCGTGATGAGTTCGACACCGTCTTCGTCGCCAGCCTGTTTGAGCCAGCGGAACATCACCGGGTGGGCGACTGCCGGGTTCGCGCCCCAGACGACGTGGCGTTCGGTCTCTTCGATGTCGTCGTAGGAACACGGCGGGGCGTCACTGCCGAAGGCCTGGTAGTAGGCCGTGACGGCGCTCGACATACACAGCGTGGTGTTGGCGTCGTAATACCGCGTGCCGAAGCCGCCGCGGGCGAGTTTGCCGAGCATGTAGGCGGCTTCGTTGGTCTGCTGGCCACTACCGAGGACACCGACGGCGTCGGGGTCTGACTCGTGGGCGTCACCCAACGCCTCGGCGGCCGTGTTGAGCGCAACGTCCCACGTCGTCCGGACGAGTTCACCGTCGCGACGGACCATCGGCTTGGTTAACCAGTCGCCGTCGGGGTCCTGACTCTCCTCGATCCCGCGCGAGCAGGCCAACCCGCGGTTGACCGGGTGGCTCACGTCGCCGCGGGCAACATCGATACCGACGCCCAAATCCGGCGACTGGTGGAGATGGCCACACCCGACTGCACAGCGCATACAGGTCGTCGGAACCCATTCAGTCACGGTCGGTCACCTCTGGGTGAGGGCTGTCGCTCTGGGGTGCGAACGGACTGAAAACTGTCAAAGTCTGGTTTAGAACCGCTGGTGGAAAAACAATCACAGTGGGTTTGGCTGGAGAGGCACATCATTGTGGGATACTCTAGCTATATACGTACCCATCTGTCTATTCGTGTAAATCTTGCTCCCTTCGATTGTTCTCAGCCAAATTTTGGTTCAAATAATTCAGAAACAACAACCCATCACGGCCAAAAATGGACAAGCAGTCAACAGACTAGCAGAGCGGGCGTGGCGGGTTAGCGGCCAGTGTCGAAGGAGATATCGAGTTCGTCGAGTTTCTCTTCCCACTCCTCGCGTTTCTCTTGGTGGTCTTCGAGAAAGTCCTCGATGAGTTCGGCAGCCTGTTCCTTGCAGCCACCACAGAGGCGCTCACCGTTGGCGCACTCCTCGTACACCTCGGCCGCGAACTCGTCGTCGTCGCCGGCCAGCAGGTAGGTATACAGTTCGTAAACCGGGCACTCATCGGGTTTGCCGCCGAGTTCGCGCTGTTCCTCGGCAGTCTCGCGGCCACCTGTGGTCGCGGATTTGACCTTGTCGTAGCCGTCCTCGGGGTCATCGAGCAGACTGATGTGGCTGGCGGGAATCGAGGAGGACATCTTGCCGCCGGTCAGGCCGGTCATGAAGCGGTGATAGATAGACGACGGCGGCAGGAAGCCGTAGCCATCGTGTTCGAGTTCGACCTCGCGGGCCAGTGCTTCTGCCTCCTCGTGGTCGAGCTCGAAGGCGTCGATGTGTTCGTCGTACACGCGCTTCTCGCCGTCGATAGCCTCGATGAGACCCTCGAAGGCCGCTTCGGTGGCGTTGCGGTCAATGAAGCGAATCCGGGGCCGGAGTGGCTCCTTGCCCGCCTCGTTACACATCGTAATCAGGCCATCGAGCGTGGTTGCCGTCACGTCAGTTGCGCCGGCCTCGCGCTGGTTTTCGAGGTAGGTTCCGGCGTCCGAGCAGCGAATCGTGTCGTCGGGGTGGCGCTCGGTCAGCGTCTCGTAGGCCTCGGCGAGGACCGGACGCTCGTCGGGGTCGAGTCCGAAACTCGCGTACGCTTCGGTGACGCCGAAATAGCGGACCCGAGCAGCCAGGTCCCGGGCAAGGCGGACGTGCGGGTCCTGGTCCGGGCCAACTGGGATAACCGTTGGTTTCGGTTCGTCCAGTTGTGGGTAGAGGATATCGGCCATCTGGGTGACGACCGACTGCATGTGGCTCACGTCAGTCTCACCGTCGAAGTCGTAGATAGCTTCGAGTTCGGAGAAGTTCGCCTCGATGCCGAGTTCGAAGGCCAGGTCCTGTACCTCGCGGTTGGTCGATTGGCGGTACAGCGTCCCCTCCTCGGGGTCGAAGCCAAGCGCCAGTAGCGAGAGGATGTAGTTGCGGGCGTGTTCGTCGATCTCACTCCAAGAGAGACCGCGCGCACTGTGAGCCTCAAGGTCGGCAATCAGCCCGTACGCGTCGCCGCCCTGCTGCTGGTGCCAGATGATTTCGTCGAAGACGAGTTTGTGGCCGATGTGTGGGTCGCCCGTCGGCATGAATCCCGACAGCACCGCGAAGGGGTCGTCGTTGGCCATCGCGTCGAGCACTCGGCGGTAATCGCGGTGGCCGAAGATGACGCTGCGGCGCATCAGGTAGTGTGGTGCAGGGACATCGCCGAGAATTTCCTCGAATTCCTCGATACCAAACTGCTCGAAGAGTTTCCGGTAATCGGACACGGCAGCCGACCCCCACGGGTCGAGTGCAACGTCTTCGACGCCGCCGTCTGTGGCTACATCTCGACCTCGGGGCGGGTCACCATCAGCAGATTCGCGTGTCATTGAATACGCGTATATCTGCCGAGGCAAGCAAAAAGCGTTCGCCTTGTGTGTGAACGCGTCAACCCGACCCAGACGGGAACACGTGGTCAGGCACCGTGAGGCTGACCGACCAGTCCGCTTGGTCGGTCGGTCTCCTCGGCGTCTGGCTCTCCGTCACCGTACCCGCGGGCCGAGTTGGCGACGACGAACAGACTGCTCGATGCCATCGCAACGGCCGCCAGCAGCGGGTTCAACACGCCGGTGATGGCCAGCGGAATCGCGACGCCGTTGTAACAGAACGCCCACGCGATGTTCTGTTTGATCCGGCGATTCGTTCGGGCTGCCGTCTCGAAGACCACCGGGACGTTCGTGAGTTTGTTGTCGAGAATGACCGCGTCGGCGGCGTCTGTCGCCAGTTCTGTGCCACCGTCGAGAGCGATACCCACGTCGGCCGCCGCCAGCGCAGGTGCGTCGTTACTTCCGTCGCCGACCATCGCGACCGGACCCTCGGCTGCGAGGCGTCGAACTGTCTCGGTTTTGCCATCCGGTGGCACGCCAGTATAGACGGTGTCGACCGCGTTGTGGGACGCGAGGCTATCTGTGCCGGGCCGGTCGTCGCCAGTGAGGACGACGATACGCCGGTCCGAGCCGAGCGTCTCCAGCACTGCTGGCGTCTCTTCGCGGAGGCGGTCACCAACACCAATCACGCCGTGGGCCGCTCCCGACCAGCCGACAACGACTGCGACGTTACCGCGGTCACGAATGGTGTCTGCCTTCCTGGAGACTGCTGTGGGGACCGACCAGCCCCGTTCCGCAAACAGGTCAGGATGGCCAACGAGCGTTTCCTCGCCCGCGATGGTTCCGGAGACACCACGGGTATGCTCGGAGACAGCTTCGGCAGTCGTGTCGGGGGTGTCCGCGGCCTCGGTGATTGCCGCCGCGATTGGATGTGTTGAGTACCGCTCGACAGCACCAGCACGTTCGAGCAGCGTTGCACGGGAAGCGCTCCCCTTGACGGAGGTGACAGTCATCTCGCCGGTGGTCAGTGTTCCAGTTTTGTCGAAGACAACCGTCTCGATGTCTGGGGCCTGCTCGAACAGCTCCGCCGTTGCGACAACAATTCCTCGGTCAGCCGCGGCCTGCAATCCGGTCGCAACCGCAAGGGGCGTTGCCAGCCCGAGCGCACAGGGACAGGAGACGATGACCACAGTGAGGCCGACGAGCATCGCTTCTTGTACTGTGGCGCCGAGAACGACACCGGCCGCTGCGGCGACCACCGCAAGCGCGAGGACGAGCGGAACGAAGACAGTCGCAATCCGGTCGGCGATCCGCTGTGCGCCCGGCCGGGTGGCCTGAATATCCCAGAGCGTCCCAACCAGTCGGTCGAGCGTGCTCTCGGTGTCGGTGTCGGCCTCGATAACCAGCGGGTCGTCAGTGACGACAGTCCCGCCGCGGACGCTGTCGCCGGGCGTTTTCGTCTCCGGGACAGATTCGCCGGTCACCAGCGCCTCGTCGACGGCGGCGGTGCCCTCGGCGATGGTGCCGTCGACAGGGACGCGTTCACCCGGTCGCACCAGCAGGCGGTCGCCGGGCGCAATCTCCTCGACTGGAACTGTTTCGCCATCTTCTCGGGTCGCTTCCTCGACACGAAGTTCCGTCAGGTCTGAGAGCAGGCCGGCAGTCTTGCGCTTGATTCGGGTTTCGTAGTAGTTGCCGATAGTGACGGCCATGACGACAACGATGGTCACGTCGTAGTAGAGGTCGGTCCCGCCGAGTGCGAGTTGCGCGGTGCTGTACGTGTAGGCAGCAACGGCGGCGACAGAGACCAGCAGGTCGACGTTCGGCCGACCGGTTCGGAGGCTGACGTAGGCACCCCGGAGCATCGGCCGACCGGTGTACAGCAGCACAATCGCCGTCACGACGGCGAGTTGGCCGTAGACGTACGCGCCGTCGAAGGTTCCGAGGTCCACGATGGCGTCGAAGCCAAAGTAGGTGGGATAGAGAAAGATGGCGTACCACGTCATCGCCATCATCGAGAACAATCCGCCGACGAGCAGGCGACTCGCCAGGTCTGTCCCGCCATCGCCAGTCTCGTCGCGGGCCCGTGCGCTGTAGCCGAGGCCAGAGACTGCCCCGGCCAACTCCGACTGTGTTCGCTCGTCTGGGTCGTAGGTGAGTTTCACCGTTTCGGCGGCGTAACTGGCTTCGGCGTCGTAGACGCCAGATTCGCGACAGGCGAGGTCTTCGAGAAACAGTTCGCAGGTCGAGCAGTGCATCCCGTCGACGGCCAGATAACTCGTCTCGGCGTCCTCGGGGTGGTCCGGTTCTTCCCGGTCCGGCAAGTTGTCGATGTTATCCGGGTCAACGTCACCGAGCGAACGGGAGATTTCGAGACAGCCACGGCAACAGAACTCGCCGTCGGCGTCGTCGCTGGTTACGGGCGGGTCGGCAGGGAGGTCACAGAGCGAGCAGGTTGCCATCGGTCAGTGTGTGGCGGGGGTATCAGGCTGGCCGGGGGACGGACCAAACAGAAGCAGAATTGAGCCACAGATCAGGACGAGATTCACGACAGCAATGGCGGTTGTCGGGACCGTCATCTCTCCTGCAGCCAGTGTGTAGACGCCAACGGGAATGTACGCAAGCAGTGCGAGTATCGCGATACGTCGTGGCGAGAAGTCCATATAATGCTGATAACATCGCAATCAAATATATAAGTACCCCTGATTCCCAGGTTGTTGGAAGGGCCCGAACCTTATTTTACACGGGGGCAAAAGCGCGGAGTATGAGTTCGGCGACTGACCAACCGACAGACGCACAGGGTGATCCGATCGAACGAGAGATCGGACATGACGAGTTCGACCCGGTCGGAACACTCGTGCTCGTATTGATTTATTTTGTAATTATCAGCCTCATGTGGGCGTTCATGTACTTCGTTGAGTTCCTCGGAAACGGCCCAACGGTGGTGTAAGGTATGGAGATTCACAACTACGAAAAACTCTGGTTTGGGCTGTCCTTGCTTTTGATTGTCGCGTTCATCGGGACGATTACCTACGGGACAGTCGGCGCTGGCGTCGAGATGATTTCCGACGACGGCGGGACGGTCTCGCCGGAGAACGTCACCAGCAGCGAAGAGTTCGAGAAATACCAGCAGCCAAACGCGACACAGACCGGTGACGGCGAGTACGCAGTTGCAGTGCAAGCACTGCAGTTCGCGTATCTCCCCGGCACTGGTCAACCGATTCGCGTGCCTGAAAACAGTGAAGTGACTTTCTACATCAGTTCCACGGACGTGACGCACGGATTCAGCATCGCCGGGACGAACGTGAACACGATGGTCATCCCCGGCCAGATGTCAGAAATCACCGTCGAGTTCGGCGAATACGACGAACCAACGGACCTCGGCGTCATCTGTCACGAATTCTGTGGTCCGGGCCACGAGGAGATGGCCGGGACAATCAGGGTTGTTCCCGAAGACCAGTGGGGAGGTGACCAATAATGGAGGTCTTTGCTGACAGACATCCCGACGAAGCCCTGATTGTGCGAGCAGCACTGACGAGTTCGTTCATCGCGCTCGCCATCGGCGGATTGATGGGGTTCATCCAGACGCTACACCGCACTGGCTACTACACTGGCTTCGTCACGAATGCCGACTACTACACCGTGTTGACGCTACACGGCGTTGCGATGGCGCTGCTCTTTACGATTTTCTTCCTCGTCGGCTTCTTCCAGTGGGCGGTGACCGATAGCCTCGACCGCAGTTCAGAGAACATCTGGTTCACCAGATTCTGGTACGGGCTGATGGTGCTTGGCTCGGCGATGGGCGCAATTGCAATCATCGGTGGTTTCTCCACCGTCGAGATTGGCAACCTGCAGGCGACGGTGCTGTACACGTTCTACGCGCCGCTCGAAGCCCACCCCGTGTTCTACTTCGGGCTGGTCTTTTTCGTCGTCGGCAGCTGGTTCGCCGGCGTGGACTGGTTCCGTTCGTGGTTCGCCTGGAAGCGCAACAACCCCGACCAGAAGACGCCGCTGCGGACGTTCATGGTGCTGACGACGATGCTGATGTGGTATCTGGCGAGTGCCGGTGTTGCTATCTCGCTGATTTTCTTCATTATCCCGTGGTCCCTTGGACTGGTCGGCGGCGTGAACTCGCTGCTCACCCGGACGCTGTTCTGGTTCTTCGGCCACCCAGTCGTCTACTTCTGGCTCATGCCAGTGTACATGATGTGGTACGTCATCCTGCCGAAACTCGGCGGTGGCCGACTGTTCAGTGACACCCTCGCACGGATTGTCTTCGTGCTCTTTCTGGTGCTGTCGGTCCCGACCGGGATTCACCACCAGTACGTCGACCCCGGAATTGCAGAAGGATTCAAGTTCCTCGCGATGACGAACACGATGTTCCTGCTGTTGCCAAGCCTGCTGACCGCCTTCACCGTCGTGGCGAGTCTGGAACACGGCGCTCGCCAGCGCGGTGGTGAGGGCTATCTCGGCTGGCTCCGTGCGCTGCCCTGGAACAAGCCCGCCTTCACCGGCATGGCGCTTGCGGGGCTGATGTTCGCCGCTGCCGGCTTCTCCGGAATGATCAACGCCGGAATGAACATCAACTACCTCATCCACAACACGCTGTGGGTCGTCGGTCACTTCCACATGACTGTCGGCACCGCCGTTGCGCTCTCCTTTATGGCAGCAACCTACTGGTTCCTGCCGATTATCACCGGCCGAGAGATCTTCAGCCGACGGCTCGGCATGGCGCAGGTGTTGCTGTGGTTCCTCGGCATGGTGCTGATGGGCAACGCGATGCACCGCGCTGGGCTAGCAGGGATTCCCCGCCGAACGGCCGACCCGACCTACGAACAGGTGACCTTCGAGACGGCCTTCGGCGCGATCAGCGAACTAAAGCTCCAGATTGCACTCGGCGGCGTCTTGCTGACGCTGTCGCTGGTGTTGTTCTTCATCCACCTGCTACTGTCGGGAACCCGACTCGGCTCGATTGTCGGCACCCGCGAGAAACGGACGGAAGCCGACGTGATTCCGCCAGCGCTGTCCGGCCCGGAACACGCGCCTGACGTGCTCTCGAACCTGAAGCTCTGGACGGGCGTTGCACTCACGCTCATCGTGCTCACCTACGTTCTGCCGCTGGCAGCGATCATCGATGGCGGTGGCTTCTTCGGCACCTACGGCACCATCCTCTACAATTCGCTCGTCGCGAGCGCGGAGGTGCTCGTATGAAACGGCCGGGTATTACCGGACTGACCATCCTGCTCGCCTTTGCCGTCGTCGCGGTCATCGAATTCCGGACCGTGCTCGCGATGGTTGGATTCGACCCTGCGTCGCGGCTGTACTACGCCGCCTCAGCCATCGTTGTGGGAGCCCTCCTAATCGGGCTGTACGCACTGCCAAACGACGAAGACGACGACCAGACGAACACGAGTAAAGCATAGGATGTCGGGGACAGCCAGACGACGCGGCGCGGCACGAGCCGTCTCGGTACTGGCGAGTCCGGAGACGACGCTGGCGCTCGCGGCGCTGGTCGCCAACATTGTGGCCATCTTCGCGTACGTTGCCGTGACCGGCACCGTCGTGCAGTCTGTCCGGTACACGCTGTATCCGGTCGTCTGGATTGTCCTCAGTTGCTATGTGGTTGCCACGCTGGTCCGTCGCGGCCCGACGCTGTCGGAGTCGAAGATTGGAGTTGCAGTCGCAGTTGGCTATTTCGCCGTGCTGGCCGCGATTGGAACGCCGTTTGGATTCGGTGGTGAGACGAATACGGTCATGATTATGCAGGCGACGCCGGGCTGGGGACCGATTGTGATGTACAGCGTCGGCCCAGTTGGCGGAACCCTGCTGCCATTCGAGGTTATCGGCTACGCGACGCTGTCGTATGCGGTCGGCTGTGCAGTCGCGGCCGGTTCTCGGGGCGCGCTTGCGGGGACAGTCGGGCTGTTCACCTGTGTTGGCTGTGTCCTGCCGGTTATCGGTGCGGTGGTTGGTATATTCGGCGGGGCAGCGAGCGCACTCCAGCCCGCGACAACGAGTTACGGCCTCGCAACGGGGCTGTTCGCGACGACAGTGCTGTTGTTGCTCGCGACAATCCCGTTATCACCGCGGCACTGAGGACAGATTCGACTGCATTTCGTGGTCACCAGCCGGGTTATATTCTTATACAAGGACCACATCAGTCCATGATAGGTTGGGACCTGTGGACGACTCCATCGCAGAGACGGACGGCAGCGAGCGAGAATCCACTGACCCCTACGAGACGATGGTCAACGCAGCCGATGACGGACTATTTATCCTCGATGTCGCGGCTGACAGCGGCGAGGTGAGATTCAGTCGGACAAACGACACCTATCGGCAGCTGGTTGGTCACGAAGACACAGAACTCCACGGTAAAACTCCCAGAGAGGCGCTCGGACCACTCGGGACCACGGTGTCCGAACGAGGGCTCGAAGCGGTTGAGGAAGGCGATCCTGTCGAGTACGAACAACGCTTCGCCACGTCCGACCAGTCAGTTCGATGGGAGACAACGCTGAAACCGGTCCTCGAAGGCGGAGGAGTCGTACAACTGGTCGGGACAGCCCGAGAGCAAGACGAACCGGACCCGCTTGGGGCGGGGCTGGACGTGAGTACAGAGCAACTCGAACTCGTCTTGGAGGCCTCGAAACTGGGTATCTACGACTGGAACGTCGTCGAGGACGAGATTACCTTCGGCGACCGTGTGCCGGAGTTGTTCGAGGCGGACCCGGCAGAGTTCGACGGGTCGTTGTCGGAGTGGCACGACCGGGTTCACCCGGCGGATTACGCCCGGATGGAAGCCGACCTGGAAGGGTTTCTGGCCGGTGACCGCGATTTTGCAAAGGACGAGTACCGCGTGCGGTCGAGCGACGGCGAGTGGACGTGGGTACAGAGCTTCAACAAAGTTGTCGAACGCGGTGCTGACGGCCGAGCGACGCGAGTCGTCGGCGTCCTGCAGGATATCACCGAGCGCAAGCAACGCCAACAGGAGCTCCAGCGACTGAAAGAGCGACTCGAACTGGCCGTCGGCGGGGCGAACCTCGGCGTCTGGGACTGGGACCTGCAGACCGATGTGGTCCAGTTCAACGACAACTGGGCGACGATGCTGGGCTACGACCCCGATGATATTAGTCCGACCCTCGAGGAATGGGAACAGCGGGTGCATCCGGAGGATATCGACCGCGTGAATGCGGTGTTAGAAAGGCATCTCGACGACGAGACGGAGTATTACGACACCGAGCACCGGATGCGAACGGCCAGCGGTGAGTGGAAGTGGATTCAGGATATCGGTCGCGTCGTCGAGCGCGACGCCGACGGCGAGCCGCTGCGAGCCGTCGGTATCCACCTCGATATCGACGAGCGCAAACAGTCGGAGGAGGCGCTGGAAAACGCCAGAGAAGGCCTCAGACAGATTATCGACCTCGTTCCAGACTTCATTTTCGTCAAGAACAGCCGCGGTGAGTACCTGATTGCCAACGAAGCAACTGCCGAGGCCTTCGGCGTCGAACCCGGGGAAGTCGGTGGCCACGAGGAAGACGAGGTTCTCCCAGATAGCGACCAAGGCGAGGAGTTCCGCGGCGACGACCGGGAGGTCCTCGAAACCGGCGAACCGAAAGAAATTCAGGAGGAACTGGTGACCGCCGACGGCGACACGCGACTGCTTCAGACCACGAAGATGCCCTACGAGGTGCCAGGGAGTGGGGAAGAGGCAATCCTCGGATATGCCCGTGACGTGACCGAACTCAAACGCTACGAGCAGACGCTCGAACGCCAACGAGATAACCTCGAAGTGTTGAACAAGGTCGTCCGCCACGACGTACGTAACGACCTCCAGCTTGTGCAAGTGTACTCGGAGTTGCTCGAAGACCACGTCGAAGAGGGCGGCCAGGAATATGTGCAACAAGTCCGGGAAGCCGCCCAAGACGCGGTCAAGATTACCGAGACGGCACGTGACGTGACGGAGGTGCTCCTGCAGTCGGGGACAAACCGCTCGCCAGTGCAGCTCCGCTACGTCATCGAAGAACAGATTGACGAAATTCGGTCAAGCTACGAGGGGGCACTGGTGACGCTTGATGGCACGGTTCCGGAGGTTGAGGTACTGGCTGACGAAATGCTCGAATCAGTCTTCCGAAACCTGCTGAACAACGCTGTCATCCACAACGACAAGGAACTACCGGAAGTGGAGGTGTCTGTCGACGTGGGCGAAGCCGTGCAGGTCCGGGTTGCAGACAATGGGCCAGGAATTCCAGACGACCGAAAGGGGGAAATCTTCGACGAAGGAGAAACTGGCGTTGATAGCAACAGCACAGGGTTAGGGCTGTTTCTGGTCCACACGCTCGTCGAGCGCTACGAGGGAACAGTCTGGATCGAGGACAACGAACCCGAGGGAAGTGTCTTCGTCGTCGAGTTACCGGTCGCCGAGTAGCTCAGTCGTCGTGGATGCAACCTCTGTGACGCGCTCACGGGCAGTTCCGCTGTCGCTATCGCCTCACTTTCGTCAGGGTTCTCCTCGGCGACAACGGTACGGACCGTCTCGGCGTCGGTCAACTCCCGGTGGCTCACCGAACCCACTCAGGAGGGACGCCGTGGGAGCGTCAGCGTAATCGTCGTCCCACGAGGGTCGCCGTCAGCGATATCGATATCGCCACCGGAGCGCTGGACGACCCAGTAGACGAGCCACAGACCGAGTCCGCTCCCGTGGTATAATTCGTCGCTGTCCCGACCGGTCAGGAGGACATCCTGGTCCATCGGCGGAATGCCGGGGCCGTCGTCGGTGAGCCGTATCTCGACAGTCTCGGGCTGTGTGCTGACGTGGACATCGATGGTTGGCCGGTCGCCATCGTGGTGGACGACAGCGTTCGTGAGGAGTTCAGCAATCGCCTCGCCGAGAGACTGTGTTGCAATTGCCGTCGCGGAGTGGTCACCGCTGAACGCAACGTCGGCGTGTGGGTAGGTGGTGCGCAGCGAGTCAACCCGACGCCGGATTTCTGCGCCAACGTCTCGCTGGCGAACTTCCGGCGGGTCAGCGAGGATATCAGTGATCGAACGGGACTTTTCGCTCGTCGTTAGCAGTCCGTCAGCGGTGTCGAGAATCTCCGTGACCAGTTCCGACCGCTCGGCCTCCGGCGCGGCCCCCAGTTCCTGTGTCCGAAGTCGAATTGCCGTCAGGTCGTTGCGGAGATTGTGTCGCAGCACCCGGTCGACGACCCGGAGCTGTTTCGCGCGGTTCGTCCGGTCAGTTACGTCACGTAACACTGCGACGACGCCGCTAATCGTCCCATCATCAGACAGCGGATAATATCGAACGTCGAGTGTTCGCTCTCCGCGAGTCGGGTGGACACGGGTTGTTCGGTACTTGACAGTGTTTCCGTCGAGCGCACGGGCGACCCTGTTCTGGAGCTGTTCGTACCCCTCCCGGTCGGCAAACAGCGACTGCAGCGTTAGATCTGTGACAGCGTTGGGGTCGAGGCCGTGATACCGGCAGTACTTGGGGTTCGCAAAGCGAAACTGGCCCTGCTCGTCAGTTGCGGCAATCAGGTCAGTTGACCCAGTAACTGCCTGTTCGTACTGTTTGAGTTCTTCCTTCCGCTGTTTGCGCTCGGTGACATCCCGCCAGATGGCAAGTGTCCCAACGAAGTCCCCGTCGGCGTCGTAGTAGGGATACCACCGAATGTTGTAGGTTGCGTCAGTACCGGTACGGGTGGTGATCCGGCGCTCGATTTCGAACGGCTCACTGGTCTGACGGACCGTGTCGCGGTACTGGGCAAACATCGACGGCGCGTCTCCGGTGAGAAACGCCGACTCGTCACTGCCGACCAGGTCCTCGCGCGGACAGCCAGCAAGACCTGCAAGTGCGTCGTTGACGACAGCAAAGTTCCCATCGCGGTCGTACAGCGCAATCGGGTCGTCGAGGTGCTGGACCATCTTGCGGTAGCGTTCGAGGTCGCGTTTCGCCTCCGTTCGCTCCGTGATATCCGTCTGCATCGCGACGAACTGTTCGACATCGCCGTCGTCGTTGGTCACCGGAGCGATGGTCTGGTTTGCGTGGTAGAGGTCACCATTGCGACGCTCGTTGATTATCTCTTCTTCCCAGTATTCACCGGCGCTAATATCCGTCCACAGCCGTTGATAGTACTCGTCTGACATCTCGCCGGACTGGAGAATCTTCGGCGTGTTGCCGATAGCCTCGGCGCTGTCGTAGCCAGTAATTCGCTCGAAGGCAGGATTGACGTAGGTGATTGTCCCGTCGGTGTCCGTAATATAGATCGCGTGGCCAGCAGATTCCACTGCTTTCCGAAATCGCTGGAGTTCGTACTCTGAGTGTTTGCGTTCGCTGACGTTGCGAGCGACGAAGACAATCGACGGCTCACCCGCCCACTCGATTTCGGTGAGTGTGAACTCAACGGGGATTCGAACGCCGCCGTCGCGTTCGAGGGTACACTCCCGTCTGGCGACCGGTTCACGCCCGGCAGCAACCGCCTCCAGCGCCGACGTGATGGTGTCATCGACAGCCGAGATGACGCTTTCGACGGGCCGTGCAGTAACTGGTTCATCCGGACCGACGCCGAACAGTTCTCGTCCGGCCGCATTGAGATAGGCAAGGTCGCCGTCCTGTATCACCGCAACTGTGTCACGGGTCGCATTGAGCAGCGTTCGAGCCCGGTTGTGTGGCTCGAACAGTTGCTCGCGCCGCCGTGCGGAGCGGATCGCGTCGGTCGCGAGGTCAGCGAGGCGACCCCACCGTTGCTCCGCCCCATCGGCAACCAGATACTCGGTCACGTTCGCAGAAATTGCACGGCTTGCGAGTTCTTCGCTCCCGTGTTCAGTACACAGGATGAAGGGCAGATGCGGGCGCTGGGCGCGGACAGCTTCGAGAAACGCAATCCCATCAGTCTCGGGGAGATGCTGGTCGCTGATGATGCAGTCAACGCCGTCCGCAGAGCGGACCATCGACATCGCTTCGGCAACCGAATCGACTGTTGTTACGGTCGTGTTGGTCGTAGCGGCGAGTTGGTCGGTGCGGTCGTCAACCGCCGCGCCGGCCGACACGAAAAGAATACTCGCCTGGTCGGCATAGTTCTGGGGAGACACAACTGTGTTTTGACTGTGGGACTTATAATGGACTAGCGCGGGTATGTGGGGATTATAAGTGAGCGACCGAACGGGTGCGGACGGTGCCTTGCGGCAAGGATTTTTGCCCGTTGCGCTCGCCGTAGGTGCATGGTCTCAAACGAGAGCGATACGTTCGACCTGAACGGCGAACTGACAATCCACCGGATGGGCTATGGCGCGATGCGAGTCACCGGCGAGGATATCATCGGTCCACCTGAGGACGAGGACGCTGCACGGCAACTCCTCCAGCAAGCGGTTGACCTTGGCGTCGATTTCATCGACACCGCAGATTCCTACGGCCCCGGCGTCAGCGAACGCCTCATCGGCGAAGCGTTGCCAGTCGACGAGATCGTCGTTGCGACGAAGGCGGGGCTGTTACGCGAACGTGGCGGCGAGTGGCTTCCCCACGGTGAGCCTGACTACATCCGCAATCAGGTGCTCGTCAGCCGTGACCGACTGGGCGTCGACTCGATCGACCTCTACCAGTTCCACCGCCCGGACCCGGATACGCCATTCGAGGACAGCATCGAAGCCTTCGCCGAGTGCAAGGACGCAGGGCTGGTCGACCACATCGGCCTCTCGAATGTTACCGTCGAGCAACTGGAAACTGCTCGCGACCACATCGACGTTGCGACGGTCCAGAACCAGTACAACATCGGTAACCGCGACGACGAGGACGTGTTGCAGGCCTGCGAGGAGTACGATATCGGCTTCATGCCGTGGTTCCCACTGGCGGCAGGTGACCTCGGCGGACTCGAAGATGACCTCGAAGCCGTCGCGGCGAACCACGACGCGACCCGGTACCAGATTGCGCTAGCATGGCTGCTGGAGCACTCGCCGGTCACCCTGCCGATTCCCGGCACCTCGAGCCCCGAGCATCTCGAGGAGAACGTCGCCGCCGCGGCCATCGAGTTGACCGACGAGGAATACGCTCGGCTGACCGAGGCGAGCGCGCCCTAGAGCCAGGTTTCCTGGAGATATCGCCACTCGGCGGCGACCCGTTCGCTCGGCACAAAGTACGCCGTACTCAGCCGTCCAGTCTGTTCATCGGGCGTCGTCTGCCACTCCTCGTAGCTGACCAGCGCGCGGTCCTCGCGGACCTCGATTGCGTCGACGTTGCGAATCTCGATGTCGAACTCGCTGGGCCCGTAACTGTCTTTCTGAGAACGAATCCCGTCAAGAACCGTCTCGCGGTCGCTGCGCTCGCCGCTGGGGTGAACGAGTCGAAAGTCAGGGCCGAGTGCTTGTTCGACGCGCTCGATATCCTCGCGCAGTCCGGTGTACAACTCGACGAAGCAGTCGTGAAGCTCACGAATTTCACGCTCACAGTCGGCTGTCGAGAGCACAGGTTATCTTCGCGCGGCGGTCAAATATGCGTTACCACGGTTCGTCTTTGACGCCGATGACGTAGGCAATACCGTTCGTGAGTACGTGCAACAGCGGCGTCAGGACGAGAATGACGACCAGCACCGGGAGGGTGAACGAATCGAGAAACCAGTCGGGCGCAGCGAGAAAGGCCAGCAAAAGCGCAACCACGACGAAATCGAGTTGGTCGACGCCGGGGAAGGGCGCGCCGCGCTCGCGGCCGGTCCGGCGTTTCAGAAAGGAGGCACTGATATCGCCGAGCATCGCGCCCAGTGGGAGGGCAACGAGCACGAGCGTCGGAAACGTTGGGAGTGCTGCCCCGAGCAGGTTGCCAGCAGTCGTATTGAGTTGGTTCAGGACCAAAGCGACGAGTGCGCCGGCAGCAGTCCCGACAGCGGTGCCGCGGTAGGTTTTGCCATCGCCCAGCAGTCGGCGGTCACCGAGGGTCCGGCCGCCGTCGATTGGCCGGCCGCCGCCGGCCAGCACCGCCGCGTTATTCGGGATGTAGGCGGGCAACATGAGCCACACCGCTGTCGCCACGACAACAAGGAGATTCATACCCGAGTGCAGACAGGGGCCGCGTTTAGTTGTCACGTTTGACAGCAAGAAAAGCAAGAACTCATTATCCAGCCGTGCTGATAGTTTCCTAATGGCTTCGTGGAAGCGTGATTTTGCGAGCGGACTCATCATTCTGGTCCCCATACTGGTCACAGTTGTCGTGCTCGCCTGGATTTACAACCGACTCACGCAGGTGCCCATTCCTGTCGAGAGTGAACCGACGCGAGCGCTGCTATCGATCGTAATTTTCGTCCTGCTCGTCTTCTCTGTTGGCTATCTGATGCGGACTGCAGTTGGTTCTGTCCTCGAACGGGCGCTCGACGACATGATTAACCAGTTGCCGGGGCTGCGGGTCATCTACAACGCCTCGAAGATGGCCGTCGAAACCGCACTCTCAGGGACGAGTGACCTGCAGGCCCCGGTACGACTCGAAGTGTGGGATGGCCTCCGGATGACCGCGTTCAAGACCGGAAAACAAACCGCAGATGGACGGCATATTCTCTTTTTGCCGACGGCTCCGAACATCACCTCGGGGTTCGTCAT
The DNA here is from genome assembly GCF_051414135.1 of Halovenus halobia. Classification (NCBI taxonomy): domain Archaea; kingdom Methanobacteriati; phylum Methanobacteriota; class Halobacteria; order Halobacteriales; family Haloarculaceae; genus Halovenus; species Halovenus halobia. The sequence goes on from NZ_JBLKOA010000002.1 coordinate 289,074, forward strand.
CGAAGTCGAGGAGGACAGATACGAGGAGATCGACGATTCAGTCGAACAAGCGCTGACGCGGATTCTGAGTGCTGGCTTCGGCGAGGAGGACGAGAACCGCGGTGACCGCTCTGTGCGGGAAATTCTCGATGTCGGTGGCGAGTCTCCGACCGCCGCCAGCGCCGAGGAAGCAACCGTCGACGAGGCCGCCGACACCGCAAGCGCCGAATCGACAGCCGACGCGGCTGCTGGAGCGGAACCAGACCCCGACTCGGACCCCAACTCCGGTGCGTGACGGCCGCCCAAACCAACGGCGTTAACTTAGTCTATTCCCTGGATAGACGTGTACGACCCACATTCGTTCCATTTTTGATATGGGTAACAGATGCGTTATTCTTAAGGGTCGAGACGCCTGACTGTGAACTATGGCAGAGACACAGCAGGCGCTCGGGAGCGACGAGGTGACGACGCTGAAGGAGCTGGCACTGCTCGGTGCGCTCGACGGCGAGGAGAAGCTCTCCTGTTCGCTGCTCGCGGACCGGCTCGAAGCGTCGAACCAGACCGCTTCGCGGCGACTGCAGGAACTGGACGAGGGTGGCTACGTCACTCGTGAAATCGTCGGCGACGGCCAGTGGATCGAGATTACGGCTGCCGGCGAACAGCGGCTACAGGCCGAGTACGCCAGTTATCAGCAGATCTTCGAGGGCGCACAGGCTGTCGACCTCCACGGCTCGGTCACCAGCGGCATGGGGGAAGGTCGCCACTACATCAGCCTCTCGGGATATATGGAGCAGTTCCGCGAGAAACTCGGCTACGAGCCATTCGCCGGAACGCTAAATGTCGACCTGACGACCGAGAGCATTCGCTCGCGCGCTCGTCTCGACGCGTTCGACCCCGTAACGATCGAGGGCTGGGAGTCCGACGAGCGGACCTACGGCCCGGCATACTGTTACCCAGCGACGCTGACTGTCGGTGACACCGAGTACGAGCAAGCACACGTCATCTCGCCGGAGCGGACCCACCACGGCGACGACAACCTCGAAATCATCGCGCCGGACGAACTCAGAACCGAACTCGCCCTCGAAGATGGAACGGAGGTGACGGTCTCTGTCGCACAGCAGTGACGCGACGGCAGTCGCAAGCGGACTCGACGCCGTTATCGAGGTGTTCCAGCGCGGCGAACCCGTCTGTATCCACGACGCGGCCGACCGCGAAGGTGAGACGGACCTGATCTATCCGGCCAGCGCGGTCACGCCCGAAGCGGTGGCGCGACTGCGCAACGACGCCGGCGGATTGATCTGTGTCGCGCTCAGCGACGCCGTCTCGAAGGCGTTCAACCTGCCGTTCCTCCAGTCTGAGATTGACCATCCCTCCGCAGCGAGACATGACCTCGCGTACGACGACCGCTCGTCGTTCTCGCTGCCGGTCAACCATCGAGATACTCGAACGGGAATCACCGACGAGGACCGCTCGCTGACGATTCGTGAACTCGCACGCGCGGCCGAGTCGCCCGACAAGGTGGACTTTGCCAGCGAGTTCCGCTCGCCCGGTCACGTCCATATCCTTCGGGGCGCACCGGGCCTGCTCGCGGACCGGCAGGGTCATACCGAACTCGGTCTCGCGCTTGCCGAACTCGCCGGCGTCGAACCCGCAGTTGTGGTCTGTGAGATGCTCGATGACCACACAAATGAGGCGATGACACCCGCCGACGCTGCGGCCTACGCCGACTCACACGGAATCCCCTACATCGAGGGGTCTGTGCTGGTCGAACGGGCGAACTCGCTCTGAGTGATTGGTTGTTTTGTAATCCGAGTTATTAACGGGCTGAACGTCACTTCTGGATTCGAGACATCGAAAGCCCTCGGTCGCTCGCGCGCTCACGGGTCACTCTGCTCCCCGTTCGCTCAGTTGGAGACCTCGCTCTGCTCGGCCTCCCGGGTCACGCTGACCGGGATACCCTCGCTTCGCTCGGGTAGTGCCCGCTCAGCGACCGCCAGACGACCTCGCCCTTTCATCCACCAGGAAGTAGCCCATGACACAGCCGATGCATAGCGGATGGAAGGCAAGGCCGGTCCCGGGTCTGGAACCGGTCAAGAGCTTTCGGTGTCCCCCTATTCGATATTCAGTTCCAGAGATTGTCAGCGGTTGAACAGTATCATCCTCATCCTCGCGAATCGTGAAGCTACTTAACGATGGGGCCAATCTATGCGATTATGAGCTTCGACGAGATGGATGTCGACACCATCTGGATGGACGGTGAGTTCGTGCCGTGGGACGAGGCGGACGTTCACGTCCTCTCGCACGGTCTGCACTACGGGACCGGCGTCTTCGAGGGCGTGCGCTGTTACGACACCGACAAGGGCCCGGCGATTTTCCGCTGGGAGGAACACCTCGACCGCCTGTACGAGTCCGCCAAACCGTACGAACTGGATATTCCATACACGCGCGAAGAACTGACCGAGGCGACGATGGAACTGATTCAGCGCCAGGAACTCCAGTCGTGTTATATCCGCCCGATTGCCTTCTACGGCTACGAGATGCTGGGACTGAACCCCTCGGAGTGCCCCGAACAGGTCGCTATCGCTGCGTGGCCGTGGGGCGCGTACCTCGGCGAGGAAGCACTCGAAGAGGGTATCGACGTGGCTGTTTCCTCGTGGCGGAAACACTCCTCGAGCCAGATTCCGACCAACTCCAAGACGACCGGTGCCTACGTCAACAGCGTGCTCGCCAGCCTAGAGGCCAAGCGCAACGACTACGTGGAGGCAATCGTCCTCAACAAGGAGGGCAACGTCGCAGAAGGCCCCGGCGAGAACATCTTCCTCGTCCGCGACGGCGAAATCTACACGACTGGCCTCGCCGAGAGTATCCTCGACGGAATCACCCGACGCTCGGCGATTCAGATTGCTGAAGACCTGGGCTACACCGTCCACGACGAGGCGACAATCTCTCGGGGCGAACTGTACACCGCCGACGAACTGTTTTTCACCGGCACAGCAGCAGAAGTGACGCCGATTACGTCCGTCGACGACACGGTGATTGGCTCCGGCACCAAAGGGCCGGTGACCGACGCCCTCCAGACGAAGTTCTTCGAGATTGTCGAAGAACAGCCTACAGAGTACGAGGACTGGTTCACCCCGGTCGAGATGTAATTACTCCTCAGGGTCTGCGTTCTCGAGTCGCTGCGTCCCGTCCCGAAAGAGTCCCTGCAAGGTCTGTGCCTCCCGCGGCGTCAGTTGCGCCCGGCCGAGCACACGCCGGAACATCCGCGCCGATTTCGCTCGTTTCTCTTCGGGGTGGCCGATTGCGTCGAGATACTCGCCAAAGTAGTTGTGCACGCGCTCGACCGAGGGTTTGTCGGCGAGTTGGTGGACAGTCTCGGGGAGCTGTGTGTCCTCGACAGTGAGCGCGCGGAGTTCGTAGAAGATGATTGTCGCGGCCTGTGCGAGGTTGAGTACCGGATAGGAGTCGTCAGCAGGAATTGAACAAACCATATCCAGCGCGGCGAGTTCCTCGTTCGACAGGCCGACTCGCTCGCGGCCGAAGACGATTGCGACATCACCGTCGACGCCAGCGAGGTGGTCCGAGAGGTCAGCGGCCGGAATTGCTGGATAGCGGACGTGGTTTTGCGGGTCTTCGTTGGTCGTTGCTGTGCAGGCAACGGTATGATACTGCTCGGCGAGTTCGTCGAAGGTGAGTTCAGTCGCGTCGGGGAGAATATCGTTCCGGGCCTGACCGGCGAAGCCATACGCCTCGCCGTCGGGGTCGAGGTCAGGCGGGTCAACCAGCAACAACTCCGAGAGCCCGAAGTTTTTCATCGACCGGGCAATCGAGCCAACGTTGCCCGGTGTTTCCGCGTCCACAACGGCGACGGCGATGTCGGGACCGGACGTCGAGTCCTCAGCCATACCGACAGTTCGGCCGGTGACCCAATAAACAGCCGGAAACGTCGGCGCTGCATCGGGGAGATTGAAGTGTCCGCCAGCCGTTGCTGGCGTATGAACCCGGACTTGACGGAGTTAGACGAGTATCTCGACGAGGCAGGCGTCGATGGCTACCTCATCGACGCCGACTCGGAGGACGCAGACCAGTACTATCTCTCAGGTTTCGACGCCCCCGACCCCTTCATCACGCTGTACGACGGCGAGGTTCACCTGCTCTTTACACGGAGTCTCGAGTACGGCCGTGCGAAGAAGGAGGCCCGTGCAGCGACCATCGAGCGTGGTTCGGACTACGGCTACGCCGAGAAGGCCCAGGAGTACGGCCCGACGGAAGCCAGAAGTCGTGTCCTCGCAGCGTTTTGCGAAGAATACGGCGTCGAGTCGGTCGCGACACCGCCGCGCTTTCCCCTCCAGACCGCAGACGGCCTGCGCGAGCACGGACTGACGGTAACTGCCGACGAATCAGGTGCCGTCACGGAGGTCCGCGCCACGAAGACCGAAGAAGAAATCGAACACATCCGCGAGGCACAGCGGGCCAACGAAACCGCGATGGCCCGCGCCGAGGAGTTGATCAGTTCGGCCGAGACCAACGCAGACGGCGAACTTGTGCTGGACGGCGAGGTGCTGACCAGCGAGCGTGTCACCGAAGAAATCGAGATAACGCTGTTGCGCCAGGGCTGTGCGCTGGACGAGACGATTGTCGCCTGCGGCGCAGACGCCGCCGACCCACACGACCGGGGAAGCGGGCCACTGCTCGCCGACGAGCCAATTATTATCGACATTTTTCCGCGGAACAAGGCGAGTCGGTATCACGCCGACATGACCCGAACCTTCTGTCACGGCGAGGCGAGCGAGCGACTCGAAGAGTGGTTCGAGTTGACCGACCGCGCACGCGAAGCCGCAATCGAGGCCGTCGAACCGGGTATCGAAGCTGACGAGGTCCACGCTGCGGCCTGCGATGTCTACGAAGACGCCGACCTGCCGACGCTGCGCACCGACCCGACGACAGAAACAGGATTTATCCACAGTACTGGCCACGGGGTCGGACTGGACGTTCACGAACTTCCGAGCGTCGCCAACAGCGGCGAGATACTCGAACCCGGCCACATCATCACCATCGAACCCGGGCTCTACGACCCAGAGATTGGCGGCGTGCGCATCGAAGACCTGCTCGTCGTGACCGAGGACGGCTACGAGAACCTCACGGAGTACGACATCGAACTCACGGTCGGCTGAGTTCCCCCGATTCTCAGCTTGCGGCCTCCATCATGAACATTTATTAAGGACCGGAATAGAGGTAGATGTACAATGACAGCGCTCGGGGTATCTGTACGTTGCCTTCTTCACCAGTAGACGATTGTCTCGCCCGCTGATTATTCGCTGACCACACAACCCAAACCCATGAGCACCAAACGAACCCCGACCGCAGCACAGACCCCAACTGAACGAACACGCCTGACAACGCGCACCGCACCACGAACCTTCGACCCGTTCAACACGAACGAGACGCCACAGATGTTCAACGACAAGTGGCAAGATATCGAACAGCACTGAGTTTTTCGAGTCGGTACCTGCTTGCTACCACGCGTAGTCAGTAGCTTGGCAATCGCGCAGACGTATCCGAGCCCTCGATGAGGGGGAGTCGCTGCCCCGCTGCGGACACGTCCTCACCGTCGACGCGAACAGCAAGGTCTGCGTCTGCGACCGCTGTCGCCACGCCACGGTCAAGCAGTGCAAGCGCGGCGGGCGTCTCTAGCATTGGACTCTCGCAAGCGCGAGTGACCGTTCCAGCAGTCTCGTCGCCGGCAAAGACCGTCGCGCCAGCCTCGGGGACAGTCTCGGTCGTCAGCCCGACAAGTTGTTTGGTTGCCTGACCGCGGTTCTCGACGCGGGAGACAACTTCTTGCCCGACGAAGCAGCCTTTCTCGAAGTCGACAGCGTTGCGAAGGCCGAGATTATTCGGCACCTCGTCTTCGAGTTCGGTCTCGAACAGCGGGGTACCGGCTTCGAGCGTGAGCGAGTCCCAGGCCTGATAGCCGAACGGAACGGCGTTCAGCCCGCGGTTTTCCAGCGTATCGAAGACATCGCGGGCGTCCTCAGCCCGGCAGATGACCTCGTAGCCTTCCTCGCCGGTGAGCCCGTCTGTCCGGACGACCGTCACGCCAGCGCGGTCCATCGACCCGCGGACGAAAGTAAGTTGCTCGTCCGGCGTCTGGACGCTGCAGACGCTGGCGATTTTCTCGGTTGCCTTCGCGCCGTGGACGCCGAAGATGGCGAAGTCGTCGGTTGCATACTCGATATCGACATCCTGGATGAAGGTTTTCTCCTGCCACTCCTCGGCAATTCCGTCGCCCTTGCCCGGCGGCAGCACCACCAGCAGGCGCTCGCCAGCGTTGTAGACGTACATCTCGGTTCGGATTCGGCCCTGTGGATTCAGAAGGAGAGCATAGACACCGGCACCTTCCTCGGCTGGAACGCGATTCGAGACGGCATTGTCGACGTAATCGACGCGGTCATCGCCGGTGACGGTCAGCACGTCGACAGCGTGTTCGATGACACCGACGACGTTACGAACCGCGCGGTGTGTGCGCTCTGGACGGCCATAGTCGGCAACAACGCGGCGACCACCACGCTGCTCGAAGGTCGCCTGGTGGTCTTCATGGACAGACGAGAGGAGAGTCATACGTCACAACTGGACGGCCGGAGAGTTAAGCGTCCCGAAGGAGAGAACAGTTACTCCGCCCGGCGAGCGAGCAGCGCCAGCGTCAACAGCGCCCCAACTGCGGCGAGAAGACCGAATCCAGGGCCGATTGCGTCAGCGCTACCAGAGCCGTCGTCCGCCGCGGAGTCGTCAGCACCGTCTGCTGGCTCGCCATCGTCGGAATCGTCAGTGCCGTCGTCAGGGGAGGCATTCGGGTCAACACCTTCCAGCGTCTCCGAGGCAGACAGCCCCTCCGCCGTTGCCTCGATGGTGTTGCTGCCAGCCTCTGTGATGTTGAAGATAATCTGACCCTGTGCGTCGGTCCGGCCGACAGTTTCGCCGTTCAGCGACACGCGGGCGTTTCCGACAGGCTCATCGTACGAGTTCGTTACGGTGACCTGTGTCGGCTGGCCGACGACAATCGCGTTCTGGAGTTGGTTGATGCTAATCGAAGGGTCACGCTGGGTCTGGAGTTCGATTGCAGTCGGTTCCTGGTCGAGTCGAAGCGTCGTCGTCGTCTCCTGATAGCCGTCCAGCAGAATGGTCAAGTCGTAGTTGTCGTTGACCGGCAGGCGAGCCTGTGTCTCACCGTCGTCGTCGGTCGGGATTGGCGAGCCGACACCTTCGATGTCGACGGTCGCGCCTTCGAGCGGTTGGGGCTCCTCGAAGTGGTCGTCGACAACAGTGAAGTCGACGTTGACGCTGTTGCTCTCAATTTCGATGGTACTGGTCGTGGCGGAACTGTCCAGTTCGACTGTCTGTTGGGTCCTATTGTACCCTGCCCGGAGCACTTCCACCGTGTAGTTCCGCTGCTCGATGCCAGAGATGACAGCCGTGCCCGTCTCGTCGGTAAAGACGGTGTCGACGGTCCGGGGGTCGTCGTCGTGGGATAGCCGGAGGCGAGTCTCTTCGACTGGCTCGTCGTCCATGTCAACAACAGTGAAATCAATTTGCCCGCGGACAGCCATCTGAATCGTAATCGGTTCGCTCAGTGAGGCAGGCCGGACACGGCGTGGCTGGTGGTTGCGGACGTATTCGCCGTCAGTGTCGTTAACGGTAAGCTCGACGCGCTGGTTTGCCGGGACATCCAGCAAGACGCGGCCTTGAGATGTGGAGGTATCCAAGACCGTACCATTCTCACCCCACGTCGCGACCACCTCGATATCACGGAGCGGGTCGCCGTTGCGGTCCTCGACGATGACCTCTACTTCGATGAGTTGCTGTTCTTGTGTTGCGGCCGTCGTTTCCGCTGGTGCCTGTTCGGAGGCAATTTCCTCGGCGGCGACACCGCCGACGAGGAGGACTGTGACGAGCGCGAGCGCAGAAACCAATACACTCGTTTTGAACATATGTAAGCTATCGGAGAGGGCTCATATATGCCTACCGGCTGGTTTCAGACCGCCGCCCCTTACTTGGATTTGTCGACGACATCCTCAGCAACAGCGTCAAGTTCAGCCTCAGCCAGTGTCAGGAACGGGCCAGGTAGCGTTCGAGTGAGTGTCGCCGCGGCGACAGCGTAGGTGAGCGAGCGGGCGGTATCGGAGCCGTCGATTAACTGTTCGAGGAACGCACCGGCAAACGCGCCGTTCTCGCCGGTCGGGTCGACTGTCTCCGTCTCGATTGCCTCACGTTCGTGGATGATGTTCGTGCCGGGCGAATCCCGCAGTGCAACTGCACCGCGGTTCGAGCGACGGACCACGATGATCTCGAGGTCGTATTCGTCGGCGATGGTGTTTGCAAGTTCTCGCGGGCCGCCGCTGCGGTCCAGCGCCTCGCGGGCGTCAGCCTCGTCGGCGAACAGTACGTCGATTTCGCCGGCGAGTTCTTCGAGGACGCCACTGTAGGTGTCTGGCGGTGCCAGCCCACGGCTGTAATCGAGGTCGACAGCCGTCATCGCGCCGCCGCCGCTGGCAGCCCGGAGCAACGCACCGGTCGTCTCGGCAGCCTGTTTCGAGAGGACTGCCGTCCCAAGCCCCGCAAAAATGATTTCTGTGTCTTGCACGCGGTCCATTGGAAAGTCAGCAGGCGTCGCTGTGGCAGCAGCCGTGTTGCCCCGGTCGTGATAGTACTTACTCTCGCGGGGGGTGACGCCGTCCTCCCGGAACGTCAGCCCCTGTCGATGGTCCGGTTGGTCACTCCAGGCCACTGCCGTGTCGACGCCCTGCTCTTCGAGTTGCGATTTGACCCGTCGCCCGAGTGGTGAGTCCGGCAGCTTCGAGAGCCAGAGCGTCTTGGCACCGATTTCGCCGGCTGCGGCAGCCACGTTACTCGCTGTCCCATCGGCCTGAATCGAGGCTTGCCGCGCCCGTTCGAGCCGTTCGTTCCCCGACGGCGACAGTCGCAGCGGCGTCTCCCCAAACGTAATCAACTCTGTCATACCCAGCAAATACACACCGAGGGTCTTAATTTAATTGGCAGAAACGAGCCGAACGACCAACACGCTCAATGGTGACCCCGACACAGCACCAGTATGACCGTCGCCGCCCGCCTCCGTGAGCAGGCCCGCCAGAGCAACCAGCGGCGACTCCTCGGTATCACCGGCGACCCTGAACAGTGTCGGGAGCGAGCACAGACGGCACTCGCTGAGACGGACATTGGCCCGGGTGAGACGACCTACGTCGGGCCGAGCGAGGCGTTCCACTGTGAATCGCTCGGCCGGCACGAGACCGACCAACTACTCGGGACCTCGCGGCAAGCCGTCGTACTGGACTGTCACGAGCGGTGCGAGCCAAACACGCTCGGGCGGTTGGTCGGCACCGTGTCCGGCGGTGGCCTCTTCATCTTGCTTACGCCGCCGCTGTCGGCGTGGCCCGACCGCCGAGACGCGTTCGACGAGTCGCTGGCGGTTCCGCCGTACGGTACAGCAGATGTGGGCACGAACTTTCGACAGCGGCTTGTCGAAACGCTGCGCGCACATCGTGGAATCGTCGTTATTGACGCCGAAGACGGCACAGTCGAAATCGACAGCGGATTCGACTTCACGCCGGCCCAGTGTTTCCCCAGACCAGCGGTGCCCGACGGCGCGCAGTTTCCGGACGCTGCCTACGAGGCCTGCCTGACGGCCGACCAAGCGAACACCGTTCAGGCGCTCGAACGCCTCCACGACACGGAGCAGGCTGTCGTTGTGGAATCGAACCGGGGGCGAGGAAAATCGAGCGCTGCCGGGTTGGCGGCTGGTTCGCTCGCACGCACGGGCAAGGATGTACTCGTTACTGCACCAACCGCCAACAGCGCCGCCGCACTGTTCGACCGCGCCAGAGAGCTATTGACCCACCGTGCAGAATCAGTCGAGAGTGAGCCGGATGGAGAGAAGCCACAGCTCAGAACCGAGACCGGAACCGTGCGCTACGAGTCACCGGTCAACGCCGCCGAGTTGCCGGACAATCCGGATGTTGTCGTGGTTGACGAAGCAGCAGGCCTCCCAGTCCGACTGCTCGAAGCAACGCTCGACGCGTCAGCGGTCGCGTACAGTACGACCGTCCACGGCTACGAGGGCGCTGGCCGAGGGTTCTCGATTCGATTCCGTGACCGCCTCGCTGAGAGTCGCCACGAGGTGACCGAGCAGAAATTGACGGAACCCATCAGGTACGCACCGGCTGACCCAATCGAGGTATGGGCCTTCCGAGCGCTGGCGCTGGACGCGAGCGCGGCCGCCGACCAGCTTGTTGCGGACGCAACCCCAACGTCAGTGGCGTATCGGACAGTATCGGGCGAGGAGTTACGCGAGGATGACCAACTACTCCGGGAGGTGTTTGGGCTGCTTGTCGACGCACACTACCGAACGACCCCGAACGACCTGGCGCGACTACTGGACGCGCCGAACGTGAGCGTCCACTGCCTGTTCGCGGACGGCCACGTCGCGGCCGTGGCGCTGCTGGCGCGCGAAGGCGGATTCGACGCCGACCTGTGCCAGCGAATCCACGAGGGCGAGCGCGTTCGCGGAAATCTCATCCCCGACGTGCTAACGAGTCAACTCCGGGACCGCAGGGCAGGCGAGGCGACCGGGTGGCGCGTGATGCGCATCGCGACCCACGAGGCTGTTCGGTCCGAGGGACTCGGGTCGGCACTGCTTGACCAGATTCGAGTCCGTGCAGCCGAACAAGACCTCGATTATCTCGGCGTCTCGTATGGGCTGACGCCCGAACTTGCCGACTTCTGGGCGGCGAACGGGTTCGCAACGGTGCATCTCTCGACGACGCGCAACGCTCGCAGTGGCGAGCACTCCGCAGTGATGCTCGACCCGCTGTCGTCGGCCGGCGAAGAACTGTTCGACCACCACACCGCCTGGTTCTGTCAGCGCACCCCGGCAGCGGTTCGCGAGTCGCTGACCGACGCCGAGCCCGCGGTTGTCGAGGCTGCTTGCCGGACGGCCGCCGGCACGCCCGAACTGCGTCTCAGCGAGACCGAGTGGGACCACGCAGCTGGGATGGCCGACGGCTCAGCAATCTTCGAGACTGCACCGCGAGGACCGCAAGGGCTCGCGTTCAGACACCTCGTCGACCCCGCGGAGGCGGTGTGTTCGCCGACGGAGCAAGAATTGCTCGTCCGGAAAGGCGTGCAGGGACAGCCGTGGTCGCAGGTTGCCGACGCTGTCGACCTGCCGTCGGCGGCGGCCTGTAAGCGACGACTGGGGGCAGTCATCGGTCAACTGGCCGACCTGTACCGGGAGGGAGAGCAATGACCGGCCTTCTGTTCGTGGTGCTGGCCGTTGTCCTGCTCGTCGCGGGCGTAATCGGCAGCGTGATTCCAAACGTTCCCGGCGTTTTGCTCTCAGTAAGTGGCGTCTTCGTCTACTGGTGGGCCAGCGGCTACGCCGAACCGTCGACGGCAGTGGTAGTCGTCGTCACTCTCCTCGCCGCGCTCGTCGTCGTCGCTGGGCTCTTTCAGGACGTTATCGCCGCACGGCTGGGGGGTGCCTCGGGCTGGTCAGCGGCCGCCGCCGGCGTCGTCGGGTTCGCCTGCTTCTTTGTCCTTGGCCCGCTGGGCGCAATTATCGGCTCGGCAGTGACAGTATTCGCACTCGAGTACCGCCGCCAGCGCGACGCGACAGCAAGCGCAAAAGCTGCGACCGCAGTTGTGCTCGCCACGGTTGGCTCGGCAATCGTCGAACTGCTCGTGACGCTCACGATACTCGTGGTGATGGTCGTTGTTATCGTGCTGTGAGTGAGCCTTATACGTGATGGCTCTCAACGTCCAGCATGGAGTGTACCGAGACAGACTGTGAGGCCGAGGCGGCCGTCGAGTTACACATGCCGTGGGGAGAGACTCGGCCAGTCTGTGCGGCACACGCTCGCGTGTTGAGTCGAGAGGACGGCGTCGTTGCTCAGCCGCTGTCTTCGGCCGACGAGACGCTGCCAGACGGCGCAACTGACTAAGCGCCTTTGCCAATCTGGTTCTCGTAGTCAGCACTGGAGAGATAGGCAGCGACGCGAACGCCAATCAGGCTGACGACGATACTGGCGAGAATGAACACTGCGAGATGGGTGCCCGGCGCGAGCGTGACGGCGTCGATACCATTCGACCCAATCTCGATTTCGGGAATAATCGCGGGCTCGAACACGTCGGCAAGTCGGAGGAAATACGCCGAGAACCCACGGACTGTGAGGCCTACCGCCACCGCGACGAACGGGAGGTTGATGTAGGCCGTCCCGAGTTCGTCGTTGCGAATGAACTCGTCGAGCAAGCGGCCAGCGCTGGCAATGAGTGCCGCGCCGGTCACCCACGGAATCGCGTCGTGGACGAACTGAGTCGCGAGGATCAACTCGCCGGTCTCGCTCCCCAGCGATGTCGTGCCAAGTGCGCCGACAAAGGCGCCAGCCAATGCCAGTCCAGCCGCGACGACGTAGGTAACCAGCGACACCTGTCCCGAGTACAGCGAGTCGCGGATTCGCTCGGAGAGCGTCGCGAGGAAGGCGTCGATTCGCAGCCCCTTGTACAGGAGAAAGACACCGAGAACGGCCGCAATAGATCCCAGCGACAGCGTTGGACTCTGGAAGACGGCAAGCAGCGCCGGGAAGACGAGCAACGCGATGCCGACCGGAACAAGTACCGTCTTCCGGAGTTGTTCGTCCCCAAGGAACTGCTTGAGGAGGTAGTAGGTAGACTCGATGTCCCGAGCCTGTCGGACGACGACGCGGTCAACGGCGTCGACGGGGACACGGCTCTCGACCAGCGGGACGAGACGCTCGTCCTCGGCGCTGTCGACGACGACAACCGCCGAGTCGGGGTCGTATTCGGCGACGAGTTGGTCAATCTGGCCAGCAATCTCGCGGTCACCCGTGACGCTATCACTGGCTGTCGTGACGACAGCCACCGTCGTGTCGTCCAGATCACGGGCGACTCGGAGGCCTTCGAGCAGGCAGTTGACGCGGCTGTCTTCTGGGTCTTCGACCCCTGCGGAGGTGACTAACCGCTCGACAGCCTCACGGCCGACATACGGCGGCTCAGCGTCCGAGAGGGCAGGACCGCGGTAGAGACAGACGACCAGCGTACTCACAGTTCTATGCAAACAGTCACGATATAAAAACCCTCAAGAGTGTTCGTCTGTCTGCGAAGAGGGTCGAGCGACGCCGCGGTACGCCGAGCACAGCCCAAACACACCAATACAACACAACGTAGGGAAACCGATGGAGAACACAACCGCCTCCAGACTGGGCCGGGTCGGAGTCGGCGGTATCGGAACCGAGAGGACCAGACCGACGAGTACGCCGGTTACGATGGCGCCTGATAGCGATTCTGTCGGGTCGAGGTTCGGCTGCCACCGTTGGACAACCTCGAACAGGAAGTCTGAAGCCCAGACGGTCCCCCCGGCGAGGAGTCCGAGCGGAACGGCCGTGACCATCGCCCTTGCCGGGTCGAGGCGAGCGACCCAGAACAGCGCAGGGTAGGAGACTGCGACGCCCAGCACCAAGGCAGTGGTGGAGATGTTCAGTCGCGGGGTTTCGGGTCGGCTCACAGGTGCCGAAATGACAGCCAGACAAAAATACGACAGGGTGTCGGCAACGTTTAAGCGAACCGAGAGTCAGCGTTCGGCGTTACGTGCTTCGTCGAGCAGACGCTGTCCGGCGTCGCTTTCGACCTGAAGCTCTGGCACTGAAACGGGGTCGCCCTCGTCGTCGACGGCGACGCTGACCATCTTCGCGTCGGAGGTGAGCGTCCGGTCGCCGGCCTCGTGGTTCTCGTGGAAACAGCGCACGCGCTGAGTAACGCTCGTCTCCCCCACCTCGTAGACGTAGGCGTCGACCAGTGCGATACCGCCCTGCGGGATGGGGTTATGGAACCGACCGCTGTCGAAGCCAGCGGTGACGACATCACCGCCACAGAAGTGCATTGCACTCATCGTACCGGCTCGTTCCATCCATTTCAGGACGTTACTGCCGTGGGCGGTTTCGATTGGGCTGGCGTCCTCCGGAAGGACGAGGTGGCGCGCTTCGACCTTGGATTCCTCTACTGTGGGCATACAGGTGCGTTCGAGGGAGACAGTGATGGATGTGTCGGCTCTCCGTGGACACCTCGAAACCCTTGTAAGCCGGGGCCGGATAATGCAGGACAATGAGTGACGAGGGTGTGCTCGACCCTGATGCGAACGCCCACGGCGACGGGGCCAGCGGGGGCTCAGTTACCGTCGTCGGGACGGCACACGTCTCTGAGGACAGCGTCCGCGAAGTCGAGGAGACAATCGAGCGCGAGCGACCAGATGTCGTCGCGGTCGAACTCGACAGGACGCGCTACGAGCGACTCAAAGGCGGGGAACCCGACAACATCGACGGCAAAGACCTCATCTCCGGCAAGACGATGTACCAGTTTCTCGCCTACTGGTTGCTCTCGTACGTCCAGGCTCGCTTGGGCGACGAGTTCGACGTCGAACCCGGTGCCGACATGATGGCTGCTGTCGAGGCCGCAGAAAGCTACGGCAGTGCCGTTGCGCTGGTCGACCGAGATATTCAGGTGACCGTCCAGCGCCTGTGGTCCGGAATGGGGATACGTGAGAAGTTGACCATCGTCGCCGCCCTCCTCGTCGAGACGCTGGGGCCGTGGACCGCTGGCTGGTCGATTGGCTTCTCGTTCGGACTGATTGGTGGTCTCGTCGCGAGCGCGCTTGGCGGGCCATACATCGTCCCTGCTGGAATCAGCGAGAGCGTCGGCATCCCAATCATCGGCAGCCTGCTCGGCTCGCTGGGTGGGACCCTCGACACGTTACTCGTCGTCCTCGGTATCTCGCTGTTGATTGGCCTGCCGATTGGCGCGCTGCTGGCACGAGCAACAGGGACAATCGAAGCCGAGGAGCTAGATATGTCCGAGTTGACCGACGCCGACGTGGTGACGGCGATGATCGAGGAGTTCCGCCGGTTCTCACCAGGCGGCGCACAGGCGCTGATCGATGAGCGAGACGCATACATCGCTCACCGGCTTGTCTCGCTCCGTGACCAGGGCTATCACGTCGTTGCGGTTGTCGGTGCGGGCCACCGGGAGGGCATCGAGAACTATCTCGCAAATCCGGAAACACTGCCAGACCCCGATACGCTGGTTGGCGAGCAGTCGAGCAGTCGGTGGCGCACTGTGCTCTACAAGGCCATTGGATACAGCTTCACGCTTGGCTTCCTGCTCTTTTTCATTCTGCTCGCGATGGCGGGCGTGCAGGGTGACCTGCTGATCAACATCTTCATCGCGTGGTTCCTCGTCAACGGCCTCATCGCGGCCGGGCTGGCAAAGTTGGCTGGTGCCCACTGGACCAGTGCGAGCGTCGGCGGCGCGGTGGCGTGGCTGACGAGTGTCAATCCGCTGCTCGCGCCGGGCTGGTTCGCCGGGTACGTCGAGTTACGGTACACGAAGGTCAATCCAGCGGATATTGGCCGACTCAACGACCTGCTCTCTGACCCGTCGCTGTCGCTGTGGGAACTGCTCGGGCAGATGCGCGACGTGCCAACCTTCCGGCTGATTCTCGTCGTCTCGATGACGAACATCGGGAGTTTCATCGCGACAATCCTGTTCGCGACGGTGCTGTTGCCACAGTTCGCGGCCGATATCGGCGGGATTGCCGGACTGGGTGAACAGATGCTCGCGGGTGCACAAAACAGCGCAGAGCTCATCTGGAGGCTGCTGACCTAATGTTTAGAGTGGGGGATATCACGTTCTACCGAGAGGAACTGCGTGACCTGGCTATCGCCTGGGTTGCCCTTGGCGTTGCCTTTGCCCTCTTTCTAGAGCCGGTGACGATTCAGCGAATGCTCAACGGCGCGGGCGCGTTCGGCGAGACGTTCCTGTTGAGCATGCTCACCGTCGGCGTCGGCTTTCTGCTGCACGAACTCGCACACAAGGTCGCCGCTGTCCAGTTCGGACAGGTCGCGGCGTTCCGGGCGGATTACGGGATGCTCGGACTGGCCGTGGCGGGCGGACTCGCCGGCTTCTTTTTCGCGGCACCGGGAGCAGTATATCATCGTGGCCAGATCACGGTCAGGCAAAACGGCATTATTGCTGTTGCCGGGCCGGTGACGAATCTCGTGCTCGCAGTGGTGTTTTTCGTGCCGTTCCTCTTTATCGGCGGCTTCGTCGGTGCCGTCGCCCAGATGGGCGTCCTCGTCAACCTCTTTCTGGCGGCGTTCAATATGGTGCCGTTCGGACCGCTCGACGGCAACACGGTCAAAGAGTGGGACTTGACAGTATTCGCGGCCGTGCTTGGCGTCTCCGCCACAGCACTCGTCGGCTACCTGCTCGTGTTTGGATTCGGTCTGTAACTGACAGCAATACTTATTTTCTGCTGTGCGGTATGATGCAAGTGGTGGTACCACATGGCACAGAACATTCTGATGATCGTCGGGGACTTCAGCGAAGACTACGAGGTCATGGTGCCGTTTCAGGCATTAGAGATGGTCGGCCACACCGTCGACGCTATCTGTCCCGACAAATCCGAGGGGGAATCGGTCAAGACTGCAATCCACGACTTCCGGGGGGACCAGACGTATCTGGAAGAGCGTGGGCACAACTTCGAGTTGACGGCCACGATGGCCGATATCGAGCCGAGTGAGTACGACGCACTCTGTGTTCCGGGCGGGCGGGCACCGGAGTATCTCCGCACCTACGATGAGGTGCTGGAGACAGTCCGGCACTTCTTCGAGGCAGAGAAACCGGTCGCCGCGCTGTGTCACGGACCACAGATTCTCGCGGCCGCCGACGTGCTGGAGGGCTACGAGATGACTGCCTATCCGGCGGTACAGGCGGAAGTCGAGGCTGCGGGCTGTTCGTGGGTCGACGGCGTGACCCGCGACCGAAATCTCGTCACCGGGCAAGCCTGGCCGGACCACCCCGAGTGGCTGGCCGAGTTCATCGATATGCTCGGCGACGAAGTGAGCCACGGCGAACCAGCGGTGGCGGCCGGCGACGACTGAGCACGATTATATCTCGTCGTCACGCTCGCGTGCCGATTTGCGAAGCTCCCGGCACCGGTCCGACTCGACGGTGAGGTCAGGCACCTGCGTCGGGTTGTTCTGTTCGTCGACGGCAACGAAGACGAAATAGGAATCAGTCGTCTGCTCGCGCTCGCCGGTGCGCGGAGATTCACGATAGGCCCGCAATCGAACCTTGACGCTCGTCTTGCCGGCGGCGTAGGCGTACGAGTCGACGATACAGGTGTCACCCTGCGGGACTGGGCGCTCGAAGTCGAGTTGGTTGATTCGGGCGGTCACGCAGGTCTCGCCAGCGTGGCGCATCGCGCTCATTGCGCCGACTTCATCCATCCACTTGACGATATTACCCCCGTGAGCGGCCGAGTAGTTGTTCGTGTGGGTCGGCTGGACGCGCTGGCGGTTCTCGATGTAGGTGTCTGAAACGGATGGCATACCTCGATATCAGGCGGGACGGGTAAAAGAGCGAGTGTTACGTGACCTCGTTGCCGACGACGCTCTGGTAGCCGTCGCGGACCTCCGAAAGGACAATCACGGACACTGTGGGACCAACGAGTAGCCAGACGACCCACGACGCGGGCGGCGAGAGCGGACCGCCGGCAGCAGCCCCAAAAAAGAGGACGACGAGCAAGACGAATCCGCGGCGGTAGGAGAGGGGGACAGTGTCGTCGACTCGCGCGAGGTACAACTGTGGGACGACGAAGCCGAAGGCAGTGAACAGGACGAAGGCGGCGACAGTGTGCCAGCTAGGTGCCAGCCTGACCACTGCGTCGACAGCGCGGAGGACCAGCGCGGCACAGAGGACGCCAGCGAGCGTCAAGACACCGGCGCGTGTTTCTGCGGAGACCATATATTCACACGTTGTCACGAGCGCTACTAAATCGTGACGGTCACTGTAACGACGGGCTTTTGCCCATTCGCGGCGCTCGCGGAGATATGAGCGAAGACGAAGACGAGGGACTCACCTACTCCGAGGCTGGCGTCGACCTGGAGGCCAGCGAGGCCGCGACTGCCGCACTCGTCGGCGCGGCCGGCGAGTTCGAGGGCGATTATGCAGGACTGGTCGACCTGGGCGAGCAGTATCTCGCCCTGGCAACCGACGGCGTCGGGACGAAACTACTCGTTGCCGAGGCCATCGGCGACTACTCCACAATCGGCATCGATTGCCTTGCGATGAACGTCAACGACCTCGTCGCACAGGGAGTCGAACCCGTCGCGTTTGTCGACTATCTGGCCGTCGAAGAGCCCGACGACGAGATGGCCGAGGCCATCGGCGAGGGACTGCGCCGCGGTGCCGAAGAAGCCGGCGTAGCACTGGTCGGCGGCGAGACGGCGGTGCTTCCCGACGTCATCAAGGGCTTCGACATCGCCGGTGCCTGCGCCGGACTGGCTCCGAAAGAAGCCGTCTTCGACGGCGAGGCCGAGGTTGGCGACGCGCTGGTCGGCTGGCCCTCTAGCGGGATTCACTCGAACGGCCTGACGCTGGCCCGAGAAGCCGTCACGCGCGAGAACGAGTACACCGACCCGTTCCCGCCGAATCCCGACCGCTCCATCGGCGAGGAACTGCTCGAACCGACGCGGCTGTACACGCACCTGCTCGGTCCACTCCGGGAAGCGGGCGTCAGCGGCGCGGCCCACATCACCGGCGGCGGGTGGACGAATCTCACCCGACTGGGCGAGCACCGCTACGAGATTACCGACCCCTTCGACGCCCAGCCGGTCTTCGAGTTCGTCCAGCGCGAGGGCAACGTCGACGACGAGGAGATGCACCGCACGTTCAACATGGGGACCGGGTTCGTCGCGGCACTGCCCGAATCCGACGCCGAGACGCTCGCAGACGAGACTGATGGACGCGTTATTGGTCGGGTGACTGAATCCGACGACAACGGGAGCGTCGGGGTTCGCGGACTGACACTTTCCTGAGCGGGCGCCGGGACTTTTGTATCCCGCTGTCAAACGACCGGTATGGAAATCGCGGGCATCGGCGTCGGCGGCGCTGGCGGGCGGATTATCGACCGACTGGCCGGAGAACTGAGTACCGGAGGCGGCTCACCACTCGAAACAGTCCACGCCATCGATACCGATACCGAGAGTCTGGACGCCTTCGGCGCAATTCCGCGCTCGAATCGACACATAATTGGACAGTTCGAGACCGGCGGTGACGGCACCGGCGGCGACCGCGAACTGGCAGCGGAGATTGTCGAAAACGAGCGGACTGAACTGCGGCGGGCGGTTGAGGATGGGATTCCGACGACTGTCGACGCAATCGTAGTCGCGGCTGGATTGGCGGGTGGGACAGCCTCGGCAGTCACGCCGGCACTGGTCGCAGGACTGGCGAACGTTTACGAACAGCCAGTCTACACCATCTCGGTGCTCCCGGCCGGGGAGACTGAGGACCAACAGCGGGCCAACACAGCCCAGGCGTTGACCGACCTGAACGAGGCCGCGACCGCACAGATTGTCTTCGACAACGAGGCGTGGCTGTGGGGTAGTCGGTCGATACGCACCCACAGCGGCCGCCTCAACGCGGCCCTGACCGAGCGCGTTGGCGAACTCCTCACGGTCGGTCAGGAAGGGAGAGAGACGGTTGGCGAGCAGGTCATCGACGCACGAGACGTGCTCGCGACGCTCGACGGTGGTGGGCTGGTCACGGTTGGGTACGCGAGTCGTTCGCTGGCTGCCTGGCGTGGCGCGAGTTCGTCGCTGCTCGACGGGCTGAAACGAAGTTTGCTGGGCGATGATACGGAGGATTTCGAGCGCGGCGTCGCGATTCAGCGGACGCTCGGGTGGGCCACACGCGGCACGCTCACCTTCGAGTGTCCACGAGACGCGGCCACGCACGGGCTGGTCGCCTTTCGTGGCCCGCCAGAGTGGCTGCGCGGCGACGCCATTTCCAGAGGGCGAGAGTGGCTCGCCGACCGTGTCGGGATCGAACGCTTGCGGAGCGGCGACCTCCCCATGTCGGGGGCAGACTCGCTCGATGTGCTCGTCGTGTTCGCGGGAATCGAGCGCACACCGCGAATCGAGGCATTTCGTGGAGACGCAGACGAGGAGAGCGCGGTGGCCGAGACAACCGAAGAGTCGGGTAGTAGTTCGGGCGAGGAACCGACAGCCGACGACGACGCTGACGAGGATGGTTCTGGGGCGAGCAGCGACGACACAGCCCAAGCAGATAGCGAAGACGAGTCTGTCGACGACGCTGCGGCTGACTCTGCAGAGGAGGAGTCTGCTGAAGAGTGGGGCGTCGCCCCCGGTGAGACCGGAGCGGAGGAAGAGACCAGCGACGAGGACGACGAACAGACTGACGGCGAAGATGACGAAAAGACCAGCGACGAGGCTACGGGTGAAGACGCGCGTGACACCGAACGCAACGACGAGGAGGAAGACAGCAAAGCGACCGCGAGCGAAGACGATAACAATGGAACGGCGGAAAGCGAATAGTGACCTGAATTACAACAGTAGAGCGTATTTTTGAGCCAATAGCGGAATTTATGTGCGCCGGTCACAAATCGATAGCCGAAGAGTCAGAGGACCGTGTTGCACGACCACGACAGAGCGCCGGTTGAGGGGGCAATCCGGGATACTGTCTCGGCGTTGCCAGCAGCAAATCCGACAATCGTCAGCATTAGCGATATCCACGGGTTCATCGAGGGAGCACGGAGCGCGTTGCTGACGCTCTCAGACCATCCCGAGTACGACCCGATCGTCGAACCCGGCCGCCTTCGCTCACTCGACTGGGCCGGCGGCGACCAGTACGTGCTGGTCGTCAACGGCGACCTGATCGACAGAGGTGCACATAGTGACAGAGTCGTCGAGATGGTCGAACGCCTCGCCGAACAAGCACCACCGGGCCACGTCCGCGTCCTCCTTGGGAACCACGAGATGGGTATTCTCACGCCGGATTTCTTCGAGTGGAGAGACTGGTACTCGGTGACGCGAAGCGACCAACAGCGCAAGCAGTTCATCCGGTCGATTCAGGAGGGACACGTAACTGCTGCCTACGAAGGATACAACGTCACGTACGCCCACGCAGGGCGACCGACCCCCTACGAGGCCAGTGCAATCAACGACGAGTTTGCGGCCGGGGCGTCAACACTCGAATCGGTCATCGGCGACCCAGAGGAAGTCGACAGGCAGGAACAACTCGTCGTCGAGTATCCAGCGGTATTTGGCGTCGACGGCCAGACTGGCCGGGGCCCCGAGGCTGGAATCGCGTGGCTCGACTTCGAGTTCATGCCCGAGGACGCACCGGCACAGATTGTTGGCCACACGCGCCAGGACAGTCCGGTTCGTCGGGGCAGCGTCATCTGCCAAAACGTCATCAGAAACAACCGCCGAGGCGACGGCGGTGAGGCCATTCTTGTCGAGACACCAGACCGAATCGCCGCACTTGGTCGGAGCGCCGACGGCGGGGTCCAGGAACACGAATTTACGCTGCCGTCGATGGAGTGAGTTACTCCGGGGAGTTGGCTTCGGATTTCTTGCGAGCGATATCTGCTTCCGTAATAATCCCGACAATCTCTGAGTCCTCTTTGACCAGCACGGCGTCGTTGTGGTCGAGCGAACTCTCGATATCGGCGATGGTTTCGGCGGGTTCGACCGTTGTGGTGGATTCGCTCATCACGTCAGCAACGGGCAGGTCGCCGACGTTTTCGTCGGCCTGCTGGCGAATACTGGACATGCTGATCAGCCCCAGCGGCGCGCCGTCGCGAATGACTGGGAGTTGTGAGTAGCCTTTCGTGTCCATCAGTTCGGTCGTCTCGCGAACGCTCTCGTCTGGTTCGACGCTGACGACCGGCGAGTGCATCAGTTCGCGGGCGTGCAATAGCCCACCCTCGGCCTCCTGCAACGCGTTGACAATCCGGCGAAGTGTCGAGAGCCGCGGGTCGACATCACCACCCTCGATCCGAGCGATCAGTGGCTGTGAGACATCCGCTCGCTCGGCGAGGTCACTCTGGGTCAAGCCCAGCTCATTTCGCCGCTCTCGAAGGTCTTCCGACGTCGGTAAGTCCATACTCGACAATAACCAGTAGTAATATAAAAAAGCACCGGCAGCGCCGCGACGTTAGCTGCTTGCTTCGGCTTCGTCGTCCGCGAATTCCTCGGTAGCGACGACTTTCAGCGGGACATCTCGGAGCGCGCCGCCGATGTCGCTTTTTGCGATTCGCTGGGCGTGTTCTGTGCTCTCGGCGTTGAACACCTTCATTTCCAGTTGGAGACCAACGAGCGAGGTGTCGGCGGCGATGAAAGCCGAGTCAAACGGCTCCCCACAGGCCGGACAGTCCGTCAGCCCCACCTCGACTTCGACGTAGTCCATGTCTTTTTCGTTCAATCGTTTCCCTGCTTCGCTGACTGCCACACCGATCGCGTCGTCAACGTTGTCTACATCGTGGACCAACCAAGCGGCTTCCAGCCAGACACGGTAGTTCATACACATACTGTGACGCCCACCCTACTCGTCTTTTTTGATTTCCCCCGGGCGTCACAGATCACGGCGCACCGGATTGCAATAATCCGCATAAGTTATGACGATGTCGACACTGTGGTATGGTTCGATTACGTGACACTCCAGCCAGTGACCGAGTCCATAGGGTGTGTTCAGGTGAAGTCGTAAAACCACCAGACTGCAGTCGAATTATGCCAGTAGCCTCGCCCCGAAGACTTATATGTGTACGTCGTCCCCAGAGAGATACGGAAAATGGAACGACTCCACAGATTCGCGCTACTGGTCCTGTACCAATTCACGCTGCTGGCCGGCATCCTGCTGTTGCCGGTCGCGATGCTGACCGAGCGGCTTGGCTTTCGACCGCCAGTCGACCGACTGGTGACTGGGCTGAAACAGCGCTACGAGCAGGCGACAGCGAACTAAGCAGTTTTCAGAACAAATAGTTTCTTACGTGACCACGCGGTAGCCGTAGGTAATGGAACACAACGCCGACTCACAGTTTTCAATCGGACAGCACACCGACCGGTTCAACACCAACCCGACAGAGCCAGAACTTGGCTCGCTTCCTGCGGCTGACAACGACGACGAAGCCGTCAACAAGACCGGGACGACGACCATCGGCATCGCTACCGACAACGGCGTCGTGGTCGCCACCGACCAGCGAGCGAGTCTCGGCGGTCGGTTTGTCTCGAACAAAAACGTCCAGAAGGTCGAGCAGATTCACCCGACTGCGGCGCTCACGCTCGTCGGTTCTGTCGGCGGTGCTCAGTCGTTTATCCGAACGCTTCGTGCAGAATCAAAGCTCTACGAGACACGGCGAGACAAGCAGATGAGTATTCAGGCGCTCGCGACGCTTGCAGGCAACTTCGCCCGCGGCGGCCCATTCCTCGCCATCAATCCCATCCTCGGTGGTGTCGACGAGGATGGCAGCCACGTCTACAGTATCGACCCCGCCGGCGGTGTCATGCAGGACGATTACACCGTTACAGGCTCGGGCCTGACCGTCGCCTACGGGACGCTCGAAGACCGCTACGAGCCAGACCTCTCGATGGACGAAGCGCGGTCGACGGCCGCCGCCGCCATCGAAGCCGCCGCGGAGCGTGACACTGGCTCCGGGAACGGCGTGTTCGTCGCAGAAGTGACCGAAGATGGCGTCGACATCGACGACTACGAACTCGGTGAACTGTAACTGTCAGACAGAAGTCAGCCAGCCGACTGACGTGAGTTCTTGTATCCCCGGGTTGTTCGTGAGTGTATGAACGAGATTACGCTTCGTCTGCCGGCAGAGACAACAGCGGCGTTGCAGTCCGAGGCCGACGAGCGGGGGGTGTCACTCGAATCACACCTCCGGGAGATTGTCGAGGCGTATCGCGCCGACGACGGGCAACGACCGAAACCTGTCGTGGAGTACGCCCACAGCGTCACAGGCAGAGAGTCCACGACCGACCGCAACGGGTCACCGACCGGTAGTGAAGAAATTGGCTCCTTTCGGTACGGCTCGCGGTCGATTCTCTCGGAGTGACCAGCTAACCGCGTGGCTTTTTGTCTTGCTGTGAGTGTGTGGCAGTAGATGGGCCCGGTCGTGCTCTCGCAGGCTGGTAGCGTCCCGCCACTGACAGCTGAGATTCTGCTCGTCTTCGCCATTGTCGCGGTAGCGCTGGTGCTGTTCGTTCTCGAACCACTGCCAATCGATATCGTCGCGCTCGCGGTGCTGGTGAGCCTGATCGTACTGGAACCGTGGACCGGCGTCGGCGCCGAAACCGGTGTTGGTGGCTTTGCGAGTTCGGCGACGCTGACAGTGCTGGCGATGTTCGTCATCAGCGAAGGTATCCGCCGGACCGGCCTGATCAACATGATCGGCGACGCCATCGCCGAGCGCTACGGGTCGAGCCAGTACAAGCAGTTGCTCGCAGTGCTCGGACTCTCCGGCGGAACGGCCGGCTTTATCAACAACACGCCGGTGGTCGCGGTGATGATTCCGATGGTCAGCACGCTCTCCGAGCGGACCGGAATTTCGCCGTCGAAGCTGTTGATTCCGATCTCGTATACCGCGATGTTGGGCGGGATGTTGACGCTGATCGGCACCTCGACGAACATTCTCGCCTCAGATGTGTCCGCGCGGTTGATCGGCCAGCCGTTCTCGATGTTCGAGTTCACGCAACTGGGCGCACTGGTATTGCTGACCGGCGTTGTCTATCTGGGCACCGTCGGCCCGCTGTTGATTCCCGAGCGGATCAAAACGGGCGACAAACTCATCGACGAGTTCGGGATGGCAGAGTATCTGACGGAGGTTGTCGTCACCGAAAACTCAGACCTCGTCGGACTGACAGTCGCCCAGAGTGTCGCCCAGCTGAACGTGGAAGGAGACGTAATCCAGGTAATACGAGACGAGCGAGTGTACACCGAGCCACTGGCGCGCAAGGAAATCCGACCCGGCGACATTCTCGTCTTGCGGACCGACCAGCAGAGCGTGATGACTTTCCTCGAAACAGAGGGTCTCGAACTGGCACCGGACGCCCCGGTGTCAGAGGATACCCTTGACGCGACCGCCGAAGAGCTTGAGCCCTCGACAAACCAGGAACTCGTCGAGATTGTCGTCGCCCCGGGAGCCTCAATTCTGGGCAAGACACTCGAAACACTCAGTTTCAGAGACCGCTACGACGCCACGGTGCTGGCCATTCGCCGGGGCGGCGACGTGATCCACGCACGGATGGACGAGCGCAAACTTCGGCCGGGGGATACGCTGCTCGTTCAGGCCTCAGAGACGACAGTTAAGCGCTTTGCCAACGACCGAGATTTCATCGTGGCGCAGTCACTCACGCTGCCTGACTTTCGCTCGGAGCGAATTCCAGTTGCGCTCGGGATTGTTGGGGCAGTTGTCGGCCTCGCTGCGTTCGAGGTTCTCCCGATTGTGGTGAGTTCACTCGGCGGCATCGTTGCAATGGTCGCAACAGGTTGTGTCAAGCCCGAGGAAGTGTACCAGTCCGTCGACTGGAGTGTGATTTTCCTGCTGGCAGGGCTGATTCCACTCGGTGTCGCGATGGAACGGACCGGCGCTGCGGAGTGGCTCGCCGCTGTCATTCTCCTCGTCACGGCAGGGCTCTCGCCAGCGCTGGTGCTTGGCCTGTTCTATCTCTTTACCGCGCTGATCACGAACCTGATCAGCAACAACGCAAGTGTCGTGTTGATGATCCCCGTAGCAGTCGAGGCGGCCACAGAGATCGGTGCCGACCCATTCACGTTCGTGCTCGCGGTCACCTTCGGCGCGTCGACAGCGATGTTAACCCCAATTGGCTACCAGACGAATCTGATGGTCTACGGCCCCGGTGGCTACAAGTTCACCGACTTCCTGCGCGTCGGCGCGCCCCTGCAGTTGTTGCTCGCAGTCGTGACAACTGTCGGGCTACTCGTGTTCTGGGGCGTCTGAACCGCCCGATAAATCCCCGGGGCTCATATAGGAGCCACCGGTAGGAGGCATATGGACTTGTTCGGGACAGCAGGGATTCGCGGGCCGGTCACGGAGGTGACGCCCTCGCTGGCGCTGACGGTCGGCCGAGCGGTCGCCGCGCGACTGGACGGCGAGATGGTCGTCATCGCACGTGACGGGCGAGAGACGGGGCAGACACTCGCCAGCGCCGCCGAGGCGGGGCTCACCAGCGGCGGCAGTCCGGTCAGGCGGGCGGGGCAGTTGCCAACGCCGGCGCTGGCCTGTGCCTCGGAGGGTCGGCACGGAATGATGATTACGGCCAGTCACAACCCGCCCGCGGACAACGGCATCAAACTGTTCGCCGACGGGAGCGAGTACGACAGTACGGCCGAAGCGGAAATCACCCAGCTGGTCGAGGAGGGGCCTCCACAGGCCGGTGCGATGGAGTGGGGAGACGTCGAGCGTCTTGACCCACTCGAAGCGTACCGCGAACGCGTGGCAACGTATTCCCGCGGGATTGGCGCGGAGTTGGACGGACTGACCGTCGCCGTCGACTGCGGGTCGGGGATGGCCGGGCTGGCGACCCCACAGATACTGACGACGTTGGGCGGGGACGTACAGGCACTGAACGCGAACATCGACGGGCAGTTCACCGCACGAGAGAGCAAGCCAACTGCCGAATCGCTGACTGACCTGCGTCGGTTCGTCGCCACCGGGCCAGCGAAACTGGGCATCGGCCACGACGGCGACGCCGACCGAATCGTCATCGTCGACGGCGACGGCGAGGTTGTCCACGAAGATACGATTCTCGCAATCATCGCCGAGCGGTACGTCGAGGCCAGCACCGCCGCCGACCCAGTTGTCGTCACAACACCGAACGCCTCCGGGCGAATCGACGAGCGCGTCGACGCGGCGGGCGGCCGTGTCGAGCGCGTCCGACTCGGTGCGCTCCACGAAGGAATCGCAGCGGCCCAACAGGCGGGCGGCCCCGAGACTCGAATCGTCTTCGCGGCAGAGCCGTGGAAACACATTCATCCCGGGTTAGGCGGCTGGATCGACGCCGTCGCCTCGGCAGCGGTGTTCACGAGACTCGTCGCCGCAGACGGATTGCCAGCGCTGCGTGAACCAGTCAGCGAACGACCCTACCGAAAGGTAAGTATCGAGTGTCCCGACGAGGCGAAGGGTGGGGTCATGGAGACACTCCGCGAGCGACTGCCAGAGACGTTCCCCGACGCAGGCGTCGATACCGACCACGGTGTGCGACTGGAACTCGCTGACGGGGAGTGGACGCTCGTGCGACCGAGCGGGACGGAGCCGTACGTCCGGATTTACGCCGAAAGCGACACTGTGGACCAGTTGGTCGACAGCGTCAGCGAAGTCGTCAAAAAAGCCATCGAGGAAGAATAGTGGATGCGCGGACCGGAATTTGAATCCGGGTTAAGGGCTTGGAAGGCCCTTGTCATGCCAGACTAGACCACCCGCGCTCGCAATCGTTGCTGAAGCCGTCCGGCGTTAAGTTTCTTCCTATTCACCGCGGGGGGCGTACAGGGACAATCCAGCAGCATTCTTATCTGTAGCTGTCACATATCACCGACCAATGAGTGAAATCGTCTCGACTGACGGTGTGCTGGGTGGTGCACCACGTATCGACGGCCGCCGTATCGGCGTCCACCACGTCGCCAAGCGCGTCATCGAGGCTGGCGAGTCGCCGGAGCAGGTCGCGGCAGATTACGACCTCGATATCGCCGACGTACACCGCGCACTCACCTACTATTACGACAACCCTGTCGAGATGCGCAGGGTGCAGGCAGCGCGTCGGTCAGTTCCCGAGGAAGTCGAGACGGTTCGCGGTCCCGAAGACCTCGATACAGAAGCGCGTTCCGAACCCGAACCATGAGACTGCTGACGGACGAGCACGTACCGCCAGCGGTAATTTCGGCACTGCGTGGCGAGGGCCACAATGTTGCGGTCGTCGGTGATGAAGTCGAACTCGGGTCCGAAGATACCGTCCTCCTGGAGTTTGCCCGCGAGACGAACCGCACCATTCTGAGCGAAGATACCGACTTCCGCGGAGCGAATCCCGAGCTAGCGGTCGGCACACACCCTGGGGTATTAGCGTGCGATACCGCCGCGTCGCCAGGCAAAATTGCAACTGCTGTCCGACGAATCGAAGCGTACACTGACGACCTCTCCGGGACAGTGCTTTTCGTTCCGGGCGACTGGCTCTAACTGAGAGTTAGGCGGGGTTGTTCACAGACTCTTGCTCTCGAAGGCCTCGCCGTCGGGCTCGCGCAGCTCGACTCGAAGCCCGTCGGCGGTCTGCTCAGCAGCCGCGTAGGCGGGCCGATACCGCCGTGGGTCGGCGTAGCTGCCGGGATTGATGTGGAGGCGCTCGCCAATCGTATCGATGACCGGACGGTGCGTGTGACCCGTGATGATTACGTCGGCGTCTTCCTGCCGAGCCAACAGCGATAACTGCGTTTCGTCGTGTTCGTGGCCGTGAGCGAGAAGCAATCGATAGCCAGCCCACTCGGTCGTTGTCGTGGCAGGCAGTCGATTCTCCACCGCCGGACTGTCGCGGTTGCCGGGGACAGCCACGAATGAGTCCGCACGTTCGGCGAAGGCGTCGAGCACCGCTTCGGTCGTGAAATCGCCAGTGTGGGTGAGAACATCGGCGTCGTCAATCACGGAGCGCAGGTGTGCCGGCAGGCCCGGGTCGTCGCGTCGGTGGGTGTCGGAAACAGAGACGAGCATTATCGTCCTGTAGAGAGAGCCTCGCTGAAAACAGTCTCGTTCGATTAGTCGTCGTCGTTGACCTGCGTACGAGCCTGTCGCTTCGAGGCCCGCTCGATGAACTCTTCAGGAAGTTGGTCGATTTCGCCGGCCTGAACGCCCCAGAGGTGGGCGTAGAGCCCGTCGTCGTCGAGCAGGTCGTCGTGGGTGCCGCGCTCGACAATCTTGCCGTCTTCGAGGACGAGAATCTGGTCTGCGTCCTTGATCGTCGAGAGTCGGTGCGCGATGGCGAAGGTGGTCCGGTTCTCGCTGAGGTTGTCTAGCGAGCGCTGGATCAACATCTCCGTCTCCGTGTCCACGTCACTCGTCGCCTCGTCCAGCACCAGAATCTCGGGGTCTTTGAGGATGGCTCGGGCGATAGCGACGCGCTGGCGCTGCCCACCAGAGAGTTTCACGCCGCGCTCGCCAACCTCGGTCTCGTAGCCGTCGGGGAGGTTCTCGATGAAGTCGTGGGCTTCTGCCATCTTCGCGGCCTCGACGACCTCGTCGCGGTCAGCCTCGAAGGAGCCGTAGGCGATGTTCTCCTCGACCGTGCCGTAGAACAGGTACGACTCCTGGCCAACGTAGCCGATGGCGCGTCGGACACTCGACATCCGAACGTTCCGGAGGTCCTGGTCGTCGATACGAATCGCGCCGTCGTCGACATCGTACATCCGGAGCAGGAGTTTGAGCACCGTCGACTTCCCGGCACCGGTCGGCCCGACGAGCGCAATCGTCTCGCCGCTGTCGGCCTCGAAGGTGATGTCGTCGAGAATCTGCTCGTCGTCGTAGCCGAAGTCAACGTTCTCGTACTCGACGCGGCCACCACCGACCACGAGGTCCTCTGCCGCAGGGTCTTCGGCGATGCGAGATGGCTCGTCCATCAACCCGAAGATGCGTTCGGAGGAAGCCCGCGCACGCTGGTACATATTGATAATCTGGCCGAACTGCGCCATCGGCCAGATGAACCGCTGGGTGAGCAGCATAAAGGTGACGAACTCACCGGTCGAGAGCGGTTCGGTGAAAATCCACGGGGCTTCTCCCTCTGCGGAGAGAACCCACAGTCCACCGGCGAGGAAGGTGGCGACGAAGCCAATACCAGCGAGCACACGCAGACCGGGGAAGAACTTGATTCGCGTGCCAATGGCGTCCCAGTTGGCGTCGAAGTAATCCTGACTGACTTCGTTGACCCGATCAGACTCGTACTCTTCGGTGTTCGAGGACTTGATGACCTTGATGCCGCCAAGGTTGTTTTCGAGTCGTGAGTTCGTCCGACCGACCGTCGAGCGTACCTCGGCGTATTTGGGCTGGATGATCTGGATGAAGTAGTAGGTGAACAGCCCGATCAGCGGCACCGGAAGCAGCGCAACCAGCGCGAGTTGCCAGTTGTAGTAAAACAGGATAGCAGCGATGCCAACTACCATCACACTCAGGCGGAACATGGAGTTCATCCCGTCGTTGAGGAAGCGTTCGAGGCGGTTGACGTCGTTCGAGAGAATCGACATCATCTCGCCAGTCTGCTTGTCTGCGAAGAAATCCATATTCAGCCGCTGCATATTGTCGTACGTGTCTGTCCGGACGTCGTGTTGAATATTCTGTGCAAAGTTGTTGAATCCCCAGTTGCGGACCCAGTGAAAGAGCGCGCCGAGACCGAAGGCACCACCGATCAACAGTACGGTTAACAGTAGTTGTCCCTGCGGGTCGGCCGGAATGAACCGGTCCGGGACGAACCAGATGGCGGCGAAACTCTTGTCCTGTCGGATGATCGCGTCGAGGGCGAATCCAAGCAGGATAGGCGGGACCAAATCGAGGAGACGGGCAAAGAGGCTTGAGACGATCCCAACGATCACCGAGCCCTTGTAGTCGGCCCCGTAGACGAAAAAGAGCCGTTTCATCGGGTTCTCGATGTTCTCCCGTTGTTGTTCGAACGGATCGTCGTCTTTCCAGTCGACACCACTCATACCCAGTATCAGGAGCCGGGTGGTGAAAAAAGCTTGTACGGTTCGTGAGAGACTCACACGCCCGATTTCCGGCGATTCAGCGAACAGAACTACTAGTTGACTGACCAATCAGTCAGCGAAGCCAGCCTCCCAGCGGAAGTGGCCGTCGCGCTGGATACCCTCGCCGTCGATTTCGAGCACTGTCCCTTCGGTTTGCATATTCGTGATGAGGTCGACGTGGACTGCGCTCTGGTTGCCGTCCTCGCCATCTGGTAGACAGGCCCTGTAGGCGCGGCCGAGCGCGAGGTGAATTGTCCCGCCCAGCTTCTCGTCGAAGAGGATCTGGTCCGTCACCCGGTCGATGCCCCGGTTCATCCCAATGCCGAGTTCGCCCAGTCTGTCCGAACCCGCGTCAGTCTCGACGATAGTTCTGAGCACATCTTCCCCAGCGTCGGCCTCGATATCGACCACGGCGCCGTCCTCGAAGGTGAGCCGAGCGTTCTCGACGCGAGTCCCGCGAATGGTCATCGGCACGTCGAAACACACCTCGCCCTCGGTTTCGGCAGGGGCGGTAAAGACCTCGCCGCTGGGGAGGTTGTGCGAGTCGTAGGCGACACTTGCGGCGCTGTTGACCGCGGTTCGGTCCGCGATGGACATCGTCAGATCCGTCCCGTCGCCTTTGCGGATGCGGACCTCGCTCCCCGCGTCGAGCAGGTCTTTGAGTTGGGCCATCTCCTCGGCAAGTGCCTCCCAGTCGCGGAGGATCGCGTCGTAGACGAAGTCTTGATAGGCTTCGTAACTCATCCCCGCTTGCTGGGCGAGCGCGCGTGTCGGGTGGACTGTCGAGACCCAGTCGGTGTCGAGGCGGGCCTCGCGGATTCCTTCGCGGGCCTGCGCGAATGCAGTCTGGGTTTCCTCGGGGATGTCTGCCCCCGCGGTCGTGTTACGCGTCCCGCGCAGCGAGAGGACGCTGTCAGCTTCAGCATACAGCACGTGCTCGAACTCGGGGTCAGTCTCGAAACTCCCGTCGCTGGCCCGCTGGTAGGCCCGGTCCATCTCCTCGGAGTCGTAGGTGACGACCATGTTGGCCCCACGCTCGCCGAGTTGTTCAGCAACAGCGACGCCGAGTTCGTGTGCCCCCTCGCCGACGGAGACAACTACGTCGTCGCCGTCTTCGATACGGGCACTCCAGTCGACCAGTGTCTGTGCGTGTTCTGTGATCCGACTATCCATACGTCATACTCACGAGAGCCGTCCCTAAAGGAGTCCCTCTCCCAGACAGTCTACTTCACAGACAGAAATCGAACTGCGAACGGTGACGCTGACTGGTCGTGTGCTAACTACGGCCGCAGCAGATGCTTACTCGTCGGGTTCGTCGTCGATGAGGATGACGGCCTCACCGTCGATAGCGACATCCTCGCCGTTGAGGACCCGCGTCCGGAGCCGATACTGGTCGTCGCCCAGATCCTCGACGATTTCACATTTCGCGGAGACGCGGTCGTCGATGCGAACGGGACCGAGGAACTCGAGATCCTGCGAGAGGTAGATGACCAGTCCGGGCACTCGCGCGAGCGCGGCACTGATCAGACCCCCAACCAACGTACCGTGAGCAATGCGGCCCTTGAACCGGGTCTTCGACCCGTATTCCTCGTCGAGATGGAGCGGATTCGTGTCACCGCTGGCAGCGGCGAAACTCTTCACGTCGCCGTCGCTGATCGTTTTCGTGAACGTGAACGAGTCGCCGACGGAGACCTCTGTCGGGTCTTCAGCACTCATTTCGGCGTGCCACTCGGGCAGGTCACCGGCCGGTTCGATGCGGTCGAGCGGCGGGGTCTCTGTGCCAGTGTCGTCTGCGGGGACACTCCAGGCCTCGACGGCGGCCCGGTTGGCAGCGATAGCATTTTCCACCATCTGGGTGGATGTCTCGGCCCATTTGTCAAGAAATGGATTACCGTACCAGTCAGTACTCATCTCTTACCGCTATGTGGTAACGGGTAATAAATACTGAGGATAGATTATCGTTTTTGCAAACGCCACTACTCCTGCGTGGCGGGCCGAAGTTTCGGAAAGAGGGGGAGCTGTGGCGGCCTGAGCGACATTAAATGCCGTATGATGGTCCAACGTGGCAGAACGCACAACCTTTATGTACAGGCAAGAGCTACCTCTTTATTACAGATGGCAGACGACAGCGATGGCCCGTCGTGGCCGCCAAATATGATGAAGTTGTTCACAGAGACGGGCGAGCAGGCCGTCGAGAAACAGCAGGAGCTGATGAAACAGATGCTCGGAGCCGGTATGTCCGGGGGGATGGATATGAACCAGCTTGGTGCGATGAGTCAGACGGCCACGTTCAAAACACGTGTCCAGAGTGGCGGCCGGATCAGTATTCCCGACGCCGAGCGCGAGACGCTGGACATCGAGGAAGGCGACATCGTGCAGGCTGTTGTCGTTCCTGTCAAACGAAACCGCGACGACGAATAATACCAATGGTAGATTACACGTCACCAATCACGGCGACATTCGAGTTGCAGCGACAGACAATCAAACAGAGTCAGGAAGCCCTCGAACAGGGCATCGAATTCCAGAAAGATTTCAACCAGGCGATGGTTGACGGACTCGACGGGCAGGAAGACGCCCAGCGACGAGTCGTCGAACTCCAGCGCGAGGCGCTGCTCAACACACTCGAAACTGTCGAGACGAACATTCCGGGCGCGGAAGACGCCACCGCAGAGGTCCGCTCGACTGTCGACGAGCAGTTCGACATGCTCCTCGATAACCACGAAGAAGCCTTCGAGAGCATCGCCTCCGGTATCGAAGACGGTAGCCAGACCTACGACGAATTCGTCGCCGACTACCTAGACGCCCTCGACGACCAACTCGAAATGGTCATCGACGCCCACGAAGACCTCGAATCGCAGTCCGTCGAGGCTGCCGAAGGCGTCACAGAACAGCTCGAAGAGCTTCAGGGCCAGCTCGAGAACGTCCAGCAGCAGGTCAGCGACATGCAGAACTGAATCGAGGGTTCTTTTTCAGCAGTGTAGCGGCAAGTCCCACACCGCAGCACTGGTATGAATCTAACCACCAGCAACTGCCAAAAGACGACAGAGGGCGGTAGCCGAACACGCGAGACGGTTCTGGCCGGAGATAGCCGGGCCTTTATATATTCTCCGTGCGTACTGGTTGGTATGAGCAATCAGCAACAGGAATGGGGAGACCTATTCGGACAGATGAACGAAGCGGTCGCAGAGTCGTTCGAGAAGAACCTCGAAGCACAGAGCGCGATGATGGAGTCGTGGATGGGGTCGTTCGAGGATTCGGTGCCGGATGACGAAGTCATGGGTGACGGAATGGAGGGGATGGCCGGTGCCTACGAAGTCTGGATGAGTGCTGCCGAGGAAATGTTCGAGCGGACCACCGATGCCGCACAGGGAGACGACGTCGCACCGCAGGAGTTCCGTGACATCTGGCTGCGCTCGGCTAACGAAGCCTTCTCGGAAGTGCTCTCGACAACAGCCTTCGCCCACGCAAACGGCCAGCTGGTGGAGCAGGTCATGGAGATGCAAGAAGAGATGACCGAGATGACCGAGGACCAACTCGCCACGATGGGCATTGCGACCAACGAGGACGTCCAAGAAGTAGGCGAGCGCCTGATCGAACTCGAACGCCGCCAGCACACCGTCGAACAGAAGCTCGACCAGATTCTCGACGCACTCGAGGAGTAACCATGTCGTACAATCCATTCAGCGCGGCACTCGATGCGCACACGAACACGCTCGACGCCATCGCCGACGCAACAAAAAACGCAAAGAAGCTTCCCGAGCAGGCCGAGACAATTCAGAATATCGACGTCGGGATGACTCCCTCGGAAGTCGTCTACACGGAGAACAAGCTCGAACTGCTACACTACCAGCCAGAAGAAGCGGGCATCGACGTTCCCGAAGACGAGCAGAATAAGGTCCCAATTCTCGTCGTCTATGCGCTGATTAACAAGCCGTTCATTCTGGACCTCCAGCCAGACCGCAGCGTCATCCGCCGCCTGCTCGAAGACGGTCACGACGTCTACATGATCGACTGGAACGAGCCATCGCGGCTCGACCAGCACCTCGGGCTGCACGATTACATCAACCGCTACGTCGACAACTGTGTCGACGAGGTCAGCGAGCGCTCCGGCCAGGACAAAATCAACATCCTCGGTTACTGTATGGGCGGCACCTTCAGCGCCATCTACACCTCCCTGTATCCCGAGAAAGTCAACGCGCTCGCGCTGATGGCTGCCGGACTCTACTTCGACGACACCGGCGGCGTGCTCGAACGCTGGGGCAGCGAGGAATACTACAACCCCGAAGCGGTCGTCGACACCTACGGCAACGTCCCCTCGACGATGCTCGACGACGGCTTCAAGATGACCGACCCGGTCGACAACTACGTCCGGAAGTACGTCACGCTGTTCGAGAACCTCGAAAGCGACGAGTTCGTCGAGAACTTCGCCCGGATGGAACGCTGGCTCGACGAGGGGATTGACCTCGCAGGCGACGCCTACGTCGAATTCCTGCAGGACATCTACCAGAACAACAGCCTCTACAAAAACGAGATGGAGCTCAACGGCGAGCACGTCGACGTGAACGAGATTCAGGTACCCATCCTCCAAATCATGGGCGAGTACGACCACCTCATCCCACCACAGGCCTCCAAACCGTTCAACGACGTTGTCGGTACACCCGACGACGAGATTACGACCATCGAATATCCGACCGGCCACATCGGGATGTCTGTGTCTGGGTCGACCCACGCCGAAGTCTGGCCGCAGGTCTGTGACTGGTTCCACGACGTCTCGAAAGACGAGGCCGAAGCCAGCGTCGACGAGATGCAAGACGAGGCTGCCGCGAGCATCGAAGTCGAATCCGTCGGTGAGGACGAAAGCGAGACAGCAGAGGAAAACAGTCTCGAAGACATCGACGGTATCGGTCCGACCTACGCTGAGCGACTACTCGAGGCTGGAATCGAATCACGCGCTGAGCTGGCCGAGTACGGTCCCAAAGAACTCGCAGAGATTGCAGAGACCAGCGAGTCAGCCGCCGAAGACTGGCTCGATCAGCTCTGAACCGCTTCGACTAGCTGCGCCGCCCGCTCGGCGTCGACCCGATTCGTCGTCTCTCCGTTCTTTTTGAGTGCCGTGCCGACAATTGCGCCGTCAGCAGGTCCCAGTAGCGCCGCGGCGTTGTCCGGACGGACACCACTGCCGACCAGCACCGGAACGTCGGGTGCGCAGTCATCACGAGCAGCGAGGACACGGCTGAGCAGCCCAGAATCGGTTGCTGAGCCAGTCTCCGGGCCAGAAACGATCAGCCCATCGGCGAGTCCGCGGTCGATGGTCTCCCGGACAAGTGCGCCCAGGTCGCGGTCGACGGGGCTTGCGGAGTGTTTCACGTCGATATCGACGAAAACAGAGACATCGGTCTCGAGGCGGTCGCGCAGGCGCATCGTCTCGTGGGCCTGTCCTTCGAGCCAGCCCTGGTCGGTCGCACGAACGCCCGTATGGACATTGACCCGGACAAAATCTGCACCAGTGGCCCCAGCAGTCGAGACGGCCGCCGCGGCGTCGTTGCGCAAGACGTTGACACCGACAGGCAAATCGACCGCCCTCGTAACGTCCTCGACAACAGCGGTCATCTCCGCGACGGTGTGTCGCGGGACCGAGTCAGGGTAGAACGGCGCGTCGCCGAAGTTCTCGACGAGGACGGCGTCGAAGCCACTGTCTGCGAGCGTGCGAGCGTCTTTGCGGGCGGCCGTACGGATGGCTTCACGAGAGCCCTCGTACTCGGGCGCACCGGGTAGCGGCGGGAGATGGACCATCCCAATCAGTGCGCCGTCGCCGTCGAACATCTCAGGCGTCCCAGTACTCGGGTTCGTTGCCCGCGCGCCACTTGATGGAACAGCCACGAGACGGCTGGAATTCGTCAGTGACCGCCTCGCCAGCGAGCAGGTTCTCGATATGGCCGGTCATCTCTCGGTGTTCTGCGTCGTCGTCGGGATTTGGCGCGTCGTCGAGGCGACCGTGGTAGGTCAGTCGGAAGGAACCCTCCTCGTTGGCGAACAGGAACGGGTCAGGTGTGCACATTGCGCCGTACTCGGCGGCGACAGTCTGCTCGTCGTCGCGGAGGTAGGCGTCCCACTGAATTGTTCCATCCTCGACGCGCTCGACCATCGTCTCGAAGTCATCTTCTGGGTACTCGGTCTCGTCGTTCGGGTTGATACCCACGACAGCAACGTCGTCGTATTCCTCGGCAAGTTGGTTCATCTCCGCGAATTTCGCCTTGGCGTAGGGGCAGTGATTGCAGGTGAATACAAGCAACAGCGCGTCGTACTCGCTGAAATCTGCAGGCGAGTATGTCTCGCCGTCCGTCCCCGTGAGTTCGAAGTCCGGCGCTTCGTCACCAGGTTCGAGCACGTCTTTGGAATCGAGTGCAACCATGCCTGAATCTGGGGCCGCGAACCACTTAATCCACCGGGCACGTGGTGACTGCTGGCACACCATAGCAACGTTTTTGTGCGTACTCCGGTGCTTTCAGATATGGACCTCTCCGACGAAGTCGTGGAGTTACTCCGCGAGAACGCACGATACAGCGTCGAGGATATCGCCCGCCAGACCGACAGCGACCCGTCGGAGGTCGAGGCCGCAATCGAAGACCTCGAAGACGATGGTGTCATCGTGGGCTACCGCGCGGTTGTCGACCGCGACAAACTCGAAAACGAGACGATTCGGGCCGTCGTCGAACTGAACGTCACGCTCGACCGCGAGACCAGTTACGACGACGTTGCCGAACGAATCGCCAAGTTCCCCAACGTCGAAGCGCTGCATCTCGTCAGCGGCGACTTCGACTTCAAGATGGAAGTCGAGGGCGACTCGATGAGCGAGGTGTCGAATTTCATCAGCAACAAGGTCGCGCCCGTTCCCGAAATCACGCAGACGGTTACGCACTACGTGATGACCACCTACAAAGAGCAGGGCATCGAGTTCGGTGACGGCAGCGACGACGACCGACTCTCCGTGTCACCATGAAAATCGCAGACCGCGTCGAACAGGTGCCTCCGTCGGGCATCCGTCGGTTTTTCGAGCTCGCAGAGGAGATGGACGACATCATCTCGCTGGGGGTCGGTGAGCCTGACTTCTCGGCACCGTGGGCCGCCCGTGACGCCGCAATCACCTCCCTCGAACAGGGCAAGACCTCCTACACTGCGAACCGGGGCAAACGCGAACTCCGGGAACTGATCGGAGAGACGATGGACGACAGCTACGACCTCTCCTACGACCCCGACGAGCAGATTCTCGTCACTGCGGGCGCAAGTGAGGCACTCGACCTTGCCTTCCGGACCGTAATCGAGCCGGGTGACAAGGTTGCGGTTGCACAGCCCTGTTATGTCTCCTATTCGCCGGGCGTGACCTTCGCCGGCGGCGAAGTCTGTCCGGTTCGGACCCGCCGCGAGGACGATTTCAAACTCACCTACGAGGTACTCGAGGAAAGCGGTGCGGCCGACGCCGAGGCGCTGGTCTACTGCTACCCCAACAACCCGACCGGGGCAACGATGACGCGCGACGAACTCCAGGAGGTTGCCACGTTCGCGCGCGAGCACGATTTGACTGTGCTCTCAGACGAGATTTATGCCGGGCTTAGCTACGAGGACGAGCACACCTCGATTGCCACGCTTCCAGGAATGCGCGAGCGGACCATCGTCTTCAACGGGTTCTCGAAAGAGTACGCGATGACCGGCCTGCGGTTGGGCTACGCGCTCGGCCCGACAGAGGCAATTACGGCGATGAACCGCATCCACCAGTACACGATGCTGTCGGCGCCAACAACCGCACAGTACGCCGCAATCGAAGCACTGGAGTCCTCTGACGACGCTGTCGAGGAGATGCGCACGCAGTACAACCGCCGCCGGAAACTGGTTCTCTCGCGGTTCGAGGAGATGGGCCTGGACTGTTTCCGTGCGAAAGGAGCCTTCTATGCCTTCCCGGCCTGTCCGTGGGACGACGGCCACGAGTTCGCGGAGGCGCTGCTCGAAGAGACCAAAGTTGCCGTCGTGCCGGGTGCGGTGTTCGGCGAGGGCGGCGAGGGGCACCTCCGCGTCTCCTACGCGACGGGGATGGAGGACCTGAAGGAGGCGCTGGACCGTATCGAGCAATTCATCGAGTGATACTGGCGGGTATCGCTCAGTCAACGGTTTGGAGAAACAGCGAGACGGAACCGCCGTTTCCCCGCTCACACCGCCGATAGGTTGGTCCTATCCAGACAGTATTTGTTGTATATAAATTCTCGTAAACAAGAACGCAATTCCCGCAAAGTTTTTTCGTCTGTTTACAGTAGGAGTTCTGTAATGGCAATAGACGAAACGGGAGGGTCAGATGACGATAGCGGTTCCGGGGTGGGTGTTCGCTTCGACGAGGGAGTTACTGTCGGGGAGTACTCGTGGAGCGATTTTCGCCGAGAAGAACACGACGAAGGACGATTCGACCGAAGCAAGTATCTCGGCTTCGACCCGCGGGACACAGCACGGCACGTACAGGCCGGGGCAAGCGGCGCAAAGACACTCAACGAGATTGTCGAGCACTACCGCGACCCCGGAAGCCATGGTGTCGTCAGGGGACAGTACACGTGGGAACACTTCAAACAGGAGTACTACTACGACGACGAGGGACTGCCGCCGCGGAAGGACGGCGAGAAGGTCCCCTTCGAGCCCGAGGAGTATCTCGGCTTCGAGCCCGAACAGACCGAGAATCGACTGAGTGCGGCCGGCGACAAGGCGTCAGCACTGGCTGACCTCGTCGACGAGCGCACGATCAATGTCAACGAAGAGGTTGACGAGGACGCGTTCTTTTCGACACGCGAGGGCGGCGTCACCGTTGCGAACCGGTACGATATGGAGAAAGCAGTGCCGATGGAGAAAAAGACCCACTTCATCGAGCAGGACCGCTACTGGGTAAACAAGCCCTACGCGTTCATTATCATCTTCAAATCGCAGAAAGAAAACGAGATCAAGTACTACGTCATCGAGCCACATTTCAATTCTATCGAAGACGAACTGCTCGACTTCCTGTCACAGAAACTCAAGACTGCGATCAAATACTCCGAAGACGAAGTGATCGTACAGGGGAGTGAGTCCGACCGCGCGGAGGTTATCCAGCGGGAGGCTGAACGATTGCTCCGGCGGTACGACCTGTACTCGGGGCGGTCCAGACAGGAACGGCAGTCCACGGCAGCAAACAACGGCGACGGCGGGCTGATGGCCTCGCTCAAGGGCGTCTTTGGTGGGGAAGACGAACAGCCGAGCGACGCCGCAACGAACGGAAGCGGTGAGACAGCAATCCAGGCCGCCGAGCGACAGCTCGAAGGGATTACTGTTCGGCCGGAACCAGAGATTGTCGCCGACGACCCCGAGACACTTTCCGAGTATCAGGTCGAAAAGCTACTCTACATTCTGAAACGCAACTTCATCGGCTACTCCAGAATCGACCCGATCAAACACGACATCAACGTGGAGGATATTTCCTGTGACGGGTACAACAGCCGTGTCTTCGCCTATCACACCGACTACGAGCAGATTATTACGAACGTCAAACACGGCAAAGACGAACTGGACGACTTCGTCGTCAAACTCGCACAGCGGTCGGGCAAAGGTATCTCGAAACGCCAGCCACAGGTCGACGCCACCCTCCCGGATGGCTCGCGTGCCCAGTTGACCCTCGGTGCGGAAGTGTCCGACCACGGGACGAACTACACCATCCGTCAGTTCAAAGATGTGCCGTTCACCCCGGTCGACCTGATCAACTGGAACACGTTCAACCTCGACGAGATGGCCTTCCTCTGGCTCTGTATCGAGAACCACAAATCGCTGATCTTCGCTGGTGGTACGGCGTCAGGGAAGACGACGAGCCTGAACGCGGTGTCGCTGTTTATTCCGTCGAGTGCAAAGATCGTCTCTATCGAGGATACCCGCGAGGTCGAACTGCCACAGCGGAACTGGGTGGCAAGCGTGACCCGGCCCTCCTTCGGTGAAGACGATACCGGCGACGTCGACGAGTTCGACCTGCTGGAGGCCGCACTCCGACAGCGCCCAGACTATATCGTGATGGGTGAGATTCGTGGTGAGGAGGGTCGAACGGCCTTCCAGGTCATGTCGACCGGTCACACCACCTACACCACCTTCCACGCCGACTCGGTGGGTGAGGTTATCAAGCGGTTCACCACGGACCCGATTAACGTCTCGAAGACGCTGTTTACCGCGCTGGACCTGGTCTCGATTCAGACCCAGACCCGTGTCGACGGCCACAAGGTTCGTCGAAACAAGGTGCTCAC
The DNA here is from genome assembly GCF_051414135.1 of Halovenus halobia. Lineage (NCBI taxonomy): Archaea > Methanobacteriati > Methanobacteriota > Halobacteria > Halobacteriales > Haloarculaceae > Halovenus > Halovenus halobia. The sequence continues at coordinate 330,032 of NZ_JBLKOA010000002.1, forward strand.
CGAAATCAACGAGTACTCGCCGGAGAACGACGAGATCAACGTCCGGGACGTCTACGAGTGGCGCGCCGAGACGGACAACTACATTCAGATGGGGTCGTCCTCGACCCTCGAAGAGATCAAGTTCGACCGCGGGTGGTCCGACGAACGACTCAACGAGGAGCTGTTCAAACGAAAGACAGTCCTCGCGTACCTCATCCAGAACGGGCTGAACACCTACACAGAAGTGGCGGCGACTGTGCAGGCGTTCATCAACGACCCGGAAACTATCCTCGCAATCATCTCACAGGATAAGCTCGCGCGGTCACTCGAGGACCTCCGAGAGATGGAATCAGTCAAAATCAACGTCGACCCCGACGAGGAGGAACTCGTGCCGCGGCCAGACCCCGGCGACGAACTGGTCGACGAGACGAACGAGGTCCTCTCTCAGGCCGAACGCCTGCTTCAGCAGTACCGTGATAGGGAGACAGGTGACCTCGTGGCGGCGCTGTCGGGTGCCAACGACACCGAAGAGATCGAGGCCGACGCCGACGAAGGCGAGGAGTTCGACTTCGGTCAGTTCGTCCCGAAAGCAGGCTCGGAGGCTGAGGAGGAATGAGCATCGAGACCAAGGAAGCACAGACAGAGGAAGCCCGCCAGGATAGCTCGCTGGGCGGGCGATTCTATCCGCTGTACAAGCGACTGTTCAACGAGGATAGTGACTTCGTCAGCGGTGTCGAGAAGAAACTCGCACAGGCCCGGATGGCCGACAACGTCGAACTGTTCATCTCGCGTGCGCTTGCCGTCGGGCTTATCGCCGGACTTGGACTGTGGATTCTCGGCATGTTGCTTGGCTATCTCTTCCTCCAGATCGTCGGCTGGGAAGGACTCGTCCCGTTGCCCGACGCGCTCTCGCAGGTGGTGGATATCATCCGTGAACCAGCAATTTTGATCGTGTCCGGGCTGATATTCGGTTCCATTGGGTTCGCAATCGGGTTCGGGTCACTGATCTCGGTGCCGTATTTCCGGTCCGGTGCGCGCGAGCGTGAGATCAACATTTTGCTCGCGGACTCAGTGTCGTTCATGTACGCGCTGTCAGTCGGGGGGATGAACCAGCTGGAGATTCTCCGGGCGATGGCCAAGGCCGACGACACGTATGGTGAGGTGGCAAAGGAGTTCCAATCGATTGTTCTCGAAACGGAGTATTTCGATACAGATTATCGGACTGCAATACGAAATCAAGCGCTGGAAACGCCCAGCGATGAGCTTTCACAGTTCCTGACCGATATGCTGTCGATTGTCGACTCCGGGGGTGACATGACCGACTTCCTCGAAGACCAGAAGAACAAACAGCTCCGGACCGCCCAGCAGGAGCAGAAAAAACAGCTCGACACGCTAGAGCTGTTCGGCGAGATGTACATGACGCTGTCGCTGTTCCCACTGCTTTTGATCATTATTCTGGTGATCATGGGACTCATGGGCGGCGGACTCGACCGATTCCTGCTAAATGGGACGGTGTATGGCCTGATTCCACTGATTGGGGCGGCCTTTCTGATTCTCGTCTCGACGGTCACACAGGACGAACTCGGTGACGGGTATCTGCGCCCAGAGGCCGACGAGGCGTTCACTGTCGAAGAAGGGATTGGCGTGTTCAACCCCGGACTCGTCGAAGAGTACACCGGCGACAAGAAGGTGTTCGACCAGATCAAGCGCCGTGAAGGAACCCACGAACTGATGGAGATTCTCCGGTCGCCACACCTCTTTTTCAAAGACCACCCGAAGATGATTCTCCTGATCACGACGCCGCTGACTGCGCTCGTGATGATCGGGCTGGTGGTGTCGGGGAGCGCACCGACATCGGTTGGCGGAATTCAGGACAGCCCGGTCTGGGGGACGTTCGTCTGGATGTATCTCCCGATCTACATGAACATGTTGCCGCTCGCAGTCTTCCACGAGTGGAATGTCATCTCGCGGAAAGGCATTCTCGGGAACCTCTCAGAGAACCTGCGGAAACTCGCGAGCGCGAACGACACTGGAATGACGCTGCTGGAGTCGATCAGAACCGTCTCTGACACCTCCTCGGGGAAACTCTCCGACGAGTTCGAGACCATGCACGCGAAGGTGAACTACGGGACGAGTCTGAAAGACGCTATGCGGGAGTTCAACAACAAATACCACCTCCCGCGACTCGCCAGAACTGTGAAACTCATCAGCGAGGCACAGGAGGCGTCGAGTCAGATTCAGGACGTGCTCTCGACAGCGGCGGTGGCCTCGGAGAATCAGGATGAAATCGCCCGAGAGCGGAAGGCCCGAACGCGGATGCAGATGGTCATTATCATCATGACCTTCCTGACGTTGCTTGCGGTGATGGGGCTACTGCGCGTGCAGTTCCTCGACACGATGGCGAACCTGGGCAGCACTGGCGGCGGCAGTGAGGGCGCCTCCGGCGAGTTCGGGGCAGATATCGATACTGGCTATCTCTCGATGGTCTTCTTCCACGCGGTGACGCTGCAGGCTGTCGTCTCCTCGTTCATCGCGGGTTACATCAGAAGTGTCGAACTGATGGCCGGGCTGAAATACGCCGTCATCCTGGCGACGATAACGCTGATCACGTGGACGATCGTCGAGCAGATCTCGAGCGCGAACAGTTCCGAATCGGCAACCGCCCTGCTCCTGCTCGTGACACCGGCCGGCCGGACGGTCGTGACCAGAGCAAGTCAAAAGATTGAAAAGATACGAGCGAGTCACCCCGAGTCATGAACCAGCGGGGACAGACAGCGTACGATTACCTCTTGGGGATCGTACTGCTATTGGTCGCGATTATTACGGCGCTATCACTGTTCCCGCAGGTATTCGGCCCCTTCGTCGACCCGGTATCGGCAGACAAAGAGAAGATGGCCGACCGAGTCGCCGAAGAAGTGCTCGAAGATAACGCAACAGTGGCGGGTGATAGGACGCTCAACGTGAGCGGACTGGACGGTGACGACGACTACGTGGAGGGGCTGAAAAAACGGGCGGGGGTGAACGAGTATCGCAGCCTCAATATTACCGTACAAACGCGGACGAAAACGATTGCACAGGCCGGCGACGAGCGACTTGGGAACGAACCGTCGGCCACGACCGTACGGACGGTGCGGACAACCGGCGGTCCGTGCGAGTATGGGTGCCAACTCGTAGTCTGGGTGTGGTGACAATGCAACCGATGGAACACGACAGACGGGGACAAGCGTACGCTCTGGAAGGGATTATTGGTGCGATTATCGTCATCTCGGCGCTGGTACTGGGACTGCAAGCAGTCGATATCGCGCCGTGGACCGGCAACCAGGAGTTCGGTAGTTCCGAAACCCGAGCCGAGGTTACAGATACGCTGGCCGTGGCCGAAGACGTTGGTGCATTACAGACGGCAGTGACATGTGTCGACGCTGACGGCAACCCTCATCCAGAGGTCGCGGCAGCCGACGCTAACGTAACCGAGTTCGGACCGGTGTTGAATCAAACACTCAAAGGCCAGTACACCTACCGGATTAGTATCACGTATCCCACAGCCAGCGGGTACGAAAGCAAGCAGATCGGGCCACGACCGCCGCTGGCAGATGTCGACACAGTGAGCGCGTCGCGGTATCTCACGCTGTCGGAGACCGACCCGGTCTACGAGGTCGAAGACGGACGGTGTCGACAGGTCGGGACCCTCGGTGAGGACGATGACGATATCTACCTCGATGACCAGAATCCGTCGAGTGACGAGCACGTCTATGCGATTGTCAGGGTCAGGGTGGTCGCATGGTGAACAGTCACCGCGAGCGGGGGCAGTTAGTCCTGATCGCAGCCATCCTGGTTGCGACAGCTATTCTCGGGGCAGTCGTGTTGTTGAATGCCGTCCACTCCTCGCCGAACGTGAAGGCACAGAGTGACGCCCAGAGCCTCTCGGACACAGAACAGATGACTGAACAACTCCACCACCACGTCCGGAAGCTGTTCTTTGCCACGAGTACGGGCGATGGGGAGAAACAACAGCCGTACGCCGAGATTGGAGCGCTTGGGCCAAACGTCACGGCGTACAACGCACAGTTGGGGACGTTTGTTTCCAGAGAGAAACCAGTAGTTACCAACGTCACATACCTCGGCGGTGCGGAGGGTGACTTCGTCGCCGGGTCAATCCCGAGCCTCGTTCCGGAACAGGTGATTGACGATGCCGAGTCAATCCCATACCTGCGGGTCAACGCCTCAGATTCACAGCAACCGGTCGAAATCGATATCACTGGCTCCGGCGGGACAAACAAGCGAGTTGTACTCGATGGGGCGAATACAGAATATGGAGAAACCGGGAGTCTCCAGGACTGTTCGCTGTCTCCCGGGCGGGCAACGCTCATATTGACCCATGGGAGTGGTGAGATTCGCGGCGCTACTGGTGGCCTGTGTCAGTTCACGCTGTACGAACGCGGCGAACTCGACACCTATACTATCGAGATCGGCGGCACCGGGACTGGCGACGGTACGTTCAACGTCAGCGGTGTTCGCGACGGCAGCGACGTCGCTGAGCCTGGGTTCGCAGTCCGCGAGCGAAACGTCATCGTTAACCCGACGGTCGAAATCTCCTATCAGACGCCGAGTGTTGCCTACGAGAGCGAGTATACACTGTTCACGGGGGCCGACGAATGAACGGAGACACGCGCGCAGTATCAGTCGCAATCACGCACGCACTGACAGTCGCTATCTCGACGGTATTAGTCTCTGGACTCATCATCGGTGCGGGAACGTTGCTCGAATCGCAACAGCAAAACGTCGGTGAGCAGCAACTCCGGGAAATCGGAAGTGACGCCGCGAGCTATATCAATACCTTCGACCGACTGAACGCAACCGGCGATAATGTCAATGTCTCGGTCAAGCCCGAGTATCCCGAGCGAATCGCCGGGTCGTTCCGGTACACGATACAGCTCAACAACGACAGTCTCGTGGTGCGGTCTACGCAGTTGGGCCGCTCAGTGGAGTTTCCGATAGAGACAGAGACAGAGATTGGCCCGTCCGGTATCAGCGGTGCAGACGCCGAAATCAACCTCTGTGAGGGCGAAGAAATCAAACTGGGGGAGTGTGACATATGAGCAGACGAACTGACAGTAGCCGCGGGGTGTCCGATGTGGTGGCGTTCGTGCTCACCTTCTCGATTATCATCACCGGCGTCGGCGTCGTTTCGACGGGCGGCTTCGACCAACTCACCGAGTTTACCGCCGACCAGCAAGTTGACAACGGCGAACGTGGGATGGAGGCGGCGGCCGTTGCCGTCGATGACGTTCACCGGAGTAACGACACCTACCGCGAGTTCGACCTCTCACTGAGCGGCGGGAATATCTGGTTCAACGAGACAGCGTTGACACTCAAGACACCGACCGGAGACCCCAATCTCACGGAGCTTGGTGGGACAAGCAACAAGGCTCGAATCGAACTCAACGCACTCGAACACCGGTTCGACCTCAGCGATGAGACAGTGAATATTGCCTACGAAGGCGGCGGTGTCTTCCGCTCTGATACTGCTCGGGCGCGATACGAACCGGGAATCAAAGTCGACGGTGATACCGCAATCGTCTCGTTGGTCAACCTGACCACCGACGAGAGCATCGACCGCTCGGGAGCATACAGGCCCGATATCACGCTCGACCCAACCTCCGTTCCACAGCGCTCGCCGGTATCGACAGACCGACAATTTGTCAGCTTTAGCGCCAAATGGCAGGATCAAAAACGAGTCTACGAAACCAGTGCCGACGACCTCGAAATCGACGTTTCAGACACAGCCTATCCACGCCAGTGGGGATACTTCTTCGAGGAAATCGAATCTGGAAGTTGGGACAATACCAACAACGTCTACAGCTTCGGGCCAGATGTCGAAACCGTCGTTATCCGAGTGTCGACCATCGAACTGGCAATTCTCCCACGCCGGACACTGTGACATCGTGTTTGCACAGTACCGCAGCCACCGGGAGTTGAAGCGATATGTGCTAACGACTCCCACAAATTTTCGCAAATATCAGAAGTGAAATCAACAGATGGAGGGCAGGTCTTTCGACCAGAGGGGGTAATAAACAAAACTGAAACCAGACAATGTATTTTTAAATACCAGTTGCATTGTATCCTGTAACAATGGGGTTAGTTACGGGACAGACAGACAATCGTGGCATCTCTGAGATATACGGGACAGTTCTGATTTTCGCGCTCGTATTCGTGACGGCTGTCGCGCTCGTTGGTGTGGGGTTCTTTGTGTTAAATGATACGACAACCAGCGCAAACGACCGTCTAGCACAGGATTCGGTGCTCGAACTCGACGACCGGTTGAGCAGTTTGAACGATGACGAGGTCGGAAACTCGGTAACGTGGGAGGTTCCGCAGGGGACTGCAGAGGATTTTGAGGCCGACGGTGACAAGGGGACGATCAACGTGACCGCACGGACAAACGACACCTACTGGACGGCCAGCCGTAGGGTAGACGGGGGGTTAGTCGACGCGGCCACACAGTTCAACTCCGAAAAGATTACCCTCGGGACAATCACACACGAAGGACAGGATGGCGTGTTGACCGTCTACCAGGGCGGGGGGGTCTTAGAGGTGCAGGATGGGTCGGTAACAGTACTACGAGAACCAGATGTCTCGGTCACTGACGGCCACCTCGTGCTTGATTTCGTAAATATCTCTTCGGTCAGTGCAATTGACAGCAGCGAGATAGAGGCGACCCGGGGAGACGACACAGCAGCTACACAAATCCAAACGCTCGTCAACCAGGCGATGCAGCGCGACGGCGAGGTAGTGGCACCAGCGGACATAAATATGACCGTGACGAGTCGGTTCGCAGACGCCTGGGGGAAACTTATCAGACAGAGCGTCGATGGCCGGTCGATAACGGTCTGGAATAGCGACGACTTGGCCGAACTTGACGACGATCAAGTGCGAATTGGCTTCGGTGAGTTCGGCGACGGAATCGACCTCCCGTCGCGGTCAGACCCCTACGGCACTGACGTGATTTACACTGGCATCGCCGACCTTGCGCCCGAGTTATACGACGACGCAATCGGGGAGATTGACCAAGACGGCGATGGCTTCGAGGTTATAGACCCACCCAACAGCAACGACTACACCGTCGGGTTGCGGTACGACGCCGGCGGCGGACCAAACTGGTGGGAGTGGGACCCATCCGTGGGACAGTGGGTGAACATCGAAGACCCGACCGCGAGCAATCTCGCCCCGACTGCGCCCGACGCGGTGACCAGCGTGAGCGGAGATGCATTCGAGATTTCCGACGAGGCATGGACCTGTGTCGTCAAAGACAGCGCGCTCCGAGACCACGTCGACAAAAGCGACGAAGGTTGTTTGGTCGACCCTGTCAGCGTCGACAATCCGGACGACAGCGTCGGTGAGTTCCGTCCGCTGCTCGAAATCACCGACCTAGACGTCACCGGCCCGGGCGACCGACAGCTCGATTTCGGGGCGGAGCAACTGCAGGTCGACGTGGAGGTTACAAACAGCGGCACTGCAGCGGCAGACGACGGTGAACCGGTCGGCGTGTTGATTGACCCGACAACACGAAACGCCTGGGTCGGCAACGGAACCCGATTAAAGGGAAGCGACTCGCTTGCGCGTGGCGCCACTCGTGAGTTCTCGTTCACATACACGCCAACGTTTGTCGGTGAAAAATTCACCGTGGGCGCCGGAACACCCGACGACTCGCGGTTCGGTGGGGGGCAGTGGGAAGTGGTGAAGACACCCAACGCCGAAGACTTCGAGATTCAGTCCGTTAGCGTACTCAACGGTCCTGTCGTAGAGGGCGATACGCTCGAACTCGATGTTCGGGTCTACAACAACGGCAGCAGCGTCGACACGCAGGACGTGATTGTCTCGAACGCCGCGGGACCGCAGGCCACCGAAGAGTACACCATCAGCCCTGGCGATACAGAGAAGAAAGAAATCGAGTGGGACACCGAGGTGGGAGACGGAACGCCCGGACCGACGACTATCAACATCACGACGCTGACTGATGAAACGTCCCAACAGGTCAACGTCCAGCCAGCGAGTACCACCTTCGCGAACTTCCAGATCCAAGACGTCGACATTGATACGAGCGTCGAGGAAGGAAACGACCTCGATGCGGAGGTCAAAATCGAAAATATTGGCGGCGACGACGGCACGCGAACGATTCGACTCCGCGACCAGAGCAACGTCATTCGCGCGACAGTCAACGACCTGTCGCTGAACAGCGGTCAGACGACCACACTCGGTACGACTGGACCGCCGTTGACCTGGGAGACGGAACTCGGCGACGCCGGCGTCTACGACCTCACAATCGAGACTGACGACGATTCGAACACGACGACAGGCGTCCAAGTGACACCGCCGCCTGGGGCGAACAGCTTCAACGTCTCGATCGACGAGAGCGGCCTCAACAACGTGATCGCAGGCGACGCGCTCGACGTCCCGGTCGATATCGAGTACAACGGCGGTGGCACCCGGACCGAGAGCGTCTGGCTCGCGAACTTCGACGGCAAACCGGTTGACGCAAAATCAGTGACGCTCACGAGCGGCGAATCAGTCCAGAAGACACTGACCTGGGATACCGAGGCCGGCGACGGGCAGGAGGATCCTGGGACGATTACGGCAAACAGCGTTAGCGATACAGACAGTGCCAGCGTTGAAGTCCGTCCCGAAGATGAGGCTGGACCGAGTTACAGTATCGCGTCGTTCACCACAAACAGTTCGACGGCGTCGGACGGATCACCTCCTGCAGATCCGACCGTCGAAGGTGAGAACTTGGAGATTTCCGTCGACATCGAGAACAGTGGCGGCGTGCTCGGGACCGAAAACGTGGTCGTCGAGTACGTTCCGGAGGACCGCCCAATCGCGACGACGGAGGTCAGCGTCCCAAGCGGCGGGAGCACAACGGTTGACCTCACCTGGGAGACAGTAATTGGCGACAACACGACGACCGAGGCGAACCCCACCAACGCCGAAAATATTACCATCGAGATTGATGGAAACACCGCGAGTGATGAGATATTTATCGACGAACGGACGACGACACGGGATCCGGTCGACGTGATGTTCGCAATCGACGAATCTGGATCGATGGGGACGGTCAAGCCGAATTACGGCGGTGATTCTTGGCTCCTTCCCCCGACAAGAGCAGCACTCACAGGAACCGGTGAAGTGCCAGGTGCGTACGACTTCGGCTCCGAAGTAATCCAGTACGGTACGGAGTTCTGGTACGTGGTTGAAAACGTGGACAGCCGATTCGACGACGGTGAGATCCTCAATCCTGGAGAGACATTTTCGAGCGGCTACGATGACTACGACGATGTCTGGGCTGGAAAGATTCTGACGAACGAGCGAACAGTGCCCGAAAACGCGGATATGTGGTATGTGCTCCCCGAAGAGGACGGCGAACTCAATGGAGTTGTGCGTGATGGGGCGTATGAGGACGACGAATATAGACGACCGGATGGCGACTTCTACGTCTCCGGACAAACGGTTGATCCGTCGGACTACGATGGAGAGGCGTACGTCGTCGAGTTGACTACTGACAGCTGTGAGTCACTGTGTTTCGACGGGGATGGAAGCCGGTATGATGCCGTACTTGCGGCACTGTCCAGCCTCGAAGATGGAATTGGCGACAGAGCTGGACTGTTGGAATTCAATACGAACAAGAACGTATATCAGCCGATTACCGACAGCCTCAGCACTGTCGAGGAGTCGCTCCGAATCAACCCTGGCGGTGGGACTGATATTACCGGTGCAGTATTCGAGTCCCAACAACAACTGAACAGCAATGATGAGGGGAACAAGAAAAATATCGTTCTCCTCACCGATGGTCAGCACACAGCTACCAGCCTCAACCCGCCACCAGACGAGCGAGCAGACGAGATTGACGACGACGTCACCGTGTACGTTGTCGGGTTTGGAAATGCAGATACCAGCGAAGGTGGTGAACTTGACGCTCTCGCAGACGCAGGTACCGGCGAAGGCGAACTGTTTGACGGTAACGAAGACTCGTTAGAGGACATCTTTGCGGACATCGGTGATGAACTGAGCGAACCCGACCTCCCGAGCGTGCAGGTGTCGACAGATGACAGCTACACTGTCGAGGAGGGCAACACGCTGAGCGTTCCAGTCGGCGTCGAGAACACTGGCGAGGCGGGCGAGCAGATTATCACGCTGACGGATATCTACGGCAACATCGTCGACAGTACGACCGTCTCACTATCCGCCGGCGAGACAATCGACGCGAGCGACTCCGGCGCTCCGGTGCTCAATTGGACCGCTGACCTGCAGGGCAGCGACACGCCACCAAAGAGTGGCGAACTACTCGTCCGAACGCCGGACAGCGAAGCGACGCCGGACGTGACGGTCACCACCGGACCACCGTCAGACTTCACGGTCTATATCCAGAATGTGACGCCGGCGGACCCACAGGCGACCGACGAAATCGAAGTGGAAGTTGCTATCGAAAATCTCGGAGATGGTGGGGACACGCAGACCGTGCTTATGCGTGACGACGACGGGAATCCAGTTGACGTCAAAACGGTCAGCCTCTCAGGCGAGGATGGCCCCAACGACAGGACGACAGCGGTCTTCCGCTGGCAGACTCGCTCCAGCGACGCGGGCACCGGCAAGACCATCACTGTCCAAAGCGAGGATAACGGCGCCACGGAAACGTTCGACATCGACGACGCACCGGGAACGAATGACGAGTTTACCGTGGACGTAATGGCAGTAAACGACCCGATTACCGCAGGAGACGCGCTGGAGGTCCAAATTCAGGCCGAAAACGTCGGCAGCGACGCCGGCAAACGGTTCGTCGAACTGCTTGATTTCAACAACCGAACGGTCGACCTGACCGAAACCAGCGAACTGAGTCCGGGCGGGACGGAGACGTTCAACCTGACCTGGAACACCGAAATCGGCGACGGCAACACCGACGACATCTACGTGGTGAGCCGTGACGATGAAGTCGGCCAGGAGGTCGAAGTCAAGCCCGTCACGGGTCCGAACTCGACGTTTGAGGTGACCAGCGCGACGACGCTCACCGACCCGGTCACCGCTGGCGACGATGTCGAAGTTGAAACCACAATCGAGAACACCGGCACTGACGCTGACACGCAGTTCGTCGAGGCAGAGTTCAACGGGCTAACCAAGACTGAGAAAATTACCGTTGGACCATCGTCATCGCAGACGGTCACGTTCAAATTTGGCACGGCCAGCGGTGTCGTCAACTCCCCGACGACGTTCGACGTCGAGGTGCAGACCGAAGACGATAACGAGACAACGCCGGTCACGATCGAACCAGCAAGCGGTGACGTGCTGACTGTCGATATCCTGAGCACGAGTGGCCCCGTCGAAGCCGGCGAAAAACTCGACGTGACTGTCGAGGTAGACGGTCTCAACGCAAAGAGTACACTCTCGCTGGAAACGCCGTACGGGAGCGTGCTTCGACCGGCTGACGTCGAAAGTATCACAAGTGATGGAACGTACACGATCACGTGGTCGACGCTTGTCGGACAGGGTAACTCCGACCCACAGGAAATTGTCGCCCGCGTCGAGGGCGTGACCGACACAGCGCAGGTGACTGTCGAAGAAGCACCCGAGGGTGATATCGTCGCGCCCGGAACCGGGCCAGACGCGAGCCCTGTTGGAATTGACATCGACGAGATCAATATGGACTAAGCCATGCGACAGAACATCTCTCGCCGCACCGTGCTCAGGTCGGGAATCGCTGCCGGGCTAGTGGCCGTCGCCGGAACTGGCCACGCGCAGGCACAGGATAGCGAACCCTCACCAGCGGAGTGGCCACAGTACGGGCGCGACAGCGGGAACACGGGGGCGAACCCCGATGCGTCCGGCCCATCTGGGGACAGTCAGCCAACGGCGTTGTGGTCACATCCAATCGCAGCCGACCAGCCACTTTCGTCGCCAATCGTGACCGGCAACAACGCGATTTTTACGACAGGGAGTCTGGTGGTCGCAGTTAATATCGAGACCGGAGCTGTCAGCTGGGAATACGAAGCCGAGAGCCCTCTCTACGGGCCGCCAGCAACTGTCGCAACAGATTTCATCGGCAATGAGGTGTACGTTGGAACTGCAACAGGAGCGGTGGTTGCTATTTCGACTGCGACTGGAAACGAGCTGTGGCGCCACGAGACTAAAAACAGTTCTCTGACGCGGTCAGCGCCGCTAGTGGCGCGAGGAGAACAGCTGTATGTCACCGGACGGACGACACTCAGCGCAGTGAGCAGTACTGAACAACAGAGACAGTGGTCACTGTCACAGGGTGCAACCACAACACCCGCCGTCGGGACACAATCGGTATGGAGCGGGACGACTGCCGGGATTGTCGGCCTTAGCTCGAAGTGGGACCAACAGGACCGGAAGAGTGGAAGTGTGTTCCAGCAGGAGATGGGCAGCCAGTATCTGACACAGGATGCCCGAGGTGCCTGGAGCGAACAGAAGACACCCACAGTTGCGAACGGACAGGTGTTCGTTCCAAGTGCAGGGGTTACCAGCATTAATACAGAGACTGGAGTGATTAACTGGCACTTCGACGATGAGAGCATGGTAACTGCGTCCCCAGCAGTAACCGATGGAACGGTGTACTTTGCGAGTGGGACCGAAATTACAGATATTCCCGAAAGTCGGGCGGCAAACGCCGGAACAGTCTACGCAGTCCCTGTGGACCAGCCAGAGGCCGAGATTACACAGATTCGCACCGAGTTGCGCGACAAGCGAACTGAACTGGCTGCGTTACTTGACGATTCGGGGGGGGTTCAATCAATCGAAGATAACCCAGAAGCCGAGCAGCTCAGAGAGGAAATCCAAGAACTGGAGCAGCGACTGCGCGAGCAGCGCACTATCGGCCGAGAAGCTGCCGCGTGGACCGCCGATGTCGATGGCCCTGTGAACACTGCGCTCGCGGTGACCAGCGATACCGTGTACGTCACGACGGACAGCGGTACCGTCTATGCCCTTGATACGTCCAACGGTACTGAACAGTGGCAGTACAGTCTCTTCGAGCAAGGGAGCAAGCGCGCCGCGGTGAGCGACCCGGTTGTCGCCGGCGACCGGTTGTACGTCGCCAGCCGAGAAACTGGCCTCGTTGCCCTTGGCGCGAGTTCGGGGACAGGGACAGACGGGGGCGACGGGAGCGACGACGACGAGACAGACCCAAGTCAAGACAACTCAGATGATAGCCAGTCGAGCGACGACGGAGACAGTGGCACGTCCGAGCCAACCGAGAGCACATCGAGCGACGATGGAGACAGCGAGAGCAGCGACGGCTCCGGTCCCGGATTCGGGCTCCCGGCCGGACTCGCCGCGCTTGGCGGCGCTGGCTATCTCCTCAACCGGCGGTCAGGAGACCTCAGTGAGGATGTGGAGAAAGGAGAGTAGGAGGACAACAGCGACGATCAACACCGAGAACAGCCCTGTCGCAACCGTTCCCATGGGGTTGGCGTCGACGCGGCTAAGCAGGGAGCCACTGGTTGCGAGCGCGCTCGTGAGCAGCACAAAGTGAATGAAAAGCCACGGCCCAATCGAGCGGACCGCCTCCAGTACTGACGTCTGCGAGGCGGTCCGTCGAGTCGTCTGGGTGCGCTGGTAGGCGTCAGGTGCGCGCTGCCAGGGTCTGTCGTAGCCGCCGTCTGCGCGGGAGTGTTGGCGCCCATTCCAGCGTCGCTGGCGGCGGGAGGTCGTTGTCTGGGACTCCGTACTCTGCTGAGCGTCACGCTGTTGGCCGGACGAGTTGGTCGTGCTGGTTGTGCCAGCGTCGGTGTGTGTCGTCGACGTCGACCACGCTGGCCCAGTGGTCTGTGTGGACGTGTTCGTGGTGCGCGCGTCTTCCACAGCCGCCCAGACCGAGGTGTCGACGTGCTGGTCCACGTAGTTCGCGTGGCCCAGTCGGTCGTAGGTTTTGCGTTCGTCAGCGTCGAGTAACACATCACGTGCGGTCGTCAACCGCTTGAAGCGCTCGCCGGCCGCCGGGTCGTCGCTCACATCCGGATGACACTCCTTGACCGCCCGACGATAGGCACGGCGAACCGTCCCATCGTCGGCGTCAGGGCTCACTTCCAGGATTGTATAGAAGGTCTCCCCCATTGACTACTCCACAGTATGCGGTGGGGAATAAAATAGTTGTCCTGTCTGTGGGCCCAACGGCGGCAAACACACCTTTTATTCCAGCGCGGGCGGATGGAGAGGTATGGACGCACAACGCCGGTACGACCTCGTGACCCGCTACACACAGGAGGTCGTCACCGACGAGGAACTGGAGACACTGCTCGAGGACTCCCCGACGGCGTACATCGGGTACGCGCCAACCGGCGAGATGCATATCGGTCATTTCACGACGATGCGGAAACTGGCCGACTTCCTGCGAGCCGATATCGAGGTCACAGTACTGATCGCAGACCTGCACGCCCACCTCGACAGCGAAAAGAGCCCGTGGGACCTGCTCGACGCCCGGAGCGAGTACTACGAGGAAGCAATCCGTGGGATGATCGAAGCGACCGGCGCCGACCCCGAACAGATTACATTCGTCCGCGGCCGGGAGTTCCAGTTGGACGAGGAGTACACGATGGACATGTACCGGATGGCTGCCGAAACGACCGTCTCACGGGCGCAACGGGCCGGCAGTGAAGTGGTCCGAGAGAGCGAGAGCCCGAATCTTGGCGGGCTGATCTACTCGCTGATGCAGAGTCTTGACGTGAAAGCCCTGGACGCTGATATTGCCTACGGCGGCATCGACCAGCGCGGCATCTACATGCTCGGCCGCGAACTCCTGCCAGACCACGGCCACGACGCGCCGGTCTGTCTGTTCGCGCCGCTGCTGTCGGGACTCTCTGGTGGGAAGATGAGTGCCTCCCAAGAATCCTCGAAGGTCAGCCTGACCGACTCGCCCGAGGCAGTCGAAGAGAAAATCAACGACGCGTACTGCCCGATGGGCGAAGTCGAGGACAACGGCGTGCTCGAATACATGGAGTATCTGGTCTTCCCGATTCTCGACGAGCGCGGCGAGGACTTCGTCGTCGAACGACCTGACGAGTACGGCGGTAACCTCGTCTACGAGAGCTACGCGGAACTGGAGGACGATTTCGTTTCCGAGGACCTCCATCCGGCAGACCTGAAAGGGTCGGCGGCACGGACCATCTCCGAGGTCATCGACCCGGTTCGCGAGCGCCTGACCGACCAGCCCGAACTGCTCGCTGAGGCCTACCCCGAGCGCTACGACTGATGGACTCCCCAGACCCGGACCCCGAACGGCTCCGGGCGGTCTACGACGAGATTGCCGAGCATTTCGACAAGACACGGGCCTACCCGTGGCCGGAAGTCGAGGAGTTTTTGAACGGTTCTGCGGGAGAGTGGGCGCTCGACATTGGCTGTGGGAACGGTCGGCACACGGCGCTGCTGGCGGAGTGTGCCAACCACGCCGTTGGCCTCGATATCAGCCGTGGGTTACTGGAAACAGCCCGAGAACGGATGGTTGAGGACGGCTGGGAGGGCGAACTCGTGCAGGGCGACAGCGCGAGACTGCCGATGGCCTCGAATCAGGTTGACCTTGCGCTGTACGTCGCAACACTGCATCACCTGCCCGAGCGCGAGGGCCGCGTCCAGAGCCTCCGAGAACTGAAGCGGATACTCCGCGATGGGGGCCGAGCGCTCGTCAGTGCGTGGAGTACGGCTCACGACCGCTTCGAGAACTACGACGGGACGGAATCGGACGGCTTCGACACCACAGTCGACTGGACACTGCCGGGCGGCGAGACCCTCGGGCGATTTTATCACATCTACGCTCCCGACGAGTTCGAGGCTGACCTCCGCGCGAGCGGGTTGGTTATCGAGGAGTCGTTCGTTTCGAGTGGGAACTGTTATGCCGTCGTTCGCGACTGAAAACCGAATCGAGCGGCTGCGTTCTCAGATTGGGTAGCCAGCGAAACGCTCTCGACGCTCGCGGTCGAACGGCAAGTATGTCCACGACAATCGAGACGCCCGAAAACGACCAGGAGTGTGCGTACTGTGGCTGTGCGATTTTCGACCACGACCCAATCTGTGTGCGCGATTGCACTGACGATTGCGGGTCGCCAACGTACTACTGCAACCACGGCTGTCTGTCGGCACACATCGAGGAGGCAGGGCTGGCGACCGGCACAACCTGTGAGTGGTCACCAGAATGACGGCCGATGTCGTCCCCAGCGAAGTCGAACAGCTGGCAGGATTGCTGGGGCCAGAACCGGACGAAGTCATCGAGACGATGGATCACCACGCCGACGAGCAGGGGTTTCCAACGGTTGGACCTGAAGTTGGCGCGTGGCTGTCGGTACTTGCCCGGACAGCCGACGCCGACCGAATCTTCGAGTTTGGCTCTGGTTTTGGCTACTCTGCGTACTGGTTCGCCCGCGGGATGGCCGAGGACAGCCACGTTGTCCTCACAGAGATTGACGAGGATGAACTCGAACAGGCGCGGGAGTATTTCGAGCGGGCAGGAATTGCCGACCGTGCGAGCTTCGAGCACGGCGACGCAATCAAGATTGTCGAGCGCTACGACGGCCCCTTCGATATCGTGCTGGTCGACAACGAAAAACAGCGGTACAGAGAGGCCCTGCAGGCTGTCGAGTCGAAGCTTCGGCCGGGAAGTCTGGTTCTTGCAGACAACGCTATCACTGCTGGCGTGATCGACCGCGACGACGTAATTGCACTGCTGGCTGGCGAGTCTGTCGAGACGGCAACAGAGGCAAGTCGTGGTATCGCAGAATATCTCGACTATGTCCGCGACCACGACCGTCTCGACACCGCGTTGCTGCCTGCAGGAGAAGGTGTCGCCGTGAGCGTCGTCCGGGAGTGATTACAGCTCTGCAGCGACGTCTTCGGGGTCGAACAGGTCGGGGTCGAGGATGAGGTCGGCCTGTGCCAGCGCAAAGTCTGGGAGCGAGCCCGCAGCGTAGACAACGACCCGCAATTCGGGATTGAGGTCCTTGGCGACCGAAATCGAGGTGGCCTGTTCCATTTCGGTGAGCACGTACGCCGTTGCGTCGACGATGCCCGCCTCTTCGAGCGCTGGGCGGTTCGCGATATCGACACGAGCGACTGGGAAGCCCTCCGCCTCGATGGCGGTAGCGATATCGTTTGGGTCCTCGCCTGCGACGATTACACTCATCTTATTCGTACTCGATTGTCGCGGGTGGTTTGTGCGTCACGTCGTAGACGACGCGGGCCACGGTTTCGTTCTCGCCGGTGATTCGTGACTGAATGCGCTGGAGTGTCTCCCAGTCGATTTCCTGCGCACGAGCAGTCATCCCGTCGCGAGATTCCACAGAGCGAACCGAGACGACCCAGCCGTGCACTCGGTTGTCACCTTTGACACCAGTCGCTTTGCCGATGACTGCCGCCAGCGCCTGCCATGGGTCGTACTCTTCGAGTTCTTCTTCGACGACGTGGTTCGATTCCCGAGCGACTTCCAGTTTCTCCTCGGTAATCTCGCCGATGATTCGGACGGCAAGTCCGGGGCCGGGGAACGGCATCCGCTCGGAGATGATTTCCTCCAAATCGAGTTCACGAGCAACCTCGCGGACCTCGTCCTTGTAGAGGTCGCGCATCGGTTCGACAATCCCCTCGAAGTCGATATGTTCGGGGAGGCCGCCGACGTTGTGGTGGGATTTGATGGTTCCCTCGCTCTCGATTCTGTCGGGGTAGATCGTTCCCTGCACGAGATAGTCCGCGTCAACGTCGTTGGCAACCGTCTCGAACTCGCGGATGAATTGCTCGCCGATGACGTGGCGCTTCTCCTCGGGGTCGGTGACGCCGCCGAGTGCGTCGAGGAATCGGTCCTGAGCGTCGACAATGCGCAGCGAATCCATGTAGGAGAACGTGTCCCTGATCTCCTCTGTTTCGCCTTTGCGCATCAGGCCAGTGTCGACGTAGACTGGCGTGAGTTGGTCGCCAATAGCCTCGTAAGCGAGTGCGGCAGCGGTCGAGGAGTCGACGCCGCCGGAGAGTGCAATGATTGCGTTTTTGTCGCCGACTTCGGTGGCGATTTCGTCAAGTTTCTCTTCGATGAAGGAATCAACGTCGACCATCAGGTCTCACCCTCCTGCAGTGAGGTGACTGCGTCGAGAAACCCAACGAAGGGCGGACTGGCACGAGTCGGGCGCGAGCGGAACTCGGGGTGGAACTGCGTCCCGAAGAAGTACGGGTGGTCGGGAAGTTCGAGAATTTCCATACGTGGTCCTGCGGTCCCCGAGAAGACAAGTCCTGCGTCTTCGAGGTCGTCGATATAGTCGAGATTGACCTCGTACCGGTGGCGGTGTCGTTCCGTACACGTGGTCTCCTCGTAGAGGTCGTGGGCGAGCGTTCCGGGTTTGATCTCGGTATCGTAGGAGCCGAGTCGCATTGTTCCGCCCATATCGTCGAGGTCTTTCTGCTCTGGGAGGAGGTCGATAACAGGATGTGGCGTCTCTTTTTCGAGTTCGGCGGAGTGAGCACCCTCCAGTCCGAGGACGTTCCGAGCGTACTCGACGACGGCCATCTGGAAGCCAAGACAGAGACCGAGGAACGGAACGTCGTTCTCACGTGCGTACCGAATCGCCTCGATTTTGCCCTCTGTGCCACGGGAGCCGAAGCCACCGGGAACGACAATTCCGTCCACGTCGTCGAGTTTGCCGTCGTGGCCGTCGGCGAGGTCCTCGGCGTGAAGCCACTTGCGCTCGACGTTGACCTGCTTTTTTAGACCAGCGTGTTTCAGCGCCTCGTGAACGGAGATGTACGCGTCCTCCAGCCCGTATTTGCCGACGAGGGCAATTTTTACGGTGCCTTCCTTGTCGCGGGTGACGAGGTCACGCCACTTGGTGTCGCGCTCGCCTTCCGGCAAGGCTTGCTCGTCGAGTTCGAGATGCTCCATCACGTACTCGTCGAGGCCCTCGTCTTCGACCATCAGCGGGACGTGGTAAATGTCCTCGACGTCGGGATTCGAGAAGACGGCGTCGGTCGGCACGTCACAGAACAGTGCGATTTTCTCCTTGACATCTGGGTGGAGTTTGTCCTCACAACGGCCGACCAGAATGTCTGGCTGCAGGCCAATACTTCGGAGTTCCTTGACGCTGTGCTGAGTTGGCTTGGTCTTCTGCTCGCCGTTTTTCGAGTACGGAACGAGGGTGACGTGGGTAAAGAGAATATCTTCCTCGTCTTCCTCGTGAGCGAACTGGCGCAGGGCTTCGAGATAAGGCATCCCCTCGATGTCGCCGACGGTGCCGCCGACTTCGATGATACAGACGTCGCTGCCAGCGGCCGCTTCGCGGACTCGCCGCTTGATGCCGTCAGTAATGTGGGGGATAATCTGGACGGTCTTGCCCAGATAGTCACCGGCGCGTTCTTTCTCGATGACGTCCTGGTAGACCTTCCCGGTGGTGACGTTGTGGTCGAAGGTCATATCGATATCGAGGAATCGCTCGTAGTTGCCCAGGTCCAAGTCAACCTCGCCACCGTCTTTGAGGACGTACACTTCCCCGTGCTCGAAGGGGTTCATCGTTCCGGCGTCGACGTTGAGATACGGGTCGATTTTGACCGCGGTCACGTCGAACCCGGCGTTTGCGAGCAGTCGGCCTGTACTCGCGGCGGTGATTCCCTTGCCAAGCCCGGACATCACCCCGCCTGTTACGAAAATGAATTTCCGACCCAGCGTCGGGTCATATCCTGTGTCTGGTTCCGGCATACTGACCGTGTGCCGGGGACGGTCAAATTCCTTTCGGACCACCTTTTTTCGACTCGGGTTCGCTCCGCGAACCGCTCGTCGAAAAAATCTGGACCAAAAAAAGCTGAACGCGAACGTCGACCTCGCGACGTTCGCGTTCAGTCGAAACGCCTCGCGTTGCTCGGCGTACGTCCGGCAAAAACGTGGTCCTGTTGAGCGACGCGAAACAGGGCTCGAAAGACGAGCGTAACCAGTCTTTCGGTGGCGAAAAGAGCCGCGAGCGTACAGTGACGCGCTCGCGGTGGGAGTACGGCTAACCGCTCCCGCATTACCCACGGAACAGAGACGGCAACTACTGTTCGAGATTGGCTGCGAGAAAGTCAGCGACCAACTCAACGACGCGGTTCTGCTGGCCGACGAAGAAGTGGTCGGCGGCCATCGACTCGACACGCCATCCGAGGGTTTCGGCTTGCTGGACGACCGACTGCCACTCTGCGGTGTCGTCCCGTTCGCCATAGACGACCTGTGCCGGGCAGCTGATGCTGTCGAGAGTCGTCAAATCGAAGCCCTCGACACTGCTCGCAGCAGGTGCGAGCGCCGAGACAGCAGCGAGTTCGTCGGTCGCTGTCGCGGCCGCCAGCGCGACAGCACCGCCGAAGCTGTAGCCAAACAGCCCAACCGTCTCACAGCGCTCGCTCGCCCACTCGACCGCGGCGAGAGCGTCGGTTTGTTCGCCACGGCCGTCGTCCCAGGCGCCGTAGTCGATACGTAGACAGGCGATGTCACGCTCAGCCAGCGCGTCGCTGACGGCGCGCAGACGGCTGTCGTGGCGGTCACCACCGAACTGTGGATGTGGCGGACAAGCGACGACAACTCGGTCCGTCTCCGGACCGTCGAGTGTTGTCCGAACGTCGCGGTTGCCCGGGAGACGGTTGGGGTCGTCCATGCTGAGTCGTAAACAGATGTAAGAATTTTAAGGTTGGGCGGACCCTTGTGCTCGTATGGGAATCCTCTCGCGAACGTCACAAATAATCAGGTCAAAGGTCAACTCGTTGCTCAACCGGGCTGAAGACCCCGGTCAGCAACTCGATTACTCCTACGAGCAGCTACAGGACCAACTACAGAGCGTCAAGCAGGGTATTGCTGACCTGACGACACAGAAAAAACGGTTAGAGATTCAGAAACGTCGCCTCGAAGAAAACGTCGAACGACACAACGAACAGGCCCGCGAAGCCGTCGAACAGGACCGCGACGACCTAGCGCGAAAAGCCCTCGAGAAGAAAAAACAGAAGATGCGCCAGATCGACGACCTGGAGCGCCAGATTGCCGACCTCGAAACCAAACAGGACAATCTCATCTCGCAGAAAGACGAACTCAAACGACAGATCGAGGAGTTCCGAACAAAGAAGGAGACGATGAAAGCGCGCTACGAGGCCGCCGAGGCCAGCGCGAAGGTCAACGAAGCAATGACCGGCGCGGGCGAAGAGATGGACGACGTCTCTCGCACCATCGAGCGTGCGAAAGAACAGACCGAAGATATGGAAGCGCGTGCGGCGGCACTAGACGAACTCCGAGAGAGCGGCGCACTCGAGAACAACATCTCGGACAAAAGCGAGCTGGACCGCGAGCTTGACCAGCTCGCAACCGACGGCGCTGTCGACCGGGAACTGGAGACGCTCAAATCCGAGATGGGTGAGGCAGACGCTGAGGCAGGGACAGACACCGAGGGTGAGGCCAGCGAGACGGCCGAGACGGACGCCGAGAGTACGGATGTCTCCGAGGCGGAGATCGAATCCGAACTCGAAGACCTCAAAGAAGAGAACTAACCGAGCAGTCCCGAGAGCCGACCTGATTTCTGTGGTTCGATATCGATATCGAAGCCAAGCAACTGCTCGACAGCAGCACCAACTGCCGGCGTGAACTGCTCGTCAGTCGGGACACACGCGGGCGCCTCACGGGGTGTCGTCACCGAACTCTCCGGAACGGCCACATCAGCCGCAACTGGCCCTTCATCGGCGTGGTTCGCAATCACAACCGTTGCAGAGTGACCAATATCAGCCAGTCGTTCCTGAGCCAGCGCGAGTCCGTCGTTGCCGCGGTAGCTGTCGGGGGCAACGATTCCAACGCGGTCAGCGGCCTCGACAGCAGCGATCGCCTGGTTGCCACCAATCGGCGGCGTATCCACCAGCACGGCGTCGTGAGAGATGGCTGCCGCGGCCAGTTGTTGCTCGAACCGGTTGGCCGCGCCCGCGGTTTTCGCCCGTGCAAGTCGCTCGAACGGTGCGTGAGCCGGACAGAGCGAAACAGTGCCTGGGAGGTCGAGGCCCATCTCGTACAGCGTCTCAGCAAGGTCGGCCTCGCCTGTGAGTAGCGCGGTCAGGTCGCTGTCGATACGGCCGTCGGTGTAGGCGGCGAGTCCCTGGGTCTGGACCGCGGCGTCGAACACCGCGACCGACCGGCCGGTGGCGGCCAGCAACGCCGCGGATTCGACTGTGAGTCTGGTCGTTCCTGCGCCGCCCGTCGCGCCGACGAGCGTCGCGATTCGGGTCGACATACCTGTTGCTGGCTCGTTCGTGTATATAAACCTACGTATCTCTGACAGCGACAGTCAGTCAGAGAGACCAGACGCAATTTCTGCCGCAATATCGCTCATCTCGTCGTCGTCGAGGTCAGCGCCGTCGAACAACCGATGAATCGGGCCGACGTTGTCGTCTTCAAATCGCGGGATGATATGCCAGTGAACGTGCGGAACTTCCTGACCGGCCTCTTCGCCGTTGTTGACCGCAACGGTGCTCGCGTCTGCGCCGACGGCAGCCTCGACGGCAGGAACGAGGTCAGCGAGCACGCCAAACACCTCGCCAGCCTCCTCGGCGGACATGTCGTTGAGTCGCTCGTAGGGGTGTTTCGGGATGAGGAGTGTGTGCCCCGGTGCCAGCGGGTTGACATCGAGGAAGGCGTAGGTGTGCTCGTCCTCGTAGACGGTGAAACTCGGTATTTCGCCGGCGATAATCTGTTCGAAGAGAGTCTTCTCGTCACTCATACCTGAACCGTTGCTCGCCTGGCAAATCAATATTACCCACCGTTTTTATCCTGGGCTGCGAAAATTGAGGTATGGCAGCGACCTTCGTCGGCGTAGACTACAGCAGCGATGGCTGGCTCGCAGTCGCGTTCGACGAGTCGGGGTACGACCGCACCGAACTGTTCGGTGAAGTCGGCGAACTCTGGCAGCGCTACGAGGAACAGGACCCGCGGATTCTCATCAACATCCCGATTGGACTGGTCGCAAGCGGCCGCGAAGAACGACCGTGTGACGACCTCGCCCGGTCAGTGCTCGGGCCGCGCAGCGGTGCTGTGCTCACGCCGCCGGTCAGAGAAGCGACACGCAAGCGGCGGTATCCGGCCGCCAAGCGTGTCAACGAGCGCAAGAGCGGCACCGAACTCTCGAAGCGAGCGTTTGCAATCAGCGACGAGATTGCCGCCGTCGACGACCTCCTGCGGAATGTCCCGGAGGCCCGGACTGCCTTCCGCGAGTCGAATCCAGAGGTCTGTTTTCGTGCACTCGCTGGCGAACCGCTCGCGCACTCGAAACGGCGGGCCGGGGGCTACGCCGAACGGATGCGCGTCCTCGCTAGCCACGACCCAGACGCAGCACCGGTCGTACAGGCAGTTGCGGAGTCGACCGACGGCGCGGATGTTGCCGTCAACGACGTGATCGACGCCGTTGTGCTGGCCTACACCGCCCGGCCGGCGAATGCGCCGCTGCGCACACTTCCGGCGGACCCGCCGACCGACGAGCACGGACTGCCGATGGAAATTGTCTACCGCTCGCCCGAACCGCTGCTTGACTGATGGCGGGCACACGGCTTGCCCGACTCGAAGCGGTGTTGGGTGTCGGCATCGGCGGCTTCGTCGGCGCAAATCTCCGGTATCTGGTCGACGTGCTCGTTCCGACGACGCTCGTGGCGACAGCGATAGTCAACGTCCTCGGGAGTTTCGCACTTGGCCTCATCGTCTACGAAGCAGAGTTCACAGGTCGGCTCACAGCCACGAGCAGGCGCGTGCTCGCGACAGGGGTGCTCTCGTCGTTCACCACCTACTCGACGTTCGTCGTGGACGCGCTCACAGCCACACCCGCACTCGGTGTTGGGTACGTGTTCGGGAGTTACGCGCTCGGCTTTCTCGGCGTGCTCGGCGGGCGAGCGCTCGTTCGCGCTGGAGGTGAGCAGTGATGGAGATACCAGCAGCACAGCTCGTCGGATTCGGCGGTGCAATCGGCGCTATCCTTCGGTATCTCGTTGGGGAGGCAATAGCCGCGGAGTCGGCCCCGGTCGACACGCTCACTGTCAACGTGCTCGGAAGTTTCGCGCTGGGCCTCGTGACTGCGGTTGCGGCGTCAACCGAGGTGGCGCTGCTGGTCGGGACCGGTATCTGTGGCTCGTTCACGACCTACTCCTCGTTTTCGGTCGAGACAGTTCGACTCTGGGAGCAAGGCAAGCAGAAACAGGCGGTTGGGTACGCTGGCGTGACATTTGCGCTGTGTGCACTGGTCGTCGGGCTGGCGTGGGTGCTCGCAGGAGCGTTGTAAGTGTGCAAATCTGCCCCGAGAGTTATACCCGCGGCGCGCCCAGCAAGGGACATGTCACAGACAGCAGTCATCGCTGGCGTCGGCCCCGGACTGGGGGAGTCACTGGCACGGAAGTTCATCGACGAGGGCTGTCAGGTGGGACTGTTCGCCCGTTCGACGGGCTATCTCGACGAACTCTCGGCAGAACTCGGCGAACAGGCAATCGGCGTTCCGACAGATATCACCGACAAGGAGCGTGTCGAAGAGGCGTTCGAGACGGTTCGTGAGGCGTTCGGGCCAGTCGATATCCTCGTCAATCACGCCAGCGGCGCGGCCTGGAAAGGTGTTCGTGATATCTCGCCCGACCAGTTCGAGCAGGCCTGGCGAGTCTCGGCACGGGGAGCGTTGCTCTGCTCACAGCAGGCCGTCGCCGACATGGACGATGGCGGGACGATTATCTTCACGGGCGCAACCTCTGCGGTGCGTGGTCGTGACGGTGCGCTCGGGTTCAGTGCGGCGAAGTTCGCGGTCCGCGGGATGGCCGAATCGATGGCCCGCGAACTCGGTCCCGACGGCGTCCACGTCGCACACGTCGTCATCGACGGCCAGATATCGACGCCGACGCTACGGGGCCAACAGCCCGACAGAGACGAGGATTCGTTGTTGGACCCGGACGAAATCGCCGAGTCGTACTGGCATCTCGTCGAGCAGGACAAAACGTCGTGGACGCTCGAACTGGACCTCCGGCCGTACGTCGAAGAGTTCTAAGAAACGAGACGCTGGTGTTCGGGTTTCATACAGCGGTCCTGGACAACGCGCTTGCCGCCCGCCTCGGCGCGCTCGACGGCCTCGTCGTCGTGGATGCCGAGTTGGAGCCAGATAACCTCGACATCCTCGCGAGTGAGTGCACTGTCGACGATACCGCTGACCTCCTCGCTCGGTCGGAACACCTCGACAATGTCTATCTCCCCCGGAACCGCTTCGAGTGAGTCGTAGGCCTGTTTGCCCAGGACTTCGTCGGCGTAGGGGTTGACCGGGACGATGTCGTACCCCTGGCTATCCAGATAGCTCGGAATGTCGTGTGCGTCCTTGCCGGGCGTGCTCGAACACCCGACAACGGCTACACGCTTGTAATCGAGGATGGAACGAAGCTCGTCGTCGTCAGTGACTGGCATACATCGCTAATCAACGCCGGAGACTCACATAGAAGTTGTGCCGCGCGGGGAACAGAAGTGACAGCGCCGGCTCGTATCACGCACGTATCAGATAGCAAGGAGAAACCCACCGTAGCCGAGTACAGGTGACAGAAGTACAGTTCTTTGAACAATTTTTGCCCCGACACGAAACAGACGTTTTGAGGATTGTAGAGTGGACTCAGTCGATTTCTGCGTCTGTACAGCTGCGGATTCGTCGTCGTGGGTGAGTGTATCTCACTTGTTACAGCTTCGCAGGTTGCCAGAATTTCCAATACTTTATAGTCTGGACAGACGACGTATACACCACATGAGTCAAAGGGTGGAACGATCCCGTCTCCAGGAGGAGTTCCCGGATCCCGAGGTCGCCGATAACGTCGTGTACAATCCGACATTCGAGCAGTTGCGGGAGTACGCGAGTCACGACGAGCGGACCACCGAGTACGGAAGTCCTCGGTACGTGAGTGAGCAAAAATCCCGGAGCGCGGACCAGACGAAAAACCTCATCGACGACGAGTTCGATGACGCCGACTGGGAAGCGATTTCCGACGGACTTGCTGGCGCCGCCGAGCGCGAACTGGTCTGTCTCGACCGGCAGGTCGGCCGCCACGAGGAGACATCGTACACCTGCCGGCTGTTCGTGCCCAAAGAGTACAGCCGCATTGCGCTGGCATGGGCGAAACTCCTCGAACCAGCGTCGGGCGAGCCTGATTTCCAGACCTTGCAGCTTCCCGAATGGGACGAACAGGTGGACAACGAACGCCGAATCTGCGTCCTGCCGGACGAAGGGTTGACCTTCGTGCTGGGTAGCGACTACACCGGTGAGGCCAAGAAATCGTTCCTGCGACTGTTCATGCGCCGAGTCAAAGAGCAGGGGGGACTCGGTATCCACGCAGGGAGCAAACGCGTCACCATCGAATCGGACGGCGAGCTGAAGACGGTCGGGCAGGCATTTCTCGGACTCAGCGCCACAGGAAAGTCGACGCTGACCGGCCACGGCTGTTGGCTGGACGAACCCGAGGGGACGGAGATGCTACAGGACGATGTCTGTGCGCTGCTGCCGGACGGACAGGTGACCGGCAGTGAGGGCAACGGCCTGTACATCAAGACAGACGGACTCGACGAAGACGAACAGCCCGCACTCTACGAGGCGGCAACTGACGAAGAAGCCGTCTTCGAGAACGTCTGGGTCGACGAAGACGGCACTGTCAACTTCGATAACACAGAATTGACCGCGAACGGACGGGCTGTCATCCGCCGTGAGGACCTCTCTTCGGCCTCGGAAGATATCGACATGGCCGAGGGCGTCGACCAGATTTTCTTCATCACGCGGAATCCGGCCATGCCGCCGGTGGCACGCCTCGACGACCGACAGGCTGCCGTGGCGTTCATGCTCGGCGAGTCTATCCAGACCAGCGCCGGCGACCCAGACGCGGCGGGTGAATCCATCCGCGTTGTCGGGACGAACCCCTTCATCGTCGGCCCACCCGGCGAAGAGGGTGACCGGTTCCGTGAACTCATCGCCGACAACAACGTCGAGTGTTTCATCATCAACACCGGCCACGTCGGCCCGGGCAAGGCCGATATCGGTGTTCGGGAGTCGGTGAAGATTCTCGTCGGTGCTGCCCGCGGCGACATCACCTGGCGAACCGACGATACCTTCGGCTTCGAGGTGCCCGACTCAGTGCCTGGAATCGATGTCGAGCCGTTCTATCCGCCGACGCACTACGACGACTTCGAGGCCGAACTCGAACGCCTCCGGACCGAACGCCGGGAGTACCTCGAACAGTTCGAGAATCTCCCGCAAGAAATCGTCGACGCAGTCTACTAGTTCTATCCGCCGGTCACCGGCGGAAACATCGCGAGTTCGCCTACGTCCGAGACGTCAGTGTCCCAGCCTGTCGCCGAGTGAAACGGGTCTTCGCCGTCAGAGAGAATTCTGAGATGGTCCTGTAACGTGTCGTCGTCGTCGAGCACCTGGGATTCCAGGCCGGGATACGCGGCGAGCAGCGCGTCGAAAGCGTCACGCAGCGTTGGCTCCTCGGCGTCTACCGGCACCTCGACGACGTTGTCACCGACCGTCTCGGAGAGTGTCGCGAATAGTTTCCAGCGCATACCACCTATACGTCCGTCGAGAGCAAAGAGGATTACTCGTCGAGTCGCATGTCTCCGCCCGGACTGTCCGACACGTCGTCCTCCCAGTCGGCGTCGCCGGACTCGAACTCTTCTTTCAACTGCGCGAACGAACTGCCGCCGCCACTGCTTGAATCGTCGTCTGCCTCGTCGTCCTCCTCTTCGTCCGCTTCGTCGTCATCGTCTGCGTCCACCTGGTCGTCGTCGCCCTCATCGACAGCGAATGGCCCCTCGTCGTCGGAGAGGTCCAGGTCGGAGACATCCTCTGTGTTGTCCTCGAATTCCAGATCACCGATATCGTCTGAAACAGCGTCCTCAGCGTCGCCTTGCAGGTCGTCATCGATATCGATTCCGTCGAGTTCGTCCTCAGCGTCGTCTCTCTCCTCGTTAGCGTCGTCGTCAGCGTCGTCGTCGAAACTGATCTCCGCCTCGTCGAGGCTGACGAGGTCGTCGCCCGTGTCGTCTGAGTCACCGTCTGGCGCTTCAGACTCGGTGTCTTCCTCGTCAGCGAACGCAATTTCGATTTCGTCAGACTCCGGAAAATCCGCGTCTGCTGAGTCGTCTGTCTCAGACGAAGTTGGTTCAGCTGCTGACTCACCAGCGTCGTCCTCCCAGCCGGTGTCGCCGGACTCGAACTCGGATTTGAGTTCGTCGAACGACGCGCTGTCTCCGTCCGTGGCTGCCTCCGCCGTGTCTGCTTGCTCGGCTGGGTCGCTCTCCTCCACGTTCGTCTTGATTTCCTGGAATGACTCCGAGCCCGCGTTCGTGGCGGAGTCCTCAGCGGTCGTCGGCTCAGCGGCAGGTTCGTCGTCAGCCGTCGGCTCAGCGGCGGGTTCGTCGTCACTCTCGCCGGCCGGAAGGCCATCCGCGCCAGTTGGTTCCTCGCGAGCAGTCGCCGTCGGGTCGGCAGTTTGGATCCCTTCGGCCGGGTCGGACTCGTCGGCCGACAACGCCGGCGCACTCGCAATTGCCGGGTCGAGCGCAGTCGCCCCAGATTCGAGACGGCGCAGGTTGCCCGGCGTGGCGATGACGAAGAGCAGGTCACCCGGCGCGAGGCGGTACTCGCTATCCGGGAACGGAACCGGGTCGCCAGGCTCGGGCCGGATGGCGATGAGCGTCAGATCGAGGGCCCCGACAGGCTGGCCGTGGAGCGGACTGCCAGCCTCGATTGTCGCGGTAGAGAACGTCTCCTCGGCAGCGCGCAACAGCGAAGCGAACTCCCGGTCTGGGCGGTCATCGACCGGCAGGGTGACAAGTCGGTACCGCCGCGTCGGGTCGACTTTCGGCGTATCTGCTGCGTCGATGGCAATCGTCACGACATCGTCGGCGACGCCGCGCAGTTCGCCGGTACAGACCCGCTGCATCGAGTCAGGCTCCCAGACCTGCACAACATCGCCAGTGCTGGCCGAGAAGCCGGGGTCGGCTCGGACTGCCACAGCGTTGGTCGCCGGCGGCAGCGTTGCCCCAATACCAGCCGCTCGTGTGCCAACTGCCAGCGATTCGAGGTCGCCGTACTCGTCGAATCGAATGTCGGCAACGCCAATTCCGTAATCCGAGCGTAACTGCTCTGTGAGGCGGTCTTCGAGTTCCTCGACGGTCAGTCCACGAGGGAAGACAAACTCCGAGCCAGCCAACTCCGTCTTTGTGCGCCGGGGAACAGGGTCGTATCCTGGCGCGTCCTCGATGGTCGCCGGCAGCGACACGGTCGTGACCTGGCCGACAGCCTGTGCGAGTTGGCTGACTCCCTGGCCGGGGTTCTGCGTGGGGTGCCAGACGAGTACCTCGGCACCGAACCGGTCGCCAACCTCGCGGCCGACCGCCGCGCCGCCGACTGCGAGCACCAGCGCACCGACATTGAACAGTGTCGTCGATAGTTTCGACGGGACAGTCTCGTCGAACAACACCGCCAGAGCCGGCGTCATCCCGAGATAGAGCGCAACGACCGCGACGCCGGCAGCGATAGCGAGCCACGGTGGAATCCGGTCCTCGGCAGCGGCCCGGTACGCCAGCGAAGCAAGCGCTGCTGGAACCACCGCCATCGCCGCGATACCGAGCAGTTGGGTGATAATCGACGCCCCACTCTCGACGGTCGCAACTGTCGACAACACGACCGTCACAGCGGACCACCCCTGTGGAGACGACTCACGAGACACCACCGGACTCGAAGGCCGTCAGGTTCTCTCGGGTTCCCGCCGCAAACAGTTCGTCTCCAGAATCCAGCAGGATGTCGCCGTCGGGTGCAATCAGCCAGCCCTCGTCTTTCCGGACCGCCAGCACCGCAACATCGTGTTCGTCACGGAGGACGCTCCGCCCCAGCGGGCGGCCATCGAGGTAATCACCCGACCGAACGGCAATCCGCTGGATCTGGTGGCCGGCACGCCGGAGCATCGAGACCACCTCGTACTCGCGGTCGAGTTCACGTGACTCGACGACAATTTTCGTCTCCCCGGCCCGCAAAAGCGGCTGAACGTCGGTTCGCGTGACGGCAACGGTCACCTGTCCCTCGCCGCCGTTGGTGGTCGGTGTTCGGACCCGCCGGGGTGGACGGTCCTCATCAGCAGGGTCGTCGTCCGACCGCGGTTCGATATCGGGGGCCTCGGTCGGTGTTGGACCCTCCGAGCGAGCGCTGATAACCCTCCCGCGAACCTGTGCGCCGGGCGTGATAACGGTCACCTCGTCGCCGCGTGCGATTCCCGTCGGGACGAGGCCAGAGACGGAGACTGCGTGGCGGCCGCCGCCGACACGTTTCGACAGCCCCGAGAAGGGTGGAGCGGCAGCGACCTGCGCCCGGCCGCGGTCGTCGAGTTCCACTTCAGCCGTCGCGAGGTCGTAGGTCGTCTCCAGTCGGTCGGCAACACGTCGTTCGAGTTCGGACAGCCGCAGGTCCGCCGGAAGCTCGAACTCTGCGTTGGCAATCTGTGCACGCAGTTCCTCCGGCAGTTCGGGGTAGCCCTCGACGTCAGTGACGGCACCGACCACCCGGACGCGGACTTCTGCGCCGTCATCGATAAGTTCCGCCCGGTCAGTCGAGACGCCCTGCCCACCAAAGTCCGTCAGCGACAGTCGCTGCGGGAACTCTCCGGCGGCGATGTCGCCTTTACTGTGGGCGTACAACGAGCCAGCGACGACGAACACGATGGCCAGCCCGAAGCGCAGCGGGCCGGCAGACGCAAAGACAGGTTCGCCAACGAAAGCAAGCACGAATCCGTTCGCGGCCGCAACTGCGAGGCCAAGACCGACAGCGCCGACCCGCGGCAGCGACAGTCCCTCGCGGTAGCGAAAGGCAAAGCTGACTGCCCAGACCGACAGCACCGGCACGACGCCAACGAGCGCCCCGAGATAAAATCCGAGTAAGACGTCGACGGGCAGCGATACCATACATAAACTGCACGCAGGGACCTTCAAATAACTTTCTGCGCGCATATCAGACGCTGAAAACAGCGTGTGCGTGGACTCGGTCGTTCAGCGGGCACCCACAGCCACAGTAGCTATTTGCACCACGATGCCGTACTGTGAACTATGAGTCTGAAACACGACCTCTCGAACGGCATCATCTCACTGGTTATCGGCGTTGCAATCACCAAATACACTGCCGGAGACGAGGATAGCTACGACCTGTCAGACGTATTGCTGTCGGTTGCAGTCGCGTCGTTTTTCTCCGGGTTCTTTACGAGTTACTTTGCCGGTGATAAGTGAGCGTTGTCGGGTCTTACTGGCCGTAGCTCTCTTCGATTGGGTCGGCTGATTGTGCCTCCTCAGGCAGTTCGATACCGACTGGTTCGTTAAACTTGCTGAAGCGCTGCTCCAGCGTGAACGAGAGTTCCTGCCCTTGTGCCGTGAGGCTGTACTGGAGTTTGGTGTACCGGACGCGGTTGGTCTCGACGTCGATGTGCTGGGTGACGCTCGCCTTCTCGAAGGAGACGTCCGAGGCGAGTTGCGACGAGAGGTTGCCAGCCTGCTCGTTGAACAGGCTCTCGAGCGTCTCACCGCCGATGTCGAGTTCGGTCACGTAGACTTCGTTGCCGTCGACGGTTTGCTGGCCAGTCACCTCGAGACTGGCGTTGCCGAGTAGTCGCTCCTGCTGGGCGAACTGGTTGTTCTGCCAGGCGCCGAATCCGGAGATGTTCTGTTTGACCCAGCCGTCGAACATCTCCGAACGCAAATACATCGTCTCACCGACGAGATACTGCTCTTGCTCGAAGTTTGACCCGGCGAGAGAGCTGGTCGTCGTGAATCGGGCTTTTTCGGCTTCGATATCCATCGCACCCTCGCTCTGGACAGTGAACGGTTCTCCACCAAGGTTCATCGTCATCTCCTGTGTGATACGCACCGTCTCCACGCTTTCCATCGCGTCGAGTGAGTCAGTTCGAAGCTGTTCGCCGTCGACATCAGGGGTCGTATCGCCGTCGTCAGTGTCGCCATCCGTGAGGCCTGCACAGCCGCGAACGGGACTGTCAGGACGAGTAAGAGGGCGAGCAGGACGGGCTTTTTTCGGGACATGTATGCAGAAGATACTGTTGTGCTCGAAGAATAAATCTATCGTACCGTTTCAGGGTGAGAACTGTCTCGTCACGGTAGAAAACTCGAGTGAGTTTCTCTCATCCGCTATCAATATTCGTAATGCACGCGCAAGCTATTTTTTTTCCACACCTGTAGCCGGAAGCTATGGGAGGAGACGGTACCGAGTCGCAGGCCGACGAGAGGAGCAAGGAAGCGCAGAGAACGGCGTCGAAGACCTCCCGACGGGCGCTGTTAGCGGCCGGGTTCGCCATCTCGGCGGGGTGTCTACGTCTCTCAGAAGACCAACAGAGTGCAGGAGGGAATAGCACACGGTCTGGTGACGGTGGAACGACACAGAACAACGGAGGAAATAGCACACAGACTGGTGACGGCGGAGCGACACAGAACGACGACTCCGGTGGAGGCGGGGATGAAATAGATAGTCGTGTTCAGGTCGTCGGGAACGTCGGGACAGTTGACGAAGACGGGAGAGAAGTCATCGCTATCAGGTTGACCGTACAGCGAGCCGCAGAAAGCGGAAGTATCGATCTCTCTGAATTGACAATTCAGTACACGAGTTCTGGCGGGTCCGAGACACTCGTCCACGCCAGTCGGGGGGTACCCGGCTTCTACCTGTCTCCAATCGTCGCAGCAGACGATAGCAACGCCGTCCTCTCCGACGCGGGTGACAGATACAGTGTTGTAGCCCCACTCGTGTCTGACGAATTTGTGTCAGAGTTGGCAGGCGAGGACCCTGTCGACGAGACGCCGAGGGTCGAAAATGCGGCACTCGAACCACTCGGTGAGGGCACGACTGCGACACTAGCCCTCACGACAGCCAGTGGCGCGACGACGGTTGTGAACGTCGCCGTGCCCGACACGCTGGCACAGAGCGCCGGTGGCGCTGTTCAGTTGTGAACTAGATCGAGGAGTGGCCACCGGCGTCCTGCTGTGACTCCGTCCGGTCGCGAATCTGCCGGTACACAGCGCGATGCTGTGGAACAGCGGTAAAACGAAGATCACCGAGACCTTGATTGAGGACAATCGAACCGACGCCGAGGATATACTCGGTTCGACTCTGGCGGTACTCTGTGCTGCGAACCAACCCGTGGGGCACTTCCTTGATTTTCGTCCGTCCTAACAGTGAGAACTCCCGCCGAACGGCGTCGGTCGTCACAATGTAACGCGTTCGGAGGAGAATCAACATCTCGACGAGAAGTTTTGCGATGGCAATCAACACGAGCAACTGTGCGACAACGAGCGCAATATTGGCTTGCTCCGTGCTTCCAAACAGTGAGGGCGCAGCGAAGACGGCACCGATAATGACAATCCCGAGGGCAATAGTGAGAGCGAGGCGAACGAGGACTGGCTTGACCGTCGGCGTCGTCTCGACGAGAACCTCCGACTGCGAGTTACTCATTGGACCCACCCCGGTGCCAGAACGGCAAGAGTAACCGACCCGTCGAGAGCGATTGTAAACAGCGCCGACCCAAGAACGTATAGAACGGGGGCAAACAGGACACCACCGACGACGAGCGCACTCTGCAACCGGTCGAGTCCGTGGTTGAGACGGGCGCCCAGATACATCGAATAGAGAAAGTACACCGAAAAGACGAGAAGGCCCGCGAGGAGGAGTTCACCACGCGGAGAGAGTCCAGCGAGCGAGAGGCCTTCCGGGTCGATAGTGCCGGCAGTCAGACCGAGTCCAAACAGCGTGAGTGTTGTCTCGATGAACACCAACTGGGACTCTCGGAGAAACCCTTCGGCAGTTGGGACCTGGGCGGAGGTACTCGCAAACAAGACGAGTGTGAAGATGCCCACGAGGTAGACACTCGTCGCGTAGACGACGGTATAGAGACTCTGCAGGTACCCGCGGGAGCGTTCGACCGCCAAGACACTCCCGTGAAACGTCACGAACACGACTGCTGTTGCCACGGTCAGAAACGCGGAGTTCTGCGCTGTCCCGACCAGCAAACGCCAGAGTCCGTCGGCAGAAATACCCAGCGGAGTCACCACGACGGCGATAGCGGTCGGCGCGTCGGTTGTGGCAGTAAACCCAATCCCCGCTAACGTCAGCGGAACTGCGTATGCAACAAGGTTAATTATCCAGACCGCAGACAGACGGGCGAGTCGGCCAGCGTTACTAACCCGCGAGCTCTCGAAGCCAGGCCGTTCTGTCTGGACGAGCCAAGACGGAGCGACCACAGCCCCAACCACTCCCCGGACGAGTCGTGTACCAGCACGAACCAACATACGTGAAGTATTTTCGAATCGAGATAAGTATAAATTATTCACAACCGATGACAAGAACTCCCAAATGAGTGCGGCTCGGTTACAACAACTCCGCAGGACTCGTGTAGTGACTCAGTCGTCGTCAGCACCGGCGGTCTGGTCGCCGTCGCCGGCGACGCTCGGGGCCGGCAGGTCACGGTCAGACCGTGGTCCGGACAATTCCACTTCAGGAAGTAAGTCCCGCAGGTACTGTCCCGTATAGGAGCCTTCAGCCCGGGCGACGGCTTCAGGTGTACCGCTCGCGACAATCTGGCCGCCCGCCTCACCACCCTCTGGTCCGAGGTCCACGATATTATCGGCGTTTTTCACGAGGTCGAGTTCGTGTTCGATGACGACGACAGTGTTGCCCTCGTCGGTCAGGCGGTGGAGCACGTCGATGAGTTTGCGCTCGTCCTCAGGGTGGAGGCCGGTCGTCGGTTCGTCGAGCAGGTACAGCGTCTCACCGGTATCTTTCTTCCCGAGTTCCTCGGCGAGTTTGACTCGCTGTGCCTCTCCGCCTGACAGCGTCGTCGAGGGCTGACCCAGTCGCATATAGTCGAGTCCAACGTCTTTCAGCAGTTTCAGCCGTCGGCGCAGTTGGCTGTGATTCTCGAAGAAGTCGTAGGCTTCCTCGACGCTCATGTCGAGCACGTCGGCGATGGTCTTGCCTTTGAACTCGACTTCGAGCGTCTCGTCGTTGTACCGCGCGCCGTCACATTCCTCACAGGGGACGGTCACGTCGGAGAGGAAGTTCATGTCGATTTTGACCGTTCCCTGGCCGCCACAGGCCTCACACCGACCGCCTTTGACGTTGAACGAGAACCGTCCCTTTGCGTAGCCACGGCGGTTGGAAACGTCAGTCTGGGCGAACAGTTCACGGACGTGGTCGAAGACGTTGGTGTACGTCGCCGGGTTCGACCGCGGGGTGCGGCCAATTGGTGACTGGTCGATGAGTCGTACCGTCTCGATGTTGTCCAGTCCCTCGATAGCGTCGTGTTCGCCCGGGTCGACACTCGTGTTGTCGTTCATCTCTCTGGCCAGCCCTTTGTAGAGCACGTCGTGCATCAGGGTGGACTTGCCCGACCCGGAGACGCCGGTAATCGCGGTGAAACAGCCGACTGGCAACTCGACATCGAGGTCTTTGAGGTTGTGCTGGCGAGCCCCGCGGATTGTGATGGTGCCGTCAGACTCACGGCTCGCGGGTCTGTCGTCCTCGCTCGCTCCGTCCGTGCCTTCCCGTTGGTCAGGCACGCGGCGTTCCTCGGGAACTGGAATAACCTTCTCGCCGGAGAGATACTTGCCGGTGGCACTGCCCTCGCAGTCGAGGACATCGTCGTAGCTGCCATTGACGACGATTTCGCCGCCGCGTTTGCCCGGCCCCGGCCCCATGTCGATGATGTTGTCGGCCCGGCGCATCGTCTCCGTGTCGTGTTCGACGACAAGCAGCGTGTTGCCGAGGTCACGCAGTTCTTCGAGCGTGTTCAGCAGGCGGTCGTTATCTCGCTGATGGAGCCCAATCGAGGGTTCGTCGAGGACGTAGAGTACACCGACGAGTCCGCTGCCAATCTGGGTGGCGAGACGAATCCGCTGGCTCTCCCCACCGGAGAGCGTCGAGGCTTCGCGGTCGAGCGTCAGATACTCCAGCCCAACTTCGGTCATGAAGCCAAGCCGTGCGCGAATCTCTTTGAGAATCTCCTCGGCAATCTTCTGCTCCCGTTCGGT
This sequence comes from Halovenus halobia, assembly GCF_051414135.1. Classification (NCBI taxonomy): domain Archaea; kingdom Methanobacteriati; phylum Methanobacteriota; class Halobacteria; order Halobacteriales; family Haloarculaceae; genus Halovenus; species Halovenus halobia. The sequence goes on from NZ_JBLKOA010000002.1 coordinate 366,096, forward strand.
GAGGTCCGCTTCTATCTCCTCGAAGTGTTCGAGGGCGGCACCGATGGACATCTGGTTGACCGCGGTAATCGAGGTTCCGTCCACAAGGACAGAACGAGATTCGGACTTGAGTCGAGTGCCCTCACACGCTGGGCAGGTGGTGACAGCCATGAACTCCTCGATGTGTTCGCGTGCGCGGTCGCTGTCGGTTTCGACGTGGCGCCGTTCGAGATTCGGGATGACACCCTCGAAGCGCTCGGTCTTCTCACGGGTGCCGTTTTTCGTCCGCCACTCGAAGTGTACGCGGTCATCGGTCCCGTAGAGGAACTGCCGCTGAATCTCCTCGTCAAGCTCCTCGAACGGCGTATCGAGAGCGACGCCGAAGTGCTCGGCGACGTTGTCCAGTTGCCGCGAGTAGTAGGTGCGGTTGTAGCTCCACGGCTCGAAAACATGTTTCAATTCTTTCGAGGGGTCCTGAATCACCAGGTCTTCACTGACTTCTTTGGTGGAGCCGATACCCTCACACTCCGGGCAGGCACCGTGTGGACTGTTGAACGAAAACGAGCGTGTCTCGATTTCGCTGATATCGATGTGGCAGTCCATACAGGCCAGTTCTTCCGAGAACTCGACAACACGACGGTCGTTGGCGTCCTCGTCAGCGAGGTCACCGGTCGAGCGTGCGCTCGCGCCGCCGACATCCAGTTCTTCGGGCGGGTCCGGGAAGATGACTTTCAGCACGCCGTCTGCCTCCTCCAGAGCGGTTTCGACGGAGTCAGTGATGCGCGAGCGGTCGTCTTCGCTGAGTTTCACGCGGTCGACCACGACGTCGACGGTGTGGTCGTAGTTCTTGTCGAGGTCAGGGTCGTCGACAGTCAGGTCGTAGCGTTCGCCGTCAACCTCGACGCGGGTGTACCCGTCGCTGACGAGTTCCTCGAACAGTTCCTCGAATTCGCCTTTCTGGTCGCGGACCACCGGCGCGGCGAGTTTGGCGCGGGTACCCTCGGGTGCGGTGAGCAGGCGGCGAACCATCTGCTGGGCGCTCTGGTCGTCGACCTCTCGGCCACACTCCGGGCAGTGTGGCGTGCCGACGCGGGCGTACAGCAGTCGGAGGTAGTCGTGTAGCTCTGTGACCGTGCCGACCGTCGAGCGGGGGTTGTTGGCGGCGTTTTTCTGGTCGATGGAGATTGCTGGCGAGAGTCCCTCGACGTTCTCGACCTGCGGTTTGTCCATCTGCCCGAGGAAGTTCCGGGCGTAGGCGGACAGCGATTCGATGTAGCGGCGCTGTCCCTCGGCGTAGATTGTATCGAACGCGAGCGAGGATTTGCCCGACCCCGACAGCCCCGTGACAACGGTCAGTTCCTCACGCGGAATCTCGACGTCTACGTCCTTGAGGTTGTTTTCTGTGGCCCCACGGACTTCAATCGTATCGCGGCTCATTCGTTATCCATGCCATGGACTGTGGTCGTGAAACGCTGTCGGTTGCGCACGCATTTTCGTGGGTGGACGAGAGAGTCGTCTTCGAATCGGATTCTGTCCGTGAAATACAGTATTTAGGAGTGGTTTGTAATTCTATATACTTTAGAAACACACAAATGTATTGATTAGGGCATAAATATTTAGTGGTACTAATCCCAGGATAGCGTATGCAATCGAAATTGGGAGCGCGCGCACGCAAGCAGGGAGTGTCCCTGCCCGGAGGGAAGCAGTCATGACCAAACGAGAGGTCGATGTACCGCCGGCGGTGCGCGAACAGATCGACAAGACCGTCGAAGAGATTGACGCTCGACTCGCGACAGAGGAGACCGCCGCCGTCGTCGGAGAGGTGCTCGCGGATCTATTCGGTGACTCAGAGGAGTACGGTCGCTACCAGCGCGGAGAGTCGTTGCCGTCGATGACGCGGATGCGCGTCCAGAGCTACGACCCGCGGAACGCGCTGGTCGAGACCGAACACTGGGCCGAGCAGGAACTGGCAAAACTGCGAGAGAGCAAGTGTTTACGCTATCTCTGGGCTGGCTTCGACCAGTCACCACTCTCGAACAACGTCGCGTTCGCGCTGCCGTTTCGCCAGATGCTCGCCGACCACCTCTTTGCCGACGCTGGCGAGAATTTGCGGCTGTTCAGCGGGATCAAAATCCAGTGTGGCCACAACATCGAGATGGGCGACAACACCGTCATCCACAACGATGTCTTGCTCGACGACCGCGGCAAACTGACAATCGGTGACCGCGTCTCGGTCGCAGACAATGCCCACATTCACACGCACGCACACGACACCGTCGACCAGACCGACGTGACCACCTACGAAACGATTCTCGAAGACGACGTGCGTCTGGGCTACGGGTCGATGATCAGTGCTGGCTGTCGAATCGGTGAGAACGCGATGATTGGCGCAGACGCGAAACCACTCGGGGACGTACCAGCCCACCATATCGCGGCTGGGTCACCTGCAAAAAGTGTCAAAATCAAACCCGGCTGGGAGTCGGTTGCGGCCGACCTCGGGCCACTGGAGGACAACCGGGAGAGTCGCCGTCTCAACCGGGAGTTCCCGGAACCGTACGAGGAGTACGACGAGTTCAACCGCTCGCTTTCGCCGCCTGGTGAGGGTTAGTCGCCGTTGCCGCGTGATTCCTGCGAGTCGTCGGTCGTGTTGACTGTATCGCCGCGCCACGAGTAGACGCTCGCCTCGTTGTCGCCGGCAATCGGCGTCGGGTCCGAGGACGTTCGCTCGTCGATGTACCCGGTGATATCTTCGAGTAACTGCTCGCTTGTCGCGCGGTCGGCCCAGCAGTGATACCCTTTCGCCGGGGTTCGGAGTTCGAGACGGTTCGAGAAGAAGCCGGTGTGGTAGGAGGCCCACGCGACGGCATCGTGGGGAATGCTGTAGGTCTCGTCGCCGTCTTCCTGGCCGACCAGACAGATTGTTCGGCGACCAGTAATCATGGTGACTGTGCCGCGGTTCGAGTCGGGAGAGACGGTGTTGTTCTTTGTCCCGAGTCCGATTCCTTTCTTGTTGTTCGTCAGGATATAGGCTGGACTCTCGCTCTCGTCGAGGTAGGAAATCGGGGCTTCGTCGGAGAGTCGGCCGTCCGAGAAGTCCCGCTCGTCGTCGGCGAGGAGGTCGGTGGTCACGGAGTCGTCCGAAACCATCTGTGCGATGAGGTTGGCGCGGGTGAGTGTCGAATCAGTCATGGCATATCTCGCAGTCGCGGCGGGCACGTCGATAACTGCGTCTCTACGACTGGCTGTGGACGGGACTCTGATGAAGCCTCTCCTTATATTCTCAGAGGTATTTGGGAACATATAATCACCACACCATCGAGTGGAAAACATATGTCCAATTATTCTTTCTAAAAAGACAACAAGTAATTCTCGGGGCGACAAGTGTACACTCCGGGGACAGTCGCGGATGGGAAAGAGTACTAGACCCATCGGCGTGTAGCGATAGTATGTACGAACAAATTCTTGTCGCGGTGGATGGCAGCGACCACGCGAGCACCGCAGTCACCCACGCGATTGGACTGGCCGAACAGTACGGCGCGACACTGCACGGGCTGTACGTCATCGAGACACGGACAGCCTACGACAACGCGATCATCAACCCTGAGGAGCGACGGGAGGCGCTTCACTCGGAGGGTAAGCGTGAACTCGACTCAGTTCGAGAGCGTGCGGAATCGGCAGGAGTTACAGTCGAGACCCAAATCGAGGAGGGTGTACCACCAGCGGAAATTCTCGCGTACATCGACGAACACGAGATCGACATGGTCTGTATGGGCGAGCGCGGCCAGTCTGATTTCAAGACGGTACTGCTTGGCAGCGCAACCGAGACAGTCGTCCACGAGAGTTCGGTTCCGGTCGTCGTCGTCTGAGCGAGAACAAACGAAACCATTGTTGGGTGTCCACTCTTAGGAGCGAGTATGCCAGATACACGCGACCCGCCGCCGACCGACGAAGGGTGGTATGCACTGCACGATTACCGGACCATCGACTGGGACGCGTGGCGTGACGCGACCGACCGCGAGCGCAAGCGCGCGCTTGCAGAAGTGACAGACCACCTCGACAGTCATCTCGCTGTCGAAGACGCCGACGCGGGCGACTCGGCGCTGTACTCGATTCTCGGCCACAAGGCCGACATTCTCATCCTCCATCTCCGCCCGACCAGCGCCCACATCGGCGCACTCGAACGACGATTCGAGCAGACGGAGTTCGCCCGCTTTACCGAACGAGAGACCTCCTTTGTCTCCGTGACGGAAGCTTCGGGTTACTCCGAGCGAGCGCGAGACTACTTCGAGGGCGAACTCGACGAGGATTCGGGGCTGTACAACTACATCCAGACTCGACTCAAGCCGACGATTCCCGAGGCGACGCACGTCTGTTTCTACCCGATGGACAAACGCCGCCAGCCAGAGCAGAACTGGTACGACCTCGGATTCGAGGAGCGAGCCGACCACATGGAGGCCCACGGCGACATCGGCCGCGAGTACGGCGGCAAGATCGTTCAGATGATTACCGGCGCAATCGCCCTGGACGACTGGGAGTGGGGCGTCACGCTGTGGGGCGACGACCTCACCGACATGAAAGACCTGCTCTACGAGATGCGCTTCGACCCGTCGACCTCGCAGTTCGCCGAGTTCGGGAGCTTCTACATCGGCCGCCACATCGAACCGAGTGACCTGCCCGCGCTGCTCGCCGGCGAGGTTGTCCCGACCGAGGGCGACGTGTCGATGGACGCCGACGCGGCCGGACCAGTCCATCCCGGCGCAGTGAGCGCAAATGGTGGCCACGGTGCCGAACAGGCCCACGAGAGCGAGCCAGATCACGACGAGCACGCCGAGGATGACGCGGCCGAGGCGGAAGAAGCAGACGACGACAGCGGCGGCCCGCCGATGGATGGCGGCGAGAGCGTCACCGAGGAGACCGACGACCTCGTCGGTCGACTCGGAAAAGTCGGGCTTCGGATGGGCGAAGACTACGACGACGGGAGTTTCGGACTGCTCCTGCACTCCGACGCCGACGCCCAAGAACTCGCCGATGAACTCGACGGACTGCGCGAGAACTTCGAGCACTACGACACCCACGTCACCTCTGTTGTCCGCGCACAGCAGGGCCGCTCGGCAATCGTCAGCATCTGGGACAACGAGCGCGCGGCCGACACCGCCGAGGGCTTTTTGACTGACTTGCCCGGTGTCGACGACGGCTATCGCGGGCCGCTCGGCGACGGAACCTCGGCGGAAACTGAAGCAGAGAGTGAGACAGACCACACCGGCGACGACGCCGAGGGCATCCGTGACGAACTGGCAGATCTCGATGTCTACGCCGGCCAGCCACACGGCGAGGACATCTACGCGCTGGTGCTGTACTCCGAGACTGACCTCGACGAACTGACCGAAGAAGTTGCGAGTATGAGCGACGGCTTCGACCGCTACGACACCCACGAGGGGACCGACGTGTACGACGACCCGGACAGCGAGCAGGCGGCCGTCGTCAGCCGCTGGGAGACCGCTGACGCCGCAAACACCGCCAGCGAATACCTGAGCGACCTGCCCGGAATAGTCGGCTGGGCCGACGAAGGCGACGGCTTCGAGACAATGGGAATGTTCTACACAGTCAAACCCGACTACCGCGAAACGTTCGTCGAGCGCTTCGCCGAGGTGGGTGAGCTACTGGCCGAGATGGACGGCCACCGCGACACTGCGCTGCTGGCCAACGTCGAGAACGAGAACGATATGTTCATCGCCAGCCGGTGGGACGCGAAAGACGACGCGATGGACTTTTTCCGCTCCGACGCATTCACCGACACTGTCGACTGGGGTCGGGGAGTGCTCGACGACAAGCCCCGGCACGTCTTCCTCGCGTAGCGAGGGGAGTCGTCTCGCTATCCGTTCTAAACGTTCGCACCCGACCACCGGCAGGACTGTCGTCGTTGGCCAGTTTCACTTTCACCATGCTGTTAACGGGGCTTTATGTACAAGGGGGCACAAGCGAGGAGTATGGCAACACAGGAAGACCTCGAAGAGCTGCCGGGTGTCGGTCCGGCAACAGCAGAGAAGCTCCAGGACAACGGATTTGACGGCTATCAGGGAATCGCAGTCGCGAGCCCGGGCGAACTCTCGAACACAGCTGATATCGGCGAGTCGAGCGCGGCAGATATTATTCAGGCTGCCCGAGAGGCAGCAGACATCGGCGGCTTCGAGAGCGGCGCAACGGTGCTCGAACGCCGGGAGCAGATCGGCAAGCTCACGTGGGGTGTCGACGAGGTAGACGAACTGCTCGGTGGCGGCGTCGAAACGCAGTCCATCACCGAAGTTTACGGTGAGTTCGGCTCCGGAAAGTCCCAGGTGACCCACCAGCTATCGGTCAACGTCCAGCTCCCGGCCAAACACGGCGGGCTGGAAGGCAGCGCAATCTTCGTCGACAGTGAGGACACTTTCCGACCAGAGCGAATCGACGACATGGTTCGGGGCCTCTCTGACGAAATCATCGAGGACACGATGGTACTCCACGAAATCGCCGAAGAGGGCGAAGCCGACGCCGGCAACGAAGAGCTATTGACCGAACTGATTGAATCGATTCTCGACAAGATTCACGTCGCGAAAGCCTTCAACTCGAACCACCAGATTCTGCTGGCCGAGAAGGCCCAAGAGATTGCGAGCGAGAGCCAAGACGACGAGTTCCCAGTTCGACTGCTCTGTGTCGACTCGCTGACTGCACACTTCCGAGCAGAGTACGTCGGTCGTGGTGAACTCGCCGAGCGACAGCAGAAACTGAACAAACACCTGCACGACCTGATGCGCGTAGGTGACCTCAACAACACCGCAGTCGTGGTCACGAATCAGGTTGCCTCCAACCCCGATTCCTTCTTCGGCGACCCTACCCAGCCAATCGGTGGAAACATTCTCGGCCACACGTCGACGTTCCGTATCTACCTGCGCAAGTCCAAGAACAACAAACGGATCGTCCGCCTGGTCGACGCGCCGAACCTCGCCGACGGTGAAGGCGTGATGCGTGTCTCCGGCGACGGACTCATCGAGGAGTAAACCCCTCAGCGGTTCGAGCTATGTCTGACGAGGCGGAGTGAAAGTGGTATTCGCGAGAGTAAATCACGCGACAGCGGAGGGCTTCGATCTGAAACGAGGGGGTCGGCTGCGCGCTACGAACGACGCCACAGGTCAGGTTTCGCGACCTGTTCGCTGACCGAAAACTCGCCGTTCCAGTTGAGCCAGCCAGCAAGCAGACCAGCACCGACGAGCAGTCCGACGAGCGCGACAATACCGCCCTCTGGGCCGAACTGCCCGCCGGTAACTGCCGACCCGCCAGCGTCGACGCCAATGAGGGCAACGCTGGTCGTCAGCCCGCTGACCGGGAGTCCAAAGACCGGCCCGAGGACGAAATTCCAGCCCGTGTGGATGCCGATAGGCAGCGCCAGCGAGTCCGTCAGGACGTATGCGCCTGCAAGAAAGAGGCCAAACAGCGTGATGATGAGCGTACTCGCCACGCTTGCGTTCGGGTTGCTGGCGTGGACGAGGCCGAACAACCCGGCGCTGACGGCTGCCGCGAGCAGCGTCGCAGTGCGACCCTCAAGCACAATTTGTGAGCCTTCTGCGACGTTGACCAGCACGTAGCCCCGGAAGATCAGTTCTTCGAGCGTCCCGATAGCGAGAAAGTACGCAGCAGCGACGAGCAGACCAACCGGCACCGACAGCCCGGCAAACAGCGTCCCATTTCGGGTGAGAAGAGTTCCGTCGAGGCGGCCGGTGGTGAGGAGGACGACTGCGACAACGGCGACGACCATTGCGGCACCAATCGCAAGCCCGACGCCGAAGGCTCGCCGCCACGCAGTATCGAGGTCGAGCCCGATATCACGGAACTGCCGGCGGTCGACAATCCAGGAGACAGCGAGGACAGCACCGACGAGTGCGAACAGAGAGGCAATCTCGGCGACGGCAGTCGGAATTGGGCCGAGGTCGCCGACGGCACTCCCGATGAGGAAGGCAACGAGGCCGAGCAAGAGCACGAACACCAGCACGATAATCGACGAGATAGCGAAGCGAAACGGGGCACGGAACCGCCGCTGGTCGGTGTTCCAGAACACAGCCGAAAGCCCGCGGCGAAGATTCTCTTTCATATCCGGTGTGTCGGGCGCAGTTACTTAACTCTCGGAGTCCTCTCCGACAGTATGGGGTCACTCCGCAAGAAACTCAAGCGAGCGTTCCAGCGAGCGATGCTCACACACGTCCCGGACCATCCGGCACACGGCGGCAACACCGGCGACGGAGAGTGGGACCCAGACGAAAAGGGTGACGACGCCGATCAGTGAGCGTCAAGATACTCGCGGACGCCCTCGGTTGTTCCCGGGACAGATTCGGGTTCAGAGCCGGCCTCGGCGGCGGCCTCGGGGTCTTTGAGCAGGTGGCCGGTCGTCAGGCAGACGACCTGTTCGTCGTCGCGGATAACGCCTTCCGAGCGGAGTTTGCGCAGGCCGGCAATCGAGGCGGCTGAGGCAGGTTCGACGCCGACGCCCTCTTCTGCGAGGTCACGCTGGGCCTCGGTAATCTTCTCGTCAGAGACAGCCGTGGCCGTGCCGCCAGTCTGGCGGATTCCCGGCAGCGCTTTCGGGGCGTTGACCGGGTTGCCGATGCGGATAGCCGTCGCGCGGGTCTCGACTTCGCCCCAGCGTTTGTGCTCGTCCCAGCCGTGTTCGATGGCTTCGGCCATCGGCGCAGCGCCAGCGGCCTGGACACCGGTGAGTTTCGGAACGTCCGACTCCTCGATTGCGCCGCTTTTGACGAGTTCGCGGAAACACTTGTACAGCGCGGCGGTGTTGCCCGCGTTGCCGACCGGCAGGACGATGCGGTCGGGGTAATCACCCTCCTCGTTGCGGAACTGCTCCATGATTTCCAGGCCGATTGTCTTCTGGCCTTCCAGTCGGAAGGGGTTCAGCGAGTTGAGGAGATACACCTCGCCGGCCATTGCCATGTCCTGCACGATGTCGAGACAGGTGTCGAAGTTGCCGTCGACTTCGAGAATGCGTGCGCCGTGGAGACTCGCCTGTGCAATCTTGCCAGCGGCGACTTTGCCCGCCGGAAGCAAGACGAGCGTCTCCATCCCCCCGCGTGCGCCGTAGGCCGCCAGTGCGGCGCTGGTGTTGCCGGTCGAGGCACAGGCGAGTCGTTCGACGCCGACTTTCTGGGCGACGCGGGTGCCGACGGTCATCCCGCGGTCTTTGAAGCTACCCGTCGGATTCATCCCTTCGTGTTTGACGCGCAGTCGGTCGACGCCGACTTCCTCTTCGAGGCGGGGCACGTCGTGGAGCTGGGTGCCGCCTTCGGGGAGGCTGACGCCGTTATCGACCGGCAGCGCCGCTGCGTAGCGCCAGACGTTGCGTTCGCCCTCGAAATCGTCCCACGTCGGGAGGTCGGCGTACCGGACTTCGAGCAGTCCCTCGCAGTCATCGCATGTGAACCGGACCTCCTCGAAGGGCGCAAACGTCTCAGAACACTCGATACAGCTCAGCCAGACGCCGTCGTCCCCACAAGGAGGTTCCTTCGCAGTCAGTTCGAGGTTAGCCATTACAGTTGTCTTGTCCCCACAAACCAAAAGTCAGGCGGTTACATACCACGGGCAATTATTCGTCGCCGTCCTGCAGCATTCGCTTGAGGGCTTCGGCAATCTCCTCGTAGCTTTGCATCGAGAGGCCGTCAGTCGTGATGAGGACGCCACGGCGGTCCTCGGCAACTCGGAGGAGGTAGCCGTTCTCGAAGGAGCGAACGGTGAACTTGCATTTGCCCAGTTCAGACTGCTGGTAGGCGTTCTGTGTCTCGCGGTAGCCGCGCCACTCGTGACCGACGAAGGTGTTGAGGTCGGCGTCCTGTTCAAGATCATCCCGGAGATACAGTTGGTCGAAATCGGACCGAGTGAAGTACGTGACAGAGCGGAGACTGTCGCCGGTGGCCGTGCGCGCAGTCGTGACGATGTTCTCCGCGAAGTCTTCGGAGAGCAGTTGGGAGGTCATATCCGAATCCACTCACTGCGGGCACATAATTCCGGTGGCACTCGGCCTCGGTCGTCGCTGTGTCGTACTTGTACGCGGCCGGTTAAACATAGAACCACAAACCGAGCGCTACTGTCATCTCTTGATTGGTCTCTCGTTGGTCCTCTCGACTGTCGGTATCGGCTATCTCGTCGTCTTCAACACCACGCTTGCGAACTGTCTGGTGATTATGGCAGGCCTTGGCCTGGGGCGGGTTGCCTTCTTGTACTGCCTTGGAAATGCCTCGTTCTGGGGATAGCTCCCCGTGACTATTTTTGGGACCCTCTCGAACGGAGTCTATGAGCGAGCACACACACGTCGCAGGACTCTGCGGCAGCCTCAGAGACGCCAGCTATACCCGGGTTGCGCTGGGCCACGCGCTGGATGAAGCAGCAGCTGTTGGCGCAACGACGACTCTGATTGACCTGCGGGAGTACGAGTTACCGGTGTTCGACCCCGACGACCGCGACGCCGGTGACGCCGACCGACTGCAGAAAGCACTCAGGGACGCCGATTCAATCATCCTCGGCTCGCCGATGTATCACGGGTCGTACTCTGGAGTGTTAAAAAACGCTCTCGATTACTCGGGATTCGACGAGTTCGAGAGTACGACTGTTGGCCTGCTTGGTATTGCCGGTGGCGGGTTTCCAACTGGGACAGTCGAGCATCTGCGGTCAGTCTGTCGCGCACTCAACGCCTGGGTACTCCCCCATCAGGCAGTCGTCCCGAACGCGTCAAGCCAGTTCGAGGACGGCGAATTTGTCGACGAAAAGATGGCAGAACGAGTCGCCGTGCTCGGCCAGCGGACAGTCGAATACGCGAATATCGAACCGGACCCACCCTCGTTCAGAAGTAGCGAAAACGTCGGCGGCGAAGACTGATTACTCGTCGCCACGATGCGCGCGTTCCGAAAGCGTCGTAGGTCAGCGACGCAACCGTCAGGTATGAAACTCGGACTCGTCGTCCTCGATGGCTGGGGACTCAATCCCGACGAGACGGCCCGTGACGCCATCGCTGCCGCGGAGACACCGACAGTCGACGACCTGTGGGAGACGGCCGCGGCTGGCCAACTCGAGGTCCACGGCCGCCGGGTTGGCCTGCCTGACGGACAGATGGGCAACAGCGAAGTCGGCCACCTCAACATCGGCGCTGGCCGCGTGCTCGTGCAGGAATCTGCCCGCATCACTGACGCAATTGGGCGGTGGCGCGGCGAGGAGCGCGGAGCGGCTTCACCGCCACGTCAGGAGGCCGTCGGTAGCACCGACCGCCCGTTCGATGACCCTGCCGACCCACCGCTCGACGAAAACGACGCGATTGCGGGCGCGCTGGACCACGTCGAGGAGACTGGTGGCCGCTTGCACCTGCTCGGACTCGTCAGCGACGGCGGCGTCCACTCCTATCAGTCACACCTGCACGCGCTGGTCGAACTCGCCGCCGACCGCGGCGTCGAGGCGACGACACACGCCTTCACCGACGGCCGGGACACAGCCCCGAAATCCGGCGCAGGCTATCTCTCGGAACTGCAGACCCACGCCGACGAGCAGGGAACTGGCCACGTCAGCACCGTCTCGGGTCGGTACTACGCGATGGACCGTGACGAGAACTGGGAGCGAACGAAGCGCGCCTACGACGCAATCGTCTCGAGAGAAGCGGAGTACACCGCCGAGTCGGCCGTCGCCGCCGTCGAGACAGCCTACGACCGCGAGACGACCGACGAGTTCGTCGAACCGACGCTGGTCGAGGGCGGCCATCCCATCAAGGACGGCGACGCTGTCATCTTCGTCAACTTCCGCTCGGACCGCGCACGCCAACTCACGCGGATGCTCGCCGACATCCAGCCTGCGTGGGAGTTCGACACCACGCCGCCAGTTGTCGAGTTCGTGACGATGACGCAGTACGACGAAACGTTCGAGTTGCCGGTTGCGTTCCCACCGAATCGGCCCGAGAACACGCTGGGTGCGGTGCTCGCGTCGAACGGTCTGACGCAACTGCGGATTGCAGAGACCGAGAAGTACCCCCACGTGACCTACTTCCTCAACGGCGGCCGCGAGGTCGAATTTGCGGGCGAACACCGCGAAATCGTGCCCAGCCCTGATGTGGCCACCTACGACCAGCAACCAGAGATGAGCGCCGCAGGAGTGACTGACAGCGCGACTGCCCACATCGAAGAATCGGACCCTGACGTAGTTGTGCTCAACTACGCCAACGCCGATATGGTCGGCCATACGGGCGACTTTGACGCCGCCGTCGCGGCCGTCGAAGCCGTCGACACGAATCTCGCTCGGTTGCTCGCCGCCTTCGCCGAGGCGGGCGCACACGCCATCGTTACCGCGGACCACGGCAACGCCGACGACATGGGCACGCTCGAACAGCCACACACCGCCCACACGACCAACCCAGTGCCAATTTTCTACCGCGGACCGGGCGGAACCGGCGACGGCCGACAGATCCGAAGTGGTGGCACACTCGCCGATATCGCGCCGACGATGCTCGAACTGCTTGGCGTCGACAGGCCTGCAGAGATGACTGGCGAGTCGCTTTTTGAATAGGCACAACACATACCAAGGAGTCACCCGAATGCTAGAGTATGTACGTCCCGTTCCACTCACAGACGCAGGCAAAAGACGCGATTGCCGCGGAGTTGCTCGACAAGGACGCTACCGAGGCAATCGACGAAGCCTACGCCGACGCGCTCGAGGCGACGGCTGGAATCGAGTCCCGCGCCGGCACTCCCGCGTTTCTCAACGACGAGCGCGAGACAGATATCGATATCGTGACTGGTGACGCTGAGTAACTCGTCGGCACCCAGAGTTCTGCCGTCCCAAAGTTGTTTGTCTCGAATTACCCCGTGAGTTCTAACTTATATCCGGATAGCACCCAGAGAGCGAGTATGACGAAAGTCCTCGTCGGCACGGACTCAGTACATACGACGGCAGCAGCTTGCGATTATCTCGACCCGCGCCTCGGAGAGGCAGATACAGTCGTGTTTGCGACAGTTCCAGAGGGGCCAGTTTCGGAGCGCGACGCCGGTGACGCCGGCAACGTTGCCCGAACACGACTCATTGAACCGACAGTAGAGATTCGCACTCCCGATTCATTGTCCGACGGCGAAACAGTGACAGAGGCTCTCCTGAGGTTCGCCGAGGAGTTAGGCGCTGACGAGCTACTGCTCGGGTTAACTCGCGGTGACCCAGAAACCGCGGGCGACCCGCCGGGGTCAACCGTCCAGCACTTGCTCGCTGAGACGACGCTACCGGTGGTTGTGGTGACCGTGTAAGCCACCGCCATTAAGAGACAGCCACCCGAAGATGGGCGTATGTCTGAAAAAGAGACAGCAGTCGAGGATATCATGAGTTCGCCGGTGGCGACAGTCACCAGCGACACGACAATCACCGAGGCAGCACAGACACTGCGAGAGAACAGTATCGGCTCGCTGGTCATCGGTGACGATATCATCGAGGGAATCGTCACCGAGACAGATATCGTCGCGGCCGTGGGACAGGGACTCGACCTCAATGCGACCACTGTCGAGGAAATCATGACCGACCCAGTCGTGACCGTGCGGCCACACGAAGCCGTCTACGTCGCTGGCGAGCGGATGGGCCACAACGCGGTGAAGAAACTGCCCGTCACAGAAGACGGGAAACCAGTGGGAATTGTGACGACGACCGACCTTGCGCACTTCTTCCCGCGCAACCGTATCACGATGGCCTCTCGGCCCGAGCGCGACGTCGACGAAGGTGAGTTCGAGTAACTACGGGATCAGTTGCTCACCGTCGTCGTCGTAGACAACGATTGCGTCGACCGGACAACTGCGCGCGGCAAACTTCGCGTCTAATTCCTCGCCGTCAGGAACTTCCCGAACGAAGATATCGTCGTCTGTTTCCTCACTGTCGGCCAGGTCTGCTTTCCCATCGTCCTCGTCGCGCTCGAAGGCGTCCCACTCCGCGGTACACTGGAACATCCCGATACACGTATCGCGGTCGAATTCGATTCGCATACCCGCAGTTAGCAAGCGAGTGGCAAAGAGATGGCGTTCACGAAGCCGCCGAACAGCCACTGTCGAGACAGCGCCGCCCCGACGCTGTCTCGAAGACTGGCAAGCCACAGTCACAGGTGCCGTCGTGAATCCCGGTCGGGAACGAGTACGCCGTCTCGCAGTCGGGATAGCGGTCACAGCCGAGCAACAGCCCGCCGCGGTAGAGCACGCGCAACTGACCTTCGCAGTCGGGACAGTCCCACTGGCGGTCGAAGGCTTCGCGAACTCGTTCGGTCAGGGATTCGCAGTCGGGACAGCAGACCAGCGAACAGCCCCGTCGGACGCGAACCCGGGGCAGACCACACTCCGGGCAGGTATCGTCGAGCACTGTCGCGTCGCGAGGAACGGGCACCGCTGTCTCACAGTCCGGACAGGAGAGCGTGCCGTCGCCCCGGAGCAGGTCGGTGTCGCAGTCCGGGCACTCCCCGACGGGGAGGCCGGCGTGGCCCAGCGTGTGGGCGTCGCGGGCGCTGGCGTCGTGGACTGTCACCGTGAGGGATTGGTCCCCGTCGCTGGCAGCGACAGTCCCTCCGGCGACAGTGACTGAGTCAGGGCGCGTCAGCCAGGCGACTGGCTGGTAACCGTCGGCGTCGTGGACGAGAACGGTGTTGTCGGGCTTGACGAGGACGATAAGGTCGCCGCAGTGTTCCTCTTCGCTCTGTCCCTCGAAGACGGCGGTACAGCGACCGGCGATGACGTGTGCTGTCTCGGGCATACGACTGCTGGTTGCGTGATTGGCTATAAAGATACGTGCTACGCGGGTGCTTCAGTATCGTCGCTGGCAACTGGTGCACAGACGGTGATGTCGAATTCGATACTGTCGTAGGGAACGAACGGTTGCTTTGCTTGACCGGCCTGACGAAATTTCACGATGCCGTATTCTGCAAGTAACCCGACATCATCGTGGACGACCGAGTAACTTCGCTCCAGTCGTTCGGCCAAGTTGGAAATGCTTTCCGCTGGCTCACCCATCAGCGAGCGAAGGAGTTCAAGCCGTCGGTCGGTCAACAACTCTCGAATCCCTGTCGCACTATCGAAAGAGAGGACAGCTTCGGTCTGTTCACCGGTCTCGGCCGTTCGGGCAGCGGCAAGTGCTTCATCGAAGGCCTCTTCTGAGGATTCAATCGTGATGCGAAGTGTCTCGGGATAATTCAGCTCTTCGGGGGCGGGGTCAGTATGGTTATCGTTGGGCATTGATCTGGCGCACCTCCTTTTGAAAACGAGCGACATGCGCTTCGAGTCCTTCGAACTCGATTCCAGTAACCTCGTCACCTTCGTGACGGTGATGCGGACCGACGGGGGAATCGTGAGCGTTGTCGTACCGAAGGATCTGCTCGTCTTCTTCCGGCGCGTAATACTGAAACCGGTAGTGGTATCCGCCCGGTTCAGTGGAACTTTCGACCGCAAACAGCCGGACTCGGGTAGCTTCCTCGCCATCGACCTGGAAGTTCCGATCAAGCACAACGTCGCCGTCAGCCATGTCGCTGTTCCTTAGTATATTCTATCATGTGATAGCATATAGTCTTATCGGCCCGGTAATCAACGTATCCTGCTGGACACAGGTCCGGAGATCTGCTAGTAGTTAGCTAGTGTTGTCGGGCTTGACGAGGACGATAAGGTCGCCGCAGTGTTCCTCTTCGCTCTGTCCCTCGAAGACGGCGGTACAGCGACCGGCAATGACGTGTGCTGTCTCGGGCATGGGACGTGCTGGTCCCGTGATTGGATATAAATGTACGTCGGGTTCGGAAGTCAGGCAGAGACAGCGTCATCAGTCGGCTGTGGCGTCGAGATCTCGAGACTGACCTCGATAGTGTCGTACGGAACGAACGGGCGTTTTGCACGCCCATCCTGTTCGTAGTGAACGATATCATACTCGGTAAGCACTCCTAGGTCGTCGTGAACAGATTTGACATCACGGTCGAGACGCTCGGCCAATCGCCGGATACTGTCCGGTTTATCAGCCATAACGCTCTGGAGTAGTTCGACACGGCGGTCAGTCAGTAGCGCCCGGAGATCACTTGGATTCTGGAAGTTGATGACGTGCGGTACGTCTTCCCCTTCCTCCCAGCGGTCAAGTCGGTCAAGGGCATCTCGGCGGTGGCTCTCTTCAGGTTCGGAAGTAATCCGTAGAACCGACGGATACTCATCGGTGTCACGATCTTCGAGAAAGCCTGCCTCTGTCTCATCTATCACGATTTCCTCCTCAGGGTCGGCGCTGTTGCTGTCATCGGGGCTACTCTGGGTGTTTTTAATTGGTTTGTCGGTCATGGTTGATCACCACTGCGGAGCGTGTCCATCCGCTCGTAAAATTTCCGGATATGATCTTTCGAGCCAGTATACTCGATATCGTCGTAGACACCACCGGATGTGTGGTAGTGGTGGCGATCCACACCCGGATGATCCGGAAAGTTGTCGAACCGTAAGAGAGTTCGACCATCTTCGGCCATGTACTGGAAACGGTATTTGATTCCCTCCGGATAATCGTCGCTTTGTGGGACTTCAGTTACGACCATCTCGTACCGTGACCCATCCTCGTAGGTGCCTGAGTCTTTGGAGATGACTGTCGATCCCATCGCTACGACTTATGTTGGCATAGTAGACCAACAGATGATAACTCTTTTTGTTGGTATAGGACACCAACATATCGATTCGGCAATGCTATCATGAGGCTCTACTAGTAGTTAGCTAGTGCTGTCGGGCTTGAAGAGGACGATAAGGTCGCCGCAGTGCTCCTGCTTACGGGCAGAACCCGTTCGCGTATCCGTGGCAGAGCCACGCTGGTCTTCTTGATGAGTTCTCTCGAAGACCGCTTACAGCGGCCGGCGATGACGTGTGCTGTCTCGGGCATACCCTCTCTGGCCCGGTGATCGTACATAAGGCTACGTCTGCGGGCGACCCCTGACGATATGTACCAGCGGGTGCAACCCGAACTATGGCTCCATCGCACGTGCTCGTTCCCCTTGACGGCTCACCGCTGGCCGACGCGGCACTCGACGAGGCGCTCGAACTCTTTGATTGCCGTGTGACCGTGCTGAACGTGGTGACCCAGCTCGACACGGCAATGAGCGAAGGCGGGGTGCTCGAACCCGGTGAGAAGCGGCGTGAAAGCGCGCGGGAACGGGCGGACCATCTCGTCGAGCAGACACGAGAACGCGCTGACGAGGTCGGCAGAACGGTCGAGACAGCCGTCGAGACTGGCGACCCGGCCGAGGCTATCCTCGCCTACGTCGATGCCCACGATATCGACCGGATAGTGATGGGCAGTCACGGTGGCGAGCGGGCCAACATTGCCCGCCGGTTGCTTGGCACAGTCGCGACGACTGTCGTCGGCGAAGCGCCGGTCACCGTCACCGTCGTCCGCTGAGGGTTACCCGCCGAGGACTGCAGCAAAGAGTTTGTACAGTCCGAATCCGACCGCGATAGAACTGACAAGCGTAATCACCCAGAACGTCAGCGTTACGCCAATTTTCCGCCGGGAAACACCCGCAGAGCCACCAGCTAACCCGCCGCCGATAACGCCGGAGATGATGATGTTGTTGAACGAGATGGGAATCCCGAGCGCGATGGCCAACTGCGCAATGATGAACCCCGGGACGAGCGCGGCAATCGAGCGCCGGACACCCAACTGCGCGTACTCACGCGATGTTGCCTGGAGCAGTTTGGGCGCACCCATCCACGCGCCAGCGAGGATTCCGGTTGCACCGAGAGCCAGCAGTACGATTCCCGGCAGGCCAAGTTCTGTCCCGTAGAGGTTTTCGAGCGGTCCGGTCGCCAGTCCGACCTGACTGCCACCGCTGGAGAAGGCAACGACACTCCCGAGAACGACGAGGAACGTCCGGATGCCGCCTTCTGCCGAGTTCTGTGTTCGGCGGCGCATCACCTGGAAACTCAGCGCTGCGACGGCAATCGTGACGAGTACTAGCAAGGGGTCAATGCCCGCAAGTGTCGGCGTCTCAATCAGCCTCGCGACAAACGAGGCGACGGAATTTTGCTCAACGCCGGACGATGACGGGATAATCGATAGTTGGACATTTGCGACGATGCTGCCGACGACGGCCGCAAGCAGCGGGATACTGAGTGTTTCGGGAATATCGTCACGGCGAAGCAGCGTTGCAGTCAGGTAGGCAAGCCCACCCGACACGGGAGGAACGAGCACCCAGAACGTCGCAATCCGGCGGTAGGTATTGATGGCGGGGTCGCCGCCCAGCGAGAGCCCCACGCCGACCATTGCGCCGGTCGTGGCAAACGCCGCGGGGACGGGATAGCCGGTATAGACGCCGACCACCATGAACGACGTTGCGGTCAGCAGGCCCGCCGTTGCCGCCAGCGAGGTGATCTGGACGCCGTTAATCAGGCCCGCGCCGACGGTTTCGGAGATTGCGCCGCCCTGAGCCAATGCGCCAAGTGCGGCGAGGATGCCAACCAGAAAGGCCGCCCGCATCGTCGAAATAGCGTTGGCACCAATCGCCGGTGCGAACGGTGGCGAGTTGCTGTTAGCGCCCAGCGCCCACGCCGTTGCGAGGCTGGTAACTGTCGCCAGCGCGACGAGCGCCCAGAACAAGATCCCAGCCACCGTCAGTCTCCTCCCCAGGGCTGCCGATGAGTCATGTTCGAGAGTTCTCTATGGGCTCGAATAAAGCTTCCCGTGAATCGCAGGACGAACAGCGCAACTCGAGCGCGAATGGACGCCATGGAGTCTGGCCTGCTGTGTCGGCTCAGTCCGCCAGTGAGCCGTTGAGCACCTTCGCCGCGACGAGAATCGGGTCCCACACCGGGCTGAACGGCGGTGCGTACGCGAGGTCGAACCGTTCGAGTTCGTCCACCGTCGTCTCTTTGTGCAGCGCCGTTGCGAGCGTGTCGATTCGGATGGCTGCGCGGTCTTCCCCGACAATCGTCCCCCCGAGCAGGCGTCCGCTCTCGCGGTCGGCAGTCAGCGTGACCGTCGTCTCGGCGTTGCCGGGGTAGTAGCCAGAGCGCGACCCGGCGGTAATCGTCTCCGAGACGGGGTCGAACCCGGCTGCTTCGGCCCGGTCATGGTCGATAACTCCCACGCGACCACACTCCAACTCGAAGGCTTTCAACACGGCTGTGCCAGCAATCTCGCCGACCGGCGCGGGGTCGTCAGCGACAGTCTGGCCGATTGCCCGGCCCGCACGGTTGGCCGTCAGGCCCAGCGGCACCCACTCTGAATCGCTGGTGACGGCGTGGGTCTTCTCCGCGCAGTCTCCGGCGGCGTAGACACCATCGACCGCAGTCTGGCCGTACTCGTCGATAGTTATCGCACCCGAGTCGCCGAACTCGACGCCAGTGTCTTCGACAATCTCGGTGTTCGGGCGGATGCCGATACCGACCACTGCCAGATCCACCTCAGTGGTGCCGTCGTCGGCGACAATTCGCTCGACGCTGCCCTCGCCGTCAATGGCTTCGACTTCGGTGTTCAAGTGCAGGGTGACGCCAGCGTCGTCGAGAGAGTCGACGAGTTCGTCGCCGACGGCCTCGCCGAAGGGCGGCGCGGGGCGCTCGGGCCGCTGGTAGAGATGGGTTTCGAGGTCCCACTCGCGGAATGCCTCGGCCATCTCGACGCCGACGTAGCCGCCGCCGACGATAGCGACGGTTTCGGGTGGCTCGCGGTCGAAGTATGGCGTTATCTCTTCGAGGTCCACGTAGTCGGCGTCGAGCACCGACTCGTCGGCCTCCTCGGGCGGTGTGAGGAGTGCGCGCAACGCCGCCGCCGAGTGCATGTGGTGAATCGTGAACACGTCGTCGAGGTCCGCACCCTCGATTGGCGCAGTCACCGCCCGCGCACCGGTGGCAATCAGCAGGTCGCCGTAGGGCTGTTCGGTGGTTCCATCGCCGGAGTCGACGGTGACGGTCTGACGCTCCGGGTTGACAGCGGTCACCTCGTGGTGGCGGTGGAGGTCGATACCGCGCTCGGCAACCTCCGTGGGCGTGAGTGAGAGCATCGACGCGATAGAGTCTACCTCACCCTTGATGTAGTAGGGCATCCCACAGTGGGCGTAGGAAATCCAGTCGCTTTTCTCGTAGACGATGACTTCCCGGTCGGGGTCCTCGCGTTTGCACTTGCTCGCGGCGCTCAATCCCGCGGCGTCACCGCCGACGACGACAAATGGGTCGCTCATAGTTGCAACTCACACGGTTGGGTGGTAAGTGTTGGTGAGCGAACGGTAGCCCCTACTCCTCGGCGAGCGAATAGAGCGTCTTTCGCGCGTCGATGACGGAACTCCGGGAGCTAACGATGTCAGCATCCTCGAGTTCAGACAGCGCAGACCGGACGGTTCGGCCCGCCAGCAGCGTCTGGTCGGCCAGTTGTGGCTGGGTTAACTCCCCCTCGTGTTCGAGCGTCTTGGCGACGAGTTTCGCACTGGGTGGCAACTCTGACAGCGCGGCAGTCGCATCCTCGGAGCGCGACCGATGTGCCATATCCTATACTGTGTCGGATTGCACAATAATGTTTCCCGGGGTGCGCGCCGGACCTACACAACCGCGTAGCTGGTAGCGCGGACCGGGCATACTGTCGTCGACCCACTCGGACCAGCCTGCGTTAACTACGCTTTTTATTTGTGACTGTGACGATATACAACTATGACCGACGACGATGTCGACCTCGCGCCACCTGAACTGACCCGCGAAGACCTGCTGGTCCTCGACGACCCACGATTCACCGAGGACACGACAGCGCTCGTTACGGGCGCAGCCTCCGGAATCGGACAGGCAACTGCGGTCGCACTCGCTGCCAACGGCCTCACTGTCGTCGGGGCCGACATCGACACCGAGGGGATGGCCGAGACCACAGCACTCGTCGACGAAGTCGGTGCCGAAGGGACATTCGAGGCGGTCGAGACAGACCTGACGAACGACGAGGACGTGGGGGCAGTCGTCGAGGCCGCCGCCGAGTACGGTCAACTGCGCTACGTCGCCAACATCGCCGGGATGCAACACATCGATTCTATCGCCGAGTTCCCGATGGAGAAATACGATATGCTCCAAGACATCATGGTCCGCGCACCGTTTTTGACCGCACAGAAGGCCATCCCACACATCGAGGCGACCGACGACGGTGTCGGCGCAATCGGCAGCATGTCGTCGGTGCACGGCCACTTCGCCACGGAGCGCAAGGCCGCCTATATTACCGCCAAACACGCACTCAACGGACTGACTCGCTCGATTGCTGCCGAGGGTGCGGGGACGCTCCGTGGCTTCTCGGTCTCGGTCGGCTACGTGCTGACGCCGCTGATGGTCAACCAGATCGAGGATACCGCCGAACAGCGCGGCATCTCCAAACAGGAGGTCATCGAGAACGTGATGCTCGGACAGGCCCGGACGAAAGAGATGATGACGCCCGCAGAGGTGGCAAATCTCTTCACATTTGGTTTCTCCCGGCACGGCAAACATCTCAACGGCGGCGATATGCTCTGGGATGGCGGCTACACGACAACCTATCAATGAGCCCGGAGCAAGATGCGGACACACAGTCCACGAACATCGCCATCGCCTGTCAGGGTGGGGGCAGTCACACCGCGTTCACGGCCGGCGTGTTGGCCGAACTGTTCGAGAACTGGGACGAAGAAGACGAACTGGTCGGCATCAGCGGCACCTCCGGCGGTGCGTTCAACGCCCTGGCGGCGTGGTACGGACTCGTCACCGGCGACGAAGCGAAGGCCGCCGGCATCGTGACGGACATCTGGGCAGATATCGCGGTCGACGGGCCAGCAGACCGCGCCACGAACAGCTGGCTGACGACGCTGTCACGGTTCGAGGGGGCCGGACTGCCGTTGCCACGTATGAGTCCCTACCAGAATCCGTGGTCTGAGATGGGCAAAGACCGCGTCCGGTCGATTCTCGAACGGCATATCGACTTTGAGGAGATTCCCGGCTACTGTAAGCGCACAGCCCCAGAACTCGTCGTCGGGACGGTCAACGTCAACGCCGGCGTCTTCGAGACGTTCACGAACGAGGATGTCACGGTCGACGCGGTGCTAGCCTCTGCGGCGGTGCCGACGCTGTTCGAGGCCGTCGAAATCAACGGCCACTACCACTGGGACGGGCTGTTCTCGCAGAATCCACCGATTTACGACCTGATGCACCAACCGCCAGAGCGCAAACCCGACGAACTGTGGGTCATCCAGATTAATCCGCAGGAACTCGAGGGGGAGCCGACGAGCCTCGACGAAATCACCAACCGCCGCAACGAACTCTCGGGCAACATCTCGCTGAACCAGGAGCTTCGGTTCATCGAGCGGGTCAACGAGTGGGTCGAGTCGGGGACACTCCCGGCCGAGCAGTTCAAGACGACCGAGATTCACCGTCTCCAGATGGAGCAGGGCTACGACGCATCGACGAAACTCGACCGCGACCCCGAATTCATCGAGGAACTGGTGACCGAGGGTCGAGACAAAGCCGCAGCGTTTCTCGACGAGCGGGCGGAGTCTTAAGCAGTCCCACGATGTAGGCAGAGTATGGCAGAACAATTCGACGCTGACCGCGTCCAGACTGTGACGTTTGACTCGTACAGCACACTCGTCGACGTCGATGCTGCCGAACAGGCACTGGCCGACCGAGTTGCGGACCCCAAGCCAGTCTCGCGACTCTGGCGGACACGCTCGCTGGCCTACACCTTCATCGCCAACCAGATCGACGCCTACCAGCCCTTCTACGAAATGAACCGCGACGCCCTACAGTACGCACTCGATGCCTACGGCGTCGATATCTCTACAGAAGAGCGCGACGAAATTCTCGCGGTCTACCACGAACTCGACGTGTTCGACGACGTTCGCGATGGGGTCCAACACCTCGTCGACGAGGGATACGACTGCTATGTCATCTCGAACGGTAATCCGGAGATGCTCGATTCGATGGTGAAACACGCCGACATCGGTGACCTGCTCGAAGACACCATTAGCGCCGACGAGGTAGAGACGTTCAAGCCGGCGGCGGAGATTTACCGCCTCGGCGCGGCCCGGACCGGCACGCCAATCGACCAGATGGCTCACGTCACCGCTGGCTACTTCGACGTGCTCGGCGCCCAACACGCCGGGATGCAAGGTGTCTGGCTCAACCGGAAGTCCCGGCCGTGGGAGACGTTTGGTGGCGACCCCGCGCTCACCGTCGAGTCGATTCACGACGTGGCCGACGAACTGGCCGACCAGTAGATTCACGGGCCAGTCCTGCGATGTCGAGGTATGGAGAAGGTCCGAATCGAGGATGTCGACCGACGAGTCGACGCGTCGACGGTGCAACGGCCGCTGACTCGCGCGCTCGGCGCCGAACACCTCTCGGTGAACTACTACGAACTCGACCCGGGCAACAGCCCGGCCTACGGCTACCACAAACACGAAAAACAGGAGGAAGTCTTCGTCGTCCAGCAGGGTGAAGTCACCTTCGAGACCGAAGACGGCGATATCGTCGTCGAGGCTGGCGAAGCTATCCGGTTCGGTCCCGGCGAGTACCAGCAGGGCGTGAACACGGGCGAGGAACGAGCAATCCTGCTGGCGCTCGGTGCGCCACAGGACGGCGGTGACGTCGAGATTCTCCGGGAGTGCGAGACCTGCGGCGAGCGCACGCCGACGACGGTGGAGTTGGCCGAAGACGGCGTCCGGAAGGTTACCCGCTGTCTGGAGTGCGAGTCGATTACCGGTCGGTTCGAGTGACCGGAGGGGGTTACAGGAGTGTTAGTCCTATTTTTATAACCTATCCGAGTGAATGGAACCTATGAGCGACGTACTCATCGTCGGCGGCGGCCCCGCCGGCCTCAGCGCAGCACTGTTCACGGCGAAAAACGGCCTCGACACGGCTGTCTTCGACACTGACGGGACGTGGATGCACAAGGCACACCTGTTCAACTACCCCGGTATCGGCTCTGTCGACGGGTCGGTCTATCTCGAAACCCTCCGTGACCAGGTCGACGATTTCGGCGTCGAACGCCATCAGGAGACTGAGGTCACGGGCGTCGAGTCGACCGACGACGGCTTCACCGTCAGCACCGAGGACGGCGACCACGAGGGCGACTACGTCGTGCTCGCGACGGGAGCAAGCCGCGACCTCGCAGAGAGCTTGGGTGCCGAGTTCGACGACGACGTTGTCGACGTCGATGTCTCGATGGAAACGTCAGTCGAGAACGCCTACGCAACCGGTGCGATGGTGCGTGCCGAGGAGTGGCAAGCCGTCATCTCCGCTGGCGACGGCGCGGCCGCTGCACTCAACATCCTCAGCAAGGAGAAAGGCGAACACTTCCACGACTTCGACGTGCCCGCCGACGCCGAGGCGCTGTTCGGGTCGATGGGCGAAGACTAGACAGTCACGACGAGTTTGCCGACGCTGTCGCGCTCTTTCATCGCTCTGAACGCGTCGGCCGTCTCTTCGAGCGGATAGGTGTCGTCAATGTTCGGCGCAAGCTCGTCAGCGGCCGTCAGGTCGACAAGTCGCCGGAGGTCATCTTGTGTGCCCATTGTACTCCCGATGATCTGTTTGTGGCCCAGGAAGAGTCCAGTGACGCCGATTTCTGAGCGTCCGCCCGCGGTCCGGCCACAGACAGCCATGCGGCCGCCGCGGCGCATGACCGACAGGCCGAGGTCGGTGTATTCGCCGCCGAGGTGGTTCATCACCGCGTCTGGCTCACCAACCTGTTCGACTGCGGCCTGAATTGTGTCTGGGTCGGTCGCCTCAATTGCGTGGTCCAGTCCCAACTCTTCGACAGTCGCGAGTTTCTCCGCCGAGGAGGAGGTGCCGACAGTATTTGCACCCAGTACGTCGGCAAGCTGGACGCAGGCGACGCCGACGCCGCCGGTTGCGCCCGGCACAAAGACCAGATCGGCCGGTCCGACCTCGGCCCGGCGGAGCATGTGGTAGGCAGTCATGTACGCCGTCGGAATCGCGGCGGCCGTGGGAAAGTCGACCGAGTCGGGCAGTGCAACCAGTCGGTCGGCTGGAACGGTGGCTTGCTCTGCGAGGCCACCATGGAACAGCGAGAACGATTCGCACAGGTTCTCTGGTCCCTCCCGACAGAAGCGGCAGTGGCCACAGGTTTCGTTCGGGCAGAGGACGACACGGTCACCCTCTTCGACGGTCGAGACGCCATCGCCGACCGCTCGAACCTCGCCGGCGACGTCGAGTCCGCTGACGAACGGGAGGTTGTCGCCGCTGACCATTGCCGAATCCCCGTCGAGAATCCAGAGGTCGTGGCGGTTTATCGAGCACGCGCGAACGTCGACAACTGCCTCGCCGGGGCCCGGTTCGTGTGTTGGCCGCTCGACAATTGAGAGACCCTCGGGACCGACCAGTTCAGTGAATGCTGCAGCACGCATGCCCTCCGGTTCCGTCGTGAGCACAATAACGATACCGGCGCAGGTGTCGAAATCGTCGCGGCTACGTAGGAGGCAGGCACCACAGCTATATCCCGGTCGCGGTCGACATCACGGACGCAATGATCGTTGTTCACGCAACCTTTCCGATCGACCCAGACGAGCGCGAGCGCGTGCTCGACCGTATCGATGAACTCCAAGAACACACCCGCGAGGAACCCGGCGTCATCGAGTACACTGCGTCCACGGACGTCGAAGACCCGAATCTCCTCCGGTTCACGGAGCGCTACGAGGACGAGCAAGCGCTTGGCGCACACACCCAGACAGACCACTTCACAGAGTTCGCGGCGATGTTGCCAGAGATACTCGCCGGCGAACCCGAGATAATGCAGTACGACGTCGCTGACGCAACCGAACTCGAACTGTAACGTATCGAGCGATTGTCCACCGTTGCTGACAGTCGTTTCCGAGGGCGACGGGATAAAATATCACCAGCAGTGGACCGGATAAGCGTTCCTCGCGAGCGCAGTTGGTCCGCAGACTCGCCCAACGGTAGTATACGCTCCGTACCTATCGAGGAGTGCAATGGCAAACGCAGCAGTTGTTATTCTGGCAGGGACAGAGGGTCACGAGAATCTCGGCCGACTCGTCAACGGCCTCGAAACGGCACGCGAGTTCGCCGAAACCGACGGCGACGACGTCAAGCTGATTTTTGACGGCGCAGGGACGCAGTGGATTCCTGAACTCGAAGACGAAGACAGCGACTATCACGACCTCTACACCGCAGTTCGTGACAACGCCGCCGCCTGTGACTACTGTGCCGGGGCGTTTGGCGTCGAAGCGGCTGTCGCCAACGCTGGCGTCGTTGCGCTTGATGACCACGACGGCCACCCGAGTATTCGCTCGCTGGTCGACGACAACTACGAGATTATCACGTTCTAAAGCAACTCGCCGGCAATGATATTTTTCTGAATCTCGCTGGTTCCGTCGTAGATTTTCGTGATGCGAGCGTCGCGGTAGAACCGCTCGACATCGTGGTCTGAGACGTAGCCAGCGCCGCCGTGAACCTGAAGCGCCTCGTCAGTCACGTCGACAGCGTGCTCGCTGGCGAACAGTTTCGCCATGCTCGCGAACCGAGTCGCGCGCGAGGGGTCGCCAGATTCCAGTGCCGCAGCGGCGCGGTAGGTCAGCGACCGCCCCGTCTCGACGGCCGTCGCCATCTCGGCGAGTTTGTGCCGGATAGCCTGGTACTCGCGGATTTTCTGTCCACCTTGCTCGCGTTCGTTGGCATACTCGACAGCGGCGTCCAGCGCTGCCTGGGCAACACCGGTCGACTGGGCGGCAACATCAGCGCGTGCCGGTCCGAAAAACTCCATCAACTGGTAGAAGCCGCGGTCAACCTCGCCGATGACATTCTCGGCAGGCACGCGCAGGTCATCGATGACAATCTCGGCGGTATCCTGTGCGTGAATACCGAGTTTGTTCGTGATGCGCGTCGCGTCGTACCCGTCGACATCGGTCGGCGTGAGGAAGGCCGTGATGCCCTCGTGGCCCGCCTCGGGTGTCGTTTTCGCCATGATAATCGCCACGTCGGCGACGGTGCCGTTGGTGATCCACATTTTGTCGCCGTTGATGACGTACTCGTCATCCTCCTTCTCGGCGCGTGTCTCCATTCCCGCGACATTCGAGCCGTGAGCCGCCTCGCTAATCCCCGTCGCAATGGGTGTCTCGCCGGCCGTGATTTTCGGCAGCCACTGCTCGCACATCCACTCCTCGCCGTACTTCAGGAGCATCTCAGTCCCGAACCGGGCGGCAGCAATCGACCCCCCAATGCCCGGGTCAGCGCGCCACAGCTCCTCAGTGATAAGCAGTTCCGCGAGGTGGTCCATTCCCGCGCCGCCGTACTCCTCGGGCACGTTCGGTGCGACGAGGTCCAGGTCACCGGCCGCAGCGAGCAGCTCTGCGGGGTAGCGCTGCTCGGCCTCGTACTCGGCGGCGACGGGGCGAATCTCGTTCTCGCCGAAGTCTCGGACCGTCTCGCGGATTAATTTCTGTTCGTCTGTGAGTGTGAACGGTGTGCTCATAGATCAAAAACGGGCTGAGTCCGAAAAAGCGTGCCGGCAAGCGCGGGCGGCACTGGAGCAGGCCACAACTCAGGCATGGCTATTGGGTTTGGGAGAACTGAGGAACAGACGTCGCGTCAGTGTGGGAGCGTGCGGAGGGTGCGTGGTCGCGTCAGCAGGGAACCAACAGAGAGAACCCATGTCGACCGTGGGGGCGTTATTTGTTGTACTCCTTACCGAGGAGCAAGCCAGCAATGTTTGCGCCGACGAGGCCGGTCATCAGCACCGGGGAGGACTGTGCGATGCCAGCCACGATGAGGCCGAGCAGTACGAAGGGGAGGACGATTGCAGCCCAGAAGCCGAGCGCCCGGAGCGGGTACTCTACGGCCGCGCGGAGGGTACTGTGACTGTGCTCGGAACCTGCGGTCGGGTCGGAGGGGAATGCACTTGACATGGGTTCGCTCTGTATTCACCCATTCGAGCTATCCCATCATATAAAGGGGAGATGGTTAGTGAGATTTCGCTCCGTTTTCGCTCGCTCCACGATAAATTACGCAGTTTACAACTCTCTAATTCGTTTTAATACTCGTTGAGAGATATTTAGAAGTTTTATCGGCACCACTAACGACGTCTCACGAAATCAGGCGATATCGCCGTCAGCGCTCGACGCGGACCGTTTTGCGACGGCAAATCGGGTCGAGTGGCAGTTCTGGAAACACGACGCGAATCTCGAAGTCGAGTTCGTCGGTGTCGCCGCCGAAGACACCAACCGGGAGTGTTGCTTCGCCAAGGTAGGTGCTCTTCGTAGTCATTTCGACGCCGTTGACCGTGGCAGTGAGAGTGGCCCGGGCGCTGCCGGCCGTCGAACGGACAGTTACCTCCTGCAGGTCACGCTCGCCCGCCGGGATGGTCTCGGGAAACCCGCTCCACTCGACCGCGACAGCCGGTAACTCGGCCGCGCTCTCGACAAGTTGTTCGGCAACACCTTCGGAGAGCCCAGCCGCTGCGAGTTTCGTGGGTGTTGCTGCTGCCACCTTGGCTGGCGAGTCGTAGCCCGCAGCGGCGAGTGTGCCCGCCCGCGTCGACCCGACGCCATCGATAGCCGTCAGCCCGACCGCGTCCGCGCTGACCCCCGTCTCGACACGGGCCTCGACTCGGCAGACCAAGTTGGCCTGTGTTGCGGTCCCAAACCGGTCGACGATGGCTCGCAGTGACGCGAGGAGTCGGAGCGAGTTCTGTCGAATCACCCACGCGTCACTGCGCAACGCGGCCGGCGTGGTGTTGTTCATCGCCGACTTCAGGATAGCCAGCACCTTCCGGCTGCCAGATTCGAGGTCGGCAGCCTGCTCGCCGAGCACTGCCTCGATAGCGTCCTCTTCGTCCGACCGGGCGCTGACGCTGTCGAACTCCGCGGCCGTCGCGACGGCAGTCAGCACTTCCAGTTCCGTCAGGTCAGTCCGGTCGGCGAGCGTGCCGAACCGCCGCGCCGTCGAGAGTTCGAGGTAGAACTTCGAGGTGAGACGACCCAGCGGCGTCGGTTCGACGGCGAGGCCATCCATCTCGACGAACTCGTTTTTGACGAGCCACTCTAAGGTCTCACTAACCCGGCTGCGGAGTTCGTCGCCGGCAACGTACTCCGAGCCACGGTTTGCGCGCACGAAGTAGAACGTCGTCTCCAGCCAGTCCATCGCGTCGTCGATATCTGTGACCGTGCCCAGCGCAATTTCGGCGTTGAGATGCACTGCCAGGTCACTCGCTGGCGGGCCGCCCTCGTCCTGATTGGTGCTGCGGTCAGCCAGCCGAGATTCGATTCGTTTGCCCTCAGAGAGCAACTCCCGGTATCGACTCACCGAGTCACCATCACAGACAACCCACGCGTAGCCCCGTTCGTCGTAGCCCGGCCGGCCCGCACGCCCGAGCATCTGGAGGACGTCCAGCGGACTCATCTCAACTTCTCCCTTCAGTGGGTCGTGGTGTTTCGTATCGCGGATGACGACGCACCGAGCGGGGAGGTTGACACCCCACGCCAGCGTCGACGTCGAAAAGAGCAACTGAATCTTGCCCTCACGAAACCACTGCTCGACGAGATTTTTGTCCTCGCGAGCAAGCCCGGCGTGGTGGAAGCCGACGCCGTCGAGGACGGACTTTCGGAGCGTGTCGTTGCTCAACTGCTCGGCGTCAGTGTGGAAATCGTAGTCCCCGCGAGCGCCCATCGGAATATCACGCTCGGCAATCTCGTCGCGGGATTTCTTCGCGGCCTGCACGGTATCCTGTCGCGAGGCGACGAATACGAGCGCCTGTCCATCCTCGCGGATGTGTGGTTCGGCGCGGTCGAGCGCCCGGTAGAGGCGGCGGTACTTGTCGGCGAATGCGTTCTCGCCGTGAGTATAGGTCGTCACGTCGGCTTCCAAGGGGACTGGGCGGTACTCGTCGCCGAAGGAAAACGTCGTCTCGTCAGGGGCATCGAGCCACGCCGCCACGTCCTCGACGTTTGGCATCGTCGCCGACAGCGCAACGACACGGGGGTCACAGAGTCGCCGGAGTCGAGAGATGGTTACTTCGAGGACACTCCCGCGCTGTTCAGAATCCAGCAGATGTACCTCGTCGATGATGCAGCAGTCGATGTCCGTCACGAAGGAGTACCGCCGAGAGTCGTGTTTTCGCGTCGCAGAATCGGCTTTTTCGGGCGTCATCACGAGTACGTCCGCGCGCTCAGCTTTCCGGGAGTTCAAGTCACGTTCGCCCGTGACGACGTACACCGAGTAGCCGAGGTCCTCGAACCGTTCCCACTCGCGTTCTTTCTCGTTGGTCAGCGCGCGCAAGGGGGCGAGAAACAGTGCCGTCCCGCCGGCGTCGAGTGTTCGACAGATGGCCACCTCCGCGACGGCAGTCTTGCCGCTGGCGGTGGGGGCGCTGACGACGACGTTGTCCTCAGTGTCCAGCAGCGCCGGCAGCGTCTCCGATTGCATGCGGTTGAACCGCTCGAAGGGAAACGCCCCAGCGAAGTCCGGCAGGACATCCGAGACGGCGATTCCCGTCTCGGCGTCGGCACTGTGAGTCACATCGGGTGACGGGGGTCAGCAAGTATAGGCGTTTCTGTCGCGGGTTGCTGTTCCGCAACAGCGTGGGTCACGCCGGCTCTTCTTCGATCCGGTCGACGATGAGATTGCGAAGTTCCGAGCGGTCTTCGATGTTTTCCATCTCCTCTTTTTCGATGATTGCCGTCCCGTCGACTGCCTCGCGGCGGGCACGGTCGACGACGTAGACTGACTGGGTTCGAGTGACGCGGCCGACCGAGGACATGATTTTCGCGCGTTTCTCGGCCGTCTTGGTGAACTCGGAGTGGCCGGTGAGCATCTGTTCCTGTTCGCCCTCGTCTTCGCTGACAGTCTTGAACGGCGCGCGGTCGGTCGGATGGACCTCGTAGCCGACCCGGGTGAGAACCGTGACAATCGCCTCGTCTTCCTCAGCCACGTCCGGGCCATCTGGTGGCTCCTCCGTGTCGCGAACTGACTCGCCGCCGTCTTCGAGCACCGACACCGGCGAGGTCAGCGGCGCGTCGAAGAGGTCTTCGAGTTCGGCCGCCACCTCGACGCTGGCGTCCATGCCGTCCTCGTACTTCGAGACGGTGCGCCGAGAGACGCCGAGTTCTTTCGCCAGTCGGCCCAGCGACCAGTCGCGGTTCTGGCGAACGTCCTGCAGCACTTCGCTATCGATGTTGACGTAGAGTCCGCCGGGCGCGGCGTAAATGAGCGGCGGGACTTCCTCGACGAACAGGTCCATCGCAGTGTCCGGCGAGAACACCGGCACGCCGTTACGGAAGTAGACAACACCGGGGTCGAGTTCCTCGTCACGGGTGCGCAGGCCGATGACAATCGGCGTCGCGTTCAGGTAGGTGCCCAGTCGGCGCATCTCCGCGCCGGTCCGGGCGTCGAAGGCGTCGATGTTGCCGAGAATCTTGACCAACAGTACGTCTTCGCCCCGGCGTGCCGCAACGTCGAAACTTTTCGGTCGGATAGCACAGCGGTCGCTGACCAGGAAGCCAGCGTCTTCGAGCATCGCCGTGACGTTTCCGACCAGTGCTGACCGGGACATAGTTCTATCCGAGGTTAGCTAGCCACACCTTATATGAGTTGTGGCGCTATCGGGGCCAATTCGGGCGGTTTCTCCGAAAGCCGTTTTATTGCGGCCGAAGTAACGCTGCCCGTGACCATCGTCGGCATCGACGACACCGACTCCCGAACACTCGGGATGTGTACGACCTATCTCGGCGCTGAACTCGCGGGACTGCTCCGAGACGCTGGCGCGACTGTCGAGCGCACGCTGCTCGTCCGCCTGAATCCTGCCGTCGAACACAAGACCCGAGGGAACGCTGCCGTCGCCGTCCACTGCGACATCGACCCAGCTAGCGCACACGAAATTGTCGACGAGGTGCTCGACCGCGCGGCGACGGAAGACGACCAGACGAGTCCGGGGGCCGTCGTGGCCGACTGTTCGCCCGATGCTGTCCCCAAGTCAGTTGCCGAATTCGCCGTCGATGCCGTCCAGACGCGTCACGACCTCGCCGACGCGCGAACACTGATTGCGGAGTCCGGATATCGTTCGGCGACACGAGCGGGTGGCCGAGGCCGAATCGGCGCGCTCGCGGCCGTTGGGGCGTGGACAGCCTTCGAGGAGTGGACCTACGAGTGTATCTCCTACCGAGAGCGCGAGCGATGGGGGAGCGAGCGAGCGGTCGGTCACGACTCGGTGTTTGCGGCCGCCGAGAATGGGTATCCGGCCGTCTGGGACACGGTCGACCGCGTCGAGGAGACGGCGGTCTGCGTCCCCCGAACGCCGTGTCCGATCTTGCACGGTATCAGGGGCGACGACCCCGACGCTGTCCGCTCGGTGGCCGAGCAAATCGAGAGCGAAGCCGTTGCGTCCCGGCACCTGTTCGTCACCAACCAGGGCACCGACGCGCATCTTCAGGCCGGACGGGTCGCGAACGTACAGGACGGCCACAGCTACCGCCTGACTGCGACCGTCGCATCAGCGCCGGAAACACGCGAGGGCGGCCACGTCTTTCTCGAACTCGAAGACGACGAGCGACTCCAAGCCGCGGCGTTCGAGCCGACGAAACGCTTCCGTGACCGCGTGCGAGCGCTCCGTCCGGGCGACAGAATCACCGCCTGCGGCGAAGTCTCGGACGGCACGCTGAAACTGGAGAAGTTCGCACTGCGTGAGCGCGTCGAGTCGGAGCGCGTCACGCCGGACTGCCCCGACTGCGGCCGGTCGATGAAGTCAGCAGGCGCGAACGCGGGCTATCGCTGTCGAGACTGTGCAACGAGTGCGCCGGAGAAAGTCAAGCGAGCACTCGAGCGCGACATCGAACTGGGCTGGTACGAGGTGCCGCCGGTCGCGCGCCGGCACATCGCCAAACCGCTGGTCCGGGGTGGATTCGACGGGTCAACCAATCCCGAACGGTGAGCCTTGGCCCGTGTCGGAGCTACCGAAACAGTTCCCTCGTGATTTTGTCAGAATGTGCCGTGGAAGATGGAAGGCACGTGTCGGTCGCTGCGGTTTCTGGTGCTGATAAAAAAGAATCAGTAGAGACCATCTCTAGCGTTTATATGCGAACCCAGATCCGTGTTCGGTATGAGGAAATTCACTATTGTAAACACTAGTAGTCGGTGCCATTAATTACGTATGTCAACTTATGGTGTGTATGCGCCGAAGAAGCTTGATAAAAGCCGGAATCATGTCATCAGCAGTACCAGTAATAGTACATCAAGCTAGCACCTCCGGACGGGCGGACACAGATGTTATCTCTGAGATAACCCTTCCGCAGGATGGTGCCAGAGGGCTAGGAGCAACAGTAGTTGACGGTTCGTCAGCTTTTGCTGCTAGTTTTCCAGATGGCGAAGTATACTATGTGTATCTGGACGGTTCAAGTGACGGCCCGCTTCAGTACGAAGACGGGACATATCCTCCGACGATCAATGGAATCGGGATAAACAGTACACACGTGTACTGGAGTTCGAATTATGATTTAAGAAAAGCAGAATTCGGCTCTGACAAAGAACCGACTGAACGAGACATGCCACAGATAATCCAATCTGTCGCCACTGACGAAGATAATACTGTCGTGTGGGTCGGTGGTGAAGAGGGCAGAATTTGGGAGGTTGACCCCGATACCCTCGGTATTGAAAGTTCGATTAGTGTTAGCGGTTCAGTATTCGCTTTAGCATACGATGGTGATTACTTATGGATTGGTCATACGGACTCGGGTCAGATACAGCAATATGATACATCAACTAGAACTACGGTAGCGACTTACGATTACCCGAACGCCCAGACAATCTATGATTATGGGTATCTTGACAACCGCCTGTGGCTTTTGGGAGATGGGACACTGTATCAAACGAGTATAGACAAGTCGGTACCCAACGACACTCCCTCTGCATCGTTCTCGGTCTCTCAGAATAATCCAGAGGCCGGAGACACAGTGTCATTCGATGCATCGACATCGAGTGACCCTGATGGACGCGTCCAGTCGTACGAGTGGGACTTCACGGAAGACGGTTCAGTCGATGAAACAGGGGAGACTGCGTCCTACAACTACAACACCCCGGGAGAATACACGGTTTCTCTCACTGTCACAGACGACGATGGTGCTACTGATAGTGCTACCCAAACTGTGACAGTCACTGAAATGAACGAGCCACCAGAAGCACAGATATCAATCTCTCCGTCTGAGCCGGAAGTCGGCCAAGAGGTCACCTTCTCTGCTGGTGGCTCCTCGGACCCCGACGGGTCGATCTCGACGTACGAATGGTATCTCTCGGGAGACGGGTCAGTTGATGAAACAGGAGAAACTGCGTCTTATCTGTACACTAATTCCGGGGAATACACGGTTTCGCTGACTGTCACAGACGATGAGGGTGTAACTGATGACATTACTCGTACTGTGACAGTCACGGAGATGAGCGAGCCACCGGAAGCACGGATGTCAGTCTCACCGTCTGA
This sequence comes from Halovenus halobia, assembly GCF_051414135.1. Lineage (NCBI taxonomy): Archaea > Methanobacteriati > Methanobacteriota > Halobacteria > Halobacteriales > Haloarculaceae > Halovenus > Halovenus halobia. The sequence continues at coordinate 400,530 of NZ_JBLKOA010000002.1, forward strand.
GCCGGAAGTCGGCCAAGAAGTTACCTTCTCTGCTGGTGGCTCCTCAGACCCTGACGGGTCGATTTCGACGTACGAATGGGACCTCACGGGGGACGGTTCCGTAGAAACGACGGGACAGGAGGTAACCTATACGTATGACTCCTCGGGCGAGTTTTGGGTCACACTCACTGTCGTTGATAGCGATGATTTGAGCAGTGAAACTCGAAACCAAATCACTGTGCAGGCTGGTGGAACTGACGAATCGGACGAAGAACAGACTAGCGGTGATGGGTCCGACAGCAACACAACTGACGAATCTGGGCCAGGATTTGGAATCGGAAGTGGGCTTGCTGGTATCGGTGGATCGCTATACATGTTGAAGCGTCGGCTTGGTGACGAGCAGAGCTCAGAATGACGAATTAAGTGTCTCTATTCAGCATTCTGCATGTGACAGCAACAGGCCGGGTGATTCCAACATTCCTGAATAGAGGGCGCATATTGACCAGTCGTGGAGTGAGAGTATAACTCAGCCCGCTGACCGCACGACGAAACGAGACGAGTAGTACTGGCGAGAGTATCTCACCGCAGGGAGCCACATATTGAACTCAGCCTCAACATCTTGTACAGTAACTGGCAGTAATATCAGCAGACTGTCTTTGTTTCACCAGATTTGGGAACTGTCTTGCCGACCAGTCACTCGGCGAGACAGGCTGCAACCACCCGAAGAAGGCGCTCGCCGTGGACCTCCTCGGCGAACAGCGGAACACGCCGGACCGTGTGGCCCCGGAAGAGTTCTTGGGAGGCAGCGAGTGCCTCCTGCTGGACCTCCCAGCGGCGGGCACAGAAGTCACAGTCGGTGTGATTCGGCGCAACGACCCATTCAGGGTCGATGTCGGCAACTTCCGTCGGGTCCTGCATCACTCGGTTGACGACGACTGTGCCGACGGGGATACCGAAGCCGTCGAGACGGTCGAGCAGTCGTTTCGACTCCTGAACGCTCAGTTCCTCGGGCACCATCACGACGCGGAAGTCCGTGCGTGCCGGGTCCCGAAGCAGGTCACGAAGGCGCTCGATCTGTTCGGAGAACTCCCGAAGGCTCGCCTCGGCGTCCTCGTCGTCATCGCCGAACAGCCCCCCAACTAGCCCGCTCATCTTCTCGCGCATCGTGAGTATTTTGCCGGCCATCGAGTCGAGCATCTCCGGCAGTTCCAGCAGGCGCAGCGTGTGTCCGGTCGGCGCGGTGTCGACGACGACGCGCTCGAATCGTGGGTCATCGAGATACTCCAAGAGGAGTCGAATGGCTGCGGCTTCGTCGGACCCCGGCATCGACCCGCCGAGTGGGTCCGGGCCGTCGCCGAGCATCCCCGCGAGTGGGTTCGCCTCGCCGCCGAAGGGGCCATCTTGCAGGGCAGCCTCGGGGTCGATTTCGGCAGCATAGAGTGGCATATCGTCACGGACCTGTGCCGGTTCGCTCGGGACATCGACCGCCAGCGTGTCCGACAGCGAGTGGGCCGGGTCGGTTGAAACTACCAGCGTCGGAGTGTCGTCGCGGGCGCTCGCGAGCGCAGTCGCGGCAGCCATCGTCGTCTTTCCGACGCCGCCTTTCCCACCGTAGAGAATGTACTCGGCGGCATCGATACCGGTCGGGACGGCGGCGTCATCGACGGGAACATCCTCGACTGGCTCGACATCGACGTTCATACGCGGCGCTATGCGCTGGTCGGTTGTGTACCCGTCGAAACCGTTGTTACCGTTCGGCGACCATCGCTTCCGCGAGGCGGTCGATTTCGGCCTGAATCGGTGCCAGTTCCTCGATACTGAGTTTGTTGTACGCCCGCTTGCTCCGGTCGGTGTAGTTCGGGACGACCTCGTGAGCACGCTTCGAGAGGGCTGCGAGGCGGTCGGCGTCAGGAATGTCGTCGATAAGGGGGAGTTCGAGTTCTGAAACCACCGCTTTCGAGAGACTGGATTTCCCGTCACCGGCAATCTCACGCAACGAGCGCTGGTAGACCGCGGAGTTCAACAGTGCACAGAGTGCGTGTGCGTCCCGCTCGTTGTCGAGGCTAATGAACATACAGTGGTCGCCGGGGACGACGAGTTTCTCGCCGAGCACGGGGTCCGAAACCGTGGAGACGACGGCAAAGTGTGGCTTGAATCCGAGGCGGCACCAGACCACCTTGTACGGTGCCCACGTGTACTCGCCGACGCCGAAGATATTGTAGAATCGGCCGCTGTCGAGCCACGACGAGGCGCGGTCAGCCAGTTGCTCGCGGTGGTTGTCGAGATACTCGTAGGTGGCGGGAGTGTGCTCGCGCAGGTGGGCCTCGTTGTCCTCGTCAGCTTTCTCCACGGGGACCAGCCTGAGGTCGTGACCGAACAGGCCGTACTTGACGATATGACGAGATTTGAGGTATGGAAACACGCGGTCAGGCTCCAGGTGGTCGAGTTGGTCGCGGTCGAGTCCAAATACCGCCTCGGCGTCGTCTTTGACGCCGTGGCGAATTTCGTGAGCGCACTGGCCGACTGCACCGTGGTCGCCGTCGGTGCGAACCCACGCTGCGGCCTGGTCTTCCGGGTCCAGTGGGGCGACGCTGGTGGTCGTCCGGGCGAGCGTATCCGTCATCGCCGAGAGGCTATCGAACGCTGGGTTGCCATCCTCAGTCCAGATGGTCGTCTCGACGGGAAACGATGAGTCGCTGTCCGCGCGAAGTGTATAGACTGCGGCGTCAGCACCGACCTGTCCCCCAAACGGAGCCAGCCCTGCGAAGTCGTGGATCTGCTCGACGGCGAGCGAGCGGTCACCAGCGCTGAGTCGTCGGAGGACAGCGCCCGCCGGCCCGGTGAGGAGGTCTCGCTTCAGGACGACACTCGCCGCGCCGTTGGTGTCGAGATAGCGGTCGAGACAGACCCAGACAAATGGCACGGACAGGTCGTCGTTGCTGTGTCCGAGCCGCGAAGACGCGCCGTCGTGTGGCAACAGTCCCAGTCGCTCGACATCACGCTCACGCAGGGAGTGTTTGAGTTCCTCGTCCAGTCGGTCCCACGTAAGCCACGGCGGATTCCCAACGAGATTGTCCACTGTTGGCTGGAATGGTTGGCCGCGGTAGCTGAGCGGCCTGTCGCGGGAGAGGCCAAGCGCGTCGGTACAGAACACCGGGAGTTCAATCTGGTCGACGGCCTGCAGGCAGTCACCGAGGGCGAGCAGATAACTCAGCTTGCTGGTCAGGACTGCGACGGGATTGGTGTCGATTCCAAGGACAGACTCGGTGGCGTGCTCGACGACAGCTGCGGGCGAGCGGTCAGCCAGCGCTCTCCGTTTCCGTTCGAGACAGACCCACAGAAAGACCCCGGAGCCACAGCCCGGGTCGAGGTACGAGGCTTCTGACTCGTCAGCAGACAACGACTCGACGGCGAGTTCGGCGAGGCCACGCGGTGTGTAGTACTCACCCAGCGCCAGCCGCATCTCTCGGGTGATAATTCGTTCGTACAGCGTCCTGAGCGCGCCAACGTCGAGGCTCTGGAGTGTTTCGGCAGACAAGTTGGGAAGGGCAATTCCAGCGTCGTCGGCAATCTGTTGGCGACACGCTGGGGGCGCGACGGGCTTGCGACCGCTGTTCGTTTGCGGGTCACGGTTCGTAACAGTCACGTCGTACGCTTGCTCGACGCTATCGATGAGTCCGGCAACGACGTACTCGACGTACAGCGAGTCGAGGAAATGTTCGCTGCCGTCACCGGACAGGTCGCCGTGGCTCTCAGTGAGATACCGTCGCCAGCGGTCGCGGGCGGCGCGGAGTTGGTCGTCAGTATCCAGTTGTTCGCGGGCCTGCTCGACGAAGCGCTCGTAGCGGTCGCTCGTCCGGTCGAGTGCGCTAACGTCGAGCGCCGGTGTCACGTGTGCTACACTACGGGGCCGGAATGATGTAGCTATCGCTACCGACCGCAGGCGTTATGAATCAACTAAAGGGTGGCCGAGGTATCGCTCCCAGAGTCCAGCACTGGCGCTGCCTTCGAGGGAGACCAAGAGTGAGACAGGCACAACTGCTTTTGCTGTCCCGGCCAAGCTATGGTCGTGTCACGGTTCGATGCCGTCGTCTTCGACCTCGACAACACACTCTGTCGGAACACCCACGACACGACGGCACTATACGAAGCTGCCTTCGAGCAGGTCGGCGTCGAGCCCTTCGGCCAGCCTGACGAACTCTGGGCAGTGCTCGAGGGGCCGCCGGACCCTGACGACCGACTCGGCTATCTCGGTGCTGGGTTCGCCCGCGTTGCAGCGCAGTACGGCCGCTCGGAGGTCGACCCGCTCGCACTCGCCGCCGCGCTCAGCGATGTCATCGACCACACCAACGTCGAACTGTTGCCAGGCGCGGCGCAGGCGCTCGAACGGGCACAGGCAAACGGCGCGGTTGGGATTCTCACGAACGGCCCCCAAAGCCGTCAGGAGTCGAAGATTTTGGCGCTCGCCCTCGATGAAACAGTCGAAACAATCGTCTACGCCGGTGATCTTGACCGGCGGAAACCCCACGTCGACCCGTTCGAGCAAATGCTCGACGCACTCGGTGTGCGCCCAGACCAGACGCTGTACGTTGGCGATTCGCTGGCCTACGACGTTGCCGGCGCACAAAATGCTGGCCTCCCGGTCGCGTGGCTTTGCGGCGACGAGGACGCCGGCAGGTACCGTCCAGAGTACACCATCAACTCGCTCGATGAACTTGGTGCTATTCTCGACGAATGAACGACCAGAACCTCGACAGCATTCTCGGCGACGTGCGCCCGGCGGCAACAGTGACGGGCACGACAGCGCTCGACCGCGGCAATCGCAAAGAGACGACCGTCGTTCGCTTCGCGGACGCTGACCCCGTTGTTGTCCAGCGCGCGGCCGACAGCAAGACGATTCAGACAGAAGCACGGCTGCTTGGCGAGATTGCCGACCGCACCACGATCCCCGTTGCTCGGCCGCTGTCGAGCAACAACGGCTGGCTGGTCACGCCGTACATACCGGGCGAGGACCTGCACGTCGGGTTCGTCGACCACTCCACAGCGCAGCAGGACTCGCTGGCCAAGCAGTTCGGTAACGGCTTAGCTCAACTGCACGAGGCTTTCGTCTTCGACCAGTCTGGTTCACTGTCAGTCATCGATGGGGAGTTGAGCGTCGTTCCCGACACAAGCCAGGTTGGCGGCGGACTCGAACTCGTGGCGGGCAGTTCAACCCAGGGTCCCCAGGGGTGGTTTACCCGGCTCGGCGAGGCCGCTGTTACCCGACTGCCCGAGGAGTTCGACGGCCTCAAACCGCAGCTCCGGTCTCTCGTTGCGCATCCACCGACAGACCGACCGACGCCGCGGCTCTTTCCGTGGGACTTCCGGCCGGGCAACGCGCTCGTCAACGAGGCCGAACTGGCCGCAGTGCTCGACTGGGAGGGACCGCTCGCAGCCGACCCCGCGCTGTCCTACGCCAAAGCCGAGTACCTGATCGCAGACTGGTACGTGCCGCGTGAGCGTGCTGAGAGACTCCGAACTGCATTCCGGCGGGGCTACGAGACGGTTCGGGACGTTCCAGCGCCCGCGGCTGCACACAGAGTGACCGCCATTGCCAGCACCGCTGTCGACTCTCGCGGGCAGGTGACAAATCCGAAGTATCCGCCCGTCGACCGCGAGGCTGCTGTCGAATTCCACCGCGAGGCGTTGCGCCGGGCGCTGGCGGAGACAGACAGATAAGACAGTATTTTTGGCTGCGGTGCATGGACCGGTGGTTGTCGCTGGGCGTGTTCGACGCAGTTCACGCTGACGACACAGAAAAGGTCACTGGCGGTGAAGTACCTGCTACGGCCGCGGGATTACGGAGTTGCGCCGCTGACGCTGCTCACAATCCTGTTCACCCCACAGAAACAGCAACCCAGCGAACTGCTCGCTGGAACGATTGTTGGGACAGACCGCTCGGACGCGAGCCGGCGGCTACGGGCCAGCAGCCAGCCGAACGACCGAGCCCGGACGCTGGCGATTACCCCTCGTACTCGGAGACCTGAACGAGTTGCTTGCCGATGTTGTCGCCCTCGAACAGACCGAGGAAGGCGTCGGGCGCGTTTTCGAGCCCCTCAGTGACCGTCTCTCGGTACTGGATTGTGTCGTTTGCAACCCACTGCCCGAGCTGTTTGGCAGACTGGTCGAACCGTTCGCTGAAGTCGCTGACGAGGAAGCCCTCGACAGTCGCGCGGGTCTGAATGAGGTTCATCAGTTTCCGCGGACCGGTCGGGAGTTCGGTCGCGTTGTACAGCGAAATCTGCCCACAGATTGCGACGCTGGCGTCGACGTTGAGGTGGTTGAACACAGCGTCGGTAATCGGGCCGCCAACGTTGTCGAAGTAGGAGTCGACGCCGTGTGGTGCTGCGTCTCGGAGTGCTGCGCCGTAATCATCGACTTCCTTGTAGTTGATTCCGACGTCGAAGCCAAGATCATCTTCGAGGAACTGGACCTTCTGGTCGGAGCCTGCGAATCCGACGACGCGAGCGCCGTTGAGCTTGGCAATCTGGCCTGCGACGGAGCCGACAGCGCCGGCCGCGCCGGTGACGACGAAGGTATCGCCAGCCTGTGGCTGGGCAACGTCGTTGACGCCGAAGTAAGCGGTGTTGCCGGGCATGCCGAGCACGCCCAGGTAGGCCGACAGTGGGCCGCGGTTCGGGTCAATCTGGGTGAGTTCGGCCGCGGGTGCGGTGGCGTACTCGGCCCAGTCGAGTTCGCCGGTAACGACATCGCCGGCCTCGAAGCCAGCGCCGTTGCTCTCGACGACTTCACCGACGACAGCGCAGTGCAGCGGTTCGCCGACATCCCACGGTTCGGCGTAGGACTCGGTGTCGCGCATCCGGTCGCGCATGTAGGGGTCGACGGACATGTAGATAGTGCGGACGAGTGCCTCGCCGGGACCCGGTTCTGGAATCTCTTCTTCGGCATACTCGAAGGCGTCTTCGGTCGGTGTGCCTCGCGGACGGTCTGCCAGCTTGTAGACGTGGTGTGTCTCAGCCATACCCTCCATTCACTCGGGGCCGGGAATATAGTTTGGAATTGCTCAGGCAACCTGTCCGTCATCGACAACGTGCAGCCAGAGCGCACAACACAACGCGAGTCCCCCCGCCACAGCGGCCAAGCCAAACGCCACACGGTAGCCCGTCGTGGTGTAGACGCGGGCACCGCCGGCGAGTTCACCGGTCCAGTACGAATCGAGAATGAGTCCCATTGCAGAGGGGAACACCGCTGCGCCGAGGAACGACGCACCGTTGATTGTCCCGAGGGCGATACCGCTGGCCCGGTCGGGGTTGCGCTCCTTGATGAGCGGGTAGGTGAGGACGAACGCGCCCAACAACCCGCCAGTCAGGAAGAAGGCGATGGCAATAACCGGCAGCGGCGGGTCGCCGAGAACGGCGATAAGTGCGAGGACAGCCGTGTAGACGACGCCGCCGCCGACGACAATCTCGGTCCGGAGGCCGGTGCGGTCCGACAGCCAGCCGAAAAACGGCGGACCGATTACCGCGCCGACGCCGCCGACGAGCGTGAACAGGGAGGCGACAGTGACACTCGTTCCGTAGACCTGCCGGACGTAGGGGATCCCCCACAGACCAAACAGCGTGAGGTTCACCCCGCCGGTACAGAAGAGGATAACAAAGACCACCCACGTCAGCCGGTCACGAACCACGGCTTTCAGAAAGTCCCAGCTCTCGCTCGCGGAGGGGCGAGGTGGTTCGGGCACGCCCTCGATTGCCTCCAGCCCTGCCCGTTCGGGCGAATCTCGGACGAAGACGTACACCGAAATTGCCAGTCCGAAGCCGGCAATAGCGAGCAAGAGCACAGAGGTCCGCCACCCGGCCGCACCGACAAGCAGCGCGAACGGCGTCGTCGCAACAATTCCGCCAGCGCCCGCGACAGCGAAGCTCACGCCGTTCATCGTTCCGAACTCGTCGGCGGTGTACCAACTCGCACAGAAGCGCAAAATTGCGACGAAGATGACGCTGCCGCTGAGTCCGATCAGAAACCGGCCCGCGAAGGCCACCGGGTAGCTCCCAGCCAGCGCGAACACCACCGCCCCGATGTTCGTTCCAATTCCACCGACAGCGGCCGTTCGTCGCGGCCCAACCGAGTCGACGAGCACGCCGGTCGGAATCTGCATCAGCGCGTAAACGAAAAAGAAACTGGCGTGCAGCGTCCCCAGTTGTGCGCCGGCAATCTCGAAGGCAGTCATCAACTCCTCGGCGACGACAGCCGTCGACAGCCGGTAGGTGTTTACGAGCAGGTAGGAGGCTGCCAGCAGCCCCCAGAGTATCCAGCGACGCCCCCGCGCCGACGACCAGTAGCCCATTGTCTGTACTCTCCCGGGTGCGCGTGAAAAGGTTTCCATCTGAGCGCGCAGTTATTATCGGTGGACGGTTTTCAGCCAGTTTAAACTACCAATGGAAGTCCTGTCAACACAGGACACAACAGTGTTTAGTGTCTCGGGAACTCCGTAGAGGTATGGAGTGGAAGCGATCACAGGCCCCATCGCAGGTCAACGACTGCGATTGTGGCGGCGACGCGGTCGAAGAACTTGCGGACGGATTGGTGCGAAGTTACCGCTGTGCGGAGTGTCATAGCGGTCTCGGCGACGTGACGATGGGCCACGAGCCGTAACGAAAACCGGGTTTTTCGGAGCGCGCTGTTCGTCATCGACGGGCAGTGGGTGCCCAAGGTTGCGGCGGAATCAGCACGACCACACCCGGCCACCGGCAGCGGCGAGGTGCCGACGATTCCCGACGGCGAGGCGGGCAGTGATGGCCCGGAAGTCGTGATGAACGACGGGACTGCCGCGGTTGTTCGCGACGAGACTGGCACCCGAGTTGTCAGCGCCAGCAAACTCGACACCGAGTCGAGTACACAGACACGCACTCGAAACGTCGAGCAAACCACGAAAGAGCCGGAGACGAACCCGGATTACTACTACGGCGTACTCGGTGTCGGTGGTCTCTGGACGCTGGTCTTGTTCGGGCTTACGACTGGTTTCCATATTCTACCAACGGCCGTAACCGGCCTCTTACTGCTCATCTCGCCAGTTGCCTTTCCGTTCCTGATCTACCGCGATACCGAACACGTTGCGGCAAACAGCGAGTGGTCGCCACACATCGCCTGGACCATCGGCTCAGTGTTCTGGTTCATCAATACGTTCGTCTTTTTTGCGTATGTCCTCAAGCGCAGGCAAGTGATGCGCGGAGAGTGACTGCCCGCGGAGCCACAGCGTTTACAGCCCATCGAAATAGTGTGAAGGTATGCCAACGACGAGTCTGGCCGACGTGCTCGAACGCAACGCTCGGCACGCGGACTCGCTGCCTGCCAGTTTCTTCGAGGCTGTCGAGCAGCGACAGGAGCCAGCGGCAGTCTCGGTCTGTTGTGCGGATTCGCGGGTCTCTCAGGAGGCAATGTGGGACGTACAGGAACCGGGCTGGCTGTTCACGCCAAGCACGATTGGCAATCAGGTCTGGGATTCCCACGACGGCGAGCGAGTTGTCGACGGAAGTGTGCTCTACCCAATCGAGTACACCGGAACAAAGGTGATGCTGATTGTCGGTCATACTGGGTGTGGTGCGATCAGCGCCGCGCTGGACGCGCTGCAGGAGAGTGACGCGGAGACGCCGGCGGGTGTCGGAAAATGGGTCGACCTGCTGGCGCCCGTCATCGAGAGTGGGCTGGCAGATGCCCGCGTCGACCCAGACCGCGAGGTGTCGCTGGTGAACCAACTTGTCGAGTACAACGTGGACGCACAGATCGACTTTCTGCAGAGCCAGACCGATATTCCAGCCGACGTTTCGCTGTTCGGATTCGTGTACGATTTTCAGGGCATCTACGGTGATGTCCCTGGTCGAGCGTATCTCGTCAATGTCGACGGTGAAACTGCAACAGACGCGCTCGAACGACAGGTTCCGGACCGCTTTCGGTCACACGTCGAGCGACTGCTGGGTTAGTCGTCGGCCGGGTAGCCGGGCGTGATGAGCATCACCGGCCCGGGTGACCCTCCGGAAGCGTGCCGTGGCCGGTTGTGCGCTCTCGGAGGGTGTCACCCTCTGGGTCGGCGAGGACGCCGCGCTCGCGGAGTTCGGGCACCACGAGGTCAACGAAATCAGTGAGCGTGTCGGGTCGGATGACCTCCTTGACGTTGATTCCGTCGACGCCGACATCGCGGTACCAGTACTCGAACTCGTCGGCAACCTCCTCGGGCGTGCCGACGACGACTGGTGAGGTGGTGCCGAGTCCGGCGAACTCCGCAACTTCGCGGACTGTCCAGTCGCGGTCGTCGTTCGTCGTGAATGCGTTGATGACGCCCTGAATCGCCTCGGTCTCGATGTGTTCGAGTTGCTGATCAGGTTCCAGTTCGGAGAGGTCCATGTCGACGAAGCCTGACAACAGCGAGAGCACACCCTCGACGTCGATGGCGTCGAGATAGCTCTGGTATTTTTCTTCGGCGAGTTCGGCAGTTTCGCCGACAATTGGCACGAGTCCGGGGAAGAACGAGACGCTGTCGGGGTCGCGGCCGTGGTCACGGAGCCGAGACTGGAGGTCGTCGATGTAGGATTCGACTGCCTCGGCGGTCGGTTGGCTCACGAAGACGGCTTCGGCGTGGCGGGCGGCGAACTCGCGGCCACGGTCCGAGGAGCCAGCCTGATACAACACGGGTGTGCGCTGTGGCGAGGGCTCACAGCCGTGGGGGCCGGGCACGTCGAAGTACTCGCCTTCGTGGTCGATGGCGTGGACCTTCTCGGGGTCGGAGAATCGGCCGCGTTCGCGGTCACGCTCGACGGCGTCGTCCTCCCAGGACTCTTCCCACAGCGCATAACAGACGTCCATGAACTCGTCAGCACGGTCGTAGCGCTCGTCGTGGTCGATTCGGTCGTCGAGGCCGAGGTTGGCCGCGGCCGATTCGAGATAGGAGGTGACGATATTGAACGCGATTCGGCCGTCAGTGAGGTGGTCAAGCGTCGAGAACTCACGGGCGAGTTGGTACGGGTGGTTGTAGGAGGTCGATTTCGTGATGGCGAAGCCGAGTTCGTCAGTCACCTCGGCCATCGCTGGGACGAGATAGGCCGGGTCGTTCGAGGGCGTCTGGACGGCGCGCTCGATTGCTGGCTCGCGGGAGTCGTCGTAGACGTCGTAAATCCCCCGAACGTCCGCGAAGAAGATGGCATCGAACCCGCCGCGCTCGGCCGTCCGGGCGACCTCGGTCCAGTACTCGCGGTCGCGGTAGCGGTGCGATTGGTCGCCCGGATACCGCCACGAGCCGACGGTGACGTGTTCGACGGCGTTCATCGTAAAGAGATTCAGGTGCAACCGGTCGCTCATACCCCAACGCGGGACGCCACGGACAAATAGCGTGCGATAGCCTCGGCGGTGGTATTTAGGTAGGTGAGGATGGACTCGAAGAACCAGAAAGCCCCCGTTGGCTTGGCTGTCCGGGACTCGTTGCGCTCCTCACTACGTTGCGGTGCTTATGTCGCCCGGGACAGACCAAGCCAACGGCCCCTTTCAGCCCCACCCGCTGTGCCTGTGTCACAAGCTACAGGGTGGGGCTGAAAGGGGCCGCCCGTTCGAGGAAGGCGGGCGACGCAAGCACCGACCGGAGCGCAGCGAGCCCCCCGACTCGAACGGGCGGGGGCTTTCAGGTTTTTTCAGGTCAAAATACCACCAGATCCTGCTAAAATAAACACTACCGGGTCAGCAGGCGCAGTAGTACTCTGTGACGCCGAGTGTCGTCTGCAACACCTGATACGCCGGCGCAGGGTCAGATGGCCGGTACACGCCGGTCGTCAGTCCAGGCTCAGTTTCGAAGTCACCGCTCAACAGAGCCTGCCAATCGTCCGGCCCGAGCCTGTCTCGAACACCCTGATTCGTTGCCAGCAGTTCGAGATAATCGGGCAGATAGACCCACCGAGCGTCCGTGGATTCGTCCGGCTGATAGCTCGTCTCGGTGACGCTAGCGTAGGCGGCCAGCGGGAGGTTCGCGCCGGCCGCGACGGGCAGTCCAATCCACTTCCACGGCCGGGTGTTGATATCCAGCAGCAGGTACTCCTCGCGGTCGGGGCAGTAGACGAACTCAGACTCACTGATGCCGTAGTAGCCAGTCTCGCGCAGGACAGAGAGCGCTCGCTGCTCGATTGCTGGCTTGTCGGCGCGCTCGACGAGACAGGATGTACCGAACTCCGGCGGATTCCGAACGCGGGCGTTGCCGACAATCGAGAGCACGTCGCCGTCGGGACCAACGTAGGAGGCAAGCGAGTGGTCCTCGCCGCGAACAGACTCGACTTTTCGCTGGGCCATCACCTCGATGCCCGCCTCGCGCGAGCGGGCGAGCACATCACGCAGTTGTGCTTCGGTATCGACTTCGATGACGTTCGTTCCGATTGCTTCCTCGAACTCGCGTTTGCGGGCGGGCTTGACGACCAGCGGCAGGTCCAGTTGGGAGAGGGCGCGCTCGACAGCGGCGTCGCTGTCGCCGTCGAGGGGGACCGTTTTGGGATACGGAACTCCTAATTCGTCGGCGATTCGGTACAGCGAGGACTTGTTGAGCACGTCGTCGATGACCGTCCGGTCGGAGAAGGGCAGGCGAACACCCTCGGGGTCGGTATCTGCGAAGGCGTGAACCCACTCGTCCATACAACCGAAGGCGACGAGGTCTGTGCCGGCGGCAGTCGCGATAGCTTCCACGTCGTCGGCGAACTGTTGCTGGTCGTCGAGTGGGTAGGTGACAGCACCCGCGAAGTCGACGGCGTCCGACGGTGGGGCGGCCCCGTCGCCAGTCCGGTCGATTGCGATCACCGGAACGCTGTCGCCCGACAGCGCACGGGCAACGCCGAGGCCGGTGATGTGTGCGTTCGCAACCAGCGCCGGTGGGCGGTCGAACTCCGCGTCTGCGACCGCATCGAGCAGTTGCTCGTGAGACAGAAACTCGGTCATTGCCTGCTGTTCGGACTCAGCTTTCAAAATACACCGGATTGAGAGCGCGGTCGCTGGCGGAGTGGTCAGCAGAAAAGTCGGCGAGGGATTGGCTCGAAGCGATTACGCTGCTGCTTCGTCAGCGAACTCACCGTCGGACGACCACTGTCCGACGAGGTGTCGGCTCGAAGCGACTAAGCCGTCGCTTCTTCGCCGAAACTGTCGTCGTATTCGCCTTCGTCGATGCGCTCTTTGAATTCGCGTGGGTCGTTGCCCTCGATGGTGACGCCAAGCGTCACGCAGGTTCCGACGACCTCTTTGGCGGCGTTTTTCAGGTCGTACGAAAGCAGGTCAGGGTGTTTCTGCTCTGCGATCTGTTTGATCTGGTCGACTGAGAGGTCAGCGACGAAGTTCTCTTGGGGTTCACCGCTGCCAGTCTCGAAGCCAGCCTCGTCTTTGATGAGTTCGGCCGTCGGCGGAACACCGACTTCGATCTCGAAGGAGCCGTCCTCCTCGTACTCGACGGTGACGGGCACTTCGGTGCCGTCGAAGGCTGCTGTCTGGTCGTTGATCTCCTGTACGACTGCCTGCACGTCCACGGGTGTCGGACCAAGTTCGGGTCCGAGCGGCGGTCCGGGGTCAACCTGTCCCCCGGGAACAAGGACTTCGATAGTTTCGGCCATACACGATGCTCTGTCGGCGTGGGTTTAAGAATTCCTTTTTGTGCTGAGCGCTCCGCGGGTGCGCCCGGCCCGTCACCCCCCAGTGACTGGCTCAGGCGATGGTAATCCCGTTACGCGCCAGGTAGTCGCTGACGCTTTTGATTTCGACGGGACTCCCGATGATACGGACTTCCCCTTCCTCAGTCCGCACCGTAACGGTGAACCGCTCTTCCAGTTCCCCCCGGAGGCCCGACAGTGAGCCACTCGGTAGCAGAATCTGCGTGCTGTCACGCAGTCGAGCTACGTCTGTCATCAATCATACTATCGACGTTTCGGGTATTAGTGTGTCGAAACTGTACTGTTTGCGTCCCGGGAATCGCCACAATATTCAACTGAATTCGTCCGCACGCACAGATATGGCCACCCGAATTCTCCTCCCGGTCGACCGGTCTGACCACGCCGAAACCGCCTACAACCTCGCCGCCGACCTCTTCGAGAGCGGAACAATCGTTCTGTTACATGTGATCGACCCCGCAGACGCGAGTTTCAGCGCCGAGACATCAGTGCCGAACATCCCTGAAGACTGGTACGAGACGCGCCAGAAACGGGCCGAAAAACAGTTCGCAGCGCTCGATGCAATGGCTGAGGACGCCGGACTGGAGGCTGAACACCTCGTCGAGACGGGCAAACCTGCAGCGACCATTGTCGAAACTGCAACAGAAGAAGACATCGACCACATCGTGATGGGAAGCCACGGCCGACAGGGCGTCTCACGCATTTTGCTCGGGAGCGTTGCCGAGACAGTAGTGCGCCGCTCGCCGGTTTCCGTGACCGTCGCCCGCGAGCAGAGCGAGGAGTAACCCGGGAAACAGTTAGGGGTCTGGCGGTGATTAGCAGGGAACATGAGTTCCACATTCACGGAATCAGCCGCGGGAGCGGCCACCGTCCACGAGACGACGGCCGCGGAGTTTGCCGACACACTGGAGTCAGCAATCGAGACGCCAGCGGTTGGGACACCGCTGCCGTTCGAGGGGGTATCGCTGTCGGAGACAGCCGTCGAAACCGAGTTCACACCCTCTGACCTGCAGTGGGCTGCCACTGGCGTCACGCCGGCTCGGGTCGGCATCGGTGAGTACGGGACTGTCACACTGCCAAGCGACGACGCTGGCACCGAACTCGTCAGTCTCTACACGCCAACGCACGTCGCTGTCTTGGCAGAGAGCGCAATCGAGCCAGATATGAAAGCCGCCTACGAGCGCCTGAGCGAGGACTTCGCTGCGGGGGCAGACACGCAGGTACTCGCGACGGGGCCAAGCGCCACCGCAGATATGGGAACGCTGATTCAGGGCGTGCACGGACCGCACGAGGTCCACATCATCGTGCTGGAGGACCGATGAGCAAACACGCCGAACGCGAGCGGACGGCCACCGCCTTCCGTCGACTCATGGAGACCGAAGGCGAGGCTATCGCCAAGAACACGCGAACCGTCAACCAGCTCTCCGATTACGCACTCGAACAGTTCGACAGCTACGAGCAACTGCGGGAGGCAGCCCGGGAAATCAAAGAAAACGCCATCGAGAACCTGCCCGAACTAATCGATGAGGTCGAGCAAGCAGTCGAAGCAAACGGCGGCGAGGTCCACATCGCCCAGACTGCCGAGGACGCGAACGAAATCGTCGAGGGCATTATGGCCGAGCGCGACGCCCAGAAACTCGCCAAGAGCAAGTCGATGACAACCGAGGAAATCGATGTCAACGAACACCTCGAAGCCGAGGGCTACGACGTTATCGAGACTGACCTCGGGGAGTACGTCATCCAGCTCGCAAAGGAGTCACCCTCACATCTCATCGGCCCGGCGATGCACAAATCCCCCGAGGAGATTGCCGCGCTGTTCAACCGGGAGTTCGACCTTTCGGGCGAGGACGCGCTGACCGAGAATCCCCAGGAGTTGACGGAGTTCGCCCGGGAGAAGGTCGGCGAGAAGATTCGCGCGGCCGACGTTGGGATGACGGGTGCGAACTTCATCGCCGCAGAGACAGGGACGATGATGCTCGTCACCAACGAGGGCAACGCTCGCAAGACGGCAGTGACGCCGGATACCCACATCGCCGTCGCAGGCGTCGAAAAACTCGTGCCATCGCTCGTGGACTTCCAGCCCTTTACCGAACTGATTGCCCGGACGGGCACGGGACAGGATATTACCTCCTACGTCTCGCTGTTGACGCCGCCGGTCGACAGCCCGATTCCGGACTTCGAGGCTGACGAGTTCCGGGACAGCGACGAACGGGACTTCCACCTGATTCTACTCGATAACGGCCGGATGGGGATGCGCGAAGACGAACAACTCAAAGAAACGCTGTACTGCATTCGCTGCGGGGCCTGCTCGAACGCCTGCTCGAACTTCCAAGAGGTCGGCGGCCACGGCTTCGGCGGTGAGACCTACACCGGCGGCATCGGCACTGGCTGGGAGGCTGGCGTCCACGGACTCGACAGCGCCAGCGACATGAACGACCTCTGTACGGGCTGTACGCGCTGTGAGCCGAAGTGTCCGGTCGACATCGACATTTCATGGATTAACACGGTCGTCCGCGACCGACTGAACCGCGAGGCTGACCCCGAAACCCTCGAGTATCTCGTCGAAGGACTGCAACCAGACGAGGAGACTGGCAGTCTCGACCGACAAAAACGGTTGTTCGGCAACATCGAGACGCTCGCGAAAGTCGGGAGCACGGCACCGCGACTTGCCAATGCTGTCACCGGCTCTGGCTTGGGCAAGCGCGTGCTGTCGTCAGTGTTCGGCGTCGACCAGGACCGAGAATTGCCCGCGCTCGCAGGAGAAACGCTGCGGGACTGGTACGGCGAACGCGGCCCGCAGGTCGAGGACCCCGGGCGAGACGTCGTGCTGTATCCTGACCTGTACACCGACTATTTCGACCCTGACCGCGGGAAAGCCGCCGTCCGTACGCTGGAAGCCCTCGACGTGCGCGTCCACATCCCGGAGGTTGCCGAGAGTGGCCGCGCGCCGCTCTCACAGGGGATGATCGAAACCGCCCGTGGGCAGGCCGAATCTGTCCACAGCGCACTGGTCACGCACATCGACCAAGGGCGAGATGTGGTCGTTATCGAACCGAGCGACGCGGCGATGTTCCGCAACGATTACGAGAAACTGCTGCCCGAGCGTTCTGCACAGCGAGTCGCCGACAACAGCTACGAAATCTGCGAGTTCGTCTACGGACTGCTGGAGAACGGCCACGACATCGACGCGCTCTCGACGACCGAGGATGTCTCGCTGGCGTATCACAGCCACTGCCAGCAGCGAACGCTGGATCTGGAAGCCTATACCACGGAACTGCTGGACCGGGCCGGCTACGACGTGCGGACCGCCGACGTGGAGTGCTGTGGCATGGCGGGAAGTTTCGGCTACAAAGAAGAGTACGCAGACGTGTCTCGGGCCGTTGGCGAGCATCTACAGGACGAGTTGGGTGACGTGGACGGCGAGCGAATCGCCGCCAGCGGTACCTCCTGTCAGGCACAGCTGGATTATCTCTACGACCGGCCCGTGCCCCATCCAATCGAACTGCTCGCGCCACGGTAACCACCACGGCCGCGTCCCCTGTCCGCCCGCTACCGGTGAGACGACCAGCGTGGCTCGAACTCGGAACGGGACCGCCCGCAGGCTAGCGGTATTTTCGCAGAATCAACCGGACCGCCGCACCGCCGAGGTCGCTACGGCCAAACTCCACGTCCCCCCGGGAGCGCTGGACGATCCAGTTGACGACCCAGAGACCGATACCGCTGCCGTGCTCAAGGGGATTCTCGGTCCCGGATTCGATGACCTTCCGTTCGGAGGCCGGAATCCCGTCGCCGTTGTCCGCGACTTCGATGGTCACCCAGTCGTCGTCACTGGTGACGGTCACCTCGACGACGGGTTCGTCCGACGGGTTGTGTTCGATGCCGTTCTCGATGAGGTTTTCCACCGCGAAAATGAGTCCCGGGATTGCGTACACCTCCAGATTCTCGGGGGCCGAAACGGTTAGCTCCGCGTCCGTACCGGCAAATCGGTCGACCACACTGTCGATTGCCTCTGTGACCGAAAGCGGTTGGCTGTGCGGTCGCTCGTTGAGCAGGTCACCCGCTGTTTTCATCTTCTCTATCATGTCGAGTGTCTTCCAGGAGTGGTCGAGAATCGTCTGTACTGCTCTCTCCTGCTCCGGCGCGACGTTCCCAGCGAGGCTGTCCGCTTCCCCGATAATGAGCGTGAACTGGTTGCGGACGTTGTGTCTGAGAAGTCGGTTGATGACCTGGAGTCGCTGCTGGCGCTCCGTTCGCTCCGTAATATCCCGGACCATCCCCACGGTTCCGTCGAACCCGCCGCCGGAGTCCACCACCGAGATGTGGTGGGCAACCGGGAACGTCTCTCCGGTCCCCGAGAGCGCTTCGTACTCGACTATCCGTGTCTCGATATCGTTTTTGTCCGAGAGCATCGTCCGGACAGCCTCGTACAGTTTCTGTTCGCCCTCCTCGGTCGTTGCCTCGCCGAAGTAGCTTCCGACCATCTCCTCATAGGAGAAGTCGTAGACGTCGGTCATCGCCGGGTTGACCTCCCGAATAATCCCGTCTTCGTCGACGTAGTACAGCGGGTCCGGGACCGCTTCGGCTATTTTCTCGTACAGTCGCAGTTCTTCGAGCCGTTCGTAATAACTGGTGACGTCGTGAACGAGCCCGATCGTCTTGGTTTCGTCTTTCGGGACGGTGTATAGCTGGAGTCGTTTCGTCTCGCCATTCGGTGCTTCCAGACTGAGTTCCGACGGGCCGTCGGAGTGCAGGTCACTGCTGTCACCGAGAGCGCTGTCACTCTCTGGTTGGTGGTCTACCTCGGCGGCGGCCAGGTGGTCGGACAATCGTGTCCCAGTCAACTCGTCGGGCGTCGACCCGAGCAGTCGAGCGAGCGAGTCGGAAATCGTCGTCAGTTCACCGCTCTCGGTGAGTTCGAAGCTCTCGATGTCGTCGTACGCTGTCAGCCGCTCGTACTCGCTCGGTGTGCTCGCTCCCTGGTCGTCGTATGCAGTGAGTCGACGGCAAAACAGCTCCGTGTGGTCCGGAACCATCGATTTCCGGAAGTAATCCGAAGCGCCCCGGTCGAGCGCATCTTCGGGTGTGGTCGTCTCGTCGAGGAGCGCGATTATCGCTGTGTTGGGCCAGTCATCCGCGAGTTCCTCGACAGTCCGGAGCGGGTTCGCCGACAGGTCGACCACGACACAGTCCGGTACTCGGTCGTTTCGTTCGGGGAACTCCGTGGTAACCGCCAGTTCCGACCGTGTGAGTAACTGCTCCGGTGGCTCCCCCAAGTAAACAATCATCGCTCCGGCTGACCCCCCGCTTGCATCGTTGTCACATATTTCAGTTCGAGTAATATAAATGACGGCAGTAACGTCAGCCCAACTCGTGGCTCCACAGCCACACTCAGAAATCCGACAGCGAGGCCTGGTCCAGTGCCTGCAGGGCGTCCTGGCTGGTCTGCCAGCTCGCCCGCGCGCAGTCAGGTAACTCGCCGTGGTCACGGACGTACAACTCCAGAAACTCTCGTGTTGTCGGGTCGCTCGGGTAGCCGCTGCCGATAGCACCGTATTCTGCTGCGAGGTCCTCAATGTGGTCCTCGCGGGCCTCTTTTGCGAGAATACTTGCCGCGCCGACGATGTCATACTGCTCGTCGGCACCGTGTTCGGCCCGGAGGTCCACTGCACAGTCGACTTCTTTGGCCACGCGGCGCTCGAACCGAACAGCGTTTGTGTCACCGGCGTCGGCGTAGCCCGAAGCGCCCGCCTCGGCGACGCCGGAGAGTGCTTCGCCGTGGCCGGCGACGGTCAGCAAATTCATATCGGTGTCTGGGTCGTCGATGCGCTCGACAGAAATTTCGACAACCTCGGCCGTCGCAACCGCTCGAATCTCAGTCGCGAGTTCACCGCGGCGCTCGGGGTCGATTCCCTTCGAGTCGCCGACATCCGCCGGTAACTCGGCGGGGTCGGCCAGCACGGCCGCGACGAACATCGACCCGAGAACTGGGCCCTTGCCAGCCTCGTCGACACCGAACTCCATACCGCGAGTGCGAGGTCAGGGGGTAATTTTCTTGTGGTGCGAGTCTTGGGGGCGGCGACCAAGCTGTGCCTCGTTTCGACATAGACCAGCATATCCGACAACTCACAGTAAGTATTCCAACTGAGGGTTCCCTCTGGTCTCTATTTCGATAGCGGAGAACGCCGGCAGAAGAAATATATGTACAAGATTGTAAGGATTGCACACGAGTAGTGCAGCAAATACGCGACCAACTCCGAAAGGCGACTTGGAAACCGCCGACAGGAGGCTTCAGCATGAGAAACCCTCACCGCTGAAGTGGCAACGAGTCAGGGCAAATGGGTGCGAACGACCGTGACAGACGCCATAAAAACGCAAACCGTGTCAAAGGCTAACAAGAGAATACCAGTCACAGAAGAACGATGGAAAGAACTGAACGAATTAAAAGAAGCCGGGCAGACCTACGACGAGTTGCTCGAAGGACTCATCAAGGAACGCAATCGGCGTCAACTTGCCGACCGTGCCCAAGAGGTGCGAGAAGCCGAGACGGAGGAATTGACGCCTCTCGATGAGCTATAATATTCTGCTGGACGAGTCAGCACGCGAGTATCTGGTATCGTTAGACGACAAGAGCCAGCGAATCGTCAAAGACAATCTCTCGAAGCTTGCAGAAGAACCATACCCAAAGCCCGGTGCTGGGCAAGGGGATCGTGAGCAACTCACTATCGAGGGCGAAGAGATGTACCGGTTACACATTGGACGGACACACACAGCGTTCTACATCATCCGCGAAGACTTGCAGGAAGTTCGGGTGCTTGAACTCATGGACATTGATGAAGCTCACAAGCGATACGGGGAGTGAGCCCCTAGCAGTGACCTCACTGGTTCTCTCGGCGTGTACTGCTCGTATTAAGCGTTCTCTGTAGTGTCGATACCCAGTGCCTTGTTCAGCCCGCAGAAACAGGTGATGGAGTTGAAGCCGAGGGCTACGGCGCCGACTGTGGCCAGCGTTGCAACCGAGCGCCGCCCGGCCCGGAACGCGAGCAGGGCGACTGCGGTGAGGGCAACGGCCAGTACTGCGCGGACGATACGGTCAGTTCCACCAACATTGCGGTCGAATGCCATAGGCGTGTATTGGACGCCAGAATATTGTATGTTTCACTCACTCTGTTCGATCAACACGGCTCGTGAGCCACAGATTCGACAGCCGTCGTGTCGGGGTGCAACAACCTGTCCGCCGCAGTTGAGACAGTGGAGCAGTCGCTGGTTCGGTTGTTCGAGCGCCTCTTGAATTGCCGCCGTCTGTGTCGGAATGAACGACATCGCTTGGGGTCACCCAGGCTAGTCGTCTACAGGAGTCCAGTAAATAGCCTCCGCCAGAAGTACGTGCGAGATTGTGTCGGATGCATGCAGCTTAGTCATATGATTCGACGATTACCGCCTCGGAACTACAGCGCAGACAGGACCCACCGTGTCGGATCGCGACAATCTGGCCGCCGCAGTTGAGACAGTGCAGCAATCGACGATTTCCCTCTGTGAGTGCCTGCTCGATTTCCTCAGTCTGTGGTGGAATTAACGACATCTGTCAACAGCTACCAGTCCGTAGGGGGCCAGCGAGTAAATATCCACTGTCGCCCTCGGCCACTACGAGACAGTTTTGGGACAACAAGCTACGTGTCACGCTGGACGGCAACCTGCGAGTCGCCGAAACGGACCGCCAGCCTTGCCACGGCGGGGTCGAGTGTCCTCACACGATTAATTCGGGCTGGCGGTTGCGTCGAAGCCTGATACTCAGTCGTCGCCGAGCATGGCGTCGAGGTCACCGAGCACGGCGTCGTATGCCTCGTGAGCGGCGTCGATATCGACCGGGTCGGCGATCATATTGAAAAAGCCGTGAATCATCCCGTCGAAATTGTGGTGGGAGACCTCGTTGCCGGCGTCGGCCAGTTTCTGTGCGTAAGCAGCCCCGTCATCTCGGAGCGGGTCGAAGCCAGCGGTAACGACTGTTGCCGGCGGGAGGCCCGAGAGGTCAGCCGCGAGTGCGGGGCTGGCGTAGATGTTCCCCTCGTCGATATCCTCCTCGACGTACTGGTCGTGGAACCACTCCATCGTCTCGGTAGTCAGGAAGTAGCCCTCGCCGTTCTGGTCGTAGGCCTCAGTTTCGGTTGCGTCACCGGCAACGGGGTAGACGAGAATCTGGGCCGCAATAGCTGGACCGTCGCGGTCACGCGAGAGCAGTGAGACGCCCGCGGCGAAGTTCGCGCCGGCGCTGTCACCGGCAACGACAAGCTGATCCGGGTTGATATTCAGCTCGTCGCCGGCCCCGCTGGCCCACTCGACAGCGGCGTAGCAGTCTTTGAGTCCGGCAGGGAACGGGTGTTCCGGCGCGAGGCGATAGTCGACGCTAATGACGGGATAGCCGCTCTCGGCTGCGAGTTTCCGGCACGGGCCATCGTGGGTGTCGAGGCTGCCGACGACGAAGCCGCCGCCGTGGAAGTAGACGATTAGTGGTGTCTCCTCGTCGTCAGTCCGAGGGTCGTACAGCCGAATCGGAATCTCGCCGGCTGGCCCCTCAATGGTCCGGTCTTCGATAGTCGGGAGGTCGATATCTGGCTCGGCCTGCGAGAGTTGTTCTTGGACCTCCCGGGCCTCTGGTGGCGTGAGTTCGTGCAACTGGGGCACGTCCATCGATTCGTAGAGCTGGAGAAACTGCTTGACCTGTGGGTCCGGTTCGGCGGCGCGTGTCGCGGTTATCTCTGTCATCATCACGCATACCGAGCGGTGAGAGCATAAAACCACGTGGCGGTGCTGGCCCCGTGGGTCGAGCCAGCACGGCTAGAAAGCGATATTCCTAAACCGATACATAATTGAAGAAAGACCAATGAGTCCCGACGCAGATTCGCCGCCCGACCGTCCGCCACTCGAGCGAGCCAGAGATGGACTCGGTCAGGTTGGCGAGGCACTCACGCGGAACCGAATCCGAATCGGACTGTTGATTGTCATTCTGTTCGCGTCCGGCGTCATCGCCGTCGGCGCGACTGGCGACGGCCTCTCGACAGCGTCGGCGGCAGACGCACCCGAGGCCCCGCAAGCCGACAACATCACCGTCATCACTGAATCTGGCCGGGCCGGGACGTTGATTGCGTACAACCCCGACGGCTCGATTCTGTACTACGCCGACGAGCGGACCAAGTACTTCGATGTCGACCAAGTCGAGGGCACAACTGCAACCGTCGAGTACGTCGCGACGGATACGCTACACACGAGCGGTCCCTACTGCGATTCGCCGCCGTGTGCCCGCAACGTCATCGAGCGAACGAATCTCACGACTGGCGAGACAGAGGTCATCGTCGAGCGGTACAACCATCAAGAGACCGCCGGTGAGTGGCACGACCACGTCCGGGTCAACGAGACACGGGTTCTCATCGCTGACATTCTCTACGACCGCGTCTACATGCTGAACACCGAGACGGGAATCATCGAGTGGGAGTGGGACGCCCAAGCCGACTTCGACCCCGCCGACTCCGGCGGGTCGTTCATGCGTGACTGGACCCATCTCAACGACGTGTCACTGCTGGACGACGGCCGAATCATGGCAAGTCTCCGAAACCACGACCGCGTCGTCTTCATCGACCCCAAGACTGGCGTCCAAGAGGACTGGACGCTCGGTGAAGAGAACAACTACGACATCCTCTACGAGCAGCACAACCCCGACTATATCCCCGAATCTGCGGGTGGGCCTGCCGTGGTCGTCGCAGATTCGGAGAACAACCGCATCAAGGAGTTCCAGCGCGAGGACGGCGAGTGGGTGCAAAGCTGGGAGTGGACCAGCAGCGAGATGCGCTGGCCGCGTGACGCCGACCGCCTGCCCAACGGCAACACCCTCATCACCGACACCCACGGCAACCGCGTGATAGAGGTCAACCCAGAGGGAGAGGTCGTCTGGGAAGTCGGCTCGACGCTGCCGTACGAGGCAGAACGTCTCAACACCGGCGTCGAGAGCCAGGGCGGTGAGAGCGCACAGCGACTGGGTCTGGAGAGTCGGACCGAGCGCGGAGCGACCAGCGATGACGGCGGCGGTGGATTCGACCCCCTCACCGGAATCGGACACTTCCTCGAAGGGCTGTTGCCACACCGCATCGTCAACGGCATTTATTTCGTGATGCCCGTCTGGTTCGGGGCACCACAGTTCGCCGCGGCAGGACTGGGCCTGTTTGCTGGGCTTGGCTGGCTTGGTGCTGAACTGCGCTGGCAACTCCGCGACGCTGGCGTCCGGTTCCGACTGCCGGTCTACCGCGAGTAACTATCGGGACGGCCACCGGGGCACATACCTCAGAAGACGATTATCTGCTCTCCAGCGAGATACAGCGCGGCGAGAATTGACTGGAAGGACAGCGAGCCAAGCGCCGAGAGGACGACAAATGTCCGCAGACGCATCGTCGAGAGGCCGGCCGGGAACGTACAGAGGCCGCGGACGAACAGCATCGTGTTGCTCAGCGGGACAGCGAGCAGGCCCCAGCGGTCGAACCAGGCGTCGAAGCGGTCGAGTCGCTGTTCGCTAATCGGCAGCCACCCCTTGTCGAGAACGTAGTCGCGCCCGCCCCGCCGGACGAGAACGAACAGAATCGCCTGTCCGATGGTCGTACCAACCACGGCAATGAGGACAACGGCGGCAACTGTCGGTGGGGACGTGCCGATAAGTAACAGGGCCGCCGGAACGACGAGTTCGCTCGGCATGAACCGCAGCATCATCGTCCCTTCGAGCAGACAGAGTCCAAGCAGGATGACGAGTCCGAACTCGGAGGTGAGCCACGCGTCCATCCACTCGGGGACGTACGATGCCTGAAGCAGCACCATCTACCAGTATGCTCTGGGAATACCGCGTATAAGACTTACTTCGTGAGGTCCATCCCGAACGCCGCCGCGGCAAGTCCACCCAGCCCAACCGGCAACCAGTAGATGACACCCCGGTAGATGAGCACCGCGGCCGTCACTATCGCCGCCGGGATGCCAGTCGTTGGTGCGAGGATGGCGACAAACGCCGCCTCGATACCACCGAGACCACCAGGGAGCGGAGCCGCACCGGCGAGATTGCCGAGTGGTATGGCAAAGAGAACAACAGCGACCGGGATTGTGTAGCCCAGCGCGCTGAAAGCGAGATACAGCGCGACCCCCTGCAACAGCCAGCCAGCGAGTGAGAGGCCCAAGACGAGTGCGAGGCGGGCAGGGCTGGTCGCAATCGTCTCCACGTGGCCGAAGAACCGACCGGCACGGTCCTGTAAGTCGAAATCGAGCGTCGAGGTCGGTAACAGTCGGCCAGCCGTCGCCGCGACAATTTTGCTCGCTACCTCAACCAGCGACCAGCGGTATCGCCAACTCACACCGAGCACGAGGCTCACACCGGCAACGATGCCGATTGCCGAGACGACAGCGTTCTGGACAGCCTCGCCGACAGTCGTCGTCGTCGCGTAGTAGCTCACGCTGACGAGAATCAGCGTCACTGATGAGATGACGTTGAGAACATCGACGGCGCTAATCCCGGCGAGGCCAGTTTCGTAGGGTTCGTCGGTCACCTTCGAGATGAGCAACGCAGCGACGGGTTCGCCGCCGGCCTGTCCAAACGGCGTGACGTTGTTGGCGAACACCGCAGCGGCGTAGACGAAAAACGAACGAACCACCGTAATCTGAGTATCGAGCGTTCCAAGAATACTGCGTAACATGAGCGACCAGCAGGCCAACCAGCCCAGCCCAGCCACCACGACGAAGCCGACCAACTGGGGGTCGGCAGTCCGAAGCGCCGCAAGCACATCTCGCCCGCCGACCAGAAAGAGCAAGACGGCGAATATCGCGATCGTGCCGCTTGCTCCAATGACAAGTGCCCGACGCCGGTCCATACCCCCATTCTACCTGTAAACGTCTTCAACCGTTCGGTCTGTTCGTCAGCCCACAACAGTTCGCGGTTTTTATATACTGTTACAAGTAACCACGAGTGAATGAGCGAGCGCTCCGCGTCGAACGTGCTGTTCGTGGTGCTGGATACCACCCGCAAGGACCACCTGACGCCGTACGGCTACGACCGCGAGACGACGCCCGAACTCGAAGCGTTTGCGGAGGACGCCACCGTCTTCGAGAACGCCGTCGCGCCGGCACCGTGGACGCTGCCAGTCCACGCCTCGATGTTCACCGGCCGGTATCCGACCGACCACGGCGCGGACCAGACCAGCCCCTATCTCGACGACGTCGGAACGCTCGCGTCTGTGCTCCGGGCCGCAGACTACGACACCGCCTGTTACTCCTCGAACGCCTGGATTACGCCCTACACCCACCTTACCCGAGGGTTCGACCACCAGGATTCCTTTTTCGAGGTGCTGCCGGGAGACGTGTTCTCCGGTCCGCTGGCGAGCGCGTGGGAGACGATCAACGACAACGACACGCTCCGGTCGATGGCGAACCGACTCGTCCACCTCGGAGCGAAGGCACACTCGATGCTCGCAAGCGGCGAGGGGTCTGACTCCAAGACACCGTCTGTTATCGACCGCACGCAGTCCTTTATCGAAGACGCTGACGACGACTGGTTCGCGTTCATCAACCTGATGGACGCCCACCTGCCGTACTACCCGCCCGAGGAGTACCGCGAAGCGTTCGCTCCCGACGTGGACCCCGACGAGGTCTGCCAGAACTCCAAGGAATTCAACTCCGGCGGGCGCTCGATCGACGACGAGGAGTGGGAAGATATCCGCAAACTGTACGACGCCGAACTGGCCCACATGGACGCCGAACTCGGCCGCCTGCTCGCGTGGCTGCGCGAGACGGGCCGCTTCGAGGAGACGACCGTCGTTGTCTGTGCCGACCACGGCGAACTCCACGGCGAACACGACCTCTACGGCCACGAGTTCGCGCTGTACGAGCAGTTGATCAACGTCCCACTGCTGATTTCACACCCTGAACTCGAAGAGGGCCGCCGCGAGGACCTCGTCGAACTGCTCGACCTCTATCACACGTTGCTCGACGCCGCTGGCGTCGAAACTACACGTGCAGAGCGCGAGACAGTCCCACTGGACAGGACACGGTCGCTGCTCTCGGCAGAGTACCGGGAGTTTGCCGACCCAACGGACCCCGGACAGGTTGCCCTGACTGACGCCGAGGACGACTACGCCTTCGTCGAATATGCACAGCCACTCATCGAACTGCACCACCTCGAAGAGAAAGCCTCGGAGGCAGGGATTACGCTACCGGAGGACCACCGAGGCTACGCAACGTTGCAGGCTGCTCGTGGCGAGCGGGGGAAGTTCATCCGTGCCGACCGCATCCCCGACGAGGGGTATCGGCTCGACACCGACCCCGAAGAAGCCGAGTCGCTGGCCCCTGACGAGGACGAGCGCGTGGCCGAAGCCCAAGACGCCCTCCAGCGCTTTGGCGAGGAGATCGACGCGCCGTGGCTCGGTGAGGGCAGCACTGACGGACCGTCGGACCCCGACGAGGTGCTCGACGACGCCGACGAGCAGACCCGCGAGCGACTGCGTGACCTCGGGTACCTCGAGTAAGTCGAAACTGAAGAGCCGTCAATTTCGGCAGTATCCGGCGGTCTCGCGTGGGTAACTGACACAGAAACCACGAACCGTTAGAAATACCACCACCGACGTGATTGGATAGAGTAATAGAATGCGCTCTCAGCAGTTTCTCGAATCCGAGTGGGACTACTGTCTGGTGCTCGATTCGTGTCGGTACGACGTATTCGAGTCCGTGTACGACGAGTATCTCGACGGCTCACTGGAACGCCGCGAGAGTGTTGGCTCCTCGACACCGGAGTGGGCCTACCGCACGTTCACCGGCGACCACGACATCGCGTACTTCTCGGGCAATCCGTTCATCAACAGCCTCGGTATCCCGCTCTCGGAGCTGAAATGGGGGGCGAGCTGTGATTACGACTGGACCGCAACCGAGCATATCTCGAACGTGCTCGATATTTGGAAGGAACGCTGGGACGACGACCTCGGGACAGTCCCGCCGGAAGCGATGACGGCAGCCTTCGAGGACTACCAGACCGACATTGCGGAGGCGGACCGCACCGTCTTCCACTACATGCAGCCACACGCCCCCTATCTCAGCCGCGGCCAGGGAGGAAAGCTTGGCCAGATCAAGGAGGGAATCAACCGACAGGCCGAGTCCGACGACGAGGGCGGCGTCATCTCGAAACTCGGCGATACGGTTCGCCCGAAACTCGAACAGTCTCTCGAAGGGAGTTCAATCGCACAGAAGGCTGGCCTGTGGCTGGAGATGGACCCGGTCGAACTCGTTCGCGGCGGCACCCGCCAGACTGGACTGGAGTACCACGAACAGAATCTCCGAATTGCACTCGAAGAGGTCGTCGAGTTGATCGAGGAACTGGACGGTGACATCGTCGTCACCGCCGACCACGGCGAAGCCTTCGGCGAGGAGGGCGTCTGGGAACACCACATCGAGACGTACATCCCGCCGCTGATGGAGGTCCCGTGGCTGGAGGTCGACGGCGTCGCGTAGCGGCTTATGTTAGTCAGTCACTACTTCGAGTTCGAGTCTCACGTCACCGGCGGCATCAGCGAATCCGTCTCCCACCAGCGCAAGATGCTCCGCAAACAGGAGATCCCCTACACGACCAAGCCACGGATGGACGCCGACGTACTCCACTGCAACGTGATGGGTCCGCGGTCGGCCTACTACGCCCGAAAGGCAGACTGCCCGGTTGTTGCTCACACCCACGTCACCGCCGAGGACTTCGGCGAGAGCTTTCGGTTTACGAACGCGCTCGCGAAGCCACTGCGGCCGTACCTGAAACGAGCCTACGGCCTCGCCGACGAACTCGTCTGTCCGTCTGAGTACAACCGCGGCGTGATTGACTCCTACACCGACCGCCCGACCCGAGTCATCACCAACGGTGTCGACACAGAGAAACTGGACGGGTACGAGAGCCTGCGCGAGGAGTATCTTGACCGGTACGACCTCTCGCCGCCGGTGGTCTTTCTGGTCGGCCACGTTATCAAGCGCAAAGGGCTGGAGACGTTCGTCGAAACGGCCCGAAATCTTCCTGACGTAGATTTCGCGTGGTTCGGCCCAATCGACCGCGAACTGAAGGGTCGGTCGACGAAGCGACTTATCGACAACTCGCCATCGAACTGCACCTTTACCGGCTTCATCGACGATATCCGCGGCGCCTTCGCGGCGGGCGATATCTTCTTTTTCCCGACCTACGAGGAAAACGAGGGCATTGCTTTGTTGGAGGCGATGGCTGCCGGCAAACCGCCGGTCGTCCGGGATATCGAGACATTCTCGTGGCTCACTGATGGCGACGACGCCGTCAAATCCGACAGCGACGAGGGATTCATCGAAGCGATTCACCGACTGGAAGCAGCCGACGAGCGCGAGCGAATCGGCGAACAGGCCCGCGAGCGCTCCGAACCGTACCATCTCGACTCCGTCGCTCCGAGCTACGAGAAACTGTACACGGAGGTGGGCCAATGAGCACGAGCGACTCGTTGCGAATCGGCTTTTTCACGGACAGTTACTTCCCGGAAATTGACGGGGTCACCTACACGTTGCAGTTGTGGGGCGAACGGCTCACTGCCCGCGGTCACGAGACAGATATCGTCTACCCCGACGGCGACTACGAGCCCGAGGAGAACGAACACCCAGTGCCCTCGTTTCCGAATCCGTTCTATCCAGGCTACGAGGTGCCGACCTACCGCCGGCCGTCGACGCTGCCAGACCTCGATGTCGTCCACTGCCACGGCCCGGGACCGGTCGGCTGGCTGGGACTGCGCTACGCGCAGAAGTACGACGTCCCGCTGGTGTACACCCACCACACGCCCATCGAGGAGTATTTCCACCAGGCACTGCCGTGGAAATCGGTCGCAGGGTTCCTGAGCAATCGGTATCCGGCCATCGAGAGTCGGTATATGGAACGGTTCGACGTTGTGACAGCCTCGACCAGCCGAATCGACCGGAGTGTCGACCACGTTCAGTTGCCTGTTGGCGTGAACATGAACTTCTTCCAGCCGACGGCCAAGCGCTGGTACGAGGGCGAGACAGTCATCGGCTACAGCGGCCGCCTTAGCATGGAAAAAAACGTTGCCGAGGTGTTCGAGGTTGCCGAACAGCTCCCTCAGTACAAGTTCGTGGTCGTTGGTGAGGGACCGCGTGAACCCGACCTCGCGGCGAACAAACCCGACAACGTCACGATGCGCGACTTTTTGCCCCGCGAACAGTTGCCGACATTTTACTCTTCGATTGATTGTTTCATCACCGCCTCGACGGCCGACACGCTCGGCCTGTCGACACTCGAAGCCAACGCCTGTGGCACGCCGGTTGTCGCCGCCGACGCGCCGCCCTTTGACCGGACAATCGGTGTCAACAACGGCCGCCGGTACGAGCCGGGCAACGTCACCGAAGCCGCTGAGGCAGTCGAAGAGTGTATTCGGACCGACCGCGATACTCGGGGTGCAATCGAACAGTACAGCGTCGACCGCACGATCAACCAACTCGAAACGCTGTACGGCGGGCTCTGCAACGACACCCTCGACAGCGTCGAACTGGACTGAGCCACTTTCACCCCGCTCTGGTAACGCCTTTAGGCGGCGGTGGCGTACGGGTGTGACATGACGCGGATTCTGCATACGGGCGACACTCATCTGGGCTACCAGCAGTACCACCTGCCCGAGCGCCGCGAGGACTTTCAACAGGCGTTCGAGCAGGTGGCGGCGGACGCAATTGCCGAGGACGTCGACGCTGTTGTTCACGCTGGCGACCTCTTTCACGACAGGACGCCCCGACTGTCGGATATCATGGGCGCGCTGTCGGTACTCCGAGAGCTTGACGACGCCGGGATTCCGTTTCTTGCCGTCGTGGGCAACCACGAGGGGAAACGCTCACAGCAGTGGCTCGACCTCTTCGAATCGATGGGACTGGCCACACGACTGGGCGCGGAGCCAGTCCGTATCGACGACGTTGCCTTCTACGGGTTAGATTTCGTCCCGCGGTCGAAACGCGACTCGCTCGAACACGAGTACGAACCGCACGACGCCGAGCACACTGTACTGGTCTCGCACGGACTGTTCGAGCCATTCGAGCACGGCGACTGGGACGCCCGAGAAATTGCACAATCCTCGACTGTCGACTTCGACGCGATGCTGGTCGGCGACGACCACGAAGCCAAACAGAAACAACTCGACGAGACCGGGGCCTGGCTCACCTACTGTGGGTCGACTGAGCGAGCGAGCGCTTCGGAGCGTGAAGCGCGTGGCTACAACCTCGTCACATTCGGTGAGACGGTCGACATCCGCCGGCGTGGGCTGGACACACGCGAGTTTATCTTTCTCGACGTGGAGTTGCGACCGGAGGAAGGCAGCGAGCAGGTCCGCGAGCGAATCGACCAGCACGACGTTGCAGACGCAGTCGTCATCGTCACACTCACCGGCGACGGCGAGCAGGTGATGCCCGCCGGAATCGAGGAGTACGCTGCCGACCAGGGCGCGCTCGCGACACGGGTCAACGACCAGCGGGAGTTCGACGACGAAACCGACGTGGAGGTGTCGTTTGCCGACCCGGACGAAGCCGTCGAGCAGCGCATCTCCGACCTTGGTCTCAGCCCCGCGGCCCGCGACCTCGACGAGACGATTCGTGCGAGCAAAGTCGCAGACTCGAACGTCGCCGACGCTGTCGAGCGCCGGGTCGAGACGTTCATCGAAGACGCCGACTCGGGAGCGTTCGACAGCGCCGAAGAGTCAGCGGCAGAGTCGAGCGCGCAAGAAATTGACGAATCGCCAGAGAGCGCCGAGGATTCGACCGATGGCGAGAGTCAGGTTACGATGGAGGATTACCTGTGAGATTCGACCGCATTCGCTTGCAGAATTTCAAGTGTTACGAGGAGACAGACGTTCGCCTCGACGCCGGCGTGACGGTCATCCACGGCCTCAACGGCAGCGGGAAGTCATCGTTGCTCGAGGCCTGCTTTTTCGCACTCTACGGTGCGAAGGCACTCGACAAGACGTTGGACGAAATCGTCACTATCGGTGCCGAGGAGACGGTTGTCGAACTCGAATTCAGTCACGACGGCGGCCAGTACCAGATTCGCCGCCGGATTCGCGTCAGCAACGGCGACGCCCGGACGGCCGAGTGTGTGATGGACGGCCCCAGCGGAACGACTGAGGGCGCCACCGACGTGCGCAACCGTGTCGCCGGACTCCTTCGGATGGACACTGACGCCTTCGTCAACTGTGCCTACGTTCGGCAGGGCGAGGTCAACAAACTGATTAACGCCTCGCCGTCGACGCGACAGGATATGATCGACGACCTCCTCCAACTGGGCAAACTGGAGGAATACCGCGAACGTGCCAGCGACGCCCGTCTCGGTGTTGGCCGGGTCCGCGACGACAAACAGGGCGCGCTGTCAGAACTCGACGACCAGATAGCACAGAAGGAGGCAAAGAACCTCCACGAGCAGCGCAACGAACTCGAAACAGAGCTCTCGTCGGTCACGGCTGACATCGAGAACTACGAGGAAAACAAGCAGAAAGCCGAGCAGAGCCGCGAGCAGGCCGCGTCGATCATCGAGGAGTACGAGGAAAAGCGCACAGAACTCGACGAACTCGACGAAGAGATGACGACGTTGCGCGAAGAGATCGAAGCGACCGAGCGGGCACGGGAAGAGCTTGCGAGTGAAATCGACGAAACCCGGACCTCGCTGACAGACGCCACCGAGCGTCGCGATTCCCTCGTCGGCCACCTCGACGGACTCGACACGAGTCCCGAGGCACTCGACAGCGAGAGAGTCGACGCAGATCTATCGGCTGTCACCGACGAAATCGAGGAGTTGACCGAGCAGATTCGTGAGGCCAGCGTCGAGAAACAGGAAGCAGACAGTGACGCCGAGAACCACCGCGAGCAGGCCGAGCAACTCGACACCGACGCACGCGAGGCGCGAGCGGAGGCTGAAGAGCTCGACGCAGAAATCGAAGAGACGGAGTCATTCGTCGAGACCAAGCGCGAGGACCTCTCGGAGATGGCCGAAGAAATCGAGGAGCTTCGAGAGTCCTTCAGCGAGGAACCGGTCGAGTTCGGCGAGGCTGAGACGCACTACGAATCGGTCACCGAAGAACTCGGAGAGTGCCGGGAAACCCGAGCGGAGCGCCAAGCCACGCTCGAAAACGAGCGGGAACGACTCGCCGAGGCCGAACAACTGCTCGAGGCTGGCAAGTGCCCGGAGTGTGGCCAGCCAGTCGAGCAGTCGCCACACGTCGACAGTATCGGCGAGCGACGTGAGCGCGTCGACGAACTGGAGACAGAGTTACAGGAACTCGAAGAGCGCATCGAGAACCTCGAATCGAACCGCGACGCTGCCGAACAACTTCGAGAGCGCGAGGAGCGAATCGAGGACCTCGAAGCGAACCGCGACAACCTCGAACAACTCGTCGACCAGCGCGAGACGACACTCGAAGAGAAACGCGAGCGAATCGAGACGTTGCGCGAGCAGGCCGACGACGCCGAGGCCGAGGCCGAGCAGAAACGCGAGGCCGCAACCGAGGCCGAACAGCGCGCCACCGAACAGCAGGAACAGATCGCGTCGTACAACCAGCAAAAGGCCGAACTGGCCGACCGACGAGAGCGACTCGAAACCCTGTCGGAAACACTCGACCAGATCGAGCGGCTCAGCGAGACGGCCGAGCGACTCCGTGACGAGCGCGAACAGAAGAAATCACTGAACGACGAGCGACGCGAGCGGCTGTCAGCGAAGCGTGACCGGCGGGACGAACTTCGCGAGGAGTTCGACGAGGACCGTATCGAAACCGCCCGGGAAGAGAAGGCCGAAGCCGAAGACTACATAGAGAAAGTCACCGAGGCGCTTTCGGACCTCGAATCGAAACAATCGACGCTGCAGGAACGACTTGGCGCAATCGGCAACGAACTCGACCAACTCGAAGAACTGCGCGAGCGCCGCGAGGAGCTCACCGGGACGGTCGAACAGCTGGAATCACTGCACGACGAGGCCGCCGAACTCGCGGAGATGTACGGCACGCTTCGAGCCCAACTGCGCCGCCAGAACGTCGACAACCTGGAGCGGATGCTCAACGAGACGTTCGACCTCGTCTACGAGAACGACACCTACGCCCGGATCGAACTCGACGGCGAGTACCGACTGACAGTCTACCAGAAAGACGGCGAAGAACTCGACCCAGACCAGCTCTCCGGCGGCGAGCGCGCCCTGTTCAACCTCAGCCTGCGCTGTGCAATCTATCGGCTGCTCGCGGAGGGAATCGAGGGTGCCGCGCCGATGCCGCCGCTCATTCTCGACGAACCGACTGTCTTTCTCGACTCGGGCCACGTGACCCAGCTTGTCGAACTCATCGAGTCGATGCGTGAGCGCGGCGTCGAGCAGATTCTCGTCGTCAGCCACGACGAGGAACTTATCGACGCCGCTGACGACCTCGTGACAGTCACAAAGGACACGACCACAAACCGCTCGACGGTCGAGCGAGGACGACTCGACGAGCGCGTCGTCGAGTTGAGTTAGTCGGCCGCTGGCCCCGACCCGCCAGCGTACTCGCGGGTGGCGTCGACCAGCGTTTTGCGGTACTCACTCTCGTCAGGGTCGGCTGCAAGCGAACGGAACCAGCCTTTGAACCGCTCGAAGTTCACTTCCGGCGCATCCGCCGCGGCGGCGTGGGCCAGGTCGTATAGTCGGTGGTCCTGGTTGACGAGTTTGTGTCGTTCGACCAATCCCAGGGCAAACGCCGCGTTGACGGCTGTTATCTCCGGGTCTGAGGCAGCACTTGTCCGAGCAGCCTCGGGACCCCCGTCCCAGATACCGGAGGCTGGCTGGTCAGCGAGTGCCGCCGCGACGCTGGATTCGAGGAAATCGACGAGTTTGCCCGCCGGCGCGACAGAGAGCCACAGGTCATCAGCGTAGATATCCTTCATATGGTTGGCAATCTGTCGGCAGTGGGTGAGCTTTCGGCGCTCGACGGTGCGGCCAGCCAGCGCGAGAAAGATGACTTCCTCCATCGACTGCGTGTGAGAGGGATGCTCGCGCTCGTGGTGGTGCATGTGCGCAAACTCGTGGAGCGCGAGTTCACGGGCCATCGCGCTCGTCGCGGCCTGCTGTGAGATTGTCAGTTCGTGTCCGTCCGGACCGTGCTGGACGCGTGTTCGCTCGTCCGGGTCCTCGACAATCCGAACGGTAACCGTCTGTTCGAGAGTTGCTTCACGCTCGAAGAGGTCACGTGCAGCGTAGAACGGCTCGACTGGGCCAGAACCCTCGACCTGAACGTCCATAGACGCCCACAGATACGGTACGGACCCGTATTACTGTTGCGGGGATGTGACCAAGTACCACAGTCACCGCATCGTAACGACAGCCAGTGCGCCCACAGCGACGAGCGTGAGCAGTCGCATCCCGAGGACGACCAGTCCGGCCAGCGGGTCCATACTGTACAGTCGACCCATCCGGCTGAAAAAGAACACGAGCGCAACGACGTGCTCGACCAGCAGGACTGCGCTGAAGGTGACCAGTCCCAGCAGCATCGACGAGCGAAAGCGCCAGTAGTTTTTGAGCCAGACGCCGGCCAGTGCGGCGAGCAGGAGGCTGTTGAGCACCGTTACCGCGACGCCAGCCATTGCCGGCGGTTCCATTGCCATCGTGGTCACCCAACCGTCCGTTCGACCCACCCGGCCGCGCCATCGGGGCTTGGGCTCGTTTCCTCCTCGATTTGGAGATTGCCGTCGCCGTCGGTGGCGCGGACGACCACGTCGTGGCTGCCGTCAGGGTCGAAGGTGTATCGCCACTGTCGCCAGACATCCTCGTCGGGCAGGGGTCTGGAGAGGTCGGCGTCAGTCCAGGAGGAGCCGCCGTCAGTGGAGACCTCGACGCGGCTAATGCCACGGGTACCGGCGTAGGCGTGGCCAGCGAGTTCGATTCGACCGTCGTCCAGTTTGGTGATGCCTTCGTCCCACAGTTTCGCGACAGTCTTGACCTCACCTGTGCCTTCCCAGCCACGTTGCTCCCAGTAGCCGTCTGCTTCGGTGTTCAGTAGTTCAATCTCGTCGAGCCACTTGACGTTGGTCTCGCCCCAGTGACCGGGAATCAACACCCGGACCGGATGCCCGTGCCCGGTCGGGAGTTCCTTGCCGTTCATCCCCCAGGCGAGAAAGCCGGAGGCGAGCACATCGACCGGGAACTGGACGGAGTAGCCGTCCTCGCCGTGCAGCATTGCACAGTCACACTCGCCCTGTGGGTCGGCGGCCTCGAGGAACGGCCGCAGTGGCGTGCCGGTCCAGACCGCGGTGTCGAGTTTCTTGCCGTTGAGGTCCTCACCGACACAGCGAAGCGTCACGAACCGGTTCTCGACGGGTTGGTCGACCAGTTCGTCGTAGGTGAGCGTGCGCTCGTCGCCGACGTTGCCAGTGACCGTCAGCGACCACTCGTCGGCGGTCACCTCGGGGTCGAACTCCGCAATGTCGACGTTGTAGAACCCGTCGATGTCGCTGACGAGACCCGGAAGCGCTGTACTCGCCAGTTGGAGTTCGTTCGCGTCTGCCTCGTTGAGACGAGCGGTTGCGCCCTCGGCATTCGGGGCAGCCCCGAGCGGTCCGCTGCGGTGCAGGAGTCGCCCGGCAATCGTTGCGCCGCCAACGAAGCCAAATGCAGCCGCGAGCGTGCCGAGCGTCTGTCGGCGGCCCGGGTCAACTGTGCCGGCATCGGTCTGGAACCCGCCGACGACGGTGAACACAGCCATCGGGACGGCGGCCGCCAGTGCCGAGACTGGCTGGCCGACGAGGACAACAGCGAGCAGCCAGACGACACCACCGGACACAGCACCGGCGAGTGGCTGGTCGAGTCGCCGTCCAAGCCCCAGCCCAGCAAACGACACGAGCCCGAAGACCGCAACGACGGTACCGAGTGCCATCGCGATGTGGATGTAGTGGCCAGCCTCGCCGACGTTTTCGATCATGAAGGTGACGATGGCACCGGGCGTGAGGTTGACAATCGTCTGGTCGACGGGCGCAACGACGAACGACGGCGACCAGCCGGTCGCGACGTAGGATCCAGCGACGGCCGCGACGGCGCTCAGCGCGGCGACGACCGTCTCGCGTTTGCTGGGTCTCTCAATCATAGCTTATTGAGGGGTTAGAGTCACTTGAATTGCGTCCTCGGTGGTAGTTGCTGACATCGTTACATCATGGAGTCGCCCATCGAGACGACTGGACAGTTAACCATCGCTGCGCCCTCCGCGAGGATGTTTGCGTCCGTCGCCGAGTCAAGATCAGACACGCTGTCGAAGTCGGCGTTGTCGTAGACGTTGACCATCCACAGCGGTGAGTAGCCGGCGTCGCCCGGCAGCGTGGCAACGACGTTGTGGGTCTGGGCGCTCATCTCCTCGGTCATGAACCCGGAGGCTGGGCCGCCGCCATCCATTCCCGGATTAGTGTTGAAGCTGACGTAAATCGGCGAGAGCGGGACGCTACCGTCCATCGTCTCGTAGGTATCCTCTTGGAAGAGGAAGTACGAAACGACTTCTCCCTCGTACCAGCCATCGACCAGCGGTGGTTCATCGAGGTCGTCGCCGTAGTGTTTCGAGGCGGTCGAGCCCTCGGGCACGACGGGACAGTTTTTGATCATGTTCGTCTGTTGGATGTCGTAGTCCATCGAGGTGAGGCCGCCGACGCTTGTGATGGTATTGGCCTCGTAGTCGTCGGGCACGGTCACCGTGTTGACTCGCCAGAAATCATTGTATCCGCTGTCGCCCGGCTTTACCCCGATGATGTTGAGTTGCTCCTCGACTGGATCGCCGTTCTCGTAAAAGAACGCGTAGATTGGTGCCGGTGCCGTCGGCTGAACATCGAAGTTGTAGTACTCGATTGTCGTCCCGTCAGGGCCGTATCCCTGCGTGATGTGCGGTCCCTGATCGAAGTCGATGGGTTCGTCCGGCCCTGGTAGTCCGTTCTCCTCAGTCCGGACCAGCAG
Organism: Halovenus halobia; assembly: GCF_051414135.1. Classification (NCBI taxonomy): domain Archaea; kingdom Methanobacteriati; phylum Methanobacteriota; class Halobacteria; order Halobacteriales; family Haloarculaceae; genus Halovenus; species Halovenus halobia. The sequence continues at coordinate 438,177 of NZ_JBLKOA010000002.1, forward strand.
TGTTCCAGCCTCCTCACTGAACCGGTCAATCGAGGCCCGCGACGCCTCCGCGGGGTCTGTCGGTTCCATCCCGCCGTTTTCCATCGTCCCTTCTTCTCCGTTCTCCATCGCGCCGTTTTCCATACCGTCATCGTCGTCCATTCCGTCGTCTGCACTGCTGTCGTCGTTGCTCGTACAACCGGCGAGTGCAACCGCCGCAACACTTCCGGCACCCATCAGGAACCGTCGTCGAGTTTTGTGGTTTGACATGCACTCGAATCAACGAGAAAGCCACTAAAAGGGATTTTTCAAAAACGGGATAAAATCGGTTCGGAGTCCGTTGAATCTCCGTGCAAATTTCGTTCAAAATAGCGGTTTCGTCTGTCGGTTATCGGGACCTACTGGGTCTGCCGATATTCTTGTCCTAATTATTATACGCTGGTGTTTGTCGAGTATTGAGTCCTCTCGTCGAAATCTCCGATACGCCTCTCAGTCGCTTCACTCCCGGCTCCGAAACACCGTCATTTCGCTTCGCTCATGACGTGCTTCGTACTCGCAACCACCCGACTCCGAAACACCGTCATTTCGCTTCGCTCATGACGTGCTTCGTACTCGCAACCACCCGACTCCGAAACACCGTCATTTCGCTTCGCTCATGACGTGCTTCGTACTCGCAACCACCCGACT
>NZ_JBLKOA010000003.1:0-312318 GCF_051414135.1 Halovenus halobia
ACTCCGAAACACCGTCATTTCGCTTCGTTCATGACGTGCTTCGTACTCGCAACCACCCGAGTACGAAACACTATCCTTTTGACCCTGCTTCCGGTAAGCATCTGTAATAATGGGCCGACGAAAAAAGATCGTGCAGGAATGTGAGTCACTGATGAATACTCCGAAGAACATTCGGAACATTGCGATTGCGGCACACGTCGACCACGGGAAGACGACGCTGACGGACAACCTGCTGGCTGGCGCAGGGATGATTTCCGACGACACCGCGGGCGAACAGCTTGCGATGGACACGGAAGAAGACGAGCAGGAACGTGGGATCACCATCGACGCAGCAAACGTTTCGATGACCCACGAGTACGAGGACACCAACCACCTCATCAACCTCATCGACACACCAGGCCACGTGGACTTCGGTGGCGACGTGACACGCGCAATGCGTGCCGTCGACGGCGCACTCGTGGTTGTCGACGCTGTCGAGGGCGCGATGCCACAGACCGAAACTGTGCTCCGACAGGCACTCCGAGAGGGTGTCAAGCCAACGCTGTTCATCAACAAGGTCGACCGCCTTATTTCGGAACTGCAGGAAGGACCCGAGGAGATGCAGCAGCGGATGACCGACGTCATCCGGGACGTCAACGACCTCATCCGCGGGATGACCGAGGAGATGGACGATATCACCGAAGACTGGACCGTCTCCGTCGAAGACGGCACTGTCGGCTTCGGTTCTGCGCTCTACAAGTGGGGGGTTTCCCTGCCGTCGATGCAGCGCACCGGCATGGACTTCGGCGAGATCATCGACCTGGAACAGGCCGACAAACGGGCGGAACTCCACGAGCGAACGCCGCTTTCGGATGTCGTGCTCGATATGGTCTGTGAGCACTTCCCGAACCCGGTCGACGCACAGCCTCACCGTATTCCGCGAGTCTGGCGTGGTGACCCCGAATCCGAACTCGCAGAGGGCATGCGACTCGTCGACGAGGACGGCGAAGTCGTCCTCATGGTTACCGATATCTCGATGGACCCGCACGCAGGCGAAATCGCCACGGGTCGTGTCTTCTCCGGAACGCTCGAGAAGGGCCAGGAACTCTACGTCTCCGGAACTATCGGCAAGAATCGACTCCAGAGCGTCGGTATCTTCATGGGCGGCGAGCGTGAGGAAGTCGACCAAGTCCCTGCCGGGAACGTCGCCGCAGTGACCGGACTGGCCGACGCAATTGCAGGCTCGACTGTGTCCAGTGTCGAGATGACTCCCTTCGAGTCCATCGAGCACATCTCGGAGCCGGTCATCACGAAGTCCGTCGAGGCGAAGAACATGGACGACCTGCCGAAACTCATCGAAACGCTGCAGCAGGTCGCCAAGGAAGACCCGACCATCGACATCGAGATCAACGAGGACACCGGTGAACACCTGATCTCCGGGCAGGGTGAACTCCACCTCGAAGTCGTCACCCAGCGTATCGAGCGCAACCAGGGCATTCCGGTGACGACCGGTGAACCGATTGTCGTCTTCCGCGAAGCGCCACAGGAGTCCAGCCGCGAGGTTGAGGGTATCTCCCCGAACCGCCACAACCGCTTCTACATCACGGTGACGCCGATGGACCCCGACGTGGTCGAAGCCATCAAGGCAGGCAAGGCGTCGATGGACATGCCAGAGCTCGAACGGCGTGAGGCACTGCAAGACGCCGGCCTCGACAAGGAGACCTCACAGGAAGTCGAGCACATCCACGGCACGAACATCATCATCGACGACACGAAAGGTATCCAGCACCTCAACGAGACGATGGAGCTGGTCATCGAAGGGTTCGAGGAGGCACTCAACGACGGGCCGCTGGCCGCCGAACCAGTGCAGGGCTCGCTCATCCGCCTGCACGACGCCCGTCTGCACGAGGACGCCATCCACCGCGGTCCGGCACAGGTCATCCCCGCAGTTCGTGAAGCGCTACACAACGCGCTGATCGACGCGAAGATCAAGCTGCTCGAACCGATTCAGGAAGTCCGTATCGACGTGCCCAACGACCACATGGGCGCAGCGAGCGGCGAGATTCAGGGTCGACGTGGCCGTGTCGACGACATGTACCAGGAAGGCGACCTGATGGTCGTCGAGGGCGTTGCGCCGGTTGAGGAGATGATTGGCTTCTCCAGCGACATCCGGAGCGCGACCGAGGGCCGCGCAAGCTGGAACACCGAAAACGCTGGCTTCCAGGTCATGGCCGACAACCTCCAGCCAGAGACTATCCAGATGATCCGAGAGCGAAAGGGCATGAAGACCGAACTGCCTGAAGCGATCAACTACTTCTAAGCCACCACCTTTTTCCGCCTCAGGTTCGCTCTTCGAGCGAACCGCTCGGCGCAAAAACGTCCGCAGAAATCTTTGATTTCTGCCGTCAAGGCGAATCGAAGATTCGCCGACCATTGGAGAGCACAGCTCTCCAAGAGGCTGCGCAAGAGCTACGCTCTTGCGAACGTGGGCGAAAAACACCTCGACCGAGGCCGACGGCCTCGGTCGAGTGAACCGCGCTCGCGTCGCTCGCGCGGATGCTAAGAATTACTCTTCATCGTCGCCCTCGCGCATCTCGTAGATTTTCTCGGCCATCTCGACCAGTTTCTCCTCAGCCTCTTCCTGACTCATGTCGTCGGGAAGCGAGCGAGCGTCGCGCTCACGGCGTTGGTCTTCTTCGGCCGCCCGCTCGGACCGACGCTTTGCTCGCCGGTCGGTGAACTCCTCGTCGGCAACACCGCTGTCGTCGTCGGTGAACAGCTTGACGCCCTTCGCTGCTGCTTCTTGACGCTCTTCGTCCGGAACAGTGTCTACATCGACGTGTGCAGCAATCATTTCGGCGTCGGGGCCGACGAGTGCGTCGACTTCGCGCCAACTCAACCGGACGAGTTCGCCTCTGTCAATCAAACGAGGGAGCGAGGGCAGTCGGTGCAGGGAACAGCAAATGTCGGAGCGCTCGTCGGGCGCGATAGCCTTCTCGACGGCCAGACTCTCCGCAAGTATCAGCGCCGCCTGTGCCTCGCGGCCGCCGTAGACTGGCATCTCTTCGAGGCCTGCGAGACTGACGAGGCTCTCGTCGCGCTTGCGAGTCCCGCGGTCGCAAATCTGAGACTGCACGTGATACTCGAACGGCGGGATTTCGGTGGCTTCGACGGTGTGTGTCCGCCGGATTCGATTCCAACACGCCCAGACAGTCTCCCCACGGGAGGTGAGTTCAGACTTTTCCAGCACAGCCAGTTGGCCATCATCACCGACGTACGCTTTGATTGTGCACGTCCCCCCGGCTGGCTTGCCGGGGTTGTTTTCCCTATCCACGATTGTTGTGCCGCCGAACGTGAAGTCGTTGTCCGACAGGGTGTGCTCGGGGAGCAGCGAGTCGAGGTGTCTCGTGACCCGGCGGTTGTACACCCGCCCCGGATTCGACTGGCTGCTCATGGCTCGGTTATCCCACTGTTACATGTCCACACGGGCAAATGTTCCGTTTCAATTATCAGACCTGATAATTGCCTAGTCCTCACGGACGGCCGGATGCTGTGTCGGGGGGTCGGGATAGCGGGCCTCAAAGGTCGCCTGCATCTGTTCGAGTGTCGTTGCCTCCCGGCGATTTCGTTCGTCTTCGTCGATTTCCTCACAACCCGGTGGAACCGGGCGGCCACGGTCGGTGAAATACCCCTCCGGCGCGACCCAGTCGTGATAGAAGGGTATCTCGGAGTGTTCGATTACTGCCAGACCAACCTTCGCGCCGTGGCCCGCCGCGACGACTGCCTGGTGTGGTTCGCCGGCAACCCGACCAGCAGCGTAGAGCCCCTTGACACCCGTGAACCCCTCATCGTCGACAGCAAGATACTCCTTCGAACCACGAGTTATCGTGTCTAAACCATCGATTTCCGCAAGATAGTCCGTATCTGCCCAGGACGCACAGATTACGTACTCACTCTCTCGTGTGTCTTCCTCCGTCTCGACAACGAATCCGTCGCCGGTCGTTCGGACTGCGGTGACAGCACCCGCTTGAACTGTGCAGTCGTTGCGACGGGCCTGCTGGCGGGTGAGGTCCAGAAACCGACGCGCGTTTACCCCGGCCGGAAAGCCCGGCACGTTCTCGAGGTGAGCGTTACGGTTCAAAATCGAGGATTCGTCCTGACAGATGTGGGTGTCGAGGCCGGCGCGTGCGGTGTAGATGCCGGCAGTGAGGCCGGCCGGCCCGGCACCGACAACCGTGACGGTCGGTGAGTGCTCGCTCATACCCGCCGTATGGAGCGAGCCTATTTGTGCCCGGTTATTTTAGTTGTCGCGTCACCCAATGTGGGTGTGGACCGCCTCGACGTCAGCACGCTGGTGCATTTGCCGCCCGAAGAGATCTACGAGTTTCTGGTCGACTTCCCACGGTATGCGAAATACTCGGAGTATCTCGACAGAATCCGTCGCTACGGCGACGGCCAGCCAGAGACAGAGTACGACCTCACCTTCGCGTGGTGGAAACTCAGCTACACTGCCCGCTCGAAGGTCACAGCCGTGGACCCACCCGAGCGCATCGACTGGACGCTCGTCAAGGACCTCGACGCCAGCGGCTACTGGGAAATTACCCCCGAACCGGACTCTGCCCCCAAGGGCGAACAGACAGCGTCACGGGTCAGGTTCTACGTCGAATTCGACCCAACCTCAGCGAGCGCTGGAGCGATCGACCTGCCCGCGCTGACCTCCTTCGAGTGGGTCGTCGACAAAGTGAAGCCGAAAATCCGCGCGGAAGCAGAGGGGATCGTCCGGCGAATCGTCCGTGACCTCGAAGGCACCCACCGAGAGGTGCCGCTGACGATTCACGAGACGCCGGAGTCAGTTTAGATTCCGAGAATCGCGCCGGCGATTAAGAGGACAACGAGCAGGACGCCAAGGACCACAAAGACTGCGTTTTCGAGGTCGACATCACCCGGTTCGAGCGGCTGATTGTGCGCGAGTGTGCCGGCGATGTTCCCACCCGTTTGCTCGTCAGTTGCTTCCTCGTGGTCCTCGTGCGCTGGCGGACCAACATCATCGACGGAAATTTTCCACTCCTCGTCGTCGTCGCTCGGTGCAGCCATATCGGTACTAGGATATCGAGGATGAAAAGTCTGCTCCGCTTGGATTCTCAGCGAATTTTCGTCCCCAGCGCGGCGTCCTCGTGGGTGGTCAACAGGTCGGCCTCCTCGCCCGCTGCCAGCACCATCCCATTGGACTCGTGGCCGAACAGTTCTGCCTGCTCCATATTCGCCAGCAGCACGACGCGCGTTCCCGGCAGGTCGTCCGTGTCGTGCAGTTGTTTCAGCCCAGCGACAACCTGCCGGTGTTCGAGGCCGATATCGACCTCCAGCCTGACGAGTTCGTCCGCGCCGTCGATCGGCTCCGCCGCGGTAATCTCACCGACGCGCATGTCGATATCCTGGAACTGCTCGAAACTGATGCGGTCGTCTGCGAGTGCTGGTAGGTCCACGCTTTCTTCGTCACCATCGTCTTCGTCGTCAGATTCGGAGACGCGCTCGCGGAGTTTCTCGTTGAGCGCTTCGATGGTCTCGTCTTCGACCCGCGTGAACAGTTCGTCGGGTTCGTCGAACTCCGCCGGTGGCGTTTCGAGTGCTGCCGACAGCTCTGGGTCGTGAACGGAGCCGTCCTCGCCGAGTTGTGCCCAGAGCGCCTCGGCCTTCTCGGGCATGACTGGCTGCATCAACAGGGCACAGGCCTTGGCGAGTTGGACGCAATCGCGGATGACCTGGGCAGCCGTCTCGGGTTCGTCGTCGACGAGATTCCACGGTTCGTTCTGCTGGATGTACTCGTTGCCGAAGTCCGCGAGGTCGACCGCAACCTGTCCGAGGGTGCGGATGTCGTACTCGGCAATCGCAGTCTCGAACGTCTCGATTGCCGCTTCGATCCGCTCGGTGACTTCCTCACTCGGGTTCGCGTCCGGCGTGCCGTCGTAGTTGCGCTGGGCGAAGAGCAGTCCCCGGTAACAGAAGTTGCCGAGGTTGCCGACGAGTTCGCCGTTGACGCGCTGCTGGAACCGGTCCCACGAGAAGTCCACGTCGTTTTCCAGCCCGCTGCCGGTTGCAGTGTAGTACCGGAACAGGTCGGGGTGGAAGCCCTCGTCGAGATACTCGCTGGCCCAGACTGCTCGCCCGCGAGAGGTCGACAGCGATTTGCCGTCGATACCGACGAATCCGGTCGCGAGCACTGCTCGTGGCTCGTTGTAGCCCGTGCCGCGCAACATTGCTGGCCAGAAGACACAGTGATGCTGGATAATATCGGGGCCAATCAGGTGGATGATTTCGCCGGAGGCCTCGCTCCACTCGTCGTCCCAGTGGGTGCCGTGGGCCTCCTCGCCGTCGACTTTCCAGGCCTGTTCCCAGTCGAAGGTGTCGGTGCCGACGCGGTCGGTGTACTGCTTCGTGGACGAGACGTATTCGATTGGCGCGTCGACCCAGACGTAGAGGACCAAATCGTCCTCCGCTCCGGCGGCGGTGCCGCCTTCGCCTCGTTGCTCCTCCGGAGCAACGCCACCTGGATAGTCGATCCCCCAGTCCATATCCCGGGTGATACAGAGGTCTTCGAGTTCGCCCTCAATCCACTCGCGGGGCTGGCTCTGGGCGCGTTCCGTGCCTTCGAGGCGGTCGAGAAAGCCCTGGAGATACTCCTGGAAGTCCGAGAGACGGAGGAACTTGTGTTCGCGGGTACGGTACTCGGCGGGGTTGCCGGTGAGTGTACTCGTCGGGTCCTCGACTTCGCCGGGTTCGAGATGGCGCTGACAACCCTCGTCACACTCGTCACCTCGCGCTTTTTCCCCACAATATGGGCAGGTGCCCTCGACGTAGCGGTCAGGCAGCCATTGGTCGGCCTCGGGGTCGTAGGCAACCTGAATCTCTTTCTCGTGGACGTGGTCGTTGTCGATCCACGACCGGACGAACTCGCGGGTGATTTCGGTGTTCGTCTCGTCGTCGGTGTGGCCGTAGTTGTCGAACTCGACGTTGAACTGTGGGAATCGCTCTTTGTACTGCTCGTGATACTCCAAGGCGAACTCCCGCGGTTCGACACCCTCCTCGGCGGCGTTGACTGCGACAGGCGTACCGTGCATGTCCGACCCACAGACGAAGGCTGTCTGCTGGCCGACACGGCGGAGCGCCCGACTAAATAGGTCCCCAGCAACGTAGCTCCGCAGGTGCCCCACGTGGAGATTCCCGTTGGCGTAGGGCAACCCGCAGGTGACCACTGCTGGTTGCTCGGTTGGCAGTTGCTCGTGGCTCATGGACAATCATCGGAGGTGCGTGATAAAAAGCCGGCCGGTTTGCGAGCGGCTACGTCACTCGGAGAGTGTCGCCTTCTTTGGCCCGTAGATTATCGCGTACGCGGCGACGAAGGCCACAGCAAGGGAGGTCCACCCAGGACCGAGTCCGATACTCGGCGGTGCGATAACCGTCCCGACGACGTACAGAAAGGCAACAATTGCGGTGCTTACCCCCAGAAATTTCGGGAATTCATCGTAGTCGTCGGTCTGGGAAACCAGAATGTACGCGGTCAGCAAGACGACTGGCACCGAGCCGGTGGTGTACGCTCCCGGATTGGTCGAAGCCGACGCCGTCAGGGCCGCACCAAAGACGGCGGCGAGGACGAACAGCGCCACAACGCGAACGAAAAACGGCCGAGCGTCGGTCCGGTTCATACCAGTACGAAGACGCCCGGCCGTATCAACCTCTCCTCTTCAGGTTCTCACAGTAGCGTCTCCACAGCCTCTCGGACGATGCCGGCCGCCTTCTCGACGTCGGAGCGGTGGACGTACTCGCGGTCGGCGTGGGCCACCGGCCCCTGCTGGTCCGCAAGTACGCCCGGCCCGAAGACGACGACTGGGGCGTCAGCCGCGAAGTACGACGCCTCGGTCGCTGCCCCGAACGGCCGGGTCCGGGTGCCGCTGGCGGCCGACAGCGCTTCGACCAGCGGAGCGTCGGCGTCGGTCGCGAACGCTTCCGGCGCGGGCATCTCCGGACGAACCAGTCCTACATCGAGGTCGTAGAGGTCCGGCAGCCACTCCTGAAGGTGTGCACGCAGGTCCGTAAAGAAAGCCTCGACAGTCTCTGGCGGGACAGTCCGGCGGTCGAAGCGTATCGCACACTCGGCCGGAATCTGGTTGATTGCTTCGCCGCCCTCGATGACGGATGGGGTGAGCGTTGGCGGACCGAGCAACTCGTGTGCGCCGGGGCCGTTGGTCTCGTCGAACGATTCCAGCGCCTGCAGAATGGGCGCCGCCGCGCGGATAGCGTTCTCACCGTTGTGCGGGTCACTCGCGTGGCCGCTTTCGCCGTGTATTACCACTTCACCCTCGAACTGGCCGCGGGCAGCGATGCACACGTCGAGGTCAGTCGGTTCGCCGACGATGTAGCCGTCAGCGTCGAGTGTCTCACCGAGATGTGCGCCGCCAGTCTGTGCTGTCTCCTCGTCAGTCGTGATAGCGAGCGTAAGTTGGCCGTCGATATCCGCGTGCAGAAACGTATCGAGCAACGCAGCGAGGGGTCCTTTCGCGTCACACGCGCCTCGGCCGCGGACGATATCGCCGTCGCGCTCGTACGGAATATGTGGCGGGACGGTGTCGATATGCGTGTTCAGGACGAGATGCTCGCCCGAGCCACGACTCGCGAGAATGTTTCCGGCCTCGTCGATGTCAGGGTCCTGACCAGCCGACTCGAGTGTCTCGACCAATAGCTCCCGCATCGGCTCGACCGTCTCGTGCGATGGCGTCGAGACGGCGGCTTCGTGAAATCCGTCGATGCGAAAGCTCATCTGGCCCTCACAACGTGGCGATTGCGAGCATAACGCCAGCGAGAATCACGAACGACGTCCAGAGAACCAGCACGATGTAGACGTGTTTGACGTACTCACTGTCTTCGTCGACGGGCATGATGACGAGGTCGGAGAGACGGCTCATAGCCGGACTTTGATTGCCCGGGTATAAAAATCCGAACAAACCACTCAGTTACCTGTCTCGACCCGGGTGACATCCGCCAGCGTCTCGCGCTCGCGGACGACTCTGGCGTCGCCATCGGAGAGCGCCACCTCGGCCGGCCGTGGCTGGGAGTGGAACTGGTTTGCGAGTTCGTAGCCATACGCGCCAGCGTTGCCGATTGCGAGCAAGTCCTCGCGACGCGGGCGGGCGATTGGGCGGTCAGTACAGAACACGTCCGCGCTCGTACAGCACGGTCCGCCGACCGAGACTGGTTCTGGCTCTCGGTCGGGTGCGCTAATGTTTCTGATCGGGTGATAGGAGTCGAACATCGCGGGCCGGATGAGCGTCGCCAGCGAGGCGTCGACACCGACGACGTTCGCCGTGCCAGTCTCTTTGATAGTGTTGACGCGCGTGAGGATGAGTTCGGCGTCGGCGACGACGTATCGGCCGGGTTCCAGCGCGAGTTGTGCGTCGAGGTCTCCGACTGCTGCTCGGACGCGGTCGCCAACGACGGACATGTCCAGTGGTTGTTCGTCCTCGTGGTAGGGGACGCCGAAGCCGCCGCCGATGTCGAGGAACTCGATGTTGCCCACCTCGCGAGCGACGTCGGCAATCGTCTCGATGGCTCGGCAGTGGTCGTCCAAGTCATCCTGCAGGACGCCGCTGCCGACGTGGGCATGCAGGCCGACGAGGTCGAACCGTTCGCGCAATTCTGCGGCGAGTTCTGGGACGTCTTTGGCGGGAATGCCGAACTTTGCGTCCTTGCCGGTGGCAACTTTCTCGTGGTGACCAGTGCCGATTCCAGGGTTGATTCTGATGGCGACGCGGCCGTCGTAGCCCGCCGCTTCGAGGCGGTCGAAGGTATCGCGTGCGCCGGCGGTCACGGTCAGGCCCGGATTGGCAGCGCCCAGTTCGGCAGCGTACTCCACGTCAGCCTGCGGGGGATTGACGGCCGTGTACTGCAGCGTGTTCGGGTCTGCGCCTGCTGCAATCGCTCGCTGTAGTTCGCCGCGGGCGGCACACTCGATGTCCGCGCCGGCGTCCATCACCGCCGACAGCACCGCACGGCCAGTGTGAGACTTTGCAGCGTACATGACGTGTGCGTCGGGAAAGGCCGAGGCAAAGCGGCGGTAGTTCGCTTGGACGCGGTCAGTATCGAGAACGTACAGCGGCGTACCGTGTTCCTCGGCGAGGGCGTCGAGCCGACTGTGGTCCCAATCGGCCAGCCGACGAACCGGCGGCGTCGAGGCTGTCATTGTACAGTGGTCGGTACTCGGGCGATTGAATCTGTCGGTTGCGTACAAGCCGGCAAAACGATGGAGCCTCAGTCCCCGGAGTTCTGACCAGGGATATTTCGCTGTGGATTGTTGGTTTCTGGCGGTTCGGGCCGGTCAGTGCTGTCACGACTCGTGAACCACATGACACCGTAGGCGACCATCGGGAAGACGAACAGCGCGACCAGCCCTGCCGCGATGACGATGATATTCATGTTGGTTCACCCACGCGAACGTTATAATTGAGCGAGTATAGTGGTTACTCGCAGTTTTATTTTCAGTTCTGAAAACAAGAGGTATCTATCAGTCTCCGAGGATACCCCACCGCGTCAGGAGAAACAGGAAGAGATAGCCAACTAATCCGAGTCCAAACAGCACAACCGGGATGAGAAAGGGGCCGGCGGCGTCGACGAGCGCGCCAGCCATCAGTCGGCGGGGTCACATTCGAGCAGGCCGCAGACGTCTGTTTCGGCGTCGAAACAGTCCGGACACTCCGGCCGACGGTCTATAATCGTATCCAGTCGCTCGGCGACTGTCTCGTCGATAACCGGTTCGAGCTGGCGCGCCTCCGCCCGGAAATCTTCGACTTCGAGCACTTCGAGCAGGAATCGCTCGATGATACAGTAGTTCTGGAGAGCCTCTCGTGCGCGCATGATGCCGTCGTCGGTCAGTTCGACGCCCTTGTATTTCTCGTGTGCACAGAGTCCGTCGGCTTCGAGTTTCCCGACCATCTCGTTCGCACTGGCCGGGCTAACGTCGAGCATCTCCGCAATCGAGCCGGTCGATGCCGGACCGTTTTCGATCTCCTGAACCAGGTAAATCGCCTTGAGGTACTGGTTTGCCGTATTCATTGGTTGTTCCTACGTAACCGGTCGACTGCGCTGTCGTCAGTCGCCGTCATGTGCCGTGCTCCATCAGTTCGGTGACTGCTTCGACGCCCGCCTCCTCCTCGGCCCGGATGGTCTTGAGGGTGTCGAGCAGGCGGTCGCGGTCGATACTGAACGTCCCGTCAGACTGTTCGATGGCGTCGATCAGGTCGTCGTAGAACTTGTAGGCGGTTTCCTCGTTACAGAGCTGGTCGTAGAGGACGCCGTCGAAGTCCTGGTCGGCCTCGTACTGCTGTTCAACCAGCGGCTGGATTTCGTCGAACGGAATCGTATCGGCGTCGAGTTCGTCGATGATTCCGTCGAGCTGTTCGCGATGGCGCTCGGATTCGGCAGCCGCCGATTCGAGCAGTTCGCGGACATCGTCGTCGATAGCGTCGGACTCGGTGTGTTTGGTCGCGCGTGCCTCGACAACCTCTTCGAGGACAACACCGATCTGGAGCAGCCGCGCCAGTTGGTGGTCCGACCCGACCGGCGACTGGAGGCTCATCGGTCACCTCCCCGTGGCCAAGGTCGTCGCCGTTGCATATCCGTAGGTGGGGTACACGAGGACTTAAGCGGTTCCCCTCGATGACGTGTTGGTGTGGTGGTTGTTGGTGATGGGACTGGGAGAAGAATGACTATCCAGAAGCCCTCGGCGCGCTCGGATGGAATACCGCTCGTCAATACTGACCCAGCAGACGGAATGATTACGACCCAGAAGCCCTCGGCACGTTCGCGGGTCACGCTGAACGGGATATTCTCGCTGTGCTCGAATAGTGCCCGCTCAGCGACCGCGAAACGAGCCTCGCCCTTCATCCGCCAGGCTGCCGCTTGCGACACCTGCCGGTTCCTTGGCGGATGAAGGGCGAGGTGCGGTCGGCGGATGTGCGCGGGCCACTATCCGACCGGAGGGAGGATATCCCGCACAGATCCGCCGAGCGTGCCGAGGGCTTCTGGCTGGTGGGTACTCCGTCTGCCGAGGTGGTCTCATCTCAGGTCGTGCCGAGGGCTTCAGTGTTCTCAACGCTCCAGTGGGTGGTGCTGAAAGATACTGCCACACGCCTCCGTTGGTACTGGAACATCTCGTAGCAACAGCTCAAGAGTATAGGAACGGACAGCCGAGATTGCGTGGCGTTCGACCGCGGGTAGTCCCGCGTGCCTCCTCCACCCCGCGACCCTACGAGCGACAGATGTCCAGTGCTCCGCTGCTCGCTTCCGCGCCTGGCGGACTGGCGCCGGTTAACCGGACGTCTGCGTCCCTGCAGACACAGCCATCCGGACCTCCGTCCCCGCAGGACGAGGCTTCGACGTTGGCTTGCGGGGCCCGTGGCCGTCTGACCACACGCCCTCGGTGTTTGGTCCCACTTGAGGCCACACGTGGCGAGGAGCGGGGCCTAACCGCCCGACCTAGTCCATCTGAACCTACCACGGGTTGTCATAAGGACCTTTCGATGAGGGCTCACTCTCGTGTCGCGAAGACGAATTCGGTGCTGCTTCCGAGGGGATCGTCAGCCATCGTCGTCTGTACGTCGCTAAAGCCCGCCTCGCGCAGTTGTGTGAGTGTCTGCTCGCGGCCCGGTGCCGAGAAGAACATCAACCCACCCATCCAGCCACGCCGCGTCGTCTCGAAGCGACCCCCCGGCAGCGTCATCAGCAGTCGACCACCAGGCCGCAGCACACGGGCGAACTCCGTGTAGACCGTTGGATGTTCCTCCCGGGGAACGTGAAACACGGCGTGGTATGCAGTGATACCATCTATCGACTCGTTGGCGATTGGGAGCGCAGCCATATCGCCCTCCAGAAGTACCGACTCAGGCACGCGCTCGCGGGCCATCTCCAGCGCCTCCCGAGAGATATCGACACCCAGGCTCCCGACCGGGAGGTTGGCGAGGGTGCGCGCGCCGTCACACGGGCCAATGTCGAGTACGTCAGGGTTGTCCGGCAACGAGGCCAGCAGGTCAGCAATCAGGTCCGCGTCCGACCCCGACGGGTCGCGGTTGCGGGCATAGGCTGCCGCAACCTCGTCCCACGAGCGGCGAAGTTCTGTCCGGTCCATACGAATTATTGGACTGCAGGAGAATAAACCCGCCACCAGCCATGTGTGTTTTTCACACACCATGAACAACTATTATAAACCGTGCGCCCGTTGCTAGTAGTATGTCGACACAACGGTCGACCCAACTCGCGGCGCATCGGTGTGAATGTGGCGAAACGTTCGAGAGCACCGAGGAACTCCTCAATCACGCCCGGGACGTACACCGATTCTCGCCGCTGTAGCTCCGGTACCGTTGTGAAACACATTGCGGCCATTTTTCGACAGTCTGAGCCACCGCGACACTCACTGAGCACGACACAGCGCTGCAATCTCCAACAGCAGATGTATTTATCTATCTTCCATTCTAGAATACATTTATTGTTGACTCCCGCGAAGTTGACGACCCCGCGAAAGAAGTTCGGGATATCACCAACGGCGGTGCTGATGTCTCTGCGGACGCGCTGGGTATCGCCACCACCTGCAAGAACGCGGTCAACTCCTTGGGCAAGGGCGGTCGCCACGTCAAGATGGGACTGACGACATCCGAGGAGCAGGGCCAGATTTCGCTGCCGACCGACGAATTCGTTGCCAAAGAAATCGACTTCTATGGCTCACTCGGCCTGCAGCCCTCGCGGTACTTGGAGATGCTCAACATGATCGACAGCGAGAAACTCGACCCGACTGCGCTGGTCGAGGAAACTATCGACATCCATCAGGTCCCCGACGAACTCGCGGCGATGACAGAATTCAACACTATCGGCATCCCGGTCTGCAACGACTTCAGTAGCTAGACGCGTCGCTTCCTTTTTGAGTCGAGAGAAGTAGTTCCGGGAGGATTCGAACCTCCGTCGCTCCGGAACGCTTCGCTCCATGCTTCGAATCTCCTGCAGTTACGAATTCGTGGCTCACCGGCGGGTTCGCCACAGAAGTAGTAGTTCCGGGAGGATTCGAACCTCCGTCGTAGCCCCCAGAAGGCTACATGATTGGCCACTACACCACGGAACTTTGCAATCAAATCTATTCGGCGATTGCACTTATGTGTGTCGTAATCGCTTCTCCGGTGGCTCGAAGTGCTCTCTCCTGTGGCAGTTTCCACAGAGTAGCTCACACCGCTGTATTTCGGCACGAATCTCTCGTTCTGGGCGTCCATCGACCACGAGGCTGGCGACGGTTGCGCTCTTTTCACCAGTGTGATGAAAGACGAGACAACCAGGAGCGGTTTCGCCACACCGGTTGCAGCCATCTGCGGCCTGCTTGTGCTCGTAAAGCCACCGTTGCCGGCCCGCATCTGGCACATCGAAGTGTTCTTTCCGGTGGCAGTTCGTACAGAGCACTTCACACTTCGAGATCTCCGACCGTAACTCGTCTTTGCCGTAGCCGTGGGTGACCATCTCGTTGATTGCCATCTGTTTTGTCTGTGGGTCTGGGTGATGAAAATCGAGCACTGCAGGGTCGTCGACACCACACTGGTTACAACCGCGTGACTCCTTGTATTCGTTCACCCAGCGACGGTGTCTCGCCCGCCGGTCGAGTGTTCTGTTGGTGTTTCGTTCAGTGTTTCGGTAGTGCCAGCGCTGGTCGACAGAGAGTTCCGCCCAGTCAGTTCCCGCGGGCAACGTTACATCGTCGGGTTTCGGCTGCACCCGCGAGCCGGTGGACCGATATGTTGCCAGTCCAGCCCGACGCTTCGCCTCGTTCCAACCGCCGACGACACGGATAATCGTCGCCGAAGCGGGTGTCAGACCAAGGTCTTCGTACGCCGCTTTCGTCGGCGACTCGCCCAACCGCTCGGCAGCCTCGCGCAGTGCATCGAGACAGTCCTGTTCGGTCGTAGTCACGCTCACGAGTGACAGTGCAACGACAGTAAAACGCGGCCATAGAGTGAAACTAAACGTTCAAATAGGATGGCAAAAATGAAGGTCGGCCTGAGTCAGGACCCCCGGCTTACTTCCGACACCTACATTGTCGCGGGCCCGACAGACCGAAGTATGTACGTTGGACGGTTCGTCGTCGTCGGGCCGGAGGTTGGCGCATACCGCGTCTCTTCGCGCTCGTTCCCGAACAGACAGGCACTCGACCG
Source organism: Halovenus halobia (assembly GCF_051414135.1). Lineage (NCBI taxonomy): Archaea > Methanobacteriati > Methanobacteriota > Halobacteria > Halobacteriales > Haloarculaceae > Halovenus > Halovenus halobia. Next base: position 15,210 of record NZ_JBLKOA010000003.1, read on the forward strand.
CGATGGCACAATCACCGTCGGCCCCACCGAGGACGCCGAGGAAACAGACAACCCTTACATCTCCTACAACTGCGTCCAACTCACCGACCGCGGCGCAGTCATCGGCAACGGCTCACACGTCGACCCCATCGCCGAGAAACTCGAACTGGGCTATCCCGCCAAGGACGCGCTGGCCGAACCGCTGCTGGCGCTGGACTTCGAGAAGGACGACTACGACACGCCCCGGATTGCCGGTATCGTCGGGTTGACCGACGATCCGTCTGCGAATGCGGAGCCGGCAGGCTACATCGGCACGGTCCGACGGGACGCGCTGCTGGTCGAGGAGGTCACGGAACCGACGCTGGTCGCCACCTACGAGGAGGACAGCCCGACCGACTTCGAGCTCGACGCCTTCGATGCCGCCGGTGTGGCACGGGAACTGTACGACCACAAGTTCGAGCACCGCGTCTGTGCGGCCGGCGTCGAATACGATGACGGAAACTTCGAGACAGCAATCGTCAACGAGTAGCGGTGCGACGCGTTTTTGCGCGGTGAGAGCAAACAGGCGGGCATGGTCGAAGCGAAACTTGACGCCGCCCGGGCAGACCTCGCAGAGCGTGATTCTGTCCTCATCGCGTTTTCGGGCGGGGTCGATTCGAGCGTCGTCGCCGCGATTGCCGCCGAGGCGCTGGGTTCGGACGCCGTTGCCTGCACGGCCCGCAGCGAGACGCTCCCTGAGGCGGAACTGGACGACGCGAAACGAGTCGCCGAAGAGATTGGCATTCGCCACGAAATCGTCGAGTTCAGCGAACTCGACAGTGAGGACTTCGTCGCCAACGACGAGAGTCGCTGCTATCACTGCCGGACGATGCGGCTGGGCGCGATGTTCGACCACGCCGCAGAACTGGGCATCGAGACTGTCTGTGACGGCACCAACGCCTCAGACCCCGGCGAGGGCCACCGGCCCGGCCTGCAAGCCGTCGAGGAACTGGACGCGTACTCGCCGCTGCTCGCTCACGACATCGAGAAGCCAGACGTTCGGGAAATTGCGGACCACTACGGATTGTCAGTCGCAGACAAACCCTCGATGGCCTGTCTCTCCTCGCGAATCCCGACAGGACTGGAAGTGACCGAGGACCGACTCAGTCGTATCGAGAAGGCCGAACAGCTACTTCGGACGTGGGGATTCGACCAGTTCCGTGTCCGAGACCACGACGGCCTCGCCCGTATCGAAGTCTCCGAAGAAGAACTGGACGTGGCGCTGGACCCGGATTTCATCCGGGCAGCCCGCGAGCATATTGCTGATCTGGGATTCGAGCACGTCACACTGGATTTGCACGGCTACCAGACAGGAAGTGTCAGTCCAGCCGCCGAACCGGACCCACTGGACGCAGAGTATCCCACTGATTAGATTTCGCTCGGCGGAACTGTCTCGTACAACAGTTCGTTCTCGCGGACAATTCTCTCCTCGGGGAGTCCGATTTCCGTAACTGCGCAGTTGTTGATGCTGTATTGCTCGATAGCAGCCGGAATATCGAGGTCCTGGAGCATCGCGAGAACGACTGTAATCGGGCCGCCGTGAGTGACGACGAGCGTCGTGCCGTCAGCGTCTGCGGTCACGTCTGCCCACGCCGCGTAGACTCGTTCGTAGAGGTCGATGAGCGACTCGCCACCTTCGGGTTCGTCTTCGAGAGCGAGCAAGCCGTTGCTGTACTCGAAGGCCGGGAATCGCCCCTCGAGGTCGCCCCACGTGAACCCCTGATAGACGCCGAGGCCGCGCTCACGCCACGCCTCGGTGAACTCCGGGTCGGGGTCGATACCAGCGTCGCGAATTCCAGCGGTCGTCTCACGTGTCCGAGTCGTGTCGGAGGCGACAATCCTGTCGATATCGTACTGCTCGGCGAGTTCGACGCCGAGTCGACGGGCCTGTTCGCGGCCGCGTTCGTTCAGTGGCGTCGGGGCCCAGCCCTGTAGCCGTCCTTCTCGGTTCCAGTCCGTTTCGCCGTGGCGCACGAGGAGCGTCTCCGCTGTCACACTCCAAGCGAGGGGCGGGAGCAATTTGACTCCTCTGGGTTCGAAGCGGACCACTCAAATGGTCGCTGTCCGAACAAGAGGTATGACCGAGCCGCTCGTGATCGACGCCGGTGAACTGAGCGTCGAGGAGATTATGACGACACTGGAGGAGGGCCAGCGAGTCGTCGTTCGCACCGAGTTCCTCGGCTCCGAACACGAGGTAACACTGCGGTACAACGGCGGGATCTACTACTGTGATACGCCGGCGCGGTTGCACAAACACGAGTCTCCGGACGAGATGCAGGCCTGTCTCCGCAACCAGGGGTACGGGACGACCGAGCAGTAACAACAGGGCAACTGCGGGCTTTTATTCGCCACGAGATACAACGACTGGTATGGCCAATGCCGACCCCTCGCCCGCGAAGTTTCGCGAACTGATGCTCGATGAAGAGCCGGAGCTGCGCGAGGTACTCGCCTGTGTGTTCAATATCCAGCACCACGAAGCAAAGACCTACGAGACGTTGCTGTCGACACCGGGCAGCACCGTCGAGGAACTGGCGGCCGAACTCGACCGCGACCGGAGTAACGTCAACCGCTCGCTGTCGACGCTACGGGAGAAAGGACTCGCGACCCGCGAGCGACGACTGCTCGACGGCGGCGGCCACGTCTACCAGTACGCCCCGACGCCGCTGCCAGAGGCCCGAGAGTTGATGCACGAGACGCTCGACGCCTGGGCCGAGTATGTCCACGGTCGGATCGACGAGTTCGGCAACACGGAGTGAGGAGTTGGGGGAGAGTATGGAGGGTTGAATGTCGTATAGAACCAGAAAGCCCCCTCGCGCTCGCCCGGTTGCGACTCGCTGTCGTTCGAAAGAGCCGTCGGCTCTTTCGTGATGACGAGAGAGCAAAGCTCTCTCGAACCACGCGCCGTAGGTGCTTGCGTCGTCTCACCGGACCGAGCCCTCGGCCCCTTTCGATCCCGCCCGCGGTGGCCTGTGTCACGAGCCACAGGGTGGGACTGAAAGGGGCGAGGTTCTCGACGAAGGCGGACGAAGTAAGCACGCGACCGAGGGGAGCGCGCGTGGTTCGAGAGAGCGAAGCTCTCTCGTCATCCTGAAAATCTCCGATTTTCTGAGACAGCAAGTCCCCCGAGTCGAGAACCTCGGGGCTTTCTGGTTGTTCCTCGTCGAGCCACCACGTACCACCGAACAGACTGGGACCACTCAGAGATGCCAAGACGTTTTACCTGCACTGGTCGTAAGTGAAATAGTGGCACAGCCGCTTCGATTCCGATTTTCGCCCCATGGCTGGAGCGACGGGCAGGTCCAGTCACAGATTCTCCAGCGCCTGCAGTCGAATATCGGTGCCGAGTCGGTCGGGCCGCGGTTCGATATCAACGGCTCGTGGCGGACTTATCGCTTCGAGATGGACAACGGGGACCTTGCGCTGTTTGCAACTGATGACAACGCATACTGGATGGGCAACACCGAGACCCCACAACCGTTGTGGCGCACCGACAAAATCGACTGGGAGGAGGCACCCTATCCGGTTGCACGATGGGCACAGCGCGAACTGCTCGACACGCTGTACGAGCGCGACCCGTGGCTGGAGTCCTATCCGTATCTCTCGTGGTTTTTCCTGCCGGTGTTCATGTCCAAAGACGGCCGCGGGTCGACGCAGGCGTTTTTCCGCAAACACGCCGCGGGCTTTCCGGAATCTGGCTGGCGAGAGGGAGTCACCTTCTTCGAGCGGTTCCTCGAGACTGGCGTCCTCGACGAGTACCGCTACACGATGGCGGGGAAACTCGGAACGAGCGTCGACGTCGACCATACCAGAATGGCCGCGGCGATGGCAGAGTTCATCGCCGCGAAACTGTTGACCGAGGCGGGCTACGGCATCGTCCCCGAAATCGAGGTAACGACCGGACACTCACTGGATTTCCGCGCTACGGATGGAGAGACGAACGTGCTCGTGGAGGTCACGCGGCCGGTCAACCCCGACGACCGGCGGGCGGCGGCCGTCGAAGCCGTTCGGGAGACAGCAGCGACGAAAACCAGCGGCCAACTGGCCGAACACGGCGGCGGCGCAGTGCTGGTCGTCGACTGCTCGAATTTCCGACGCCAGCAGTGGGAAGAGGTGCTCGCCGAGCAACCCTCGGTCGGCCATCGGCCAGCAGTCGTCTATCGGGCACGTCCGTCGGGCCATATCGAGGGCTACAGTGAGGGACGCGTCCCGCTTGACCTCGACGCAGCGATGGGATTTGTGTGACTAACGGGTAAACGAGACCGAAAAGAAGTACGCTGGCCCAAGACTGTAACTCACCGCGGAATGTACGGATTCAGCACCGCGGTGAGGCGAGCGGCCCACCCGAAGAAGTGGTCGATGAGTCGCCGGTCCGTCCGGGTTGCAGACGTTCGCGTCTGGAACTGCTCGCCCCCACAGTCCCCACACTCAGTGCGAAACGTCTGCGAAACAGCGCCGCAATCGAGACAAACGTACTGGCGGCTTCCGTGGTCGGCTGGCTGGCCGCCATCCGTGGTTGGTTGGGTCTGATTCTGTGTCGTCTGTCCACGTTGTCGTGGAACGGTCTGGTCCACCATCGGTAATCCCTCTCACCAACGGGTTGTGACGCGCGTGGCGGATGCGGTGCGCACCGTCCCCCCAGAGTATCGGTGCGACCGCTCCCAGGCGACAGGCACGTGCGTGTCGTCGATCCCCGTCGGCACCGATTGGTTTCTGAGCTAACATAATGAATGTTGAGCATGAAAGTTCAGGCAATTTATTATTCACCGTGAATTGGACGACGAGCGAACCACTGTAGGAGGTTGGCCCGCGAAGTTATGTGCCGTGTCGAACAACACGACCACATGCGAGACGTATATCTTGTCGGGGCGGGACAGACACCGTTTGGGTCCTTCCCTGACCGGAGTTACCGTGACCTCTTCGCAGAGGCGTATCACAGCGCAATCGATAGCGTCGACCGAGCACCAGACCCCGACGATATCGACGAGGCCGTCGTCGGGTCACTCGGCGTCGGCGGTCGGCAACTCGGACTCTCCGGACCGGCAGTGACCGAGCATGTCGGACTGCACAACGTGACCTGCTCGCGCATCGAGAACGCGTGTGCTGCTGGCGGTTTCGCCGTTCGGCAGGCAGTGCAGGCAGTCAAGAGTGGAATGGCCGATGTCGTCGTCGCCGGTGGGTACGAGGTGATGACCGACATGTCCAGCGACGCCACAAAGTACTGGCTTGGGGTCAGCGGCGAGACGGAGTGGGAGCGCTTGACTGGGACGACCTTCGCCGGCGTCTACGCCCAGATGGCAAGTGCATACCTCGACGAATACGAGGCAACGACGGAGGACCTGTCGCGGGTGGCGGTGAAGAACCACGGCAACGGCGCGAAGAACCCGAAAGCACATCTTGGTTTTTCGTGCTCACTCGATGACGCCGTGAACGCGCCGGATGTGGCCGCGCCGCTGAACCTCTATCACTGCTGTCCAACCTCCGACGGCGCGGCGGTGGCGCTGTTTGTCAGCGAGGACGTCGTCGACCAGTACAGCGACGAGCGGATTCGCGTTGCTGGCTCGGGGGGCGCCAGCGACCACGTCGGCCTCGCAGAGCGAGACAGCTACACCTCACTGTCGGCGACGAAAACCGCCGCTGAATCTGCCTACGACGAGGCTGGCGTCGGCCCAGATGAACTGGATTTCGCTGAAGTCCACGACTGTTTCGCTATCGCCGAACTGCTCGCCTACGAGGACCTTGGCTTTTGCGAGGAGGGCCAAGCCCACACCCTGCTGCGGGACGGCAAAACCGACCCGGACGGAGAACTCCCGGTGAACACCTCCGGCGGGCTGAAATCGAAGGGTCACCCAATCGGCGCGACGGGAACCGGGCAGGTGGTCGAAATCTTCGACCAACTCACCGGCAACGCGGGCGAGCGCCAGCTTGACGAGCCAACTCGCGGGCTCGCACACAACGTCGGTGGCTCCGGCGGGGCAACAGCTATCCACATCTTCGAGCAGGAGGTGGGACAATGACCGCAATCGAGCAGTTGGGGACCTACGTTCCGCGGTTCGCCCTCTCAGCGGAGGCAGTCGAGGAAGCGTGGGGCCAGTTCCACGGCGCCGGCATCGAGCAGACAGCAGTGCCGGGCGGCGACGAGGACACGCTGACGATGTCCTACGAGGCCGCGGCAGTTGCACTCGAAGCGAGCGAGCGAACACAAAGTGAAATCGACCGTCTGGTTGTCGCGACGACGACACCCCCGCTGGAGGAGGAGGCAATGGGCTCGCGCCTGCAGAGTATGCTCGGACTCGAAACAGACATCCGGTCCCGACAGCTCACGGGGAGCACGCGGGCCGGCGTCGAGGCGGTGTTGACCGCGGCAGAAGCGCCCGGGACGGCACTGGTCGTCGCCAGCGACAGTCCACGCGGTGCGCCCGATAGCGAGTACGAACAGGCCGGCGGTGCCGGTGCTGTCGCGGCCATCGTTGGCGACGAAGACGGTGGCGAAATCACCGACCACGCAGCACGAGTCGACGCCGTTCCGGGCACGCGCTTTCGCCCCGCTGGCTCGGACGAGACAGATGGTCTCGGCATCGCCACCTACGACAGAAATGCCTACACCTCGGCAGTCGGTGCTGTGGGCCCCAAACTGAGCGTCGAGGACGTAGACGCAGTTGCGCTCCAGGCGCCGAACGGGAAACTCCCCTACCGCGCGGCCGGAGCGCTCGGTGTCGACACTGAAACTATCGCCGCCGGAACGAACGTCTCCGAAATTGGTGATACTGGTGCAGCCAGCCCGTTGTTTGGACTAGCGACGGCCGCCAACAGTGGGGCAGCGTCGGCGCTGCTAATCGGCTACGGCTCTGGTGACGCCACTGCACTCGCAATTGAGGGGTCGATTCCAGTTGCGAGTGCCGTCGAGGGAATCGTCCCCGGCGAGCGTCGGTCACTCAGCTACGGTGAATACCTGCGGATGCGCGGCGAGATTACGACCGGCGAACCTGAAGGTGGCGGTGCGTACGTCAGCGTTCCCAGTTGGAAGCGCACCATGCCCCAGCGCCACCGGTTGGTCGCCGGGGTCTGCACCGAGTGTGACGCGCTTACCTTCCCGCCGGAAGGCGTCTGTACCGAGTGTGGTACCTTCGAGTCCTTCGACCACGTCGAGTTGCCGGGGACGGGAACTGTCGAGGCAGCCACGGGAATCGGTGCTGGCGGCGCACCACCAGAATTCGTCGAACAGCAGGCCAAAAGCGGCGCGTACACGAGCGCCGTCGTCGCGCTGGACGGCCCCCACGGCGAGACGGTATCGGTTCCGGTGCAGGTGCTCGGCGACGACGAAGTTGGCATCGGTGACCGAGTCACGGCCACGATTCGGCGTGTCTACACGCAGGAAGACGTGATTCGCTACGGCTTCAAGATGCGCTCGCTGGCGGAGTGAGTGCGGTCAACATTGTGCGACAATTCCCTGTTGGGACTAATCACGTGCCGTCGTAGGCACCCTGTTTCTCGTACTGTGCACGCTGGCGGACAACCTCGGGCGTGCGACAGCGCCCGGGTTCGCCGGTCGCCTGTGGTACCGTGCAGTTGTTACAGCTCCCACAGAGCGCCCGCTCGCCGCGGAGCAGGCGCGCGGGCAGTCGCGGCTCAGCGTAGAACGGCCGGCCGATGCCAACCATATCAGTAGCCCCGCCGTCGAGTAGCTCCTCACAGTGCTCGCGCTCACGGAGGCCACCCTCACAGAGCACCGGCACGTCGACAGCCTCGCGGACTGCCCGGCAAAAGTCGGCGTTCCAGCCCGGTTCCGCTGGGAACTGCCGGGCTTGCAGGCGGTTGAGGAGTGACACCGCTCGCGCCCGGAAACGGCCGCCAAAGACCGCCTCGTAAGCCGAACTGAGGTCGTCCGCCGACCACGCCCGGTCGGGGTAAGCGCCACGGATCAGGCTCGCGTCCCAGTAGACAGAGCACTCGACGGGGACGAGGGCGTCGTAGCCCGCCTCGGCGAGCCGTGCGGCGATGTGGACGCCGTCCTCGCGGGTGAGGTGGCGGCGAACAAACGGCGGCGCAGCAGTCTCGGCAGGAACCTTGGTGACGAGCGGGATGTCGCCGGCGTGCTCGCGGACGGCGTCGCGGATTGCGAGCAGGAAGCGGACGCCGTCGGCGAACTCGTCGTCGCGGTCGTTGTAGTACGGCGAGAGAAACTGCTGGATGATGCCCATATTCGCACCGGAGAGGTGGATGCCATCGTAGCCAGCGTCGGCGGCGTAGCCCGCTGCCCGGCCAAAGGACTCGGCGAGTTCTCTGACTTCGCTCGTCGAGAGTACGTCAGCGTCGACGTTGATCAGCCCTGCTCGGTCCGCGGCGCGCAGTTGCCACGGTGGCTTGGAGACGGCCAGTTGTCCCTCCCCGGGATGCTGCTCGCGGTACTCACTGTGCCACAGACTCAGACTCCGAAGGCCGCCGTGGGCAAGTTGGATGAAAATTCGTGAGTCGTGCTCGTGAATCCGGTCAGTCAGTGCAGAGAGTTGGTCGACAAACTCCGGGTTGTGGACCCGCGTCATGTTTGGCGCGGCACAGCCTCCGTCTTCGGTGACGATACTCGCGCCCTGAAAGATGAGTCCCGCACCTGCCTCGGCGGCCGGTTCGAGTTCGTCGATATAGGTCTCGACAGCGCCCGGTCCATTGCCCGCACATTCGAGCAGTGGCGCGCGGTACAGGCGGTTTGGGACCGTTAGGCCACCAATTTCGAGCGAATCTGTGAGTGTGGTAGTCGAGTCTCCCTGCATAGCAATCACCGTTCGACAACGAGCAGGGTGACCCGTTCGCGAACCACGTCGCTGATTGTGCCGTCAGTCGCGTCGAGTTCCCGGTCAGTGATGTCGAAAAACGACTGGAGTTGGTCATCGTTGGTCGAGTCCAGCGTCGAGTGGGCGTCGAGGTCGTCTGCCAGCGCCGCTGCAGCCTCGGTCTCTGCCGGCGTCGCGGGGCGCTCGCTCGTTCCCACGGGGTCGTCGCAGTCGTCGTGGGCGTCGGTGTCGACGACGACAGCCGCGACCGGACACTCGCCAGGAGAGACGCCCATCTCCAGTGCCTGATTGATCTGGCGTCGGCCCGCAGCGTACAGCAGAATCTCCACACCGGGGTCGTCAGCGATAGTCGTGTTGCGGTCGAGTGCCCGGACGGCGTGGTCGACCGCGCGGCGCAAATGTGCGGCGTCGGCGACGTAGCGAGCGTCGAATGCCTGCAGGGTCACGCCGTGGCGTTCGCCAATCGCTGTGAGTCGGTCGAGAAAGCCATCGAGGTCGTCAATGTTTGCGGTACCTTCGACAATCTCCATCAGAAATCACCCAAGTTCGACTGGTCGTCGCCCGACTCCGCACCGCCGTCCGGGGTCGGCTCGGCAGTCTCTGTGTCGGGGTCGGGTTCGATATCGTCCATCGACGGCTCGCGGTGGCCCGCATTTTCGAGGATGTTTTCGGCCGTCTTCTCACGGCCCCGGAGCGCGGCGAGAACGACCGATTTGTCGGCCTCGCGCAGCGCTGCCCGGTCCTCGATGCCAGCGTCGTAGAGTCGCCGTGCACGCTTGCGACCGACGCCGCGGACGCCCGCGAGGTCGACCAGTTCGGCGCGAACACCGTGTTCGACCCGAAGCCGTGCCTCGCGAATGTCGGAACTGACACCGAGGCCGAGTTCACTCGACAGCGACTCCGCTGCGCCGAGCAGCCACTGCGCAGTGTCGACTTTCCCGCGAATATCACCAGGGCCGATTCCGTACTCTTCGGTGATATCTGACTCGTCGAGTTCGCTCGCCCAGTCTTCGAGCAGTCGGGCGGTCTTCAGCGCCGACAGCCAGTCGTCGAAGTCATCGTCGAACTCCGAGGGCGCACGGCCGAGCAGTTCGCCCTCGCGCTCGTGTGCGAGCATCGTGTACTCCTCCTCGTCGCCCGAGCGCAGGTAGAGTTCGTACATGTCCGGCGTCCGGCAGACGAGGTGATAGAGGCCCAGCGGCGTCGGGTCGCCGTCTTCTAGCCCATTGATAATCTCGGCGGCGCTCATCGGGTCGAGATAGAGCCGCGAGACTGTGTGGCCAAGCGTCGTCGCCGAGAGGCCGTCACCGTCGCGTTCGAGGAAGTCGTTGACGGCGAGGTAGTCGGTCACGTCGTCGACAACGCGTTCGAGTTGCGCGCGGTCTGTGGCTTGAGCGGCGTACAGCGTTCCGTCGAGGAAGTCGAGCAGCCCCTCCCGGGAGCGAGCGAATCCGGAGGCGACAGTGGCGAGGATGTGCGTTCGGAGCGCGGGTTCGGCAGCGAGTTTCGACCGGACTGGTTCGGGGTCGGCCCAGACGTAGCGCTCGAACAGTTCGTCCAGTTCGTCGTGACCGGAGGCAAGCAGAACCGCCTCGCCGTAGGGGTCTCGACCTGGCCGACCGGCCCGCCCCATCATCTGGTGGACTTCGAGCACGGAGAGCGGTTGCATCCCGCCAGCGGTGCCGTCGTACCGTCGCCAGTCTCGGACGACCACTCGGCGGGAGGGTGTGTTCACGCCTGCCGCGAGCGTCGGCGTTGCGGACACCACCTTGACGAGGCGGTCCCGGAAGGCGTCCTCGACGAGCGTGCGGTGGTCCCGGGAGAGACCAGCATGATGGAACGCCGACCCTTTCTCGACGGCTTCGGCGAGGTCTTCGCTCGTATCTGTGTCGCTCACGTCGCGTATCTGTTCGGCAATCTCTGCGAGTTCCTCGCTCTCCTCGTCTGTCAGCGCGTCGTCGGTTGTTGTTGCGAGTCGCCGCGCGGCGGCCTCGGCGTTGCGCCGGGAGTTGACGAAGACCAGTGTCGAACCGTCGTCTTCCAGTGTGTCCCGAACGATAGCCGCGCTTTGCTCCTCACTGTTTCGGACGGGCAGGCGTTGCTGGCTCCCGTCTTCGAGATGGAGGGCTTCACCGTAGTGGACACCCTTCTTGAGTTCGATTGGTCGCCAGTCGGAGTCGACCAGTTCGGCGTCGAGCCAGTCGGCCAGTTCCCCCGCGTTGCCAATCGTCGCAGAGAGTGCAACCGTCTGCAGGTCGGGATTGAGCGAGCGGAGTTTGGCCAGCGTGACCTCCAGTGTCGGGCCGCGCTCGGCGTCATCGACCAGATGGACCTCGTCGGTGACGACACAAGAGAGGTCATCGAGCCACTTTGCGTCGTTTCGCACCAGCGAATCAACTTTCTCACTGGTGGCGACGATGATGTCTTTGCCGGCGAGCCACCCGCCGTCGGACTCGTAGTTGCCCGTCGTCACGCCGACATCGAGACCGTACTGCTCGAACGCTGCGAATTCCTCATGTTTCTCGCTGGCGAGTGCGCGCAAGGGAACGATATACAGTGCCGTCCCACCCCGGTCGACAGCGGCGGCCATCGCAAGCGTTGCAATGAGAGTCTTTCCGCTCGCGGTCGGAACAGCGGCGACCAGATTCTCGCCCTCAGTGACGCCGGCCTCGACAGCCTCCGCTTGTGGTGGGTAGAGCGATTCGATTCCGTCGGCTTGGAGGTGCTCGCTGAGCCACGACGGAATCGCCGGAATCTCCGAGATATCCATTACCGATACCTGGGGCGTGCTCGGTTTTTAAGTTTCGTGTCGTTAGTTCATCCCGTCGTCAAATTTGCCTTCTTTGATTTCCTTGGCAGCCTTCTCCATCTCCTCGAAGTCGACATCTGCTTCCTCGTCGATTTCGCCGAGAATCTCCTCGATGTCATCGAGGCCGAGAATCTCACGAGTTTCGTCGTCGAAGTCGCCGCTTTCGAGGACGTGACCGTTCTCCTTGGCGTCACTACCCTGGAGGTGTTTGCCGTAGCGACCCACCAGCGAGGTGAGTTCCTGCGGCAGGACGAACTTCGTCGATTCGCCCTTGCCAATCTCTTCGAGAGTCTCCATTCCACGCTCGATAACGGCACGCTCGCCCATCGATTCGGCGGATTTCGCGCGCAGCACGGTCGAAATCGCGTCACCCTGGGCTTCGAGAATCTGGCTCTGTTTCTCACCCTGTGCGCGGATGATGTTGGACTGTTTGTCACCCTGGGCTTCCTCGATGGAACTCCGTCGTTCACCCTGTGCTTCGAGAATCATCGCACGACGGCGACGCTCGGCGGAGGTCTGCTTCTCCATCGCCTGCTGGACATCGGCCGACGGCTTGACTTCTCGGACCTCGACAGACTCGACGCGGACACCCCACTCGTCGGTCGGTGCGTCCAGTTCTCGCCGGATGCGGCTGTTGATCTCTTGGCGTTTCGAGAGCGTGTCGTCCAGTTCCATATCACCCAGCACTGCACGGAGCGTGGTCTGGGCGAGATTCGAGACGGCACGCCGGTAGTCGTCAACTTCGAGGAAGGCGCGCTCGGCGTCCATCACGCGAATGTAGACGACAGCGTCGGCAGTCACCGGTGAGTTGTCCCGCGTAATCGCTTCCTGTTGGGGGACATCCATCGTCTCCGTTCGCATGTCGAAGGTGTACGTCGAGGAGATGAACGGCACGACGATGTTGATACCGGGGTCGAGCAGGCGCTGGTACTTCCCGAAGACTGTCAGTGCCTTCTTCTCGTACGCGTCGACAATCACGACGGCCTTGTACGCCACCACAACGGCGAACACGAGCACGAGCGCGCCGAGCAACAGAAATGCTGGCGGGCCGCTCTGGAGGAGAATTTCCATATACAATGTTTGTTCCGTAGACGTAAGTACTGTCGAGGTTACACACACGGAGGGGTGACCACCGTGTTTTTATTTGTCTGTCGAGTAGCGGGAGCTATGACTACACAGGCGCTCACGCTAGGGCCGTCGGGCACATACTCACACCGGGCGGCGCGCGCCGTTGCCGACGACGAGGATATCACATTCACCGAGTCGGTGACGTCGATTATCGAATCCATCGCCAACGGAGAGTACACCCACGGCATCGTCCCCGTAGAGAACAGTATCGAGGGGTCGGTCACCGAATCACTGGACGCACTGGCCGAACACGACGTGGCGGTGGTTCGTGAGATTATTACACCAATCAGACACGCCCTCATCGCACAGGATGAACCGTTCGACACGGTGGCCAGCCACGCGCAGGCACTCGCGCAGTGTCGCTCGTATCTCGAAGAGAACTATCCGGACGTGGAACTGGAAGCCGTTGCCAGCACCGCCCGCGGCGTCCAGCGCGCACGCGAAGACGACTCAGTCGCAGCTATCGGCCACCCGGCCAACGCCGAAAGCGACAGTTTGCTCGTCCTCGGCGAGGACATTCAGGACCGCAGTTCGAACGCAACGCGGTTTCTCGTCGTCGCCCCGGCCGACCAGCGAACCGAGGCCGGCGGGAAGACTTCCTTCATCGTCTACCCGAACGTCGACTACCCTGGACTCCTGCTCGAACTGCTCGAACCGTTTGCAGACCGCGATATCAACCTGACTAGAGTCGAGTCCCGCCCCAGCGGCGAGCGCCTCGGTGATTACGTCTTCCACATCGATATCGCCGCCGGCCTCTACGAACAGCGCACGCAGGACGCACTCACTGTTATCGAAGAGATTGCCGAGGACGGCTGGGTGCGCCGGCTTGGGTCGTACGACAGCGAAACCGTCGTCTAAACCCCGTACTTTCTTGCGACCGTCAGTCCTTGGCGGTGGTATGACACACCGCGAGGACCGCGATTTAGAGGAACTCATCGAGCAGGTCCAAGAAGCGAAACAGGCCGTCGAAGACGAGGGCCGCCCCGAGGCCGTCGACAGCCAGCACAGTCACGACAAACTGACCGCACGCGAGCGCGTCGAGTATCTCTACGACGAGGGAACCTTCGACGAGATTGGCCAACTTGCCTCGCCAGCGCCGACCACACCAGAGACACAGAACTGGGAACGGGAAGACGCCCCGGCGGACGGCGTCATCACGGGTATCGGGGAAGTGGAGGGCCGGCCAGTCGCAATCATCGCCACCGACTTCACCGTCAAGGGCGGGTCGATTGGCCACACCGGGGGCCGGAAGATGGACCGCGTCTCCGACCTGGCGCTGGAGCGAGGGATTCCGCTCGTCATGCTGCACGACGGCGGCGGCCACCGCATTCAGGAGGGACTCGACGCGCGGCCGTTCGCCCGCGGGGACGACGGCTTCGCGAACAAGCAGGAGACGCTGTCGGGGTGGGTGCCGATGGTGTCGGCGATGATGGGCCCCGGGTTCGCGGCGGCGACGAACTTCGCGGCACTCTGTGATTTCGTCCCGATGGTTGAGAGCACGTCGACGATGGGCGTCGCTGGGCCGAAACTCGTCAAAGCTGCACTGGGTGTCGACATGACCAAACAGGAACTCGGCGGTGCGCAGTTCCAGGCCGCCGAGACGGGGATGGCCGACCTCATCTGCCCCGACGACGAGGCCTGTCTCGACGCAATCAAGCAGTATCTCGCCTACTTGCCGCGCAACGCCGAGCACGAACCCCCGCGCACCGACGACTGGACGGCCCCGTCCGAAGAGCAGGTCGCGGAAATGCAGTCGGTGATGCCCGCAAACCCGACCAAGGGATACGACATCTACGCGATTATTAATGGGCTCGTCGACCAGGGTTCATTCTTCGAGAAGAAGCCGAAGTACGCCCGGAATATCGTGACAGGGCTCGCCCGCCTCCAGGGTCGCCCGGTCGGTATTATCGCCAACAACCCGCGGATGAAAGCCGGGACAATCGACACGGGAGCCTCTGACAAGGGAAGTCACTTCGTGAGCCTCTGTGACGCATTCGGGATTCCCATCGTGAGTCTGGCCGACGTGCCTGGAATCCTGCCCGGCCCCGACTCCGAACGGGAGGGGATCGCCCGTCACTCCGCGAAGATTCCGTTCGAGTTGAACCGCGCGACAGTCCCGAAGGTGAGCGTCGTCCTGCGGCGTGGCTACGGCTTTGGCTACGTGGCGATGGGTGCTGGGCGGTCGACAGACACCGACCTCACGGTGGTCTGGCCTGCCGCCGAGATTGCTGCGATGGGTATCGAAGGCGCCGTCGATATCGCCTACGGCGACCAGATCGAGGCTGCAAACGACTCCGAAGCGGCACGGACGGCGATGATTGCCGAGTTCACCGAGCGCACGAATGCTATCCGTGCCGCCGAACACATCGGTATCGACGGCGTCGTCGAACCGGCCGAAACTCGGGCGACTATCTGTCGGACGCTTGACCGTGCGGAACACACCGGCGAGCGCGATTGGCCGCCGAAAAAACACTCGATAAATCCGATCTGAGCAGACCTGCGAGAACATTACAACAAAAATTAATAAACTTTATTTGATATGCTAATGGATAGCCTAACGGCAGACACATGTCAGGGAATAATCGACAGGGCAATCAGGGCGGTCAAGGCGACCAGCGAGGCCAGCGTGGACAGGGCGGCCAACAGCCCCAACAGGGTCAACAACAGCGCGGTCAGCAACAGGGCCAGCCACCGCAAGGCCAGCAACAGGGCCAGCGTGGACAGTCACCCCAGGGCGGCGGCCGGCCACCACAGCAGGCCGGCGGCGGTGGCGGCGGACGAGATATTGACATCGACGCTGATGTTGTCAAAAACATCGCCATCTGGGGCATCAGCGCCTTTGTCATCCTCGGCCTCGTGCTCGGACTGGTGCCGTTCCTGTACGGCTTCGCCGGGAACGCCAACGGAGAGACCCAGAGCGTCAGCGCAAACTCGACACTGGCACAGGAGCGAGCAAACGAACAACAGGTCGCGAACAACGTGGTGAACAATAACCTAGCGAGTAACAACGCCAGCGCAGCGGCCGCCTACGACCAGATGCAGTCCCAGAACACGATTATTCAGGAGATTCTCGTGTTCAGTCCGTATCTCGGCCTCGTGTTCGCGGGAATCGCGGCGCTGTTGATTGGTTTGCGGAGTTCGGCCGACGAAGCGAGTCTCGCGGCCGGAATGGCAGTGGCAATCGTAGTTGGACTCACCCTGTTCATCGTGTTGAGTTCCGCTGTTGCAGGCTTCCAGTACAACAGCATGTCACAGGACGACTGGCGAAACCAGCACAACACGGACCCGGCGGACTGGAACCCGTATCCGGCCAGTGACTTCAGCGGCAATGCACAGCAGACCTACCTCGACAACTACCAGAACCAGTACGGTAAACAGCCGACCCGGGGACTCACCTCGGCGGCGAGCGTCTCCTCGATTCGGACTATCAGAGGGATGAACATCAACTACGGCACCATCTTCATCAACGCGCTGTTGTTCGGCGTCGTGACGGCACTCGGCGGCGCAGGAATCGCCGTCGGAAGCAAGCGACTCTCCGAAATAATCGAATAGCCGGCGTTATCCGTTTTTAAACATAGGTTTGCCAGCTCTTGTGAACTATCCACACGGCCAAGGACTACCGGTACAGCCGTTGTTGGCTCACCACACCAAAACCCTTATATAGAATCACATTCAATCAACGTACGATTATGTCTCAGCAGATGGGTAACCAGCCGCTTATTGTACTTTCGGAGGAAAGCCAGCGAACGTCCGGGAAGGACGCCCAATCGATGAATATTACGGCCGGGAAGGCCGTCGCGGAGTCCGTCCGGACGACACTCGGTCCGAAGGGGATGGACAAGATGCTCGTCGACGACGGGGGAAGCGTCGTCGTCACCAACGACGGCGTCACCATCCTCGACGAGATGGATATCGAGCACCCGGCGGCCAACATGGTCGTCGAGGTCGCTCAGACACAGGAAGAGGAAGTCGGCGACGGAACGACGACAGCAGTCGTCATCGCCGGTGAACTCCTCTCGAAGGCCGAGGAACTTCTCGACCAGGACATTCACGCGACAATTCTCGCACAGGGATACCGTCAGGCCGCCGAGCGTGCGAAAGAAGCGCTCACAGAGGCCGCAACTGACGTCGACGAGGACGACACCGAGTCTCTCGAAAGCGTCGCCCGAACGGCGATGACCGGCAAGGGCGCAGAGAGCGCCAAAGACCACCTCGCCGAACTTATCGTCCACGCCGTCCAGTCGGTTGCCGACGAGGAAGGCGTCGACACTGACAACGTCAAAGTCGAGACCGTTGTCGGCGGCTCCATCGACGAGTCCGAACTCGTCGAGGGTGTCATCGTCAACAAGTCTCGTGTCCACGACAACATGCCACAGATCAAGGAGGACGCAGACATTGCCCTCCTCGACACTGCCATCGAAGTGCCAGAAACGGAGCTTGACGCAGAGGTCAACGTCTCCGACCCCGACCAACTGCAGGAGTTCCTCGACCAGGAAGAGGAACAGCTCAAGGAGTACGTCGACGCCATCGCCGACGCCGGCGCAGACGTCGTCTTCGCACAGAAAGGCATCGACGACATGGCCCAGCACTACCTCGCCGAAGAGGGTATTCTGGCCGTGCGCCGAGCCAAGAAGTCCGACATCGCCGCACTCTCCCGTTCGACGGGTGCCTCGACGGTCTCGAACATCGAGGACATCACCGCCGACGACCTCGGCGAAGCTGGCTCCGTTACCGAGCAGCAGCTGGCTGGCGACGAGAAGATTTTCGTCGAGGAAGTCGAGGACGCAAAAGCAGTAACGCTCATCCTCCGCGGCGGCACCGAGCACGTCGTCGACGAGGTCGAGCGCGCCATCGAGGACGCGCTGGGCGTTGTCTCCGCAACCATCGAGGACGGCAAAGTCCTCGTCGGTGGCGGTGCACCTGAGACCGCACTCTCACTCGAACTCCGTGACTTTGCGGACTCCGTCGGTGGCCGCGAACAGCTCGCCATCGAAGCCTTCGCAGACGCAATCGAAGTCATCCCACGCACGCTCGCCGAGAACGCCGGGATGGACCCAATCGACTCGCTGGTCGAACTCCGCAGTCAGCACGACAGCGGTAACAGCACGATTGGTCTCGACGCCCGAGCCGGTGAAGTCGCAGATGTCGAAGGAGAGGCTGTCGAGCCGCTCCGAGTCAAAACGCAGGCTGTCGAAAGCGCAACCGAAGCTGCCGTGATGCTCCTGCGCATCGACGACGTCATCGCTGCTGGTGACCTGAAAGGTGGCCAGGGCGACGACGATGACGAAGAAGGCGGCCCAGGCGGCCCAGGTGGAATGGGCGGCGGCATGGGCGGCATGGGCGGTATGGGTGGCATGGGCGGCGCAATGTAAGCGTGGCCGAACGAAGAGAGGCCACGTTATCGCGAACGGCTCTGCCGTGAGCAGCGAGGCGACGGAGTTGCCTCGAAAAGTCGAGCGGCACGAGGCCGGAGGCCTCTGCCGCGAGACAGGACAAACTCCACAACACCTCAGTACCCGCACAGACACCGCCGGCGAGACCAGCCTCGTTTGAGACTGTGCTCGCTGTGTAGTAATTACCGCTCTTCCCGAACCCCGAAACGAGCGCTATTTTCCGATTCGGTACATCACCACAGTCAGCTGAAATCATCACAGAGCTGTCTGATTTCCTGATGGAACCGCGTCGCGTTGTCGTACCGGAGTAGTTTCTGTGTCGCCATTGCCTTGGCGATGATGTCGTCGACAGCGTCCGGGAGCTTTGGATTGTGGTCGGTTGGCGGCGTGCGGTCACCGGCCAGAATCTGCTCGCGGACCGTCTCGGCGTCCCCGTCGTACGGCGGTCGACCGGTCAGTGCCCGATAGAGCACCGCGCCGAGCTGGTAGATATCAGTCGCGCCGTCGACGCTTTGCTCGTCGAACTGTTCGGGAGCGGCGTAGCGGATATCGAGCAGCGTGTCTGTGTCGGCAAAGCGTCGGTAGACGGAGAGGAACCCGACCATATCGAGCATCGGTTCGACGGCGCTGTCGAGTCCGGTCGGTGGATAGCTCACCGTCAGCGGGTCGATACCACCGTGAACGATGCCGTGCTGGTGGATGGTGACGAGTGCGCGTGAAAGTGTCTGGGCGTGGGCGAGCGCCTCGCGGCGGGGGAGTCGGTCGCGGTCAGCAAGTGAGCCGCCAACGACAGTTGTGGCAACCCACAGGCGCGGGGAATCTCCCCAGTCGGCAACGGTCACGACACCGTCGCCAGCGAGGCGGTCCCAGGCACGGATTCGGTCGGTGAGCAATCGCCGAAATGCAGCACTATCGACCTGATGCACGAGCAACAGCGTCAGCGCGTATTCGTTGGTCTCGGTCTGGCCGCGAGTTCGTATCGTTTTGCCAAAGCGGTGGCTCCGCAATCCCGACAGCACTTCGAGTTCGTCGAAGCGACTGCTGGACTCGATAACCCGGAACAGCCGCGAATTCGCAATGCGCTCGATGCGGCGGTGTCGCCGTCTGACCGAGCGCGGCCGGGACTGTTCGCGAGCAGCGGCGAGTTCGATCTCTTCTTCTGAGGCCGACTCGCCCCCCTCGCCGGGCATCTCCTGAATGAACCGTGTCCAGACATCGCTATCGAGTGGGTCGCGGTTTTCCGCTTCGAGTTCGACCAGTCGCATCACTGCGCTCACGAACGAGAAGTCGGCGTCTTCACCCTCCGGAACGTCGGTCTCAACAGCAGAGAGGTCCCACGGCTCGGCGTGTTCGACCCGGCCGTAGAGGCGGCGAGCGTCGGTGTAGCCGGTTTCGGTCATGAGCGCGCCGCGAATCTCTCGGCCGTGCTCGTCAGAGAGCGTCCCAAGTGTTCGAACCGTGACTTCAGATTCAGGGTCTGCAACGACCTGTTCGACAAGCTGCCCGATAATGCGGGACACTTTGCTCGGCTGGTTCTCGGCGACGAGACAGAGCGAAATGGCACACTGTTCGGCCATCTCCTGTTCGCTGACAAGCCCGGCACAGAGAGAACTGACCAGTGGATGTGTCCGCTCGCGAGGGGGTGGAAGCTCCGAAGAGTCCCCATCTCCTGAGGAGTCAGGTGAACCCTCCCCGTCAGTCGTCATACTGAACGTTTGGGAGCCACCCTCAAAACCTTCACTTGACTTCGAGGTCGAACTGCTCGTGTTCCTTCACCGGGTTGAGCACGACACTGGTGTTCGATTCCTTGATCTCGGGGTCGGTCAGCAGTTCCTTGATCGTGTTGTTCATGTCGTCGGTATCGTGGAACTTGCCAATCGCGATGATGTCGTGGTCACCGGTCGTCTCGTAGACACTGACCATCTGGTGGTGGGCAGCGAGCGTCTCGGTCACATCGACAAGCGAACTCCCCTCAACTTTGAGCTGGAGAATCGCTGTCACGTCGTATCCGAGCGCGTCGTAGTCAATTTTGGGTGTGTACCCCTGGATTATGCCATCCTCTTCGAGGTCGGAGAGATGGTTCGAGACCGTTGTTACCGAAACGTCCAGATCTTCGGCAAGACTTCGCAAACTCGCCCGACCATCACCCAAAAGTGCATTCACCAACTTTCGGTCCAGATTTTCATACGTCATCAACTCAGTAAACGCAGGCCACCCATTATAATTTTACGAATATACAATTCTCCTCGGAGATGGCAAGGATTGCACACTCTGTGAGAACTTTAGTGTATGCGGCTCTCCCTATCAGATGCCGAAAAATGACAAGCGAAAACCTATCTTCAGAAGCGGAGGATGTCCTCGACGAAATCGAGGAACAGGGTGTCGACTTCCTACGTCTCCAGTTCTCGGATATCCTGGGGACACCGAAAAACGTCTCTATCCCGGCCGAGCAGGCCGAGAAAGCCTTCGACGAGGGTATCTATTTCGACGGCTCGTCGATTAATGGCTTCGTCCGCATTCAGGAATCAGATATGCGCCTGGAACCGGATCCAAGCACGTTCGCCGTGCTCCCATGGCGCAACAGCGAGAAGGTCACCAGTGCCCGACTCATCTGTGACGTGATCGACACGTCGACTGGCGAGCCGTTCCCAGGCGACCCACGACGTGTGCTCCAGAACGCTGTCGACCGAGCCAACGAGATGGGCTACACCGTCAACGCTGGCCCAGAGCCTGAGTTCTTCCTCTTCGAGGAGGACGAAGACGGGAATGCGACGACGACCACCCACGACTCGGGTGGCTACTTCGACCTCGCCCCGAAAGACCTCGCACAGGACGTGCGTGGTGACATTATCTATGGTCTGCAGGAGATGGACTTCGAGGTCGAGGCCAGTCACCACGAAGTCGCCGAGGGTCAGCACGAAATCGACTTCAAGTACGACGACGCGCTGACGACGGCAGACAACATCGTCACCTTCCGCTCGGTCGTTCGTGCCATCGCGGCACAGCACGACCTGCACGCGACGTTCATGCCAAAACCGATTCCGCGCATCAACGGCTCCGGTATGCACACACACCTCTCGCTGTTCACCGAGGACGGCGAGAACGCCTTCCACGACGACGACGACGAACTCGGCCTGAGCCCGACTGCAAAGCAGTTCCTCGCGGGCATTCTCGAACACGCTCCGGCGCTGGCCGCGGTCACGAACCCGACGGTCAACAGCTACAAGCGGCTCGTCCCGGGCTACGAAGCGCCAGTCTACGTCGCCTGGTCCGACGTCAACCGCTCGGCACTCATCCGCAAACCGGCCGCCCGAGTGCCAGCGGCCTCCCGAATCGAGGCCCGGTTCCCCGACCCGTCCTGTAACCCATACCTCGCGCTGGCCGCACTCATCCACGCGGGACTGGACGGTATCGAGAGCGACCTCGACTGTCCGGACCCAGTTCGAGAGAACATCTACGAGTTCGACGAGGCCAAACGCGAAGAGTACGGCATCGAGACGCTGCCGTCGAATCTCGGCGAAGCTGTCGACGCACTCGAAGCGGACGAAGTCATCATGGACGCGCTGGGCGAGCACGTCTCCGAGAAGTTCGTCGAAGCCAAAAGCCAAGAGTTCGAGGAGTACCTCGTCGAGGTCTCCGAGTGGGAAATCGACCGCTACCTCGAGAAGTTCTAGGCTGGATCGTCCCAGATTACCGTTTTTTGTCGCGCAGACCAATCCCATCGGATTTATTGTGACTGACGGGAGAATCAGAATGTCTACGAATGACAGGCACATCCCGTACAGCAGAAGATGTTCTCGACGAGATCGAGAACAAAGGTGTCGATTTCCTCCGTCTCCAGTTTACGGACATTCTGGGGACCCCGAAAAACGTCTCTATCCCGGCTGACCAGGCCGAGAAAGCCTTCGACGAAGGGATTTATTTCGACGGCTCGTCGATCAACGGCTTCGTCCGCATTCAGGAGTCGGACATGCGTCTGGAACCCGACCCAAGCACGTTCGCCGTACTCCCGTGGCGTAACAGCGAGAAGGTCACCAGCGCACGACTCATCTGTGACGTGCACAACACTACGACTGGTGAACCCTTCAGCGGTGACCCCCGACTGGTCCTCCAAGACGCCATCGACCGAGCCAACGAGATGGGCTACACCGTCAACGTCGCCCCCGAGCCAGAATTCTTCCTCTTCGAGGAAGACGAGAACGGCAACGCCACGACGACGACCCACGACTCGGGTGGCTACTTTGACCTCGCCCCGAAAGACCTCGCACAGGACGTGCGTGGCGACATCGTCTACGGGCTGCAGGAGATGGGCTTCGACGTCGAGGCCAGTCACCACGAAGTCGCCGAAGGTCAACACGAGATCAACTTCACCTACGACGACGCGCTGACGACGGCGGACAACGTCGTCACCTTCCGCTCTGTTGTGCGCGCCATCGCGGCCGACCACGACCTGCACGCGACGTTCATGCCAAAGCCGATTCCACGCATCAACGGCTCCGGCATGCACACACACCTCTCGCTGTTCACCGAGGACGGCGAGAACGCCTTCCACGACGACGACGGAGAGTTCAACCTGAGCGGGACTGCAAAGCAGTTCCTCGCAGGCATTCTCGAACACGCCCCCGCACTATCGGCTGTCACCGACCCGACGGTCAACAGCTACAAGCGACTCGTCCCGGGCTACGAAGCACCAGTCTACGTCGCCTGGTCTGACGTCAACCGCTCGGCGCTCATCCGCAAACCGGCCGCCCGTTCGCCAACAGCCTCCCGGATCGAGGCCCGGTTCCCAGACCCATCCTGTAATCCGTATCTCGCCTTCGCCGTGCTCATTCACGCAGGGCTGGACGGTATCGAGAACGACCTCGACTGCCCGGACCCGGTTCGAGAGAACATCTACGAGTTCGACGAAGAGAAACGCGAAGAGTACGGCATCGAGACGCTGCCGTCGAACCTCGGCGAAGCCGTCGACGCACTCGAGGAAGACGAGGTTGTGATGGACGCGCTGGGAGAGCACGTCTCCGAGAAGTTTGTCGAAGCCAAGCGCCAGGAGTTCGAGGAGTATCTCGTCGAAGTCTCCGAGTGGGAAATCGACCGCTACCTCGAGAAGTTCTAACTGGTCAGTCGTTGCTGGCTTTTCGGGCCAGAAGTGATTTGCCGGAGGCCGCTGAACAGTAGCCTATGCGTGCAAGTATTGAGGTAGAAACCCTCCTGAAGATCGTTCTCTTGCTGGTTGTGATCTGGATTGCGCTGGAGATTATCGGAGAAGTGGTCGGCTTCATACTTGGGCCACTGTCGAGTTTGTTCGGACTCGTAATTATCATTCTCATCATCCTCTGGTGGTTCGACTACGTGTGAACTACCCCGCCCTACTCATTCCCTCCGGTCGCTCCTTGAGGACGGGGGCTTAGCGCCTGCATTCAGCTAATCGACGGGCTTTTTGTCACTTTTGCCGTGTACTAAAGCGTGTACAGTCTGAACGTTCCCGTACCGACCCGTGTCGCGAGCGCCGCCAGCGAGGTTGCTCGGGAACTGCCCCAGGCCCGGATTCGCAACCGCGGCGAGCACACGCTGGGGGTCAAACGACTCGCCAGCGACCAGAACGCGCAGTACAGCCGCATCGAGGCCCAAACCCGGGAACTACTCCGAGGTCAGCCTCCCTTCGAGGCACGGATCAGTGAGATTGGTGTCTTCGAGAATCCACCGGTCGGGACCGCACCCGTCGTCCACTTCGTCGTCGAGTCACCAGAACTGCTGGCGCTGCACGACCGACTGGTCGAACGGTTTGGCATCGTCGACGAAGAAATCGAGGGCAACAACTACAGCCCACATGTCACCATTGCCCGCGGTGGGTCGAGAGAGATGGCCGAGCGCGTGGCCGGCGACATCGAACCAATCAACTGGTCGGTTACGGAGCTGATTTTCTGGGACGCCACGCACAACCAGCCAGTCAGTACCGTCTCGCTGCCAGCGTAGTTACTCGCTGACGGCGTCGCGTGCTGCCGCCAGCGTGAAGTTGCCTTCGTAGAGTGCACTGCCGACGACGACTGCGCTCGCGCCGGCCTCGCGCAACGCGAGGATATCCTCGATTGTTGCGACGCCACCGCTTGCGATAACGGGAATATCGACCGCAGCGGCGAGGCGCTCGACTGGCTCTGTCCGGACGCCGTCGAGTTGTCCCTCCACGTCGACGTTCGTGAACAGGATTGCGCCAGCACCGAGGTCTTCGTAGCGCTGTGCGGCTTCAACGGGGTCCAGTCCCGTCCCTTCCTGCCAGCCCGAGACGACCACTTCCCCCTCTTTGGCGTCGAGACTCACCACGACCGTTCCGGAGTGGGTGTCGTCGATTTCACCGACAATTTCGGGTGTCTCGACGGCTGCGGTGCCGAGGATGACGCGGTCGATACCGCGGTCGAGCAGTCGCCGTGCGTCCGCCGCGGTCCGGATACCACCGCCGAGTTGGAGGTCGACATCACAAGCGTCGACAATGGCGTCGATGGCGTCGGCGTTGGCGCGCTTACCTTCGAAGGCACCATCGAGATCGACAAGATGCAGGGTTTCTGCGCCGGCCTCGACCCACTCCGTCGCGGCGTCGACCGGGTCGCCGTAGGTGGTTTCGGTCCCGCGCTCGCCGCCGACGAGTTGCACGACTTCCCCGTCCTGCATATCGACTGCCGGAATGACCTCGAAGTTCATACGCTGATTGAGGGAGTGACCGTCGAAAGCGTGTCGATTACGAGGATGTGTATTAGTAGGTAGATTTGAATCAGTACTGGTCGGAGCTGGTTCGGCCGGTTCGGTGTTGAACAACCAGAAAGCCCCCGTCCGCTTGCCCATCCGGGGCCTGCTCACGGCGGCAACGCCGCCGTTCGCAGTGTCCGAGGGACCTTCGGTCCCTCGCTACTCGCTGCGCTCCTCACGCTGTTCCGGTGCTTGCTTCGCCCGGGATGGAGCAAGGCGGACGGCCCCTTTCAGCCCCACCCACGGTGGCCTGTGGCACAAGCAACAGGGTGGGACTGAAAGGGGCGAGGCTCTCGGGGAAGGCGGGCGACGCAAGCACCCACTGGAGCGCAGCGAGCCCCCCGATCCGAGAGCCTCGGGGCTTTCTGGCTGGTCGCAGTCCAGACAAGATTAACACTCGCAAAAACACACCTCCATTCTCAGAACCGCGCAACCGACAAGAGCCTGCGGTCCTACCTCAAGACAAGATGGGAGCGATGGAGCGTCTTGCCGAGACCGCCCCCTTTGACCCCGAGACAGTCTCGATTGACGACGCGGACGTGCTCGACACGCTGGAGCCAGTGGTTCAGGAGTGGTGGGTCGAACAGTTCGGAGAGTACGTCCCCGAAAATGGTGGCTTCTTCACGCCGCCACAGAAGGAAGCGATTCCGCTGATTCACGAAGGGACGAATACACTCGTCTGCTCGCCGACCGGGTCGGGGAAGTGTGTTCGACCAGACACACCGATACTTGTCGACCAAGATGGCACAGCGTCGGTCAAACGCGCGCACAGCCTTCGCGAACAGAGTGGACAGAAGATATCTGAAATCGACGACGGCGTCCTGTACAGCAGTGATTTTACTGCGTACTCGTTGGACGAGCGCACAGGATCTGTCACGAAACAGGACTCGATGGTGTATGCGGAGCCATACGACGGTCGATTGAATCAGATCAACACAGAGTACGGACGGATGGCAGAAGTGACGCCAGACCACCCACTGCTCGTCGAAACGGAGAACGGAACGGAGTGGCGACGAAGTGACGATATTGAACCGGGTGACAAAGTTGGGATACCAAATCAGGTCGACCTACCCGAAAAAGGAATCACGTTGGACGTCGAGTCAGCGCTGAGTACACTTCGCGAGCAACACCCAATCGTTATTACGAAAGAGGAAGCGGAACAACTCCAGAGAGAGCTCACCGCTGCATCAGCACTCTCTGATTTGACTGAATCACAACGGCGAGAGAGTATTGCCCTCACTGGTGCGACGTTCGAAGAGATCGCAGCAGAGGTTGGCGTCGGGATAGCAACGGTGTACAAACTTTGCACAGGGGAATCTACACACCGTCAGCAGGAATTGTTGAAATTTCTCGAATCAGAACTGGAGGTCCCAGACGCGAACGAAGTCGTAGTGAAGACAGACGGAGGGAATCTGTCCCGGTTCAGCTACGTAGAGACAGTGACGCCAGATGTCGCCCGAATAGCGGCATTCATTCTTGCAGAAGGGTTCATTGGGGAGTACGGTTCTAACACGAGAGTTAGTATCTCGCAGTCTCTGCGTACCGATTTGCTCGAGACAGTGTTGGCAGACTTCGAGAGAATCTTCGCTGTTTCGTTCGACCAGAGAAACGACATTGATTACGTAATCAACGACACGGCGTTCGTGCAGTTCTTGAGCGAGTTACTTGGAATCGAGTCAGGCAAAGGTCGGACTGTACCGTTTCCTGACTGGGTTCTGAATGCTGAAAAACGAATAAAGCGCGTATTCGTTGCAACATTTCTCTCCTTAGAGGCCGAACTGAGAGAGAAAGAAGTACGAATACTCCAGGCGAACGAAATGAAAATCGAGCAGCTGAATTATTTGCTGCTCTCGTTTGGTATCGTCGCGGCCCGAAATACGAAAGAAAAGGCCCCAACAAATACCGAATCCCAGAAGACACGACAGTACTACGAACTTACAGTTCGGCAAAAGACGAATCTCGAGACGCTGCTCTCGGAGTTCGATATTCGTCACCCGAATATCGGTCGGGTAGAATCTCACGTCCGGAGGGGGGAGGGCGGCGGGAATTACGTGGGCAAGCATGCATTCGATTACAAGGATATCCGCGCGCTATCTGAGTACTATGGGAGCGATGCTGAGTTTAATGACAGAATTGGAAATATCTACGAGGTCGTTCGCCGTTCTGGATACATTACTGACCGTGCCTTGTCGAAACTCTCCGCAGAATTGAGCCAGTTGCCAGCAGAAGGAGCCGTGACAGAGCTCCAAGAAAAAATACAACGGATACAGTCACAGGATATCGTCTGGCTCACAGTGAATGAAGTAACACCTGTGCAATATAGTGGTGAAATAATTGATCTCAGCGTCCCGGGCACGCAGAATTACATCGGTGGCCGTGGCGGGCTGTTCATGCACAATACCCTCTCCTCGTTCACCAGCATCATCAACGAACTCTTTCGCCGCGACCAAGCGGAGGGACTGGACAATAGCGTCTACTGCCTGTATATCTCCCCGCTCAAATCGCTGGCCAACGATATCCACCGGAATCTCGAAGTCCCACTCGACGGCATCACCGAAAAACTCGACGAGCGCGGCGAAGATGTCGAAATTCGGCACGCAATTCGCCACGGCGACACCAGCGATAGCGAACGGCAGGCGATGCTGGAGACAACGCCCCACATTCTCAATACGACACCAGAGACACTCGCAATCCTGCTCAACTCTCCGAAGTTTCGCGAGAAGCTCCGCACCGTCGAGTACGTCATCGTCGACGAGATTCACAGCCTCGCAGAGAACAAACGCGGGACACACCTCTCGGTTTCGCTGGAACGACTCGAGGCGATGGCCGAAAGCTCGCCGACACGAATCGGCTGTTCGGCAACAGTCGAACCGCTGGATACGATTGGGGAGTTTCTGGTCGGCTACAACTCCAACCGAACCAGCGAGGATGGGACGACAGCGGAGGACCGCCAGCCTCGGGACTACGAGATTGTCGATACACGGTTCGTCCGGGAGTTCGATATGGAGTTGCGCTGTCCGACCGACGACCTGATCAACACGCCGTCCGGCGTGGTCAACGAGCGGTTTTACACAGAACTCAACGACCTGATTCAGGACCACACGAACACGCTTGTGTTCACAAACACGCGGTCCGGGGCTGAACGCGTGCTGCAGAACCTCCGGGAACGCTTCGACGGCTACGACGAGGGCAACTCCGGCTGTCACCACGGCAGTCTCTCGAAAGAACGGAGACAAGAGATCGAATCACAGCTCAAGGCTGGCGAACTCGACGTGGTGACGACATCAACCTCACTAGAGCTGGGAATCGATATGCCCGAACTGGACCTGGTTGTGCAGGTCGGGTCACCGAAATCCGTCGCCTCGCTGCTCCAGCGGGTCGGGCGGGCCGGCCACCAACTCGGCCAGACAGTCACCGGGCGGGTGTTCGCACTCGACCGAGACGAACTCATCGAGTGTGCGGTCATGCTCAAGAAGGCCGAAGAAGGCTTTGTCGACCGGGTGTTCGTGCCGGAGAACGCACAGGACGTGGCGACACAGCACGTCTACGGGATGGCGATAAACGGGCCGCGTCCCGAAGCAGAGATTCGGGAAATTCTGGAATCTGCCTACCCCTACCGCGAGTACGGCGACGAGCAGTGGGAACAGCTCTGTCGGTATCTGACCGCGTCCTACGACGGCATGGAAGAGAAAAACGTCTACGCGAAAATCTGGCGCGACACGAACGACGCGCCTGACGGTGAGTTCCACTACGACGAGTACGACGTAGGCGAACCGCTAATCGGCAAGCGCGGCCGCCTTGCCCGAGTTATCTACATGACGAACATCGGCACCATTCCCGATTCGTTCACCTGCGACGTGTTCACTCGGTCGAGCGACGAGTGGGTCGGCCAGCTCGACGAGGAGTATCTGGATACGCTCGAAGCAGGCGACGTATTCGTCCTCGGCGGCGAGAACTTCGAGTACAGCTATCGGCGTGGCTCGAAAGTCTACGTTGACCGAACCAGCGCCCGCCCAACGGTGCCGTCGTGGTTCTCTGAGCGACTGCCCCTCTCGTATGACCTCGGCCGAGAGATTCTTGCCTTCCAGGGCGATTTGTGTGAGCGACTCGCTGCCGACGGGAAATCCGGCGTTCGGGTCTGGCTTCGCGAGTTTCCACTGGACGAACACAGCGTGCAGGCAATCACGCGGATGTTCGACGAGCAGATTCGCTACACCGGGACAGAGAGTGTGAGCACGAGCGAGCGCTTAGTTATCGAGGAAGAACTCGACCACAACGAGTACGAACGGCACTACTACGTCCACTCGAACTACGGGCGGCGGTTCAACGATGGCTTTTCACGACTCCTTGCGTATCACTGCGCACAGGAGGCCAACGCCAACGTGCAGGTGGCCGTTGCAGACCACGGGTTTACCTTATCGATGCCGCTGAACCGGAAAGTCGACATCGCCGGCGTCGTGGAGCGTCTCGACCCAGCGGCGGCGCGGGCTGACCTCCGGGCCAGCCTCGACGGGACCGACCTGCTGCAGCGGTATTTCCGGATCAACGCCACGCGGGCGCTGATGATCCTCAAGCGATACAAGGGCTACGAGAAGTCGGCAAGCGAACAGCAGGTCTCCAGTGAGATGCTGTTGAGTTTCGCCGAGGGACTGCACGATTTCGCGGTCATCGACGAAACCTACCGCGAAATTCTCGAAGACAAACTCAACATCGCGGGCATCGAATCGGTGCTCCGAGCACTGCAAGACGGCGAGGTTACCATCGAGAAAACGCGCGTCGAATCACCGTCACCGAAAGCGTTCGGACTGGCGACGCTGATGGCC
This sequence comes from Halovenus halobia, assembly GCF_051414135.1. Lineage (NCBI taxonomy): Archaea > Methanobacteriati > Methanobacteriota > Halobacteria > Halobacteriales > Haloarculaceae > Halovenus > Halovenus halobia. Next base: position 44,905 of record NZ_JBLKOA010000003.1, read on the forward strand.
TCGGATGTGGTACTGGCCGAAGACGAGTCTGAGGTGCTGCAGGAATTCCACCAGCGCGTGCTCGACGAGATCGAAGGCACGACCGAAACGTCGCCGTCGGACTGAGTCACTGGAGTCGCTTGCTGCACTGCCCGCAGTAGCGGTACCCCTCGGTGACAGGTGCGCCACAGTGTGGACAGCCTGTCTTGCCAGTAGCGTCGGTGGAGGGCTGTTGGTCCGCTTGGAGTTCCTCGGGCGTCGGACCGCGGATGTTGCGAACGCCGGGGCGTGACCGGTGAATGCGGTCGATATCCTCCTCAGCGCGGACGAGCGGCGCAAGTACAAACGCCGCGGCTGCAATCGCGGCGGCGAGCGCGAGGAGCACCCACAACATACCAGAGACGAACACGTGTAGACAGGTATGTCTGTCTCAGTCCGCGACAGCTTTTCTTCGGTGCAGTCAAAGAACGGGTAGATGCTGTCGAAACTGCTCAACTATCTCCGCGGCCGACTCCGCAGTCGAAAGAGCAACGCCGAGATGAACCCAACAGAGGTCGCGCAGTACGGCGAGTCGGTCAACTATCTGCCCTGTCCGGAGTGTGGCGAAGGAAATCTGGAGTACGACCCCGATGTCGGCGCGCCGAAATGCACTGCCTGCGGAGCGGTCGACGACGGGGCGGAGTAGCTTACGTCGCGCCGTCCGGACTGCAGACTAACACTGACCGCTCGGTGTTGAGAATCACGTCCTGCGTGACGCTGCCGAAGACAACTTTGCCAGCAGGTGAGCGCTTTCGGCCGGCGATACAGATTGCGTCGGCCTCGATTTTCTCGGCGTACTCGACGATTTCGTGTCCCGGGTCGCCCCCCTCGCCCAGAGTGGTCACGTCGACACCGGCTTCCTCGAGTATTTCTCGTGCTCGCCGAACCGACCCCATCTGTTGAGCCGTTGCTCCTTCGGGGTTGTTCTCGAAGACGTGCAGCAGATCCACGGACAGGTCCTCGGTGTCGAGCAGGTCGAGGACGGTGTTTGCCTGTGCACGTGCGCGGGACTCGTCTTCATCGATGGACAACAAGACGTGTGTCATACCTTGAATCTCTACCCGCAGGGATAAAAAACGTCGCGCTATTTTCGGTCTGTTAGTGCGCCCACTCGACCATCCGACCGTACCTCTCGTCGGTCGACAGCGCCCCAGCGTCTCCAATGAGCACGAGTGACTTCTTCGCGCGGGTGAGCGCAACGTTGATCCGCCGGTAGTCCTCGAAAATCGGGCCGTCGAGCGAGCCAGTAGCAACGAAGGAGACGATAATCACTTGTTTACTCGACCCCTGGAAGCGGTCTACCGTGTCGACAGTCACCCCCGGCGGAAGTCGCTGGCCGATTTCAGCGACCTGTGCCCGGAACGGCGCAATCACACCAATGTCGTCGGCAGGAACGCCCGCCTGGCGGAACGACCCGACTGTTTCGACGACTGTTTTCGCTTCCTCAGGGTTGGTGTTGCCCTGCTGTCCGCCGTCGGGGTCGATAAACGTAACCGAGTCCCGCAAGTGTTCCGGCAGCGCAGACAGCGAGACGTCGGGCAGGTCGTCGATGCGCTGGGCGGCAACTTCACCTGTCGCTGGGCGCAGTTTGCCATCGTAAAACTCCCGGGAGGGGAAGGCCTGAATTCGCTGGGACATGCGGTACTGCTGGTCGAGCATCGTCCCCGCCTCGGGGTAGGTTTCGGCCAGACGCTGAAACAGCGAGCGGTCGAGGTCGGCGTCAGACTGGACGACCGGCGGGAGCTGGTGGTGGTCCCCCACCAGTACGAACCGCTCCGAGAGCGCGACAGCCGCGAGGCTGGCGGGTTCGGTGAGTTGTCCGGCCTCGTCGACGACAGCCACGTCGAACGATTGGGTACGCAGTGCTCGCGAGCCACAGGTCGCGGTGGTCGCCGCGACCACGTCGGCGTCTTCGAGTCGAGCGGCACACGCCGCCGGGTCGCCGGACTGGTCGAGGCGGTACTGCTGCATATCTTCGCGAACACCGCTTTCGGTCCCGACCCGGACGATGTCGGTTATCCCCTGTTGTTCGAGTGCTTCGAGGGCGTTGTCGACCGCTCGGTTCGTAAAGGCCGAGACGAGCACGCGCTCGCCTCGGTCGAGGAGTTCCTCGACCAGCGTCGCCAGCGTGTAGGTCTTGCCGGTGCCGGGTGGGCCGTGAATCAGCGAGAAATCCTCCGCGCCGAGTGCCTGCCGGACCGCCTCGTCCTGTGCGGGATTGTTGTCGATTATGGTCTCCTCGCTGGGTCGAAACTCCGGGTCGCGGCGCTCGAACAGCGGGTCTTTCCACGCTGGTGGCTGAGTGAGGATTCCGTCGTGCAACGCTGTCAGCAGACGGTCGGTCGAAATTTCGGATGGGTAGATGTCGAGGCGACGGAGTTCGACAGGTTCCTCAGCAGTGACGACGATCTCGTCGTCTCCGGCACCGAGGCGCTCGACGCGGGCAAGTTCGGCGTTGCCGCCGACAGGGTCGCCGTCGCTTGCAAGCACGAGGCCGCCCACGCGAATCTTCGAGACAGCGCCGGTCCCCTCGGCGCGGAGTTCCCATCGGCCGTCGTCGAGTTCGGTCTGTGTTGTTGGAGTGAGATTGATCAGCGCCCGGTCGTCGTCAGCGCGTTCCTCGGGAGTCTGGTCCCAGAGTTTCGCGTACTCGCGGTGGATGGCTCGGCGCTCTGTCTCGATGGCCTCGTAGAATCGCTCGAAATACGCCCGCTCTTCTTCCGGGACAGCAGTGCCGACCTGTCCAGCCTTTGCCTCCTGGTCGAGCCGACCAGCGATGGCCATACAGGAGTCCTGCTCGAAGCAGTATTCACACTTGGCGTCGGCCTCGTAGCCCGTCGGGACGTCGATATCGTGTTCCATCGCCGCGAGTTCGTTGCGCGCCCGGATGACAAACTGCAAGAATCCCTCGCTGATGGAGAAATCCTTCGCGGGGGAGAGGTCCCCGGACTCCTCGTTGCGGTCGACTGCTGCATTCTTCGTATAGAGTAGCGTTCCCGTGTCTGGATACTCGCCGCCGCGTTTCTCACCGAGTACTAAGGCGTAGCAGGCAGCCTGCACTTTGTCCTGAAACCGGGGGTCTCGCTTGGTGTTCTTGCCAGTTTTGAGTTCGACCGGTGCGCCCCGGCGGACGGCGTCGGCCCGTCCCTTCAGTCCGTAGCGTTCGGAGACGAGCAGTTGTTCGGAGCGCCACTCGTCGCGTTCGGTCAGCGTTCCTTGCTGGAGCCAGCCCTCGATGGCTTCGGCGTGCTGGCGGGCCGTCTCGCGCATCGCCGCAGGGTCTGCGCCGAGTAGTCCGAGGTCCAGTCCTGCCTCCTCGACACGGCGGTTGACAGATGTCTCGACGTCGATACCCCGGAGCAAGTCGCCGAAGACTTCGTGGATAATCGTTCCCTTCACGACGGGTTCGGCGAGTTCGGTGCCGCCGAGTTTGTTCAGGTAGTACATCCGGGGACACTGCACCCAGCCGCGGATGTCGGTCACGTTGACCAAAAATTCGGGTTCGACGACGACCATCGTCCCCTCACCTGTCGTATACTGCGTCTCGCCGCGATACTCCTTCTCGTTGGCGTCGTAGACAGCCAGTTCCATCCCCGGTTCGAGGTACTCGGCCGTCTCAGTCCACTTGCCCCACAGCGTCACCGTCGTCGGCCCACCAGCGCCACGGTCGGGCCTGACCGTCAGCTCGCAGAGTTCGGATTCGCCGTACTGCGTGTTGACGGTTCGGGGCTGTTCGACCTCGGTGACGACGCCGCGAATGTTCACGCAACGAGTCACGGCCGCGGGCCGAAAAACGCTGTCGGTCACCCGAATCGGCACCGAGAATCCGGACTGCCCAGAACCACAAGCGGACGATTTTGGGCGAGATGGCTGTGGATGAGTGTCTGTGGACGTATGCTTGTTACTACCACGTTCACCGTTACATTGATATACGATACCACCATACCATGTGAGTGTTACACAATGTCGATGGGAGCATATGACGACGACGAGCACGAACGTCGTGAACGCAAAAACAGTAGTGTCGACGCCAGTTTCGATGATGACCGCCACGAGTATCGCGGCGAAGTCGAATTCGACAGCGGCGAGTCGACAGCGGAGCTCCTTGACCAGTTCGAGCAGTTGCAGGACAGTTGATTTTGCGACCGACAGAATACTCGGCCACGGCCTCCCAACTCAGGGCAGGGCCGTCAGGCACTGCCCGCAATAGCTGTATGTCCCCTCGCTGACGCTGCCACAGTTCCCGCAACGAACCCCGCCGTCCACGGGTAGCGGGCCGTATTCAACAGCAGAATCCTCATCGTCCGAGTGCGTGGCTTCCTCAGCGGCGAGGGGTGGCCGGAGCGGTTCCAGTTCCGCTTCGTCTCGGAGCAGTGGCGCACCGACAAACCCGACAGCGACAAATGCGCCAACTGCCAGTGCGAGTGTCTGCATACCGTCAGATGGTTCTCAATGTATTTAATTTCATTTGTTCGTGACAGTCACGAAGCGTTATGCCAGTTCGAGTAGCTCAAACAGCAACCCCGGCACGACGAGAAGGATGAGGCCGACAATGATGAGCGCGGCCGGGATGAGTATGCCGACGTCAGCGAACAGCCAGAGGGCAGCCCCAGCGAGAATGGTGACGAATCCAAGCAGGCGAAAGAGCCAGACGACGACCCCATCGAGACCGAGGTCCGCGAACAGATCGAGAATGTCGAGGAGTTCGTCCATACGGGTGCTATCGCTCGTCCAACATGAAAAACGTACGCACTGGCCGCCAGCGCGGATCAAAAACTTATGGCAGTGACGCAAGTACGGACGGGTATGAACAGGAGGCCCGTCCGGATCGCTGTTGGCGACCATCTCCCGACTGATAGGTGGCGATGACCGTCGTCGACGACCTGTGGTATCTGGCCGACGAGGCCCAACAGCAGGCCGAACAGACGTATCACCGCCTCTGTGAACAGTACGACGGATACCAGGAGTTTGAGACGACAAAACGAGTTCGCAGAGAGCGCTTCGAGACGGTGGCAGAGCGGATCAAGCGCAACGGCGCGCCCTACGGAGCGCACTCGCTGGTTGCCCACGGCGAGCGGCTGTTGCTCGTTCGCCACGAGGGGGTCAACCTGTGGGTGTTGCCCGGCGGCCGTGCCGACGGCGACGAACAGTTTCACGAGGCAGCACGGCGCGAACTGCAGGAAGAAGCGGGCATCGATGGGCAGTTCCGCGGCCTCACACTACTTGGGCGTGTCACCTTCGTCTGCGATGAGTACTCGACGTGGGGTGTGTTGCCGATTTTTGAGCGCCGGGTGAACGAGCACCGCGAACCGTCAGTACAGGACCCAGACGATGAAATCTCCGCGGCCGAGTGGTTCGCCGAGTTGCCGACAGATACGCGTGACCGCGAGCAGTTACAACGCTGGCGTGACCGCCACTGTCTGGAGTGATTACTCTCCGGGGTCGTGGTCTACGCCCTCGCGGTTGTCCGCGCGCTTGCGCCGGATTGCGGCGCGGGCGTTGCCCGCCTCGTAGCCAAAGAGCACAGACTTTGCATACTCGTCCGCCACGTCCATCACTTTGATCAGATTGTCCACGTCGATATTGATCGCGTAGAGTTCGATGCTAAACGGCGTGTCGAGTCGGTCCTGGAATCCCTTGGCGATGACTTCGACCCAGTAGGTCGTCTCGTAAGCCATGTCGTAAATTGGAACGACGAACTCGTCGACATACTCCGACAGCGCGTCTACGTCGAGTCCGCTGCGGGCGTCGAGATGGCCGGGATAGGGGTCGGGATACAGCGTCAGATAGAGGTCACCCGGCACGCGCTCGCGTGCGTCGGCGACAAAGTCGGTGATGCGTTGTCTGCGGTATTCCTGTCGGTCCTCGGCGTCACTTTCGGCCAATGCCTGGTTGCAGTGCTCACAGTGGCAGTACTCCTCGCGTGGGAAACCAACGTCGTCGAGTCGAACATCTTCGTTGACTGCGGCGGCGTCTTCGACCATTTCGAGGATGCCCTCGCGGTAGGTGTCCTTCGAGGGACAGACGTAGTCCCAGTCGAAGTACGGGCGTTCGCGGGTCGCTGGCGTGCCGAAGTCGTCGATAGGGGCGAGCGTCGGGTCGCCCTCGACGGCGGCGTTGTCCCCGAACGCAGAAATCATATTGACAGCTCCGGCGACCGGTTCGGTGGCGCGACCAGTCACGTCTTTCATCTCGAAAAACGTCCGGTCGAACTCCTCCCAGGTCACCTCCTCTTCGTTTCGCGTGACGAGTCCGTACATACCCAGTAATTGGGGTGAAGCCCCCTAAGGGATTCGAGAAGACTGTTGGTTGCAAACGGTACTGTCCCTGAGATTACTCGCTGCTGACAAGCTTGTAGACCAGGGCGATAGCGACCAGTGCAATAGCGAGTTTGAGTTTCGTAGACATCGTGTAAACTGTCGCGACACTGGATAATAGTCTTTCCGCCGCGCGGACGAACCCAGACCCGCGACGGCACAACTGCTTCACAGCGGAGACGGTGGGTTAGAACTGGTCGGTGAACGGGCGAACAACACGACCAAGTAGTCCAGAAAAACCGCCAACGGCCTGCCGACCTAGCCCGCTCACACCCAGTTGCTGGTCGTCGACGGCGTACCGTGACTGCTCGGCGTCTGGGTCGACCGGGTAAATAGTGCCATCCTCGCTGGCGATGTCGATCACATCCTCGACCCGCGAGGCAGTCAGATCACAGGCCGTCGCGAGTTCCGGAACGGTCATCGGCTCGTCTTGGAGTGTCTGGACGACGAGGTGTGCGTGTTGCATGACCAGCATTGCCTCGGTGCTGGTCAGGTCCTCGAACCCCTCACTCGTGTCGAGTCGTCGGTTCTGGACGAAATCCGCCCGGACATCAAAGATGAACCACACGCTCGCGACGACGGCGGCGAGCGGGAGCCACGCCTGTCCGCCGGTCACGAACAGCGTGTACCAGAGCCAGGCGGTGCTGGCAGCGCCGAGGGTGACCGCAAACCCGGCTTTCACCCACCGCTCGTCGACTCCCGGCAGGTCCGCGAGCAGGTCCGTCGTCCCGACGAACAAGTACGCCGTCGCGATGCCGACAACCATCGCCAGATTGGACGTGAAATAGTAGACGACGGCGAGCGAAAGGAGCCACAGCACCCCGGTCCGCAGTGAGAGACGCCGGCGAACCGCAGCCAACAGCTCCGGGTGCATAGTTGGTCATGATACGAAGCAATGATAAATCCACCCGAGCGGTTTCTCGCTGGGAAACGAGCCTACTCGATGCGGAGTTCGCCGTCGCCGTCGTCGCCCTCGTCCCACTCGATTTCGAACTCGACGCTCAGTTCGCCGAGGCTGTCTGCTGGCCCTTCGCGTTCGGCTTTCACCTCGAAGGTCGAGGGGTCGGTGGGGTCGAGTTCGACGGACTGGTCGCCGGCGGAAAGCGCGAGTGGCCCACCCGTCTCAAGTGAGTCTGCAACACTGCGGAGGTAGGTGGCAATCTCGCTGCGGGACTGTGACTGCTCGGTCTCGAACAGAACTTCTTCTGGCATGACTGATAGTTGGTGCGAGGAGGAAATAAGCGTTACCTGTGGCAACCGGTTACATGAAGTCCGCGATGCCAGACTGTTTGTTGTTGTCATTCTCGAAAATACGGTCGATCCGTGTTTCGAGAATCTGGAGACGTTGTTTGGTGTACTCGTCTGCACCGAACTCCTCGGCGACGGTAATTGCGGTGTCCATGTACTTGTTAACCGAGCCTTCGTGGACAGTCAGGTTGATTCCGCCGCCACACTCCCGGCAATCGCCTGTGAGCGGCGCACGGCGGTACTTTTTCCCGCAGTCCAGACAGCGGAACTCCTGGCTGGAGAATGCCTTGAGGTTGCCGAGCAGGTCCGGCAGGAAGTGGAACTCGATAATTCGCTCGGCCACGTCAGATTCGTCGACTGCACGGAGTTTGCGCGACAGCGCCAGCTGGGCGTCCATCTTGTCTTGCATCGACCCCAGCGTCTTGTAGGCCGACAGGTCAGGTCCGGCGGCGATGTTTGTGGTGTCGTGACTGTGCGCGAATTCGGTGTACTCCCGGTCGGTGCCGAGCGTCTCCTCGGCAATTTTCATGATGTCTTCGACATCCTCGGGGTCGGCCATCTCCCGAGTGGCTTCGTAGAACTCCCGCGGATAGGACTCCATGATGTCGATGTTGTGCGCCTCGTCGTCGATTTCGGTGGGGTCGATTCGGGAGGACATCACCAGCGGCGCGTCCATCGAGTTGTGAGCGTACAGCCAGTTTGCGGTGAAGATCGGTTCTCCACCGACCTGCAGGTCATACAGATAGCCGTCGTAATCGACCCGCTGGATGTTTTCAATCCGGAGATACGAGAGGTCACCGTCAACGAGCGTCCGGAGCCGGTCGAGCGGTTCGGTTGCCTCGTTCGGGAGCGCCATCGTGTCGAGTTCGTCGACAATCTCGCCGAGTTTTTCGAGTGAGATGTTCTCTCTGCGTTTCAGATACTTTGGAATCAGCTGCTTGATACCCGGAATAGCCATCTCACGGAGGTCCCACAGCGCGTCTGGAACCGAGATAACCAGACTCTTCGGCTGGTACGGTGACTCTCCGTTCAGTATTCGGCGAAGCGGGTTGTCGTCGGCACCGCCAGAGACGGTCACGCTGTATATCGGTTGCCGCCGCTCGCCGCGTTCCCGCAGGGAGATATTGGCGACGAGTCCGAGGCGATGGAGGAGGTACACGAGGCCGTCCTTGACGTCTTCGCTCGTCGTGTGGAACGCAAATGTCGTCACGTTGTCGTCACTTGGCGTACTCCCGTCGCCCGCCAGAAATCCACGAAGAAACGAGAGCACAACCTCGCGCGGCGCGTCGAGGATACACTCGGGGACGACTTTCTCACTGGCACTGTACGTGTCACGGTTCTCGAAGCCGAGTTCGTAGAGCACTTCGCGAAAGACCGCCGGGAATCGAACCTCGTAGGCCTGGTTCGACCATCGGGTCCGGGGCTCAAACCCGAGCGCCTGCTCACCTCTCCGAACGGCCTCGTCGACGATTTCCTCGTCGCTGTTGTGAATCGCCGGACAGACGCTCGACAGAGATCCTTCGGCGACGAACAGCCCGAGTAACCAAGCGAAGTCCTCGTCGACTTCGATCTGTCGGGCGATGCCATCTTCGGAGCCCGGGAGTCCAATGCGAATCTCACGGGGAGGCTCGAAGTCGGAGTGGTCGAGAATCGTCTCGAACCGGCCAAGTCCGATTTTCGAGCGGTCGAGTCTGTACGCGAGCCCGGAGCGGAACGCCTGATGTGTCGGACTACCAGTCTGGGTTGTCTCCCATGCCGTCGTGAGTATGTCTTCGACATGGTCGTCGATGATGACGTACGGATCGTCGAGACACGCCGGGACGTCAATTGTCGTCGTGCGTTCGTCGACCGGAAGTTCACGAGGCGCGACGACCAAGTCCCCTTCCGTCAGAGCTGCTCCAGAGACCTCTTCGATACCGTCGTCGTATCTGAAGAGACTGTGGTCGTCGGTGATATCGAGGGTCCGCCCGAACTGCGTCTCGATTCGCAGGAGCGTGTCGTCGTCCGTAGCCTCGTACCGGATTGCCTTCTCGATTGGCTGGAGACTGGCAGCGTGTTCCTCGTCGAAGGCGTACGTCTGCCACCCTTCAGACGCACAGGTTCGCTTGCGGAACTTGCCATCTGTTTCCGTCGGGGCGTCGAGTTCGTTCCAAAACTCCCCGAAGGTCATGAACCGAACGTCGCCGTCGGGGTCGACAGCGACGAGTCGGGAGTCTTCGGCGACGCTTCCCCCACGCTGGTCCGGGAGGTACTGTTTGCTGAAGTTGAGCAAGCCGTCGAGCAACAGCATGACGCAATCTTCGTCACCGTCGCACTGAGCCGACGCAAGACCATTTACGACGACCCGGTTGGTGTCAGCGACGGTGAGACAGTAGGTATAGTCGATATCGGTCGAAACGAATTCTACCTGTGAGACTGTATCGAGTTCTGGCTGTCCACCGTCGGCAGATGCTGACAGATTAGTCTCCGTTCGCGGTGAATCTGGACCGGTGGCTTCCGGTATCTGGTCACCGACCGAAATCCGGTGTGCTTCGACAGACTCTGCCCGTCCACGCCACCGACAGAGTTCGTGGTCAGGCGTAACCGTGAGTGTCCGGCCGGCCTCGGTTTCGAGTCGAACGAGGTGGTCCGGCGCGGGGTGTTTTGAGACTGCTTCAACTGGTCTGGTCGTCCAGCGTCCGTCGTCAGTCAGCGTTCTGACCTCTTCGTCTCCATCGAGTTCTTCGACAAGCACTCCAAACTCGTCTTCTTCGGGGTTATCGAGTCGCCGTTCAACGAACGCCTCGATACTTACTTCTCGGATGTCACCGTCATCGACATATCTGAGTTCTGTCTCCGGGTGGAAGCAATTCCGTCGTTTCGCGGCGTGAAAGTACGGATGCGCGTATCCGACGGCTGCCGAGGTAAACCCAATTACTCGTCCGACAGTTGCGGCGCTCGTGTGCGGTGCCATCCCGAAGACGAGTTCGCCGACCAGGTCCTGGCGGTCCTCGAACTCGTAGTACGGGTCCAGTCCGTAGTACTGCTCCAGCAGGTCATCGACGAAATCAGCCGTCTTGAGCATGTGTTCGGCCGCGCCGTCAGAGAGTACCACGTCCTGTACGTTGAGTTCGACCAGCTGCTCCTCGTGGTGCAGCGGGTCGCCGCGGATGTCCTCGGTGTAGCCCAACTCCTGCAGGTCCTCGACGGTCACGTCGAGTTCGGCAGGTCGGACCGAAGTCACCGGCAGGTCGGTCATATCGTAGCGAACCGTCCCGTCTTTGAACGCCGACACGTCGTGTTTCGCCCGGAGAATGCCTTTCTCTAGCGGTTCGGGTGTTTTTTCCTTCGAGGAAAGTCCCTTGACTGCTTTGAGCGTGTCGTAGGCTGCGGGTCGCTCGCCGACGTTCGCCAGTGCTGATTGCAGTTCCTCGTGGATATCGAGGGTCTTCGTCTGTGTCGGAGAGGCAAGCGTCTCACAGCGGCTACACTCGGCGCGGCCCGACTCGTCGGGGTCGATTCGGCTATCACAGTCGGGACAGACGTAGACTGGCGCAGCGATACCGCCACAGTCGGGACAGCGCGGGCGGTGGGTCTCGGTCCCGCAGTCGACACACTCCCGGCGGCCGACCTGCACCTCGACATCGCCCTGTGTGCCCTCGACGGAATCGCCGTGGGTCGCAGCGGCGGCGACATCGCGCTGGTTGCCACCAGCCTCGCCAATCGGGAAGAGCGTGTGGACGGCCGGCGAGAGTTCTCGTTCCTCGGATTTCTCCGGTCGGCCCATCCGGTTGCCGATGCGGGTCGGTGCGCGTTCGCGGACAGTGAACGGCGCGAGTTCGTTGACCGCACGAATTGCGTTCTCGCCGTCAGCGTAGTTTCGCGCCTCGGCGGAGAGGTCGGACAGCGACCACGTTCGCTGGAGGTCGTCATCGAGTCCCAGCGTTCGGAGCATCGGTCGCCAGACGGGAATCTCGATGGTGTCACCTCGCTGTGAGTGTTCGACAAGCAGCGCTTCGAGTGCGTCGCGCACGTCGAGCGTGTTCTCGACGACCAAGGTGTCGTTCTGGCCGGATGCGTTCGGGGCTGGTTGGCGAGTAGCCCCGTCCGTTGCCGCAATCTCGCCCTCGGCAATCGCGTCGGCGAGTCCGTCGAGTGCCGTGACGCTCAGGTCGTGCCAGAGGTAGGTGTACTCCGGGTGTAGCGGCGCGTCGTAGCTCTCGGTCCACTCCAGCGCGTGGTCTGGGCTCGGATGGTCGAGGTCGACGGCCACGTCGTCACGCATCGCCTGGACCGGCGCGCCAGCGTCCTCGAACTCCTGAATCCACCACTCGACGGCGTAGCCCGCGGGCGCGAGTGAGTGATTGTTCTCGACGAACTCGCCGTAGTTGACAAGATACTCGCCGAGGTCGAGGATTTTCTCGACGCCATTTCTGATTTCCAGCGCTTCCTCAGCGTCATCAATCCGCCGGACATCGCCGTTAGCGAGTCTGACAGTCGGCCCTTCGATGGAATCGACTGGGACGATACCGGCAGCCTTGCCCGGCCGTTCAGTTTTGGCCTGCGTCCCAGTTGCGAGGAAGTCGTCCACGAGGTGCATCGTCGCCGGATGGACCCCCGCAGTGGCGTGGCCGTGGTTGCGCGCTCGCCCATATCGGAGTCGGAACCCGCCAGTTTCGCTTGGGTGTGAGAAAACCGGTCGGCCGGCGATGAGGTCCTGCAGGTATTTTTTGGACTTGTCCGCACGCGGTGGGCCGTCCTGCTCGTCGGCCTCGTCAACTTCGTCTTCTGCGGCCGAGTCGTCGTCTTCGGACTCGTCGGCGTCGTCCTCGTCGTCGCCGTCGCCGTAGTTGCCGTCGATGAGGTCCTGCAGCCACGGCCACTCGACTTCGTCGAGACTGCGGGTGTAGCGCTGAATCTTCGGCGCTTTCAGCGCGATACCCTCGCCGAAAACCAGACACATCCCGCCACGAGCGGAGTTCGTGGCCACGCGTTCGAGGTCCCGGAAGCCAGAGACTTCCTCGTCGCCGGTCGCCTCACCGTCGAGCATAATCGGCATATTCCCGGCGATAAATTTCGCTTCCTTCTCCTTGGGGGCATACTGCAGTCCCGTTTCGTTGTCGTACAGTTCGACCTCTTCGGCGTAGCGGTCGACCTCGTCGTCTCGGGGTTTGTACTCGTCGATGCCCAGCAGAGCGCGCGCGTAGTCAGCCACGAGCACCGACAGCGCCTGTGCGGTTCCGCCTGCCGACCGAATCGGGCCGGCGTAGTAGATGTTGATGAACTCAGAGCCATCGTCGTTGTCGAGAATTTCGACGCGGTCGATGCCCTCGATTGGCGCAGCGACGACGCCCTCCGTGAGCAGCGCAACGGCGGTCCGGACCGCACCCTCGATTTTCCCCGCGCGGGAGTCGTAGTCACCAACAGTGCCTTCGACGAAGTCCTCGACGAGTTCGAGCGCCGCTTCCTCGCGAGACATCTCGCCTTCGAGTTCTCGGACGCGTTCGGCGACGCCGTCGATACCGAGGATGTTCTCGACGCGGTCTGCCATGTCGCGCGCGGTCGGAATCTCCACATCGGTCGTTGGGTCACCGCCGCGTTCGCGGGCCTCGCTGGCGACAGCTATCGCCTCGTCGAGTTCCGTTTCGAGTTCGTCGAAGTACCGTTCGTCTGCCGGTCGCATCCCTTACAGACCCCAGAGGTCCAGGTCAGTTTCTGCGTCGTGTTCGCGTTCGAGTGTCGTGTCGAACTCTCGAACGTACAGTTCGCCGGCGAAGGTCGTCGCAGCGTCGAGGTGGCCAGCAACAGTGCTGCCGTCCTCGCGAGAGAGCGTCATGTGGGTGTGCGCGAAGCGCTCGTCGTCGAGCCAGGAGATGTTCCCGACGGCGGGCGCAACCTCGAATGGTTCGTCGAAGACGATGCTGTCGTAGACCTGCTCGTCCTGGTCGTAAAAGAGTAGTTCAGCGTCCTGCACGGCACCAAGTCCGTAGAAAAATGCTGCGTCGATGCCTTCGTCCTCGGCGAAATCCTCGATCTGTCCGCGCCAGTCTCGGCCGTGGTCAAGTCGTGCCACGTACTCGCGGGCGCCCTCGACTTCCTCGTAATCCATATCCTGACCGGAGGGGGCCAATAGTCAAAATTGTACTGGTCGGTCGCGGACCAAACACACATATGACCGATGGGAGTACGCACAGCCATGGACCGACGGTATCTCATCGCGGGCGCGGTCGGCGGCGTCACCGCGGCAGTCGGCGCGACGGTTGCGGCGGTCAAACTCGGCTACATCAGGCGCGTCCCGCTGATTGGGGCCGACCCAGACCACCAGATCGAAGTCAGAAACGAACGCGAGGAGACCCACGAGGTCACCGTCGAGTACGACCTCGATGGAACGGGAATGTGTCACGGGCCGTGGCAGATCAAGCCCGGCGAAATCTGGGGCGTGCGCAGTGTTCGGGACCTCGGGACGCTCTCGCTGACCGTCACGGTCGACGGCGAACAAGAACTGGCGGACAGCCACGAGGTCCCGCTGCACAGTTCGGGGTCGTCGGCGGTCGTCATTACCCTCCGGGAGGCCGGATTCACCACGACAAGAATCGAAGACAGACGAGACGAACAGGACTGAGTCCGAACGGCAACGGTTTTGCAACATCGAGGCGAACGGACAACCATGTTGAGCAGGCAGTTCGTCCGCGAGAACCCCGAAGTGGTCCGAGAAGGCCTGAAACTCCGGGGCGAGGACGACACCCAACTGACGGAACTTCTCGAAATCGACGAACAGTGGCGGGAGCTGAAATCCCGCGGTGACGACCTGCGCCACGAGCGCAACAAGGTCAGCAGCACGATTGGCGAACTGAAACAGGAGGGAAAAGACGAGGAGGCCCAGGAAGCCATCGAGCGCTCCCAAGAACTCAAAGACGAACTCCAGGATATCGAGGACGAGGCCGCCGAACTCAAGGAAGAACTCGACCAGCGACTCCTCGAACTCCCGAACGTCCCACAGGACGACATCCCCGAGGGCGAAGACGAGAGCGACAACGAGGAAGTTCGCCGCCACGGTTTCGACGACGTGCGAGAGTTGCCCGACGACATGGCCCCGCACTACGACATCGGCGAAGAACTGGATATCCTCGATTTCGACCGTGGAGCGAAGGTCACCGGTGGTGGCTTCTATTTCCTGAAAGGCGAGGCCGCCCGCTTAGAGCACGCGTTGATTCAGTTCATGCGGGACATCCACCGCGAACAGGGCTACTCTGAGGTCTTCCCACCGATTCCGGTCAGCAGCGAGTCGATGACCGGGACGAGCCAACTCCCCAAATTTTCTGAGGACGCCTACCGCATCGGCAACCGCAACGAAGAGGAGTACGACGACGACGACCTGTGGCTCTGTCCGACCGCGGAAGTCCCCGTGACAAACATGTACCGCGACGAAATCATGCTCTCCGACGACTTGCCGATTAAGCACCAGGCCTATACGCCGAACTTCCGGCGGGAGGCCGGCGAGCACGGGACTGAAACGCGAGGGCTCGCCCGCGTCCACCAGTTCAACAAGGTCGAACTCGTCAACTTCGTCGAACCCGAGGACAGCGACGACCGCTTGGACGAACTTGTCGTCGAGGCCGAGGAAGTCCTGAAACGGCTGGGACTGCCCTACCGCGTCGTCCTCCTCTGTGGCGGTGACCTGACCTTCGCTTCCGCGCGGACCTACGATATCGAGGTGTGGGCACCCGCCGACGATATGGACCACGGGCCGGACCGCGGCGGTCGCTGGCTCGAAGTCTCCAGCGCCTCGAACTTCGAGGAGTTCCAGGCCCGCCGAATCGGTCTGCGATACCGCCCAGAGCGACACGAATCCGCCGAGTATCTACACACGCTCAATGCGTCGGGACTGGCGCTGCCCCGCGTGATGGTCGCGCTGCTCGAGTACTACCAGAACGAGGACGGCACTGTCGATATTCCCGAACCGTTGCAGCCGTACATGGGAGGCCAGGAGGTCATCGAAGGCCAGGAACCAGTCGGCGAGGCCGCTGTCGGTGCGGGAGAGAAGGAGTAACGGCTATCGGTTGGGGACCGACTTTTGTTATTCGATCGAGACGGTCGCGTCGGCCATCTGCTGGTCGTTCAGCCGCGTTTCGACGGTGTACTCGCCGGGTTCGTCCGGGTTGTCCACGTCGGGATACTCGACCAAAACCACGTCGCCGGTCTGGAGGGTGTAGTTGGTGTCCATCGTCACGTCGAAGGAGTAGGCGTTGTTGTTGACGCCGCTGATGACTTCCGTCTCGAACTCGCGGTCGATTTCCCCGTCGTCGTCGGTATCGACGCCTTCGTCAGGGGAGGGGTTGTCTTCGTCGCTATCGTCGTCCACGCCGGGTTGGTCGCCGCTCAAGCCGGAACAGCCAGCGAGAGCGATCAGGGCGACGACTCCGAGTATGAGTGATTTCTTCCTCACGACGGGGGTTGCGAGGCGTATATTTTGTGGCCTGTCTACGTATGTATCCAGCTACCACAGCCCCGCCGAAAAGGTAGATTATTACCCATTCATTCCTCACTAGGCGTATGAGCTACGATACGGTACGGGACGTGGACCCGGCCGTTGCTGAAGCACTGACCGCAGAGCGCGAGCGACAGAACGATACGCTGGCGATGATTGCGAGCGAAAATCACGTCAGCGAAGCAGTGATGGAAGCCCAGAGTTCTGAGTTGACGAACAAGTACGCCGAGGGCTATCCTGGCGAGCGGTACTACGCTGGCTGTGAACACGCCGACACGGTCGAGGAACTGGCAATCGAACGCGCCAAGGAACTGTGGGGGGCCGAACACGTCAACGTCCAGCCACACTCGGGGACGCAGGCGAACATGGGCGTCTATCTCGCAGTGCTCGACCCGGGTGACAAGATTCTCTCGCTGGAACTGGAACACGGCGGCCATCTCAGCCACGGCCACCCGGCAAATTTCACCGGCCAGACCTACGACGTCGAACAGTATCAGGTCGACGCCGAGACGGGCTACATCGACTACGAAGGACTGGAGGAGACGGCCGAGGAGTTCCAGCCAGACATCATCGTTTCGGGCTACTCCGCCTATCCGCGCGACATCGAGTTCGAGGAGATTCAGCGCGTCGCCGACAGCGTCGACGCCTACCACCTCGCCGACATCGCGCACACGACTGGACTGGTCGCCGCTGGCGTCCACTCCTCGCCCGTGGGCGTCGCTGACTTCGTCACCGGCAGCACGCACAAGACCATCCGTGCAGGTCGCGGCGGCATCATCATGACGACCGAAGAACACGCCGACGACATCGACCCGGCAGTGTTCCCCGGCGGACAGGGTGGCCCGCTGATGCACAACGTCGCCGGCAAGGCCGTCGGCTTCAAAGAAGCACTCGAACCCGAGTTCGACGAGTACGCCCAGCAGGTCGTCGACAACGCAAAAGCGCTGGGCGAGCGCATGCAAGAACACGGCTTCTCGCTGGTTTCTGGTGGAACGGACAACCACCTCGTTCTCGTCGACCTGCGCGAGTCACACCCCGACACGACGGGCAAGGAGGCAGAGGAAGCACTCGAAGAAGTTGGCATCGTCCTGAACGCTAACACTGTCCCGGGCGAGACGCGCTCGGCGTTCAACCCTTCGGGCATCCGTGCAGGCACCCCCGGACTCACCACGCGAGGCTTCGACGAGGAAGCCTCCCGCGAAGTCGCGGACCTCATCTACCGCGTCGTCGACAACCACGACGATGACGACGTCAAAGCCGAGGTCAGTGAGCGTATCGACGAACTCACCGACGAGTTCACGCTCTACGAGTAATCAAAATCTCTTTTTTGCCCGTTCGCCGAGGTTGCGGAGTATCTGACCAGCCCCGATGACAGTGAAGACGCCAGCACCGACGACCATTCCGAGTCGTACGGCTTCGAGTGTCGGAAACGCGGTGAAACGACCGAACATCGAGAGGACGACTGCCACGAGCCAGCAGAGGTACAGCCCAACAGCAATCTGACGCAGGCGAGTGCGTGCGGAGAGTGAGGACATAGACAGTTGTGTCAAAGACTGGTACCGGCAGCTGAGTGGTAAATCTGCGGGGGAGTTTCACGATTAGCAACGCGAGCTGGACGGGGTACCACAGCAGTGCTACTCTGGGTCAGTGAAAAGTGGGGAAAGGGGGGTAGAAAATCGAACGGTGGGGAGAGGGGGGGATCCGCAAACGGTGGGACAAGGTGATACGACTCCGGACAGGCACCGGGGGGATGATGCCTGCACCGGACAGCTCCCGCAGGCGAGGTATGTGTGGGGGGAAGGGGGGGATGTCCACATGAGTTGTCCCGCCACACGGGAACTGGCGTGCACCTCTGGGTTGGCTTGGCCGTGATCCGGGGGGTTGGATACTGACCGGCCATCACCACCACCGCCATCTCATTGTATACAGGGTATCAGTATAGGGATGTTTACTAAGATGTAAGGCACCCCTCTCCACGGGTGCTAAACATCTAGATGGGTGCCGAAAACGGCTTACTCACCGTCAAGCATCGCCGCGTAGAGTCGACGCTGTGCCTCCCGGAGGTGGTGTGTGACTGTCGGCTGCGAGAGGTCGAGCAGTTCGGCCAGTTGCTCGCCCGTCGTCTCCCGGGGCGACTCGAAGAAGCCACTCTCGTAGGCCGTCACGAGTACCTCGCGCTGGCGGTCGGTGAGTTTCTCCTCGATGGCTGTCGCCATCGCCGCCGCTTCGGCCTGACTGCGCTCGACATCTGTCCGGGTGAGGAGTTCAGTCTCTGGGTACTGCTGGCGGACGCGTTCGAGAAAGACCCGAACGTCGATTTCTCGGGAGAGTCGGAGCACTGCCCGCGTCACGCCAGCCTCGGCGACCACGCTCCGGGGGATAGCCCCGCAGTCCAGCAGCGTCGCGGCAACGGTCTGGCCGGACAGCGTCGCCCGAAACAGGTGCTCACCGCCGCGTTCGATGTGCGTCAGTGAGTCGACGGTAACGAACTCCTCTTCGAGGGCCATGATTTCGTCGACCGGCGGGTCATCGAGAGCGAACAGTACACGCGCGCTGCCGCCCGGCTCCGGCGTGATTTCCCGGTAGGTGACCGGCTGGCCGGCGACCGAGGAGACAGCGTTAAGGAAGGTACCGGGTGTTTCGATAGCCACCTCCAGTTCGGTGAGTTGCTCGGCCAACACTCCCTGATTCATCTCGACAGCGTTGATGCCGTAGGCGAGGGTTCGGGCCAACTGGTCGAGCACCGAGCGGACGGGCTCCTCGAAGGCTTCGGGTTCGCTGGCGTAGACTGCAAGCACGCCGTAGGTTGTCTCGCCGTGGACGAGTGGGACAGCGGCGGCGGACTGAACGCCGCGGTTGGTTCCTGCTCGTGCCCAGTCCTGGGACTGCAGTCGGTCGGTTACGTCGGCAACGGAGACGAACTCGCCGGACTGAGCGGCCCGGACTGCGGGCTCGTCGCCGCCAAAGGCAAGCGAAACAGTGTCGAGATAATCGTCGGCGTCGCCGGCCCACGTCGTCGGTTCGATACGGTTTTCGTCCGGCGGGAGGCGGCCAATCCACGCGAAAACGGTCCCATCGGCGTCAGCAATCCGCTCACAGGTTCGCCGTTCGAGTTCGGCCCGGGTGCTCGCCTCGCCGAGCAAGTCGACCGTCCCGCGGAGCAGTCCCAGCGCGTGTTCGAGTTGGTCGACGCGCTCGGCACGGGCGGCGAGTTCTCGGTCACGCTCGCGGATATCTGCGCGGCCGGCGACACGGTCCAGCGCCGCCTCGGTGGTAGTCGCGAGCAGCCCGATGAGCCGGCGTTTCGCCTCGCTGAAGACGCCGCGATTGGGCGAGGAGACGACGAAGACACCGTGTTCACCCAGCGGAATCAACAGCGTGCTCCGGGCGTCAGTTCCGGGGTACGCGAGGTGGTCTGACTCCCGGATGTCGTGGTAGAACTGTGTCTCGCCGGAGGCGTAGGCCTGCCACGTGACCGCGTCGGGCTGGCTGGGGCCAAACTCCGTCACATCGCCGTAGTACCTGAGCAGTTCGTCGGTCGTCGACGTGGGCGCGAGCACGTTGCGGTCGTCGTCGAACAGGAAGATACCCACACCGGGCGGTTCGAGCACGTCGCTGGCGGCGTCGACAACAACATCGGCGACCTGCTGTTCAGTCTCAGCAGCCAGCAGGTCCTGTGTGGTTTCGTACAGTGAGGTGAGGATTTGCTCGCGTTCGCGGCGGCGCACCGCAGCGATGGCGTAACCGACTGTCTCGCCGAGTTCGCCGAGCACGTCGAGTTCTCGCTCGGTGACGAAATCCTCGAACGGCGCGTAGACGAGGATTGCGCCGTAGGACTGGCCCTCGTAGACGATTGGAATTCCGACAACCGACCTGACGCCGGCGTCCAGTGCCGCCTGCTGCCACTGACCCGGTCCGGCAACGTCGTCGGCGATGCTCTGGCGGGCAGAGACAGTCTGGGTCCGGATGGCTTCGGTCGCCACACAGCTCTCGACAGTCTCCTTGGTGGTCGGCGTGACCGACTCGATATACGTCTCGGCGGGGCCGGCCCACGCCTCCGGTTCGAGTCGGCCGTCAACGAGGTCGACGGCGATAGCGAAACGGTATCGGTTCGACGAGCAGAGGTGTTTACAGACTGCCTCGACAATTTCTTCGCGGCTCTCCGCGCCCAACAGCGCCTGGTCGACGCCGCGGATGATCCGGTTGATGTGGTCGAGTTGGGCGAGTTCGTTCCGTTGCTCGGTCAGTCGCGTCTCGCGTTCGACATCCTCGCTCACGTCGTCGAAGGTCAAAATTGCCTGCCTGACCTCACCGTCCTCACGCAGTGGAACCGCGTCGAGTTCGATTGTCCGGCGCTCGCCGTCGGGTCGTTCGATGACGAGTCGCTCGTCGTGGACCGTCTCGCCGTCGTCGAGAATCCGTCTAACCGGATATTCGTCCGGTTCGAGTTCAGTGCCGTCAGGTGTGAACACCCGGACGCCCTCGCCGGTGAAGTGTGCGCCCTCGAGGGTCGTCTCCGGCGCACCGAAGATGTTCGCGGCCTGCTCGTTGGCACGGACAATCCGGCCGTCGGTGCCGATGGACATGATGCCGATGGGACTGATTTCGAGAATCTGCTCGATCAGGTCCCGCTCGGCCTGCAGTGCCTGCTCGCGCTCGACGCGCTCGGTGATATCCTGAATGTAGCCACGGACGTTGTAGGAGTCCCGGCCAGCGTCGATACCTTCAGCCTGCACGTGCACCCACCGCTCGTCGCCGTCGGCGGTGATAATCCGTGCTTTGGTACTGAACGAGTCGCCGGTGTCCTGACACTCCTGAACGAGTGCAGAGATCCGGTCGCGGTCCTCGGGGTGGTAGAACTCGAGGACATTCTCTGTCGTCGGTTCGAGTTCCTCGCTCGCGCCGCGGATACGGCGCGCGCCATCGGACCAGAACAGCGTGTCCGCTTCGGGGTCGATTTCCCAGACACCGACGTCGCCGAGATGTTCGGCGTTCGTGAGCAGTTCTCGGGTCCGTTCGAGTTCCGCCTCTCGTTCGCGCCGGGCGCGCACGTCCCGCGCAACGCCGACCCAGCCAACGACAGAGCCACCCTCTCGAACCGTCGAAATGCGCGCTCGGCACGGGATGACCTGCCCTTCACGGGGCTCGAACCCGAGTGTGATGGTCGTGACGTCCTCGGCGTCGCCGGCAAGCTGCTTGCGGCCGAGTTCCTGGCCCTTCTCTAGGGATTCCTCGTCGAGTAACTCGGAGATATGCGTGCCGATCAGGTCGTCGCGGTCGTAGCCAAGAAGCTCCGCAGACGCCTGATTTGCCTCGACCATACGGCCGTCGAGGTCGACCTGATAGATTGCGTCACCAGCAGTGTCGAGCAGTGTCTCGTAGCGTTCGAGCACTGACTGGCGCTGTCGTTCGGCGGCGTCAGCCTCGCTGACGGCGTCGATCCGTCGCCGCAGCAGCGACGGCGGCGTCTCCTGAGCCGTCGAGAGGAGTACGTCTGTCGCACCAGCCTGAAAGAGTCGGTCGACAAAGTGCTCGTCAGCACCGTCGGTGAAGACAATCACTGGGAGGTCCTGGCGCTCGCGTTGAATCGCCCGCAGTGTCCCAAGTCGCCGTTCAGTCGGAATGTCGGCGGCGAGGAGCACACAGGTCAACTCTGCGGGAAGCTGTGTGTGGATGTCGTCGGTGTCGGCCGGAAGCGTCACTGTCGTCGCGTTAAACTCAAAGTCGGCTGGCGACGCTGTCGCTGTAACGTATGCGACTGTCGCGGCCTCTGTCGATGCATGCATGCCGTGGACAACCCCCAGCCCGCCACAAGCGGTGAGTGGTATTGCTAACTTATCGCTATGCCCCGCAACTACATAAAAGTGTAACTATCACCACGAGATGGGGCTCGAAGCACAGTTCCCGGACGGAAGAATCCGGGACGTTCAAGACTGGGGCCACCGCTGTATTCGATATGAGCGACCTGATTGACGGTGAGGCCGTCGCCGCCGACCTGCGCGCAGAACTGCAGTCGGCCGTCGACACACTTGCCGACGCCGACCACCGGCCAACACTGGCGACTGTCCTGATGAGTCCCGACCCCGCGAGTGAGACGTACGTTTCGATGAAACAGAACGACTGCGAAGAACTCGGTATCAACGCCCGAGACATCGAAATCGGCGTCGACGAACCGGCCGAAGAGTTGTTCGAGACCATCGCGGAGTTGAACGACGAGGACGATGTTGACGGGATTCTCGTCCAGTCGCCGGTGGCCGACCACGTCGATTACCGCGAGGTGCTCGAACGAATCGACCCCGAGAAAGATGTCGACGGCTTCCACCCCGCAAACGTCGGTCGGCTGGTCGCCGGCTACCCGCGGTACAAGCCCTGCACACCCCACGGCATCCAGAAACTGCTGGAAGCCGAAGGTATCGACACCGAAGGGAAAGACGCCGTCGTCGTTGGCCGGTCACGGATCGTCGGCAAGCCAATGGCCAACCTATTCATCCAGAAAGCGCCCGGCGGCAACGCAACGACGACAGTCTGTCACTCTCGGACGGACGACCTCGCAGAGAAGACACGCCAGGCCGACATCCTCGTCGCGGCGACGGGTGTCCCGGAGTTCATCGACGGCTCGATGCTTTCAGAGGGCGTCGTCGTCATCGACGTGGGAATCAACCGCGTCGACGCTGACAACGAGAAGGGGTACGAACTCGTCGGTGACGTCGACTTCGAGAGCGCCAGCGAGAAAGCCAGCGCAATCACGCCAGTTCCCGGCGGCGTTGGGCCGATGACGCGAGCGATGCTGTTGTACAACACTGTCAAGGCGGCGAGTCGCCACTCCGGCGTCGACGTTGCACTCCCCTAGGCGGGGTCGAACCGGAGTCGAACGGTCGTCCCGTCGTCGGTGTTGAACTCGATAGTTGCGTTCGAGTACTCGACGACGCGGTCGACCATCCAGAGGCCAGCACCGGAGCCGTGTTCGAGCGCTGACTCGCCGTGCTGGGCGAGGATATCCAGTTCGTCCTGTGGGATGCCAGGGCCGTTGTCTGTGAGTTCGACGACGGCACAACCGTCGTCCTCGTAGACGCGGACCGTTACGCAGACTTCCGCTGGCGGGACGGTAGCGTGTTCGACGCTGTTTTCCAGTAACTGCTCGATTGCGGTCGGCAGCGCAGGGTGAGCGACAACCGCTGGCGTTGCTGCAATGTCGACGGTGATATCCGTGTCTGGGAAGCTGTCGGTGACTCGCCGGAGAGCGTGGTCGACGGCCTCGGGCAACGAGATGGCCGTCATGTCACCGCTCGAATCGACAATTTCGCGCATCCGCCGGGCATTCTGGGCGGTTTTCTGGAGGTCGCTGCAGTGCTCGATGATCGCCTGTGCGTGCGGTGCAACCTCCGGGGTGTCCGGCAGTTCTCTGGCGTGGCCCTGAATCACGTTGAGGTCGTTACGCAGGTTGTGTCGTAATACTCTCGCGATAACCTGGTCGAGCAGGTCGCGTTCGTGGCGGCGGCTGACGAGGCGCATTGCCGTCTCGACGTTGCCCGCGAGCGTTTCGAGCAGTCGGCGTTCGGCCTCGGTGAAACTCCCACGGCGCGTCGACGCCGTCGTGAGAACGCCGAACTCGCCCAGCGGCATGACAATCTCCGAATTGAACGCCGTGTCGTCGTTGTAGACATCTTCGTGAGCCAGGACATCGCCGACGAGTTTCGTCTCGCCATCTTTGAACGCTCGCCACGCGATGCTATCGCCGTCGGCGAAGACCGGCATTTCGTCGATTAGCTCCAGCGCGGCGTCAGTCGTCGCAATTGGCTCGAGAACGTCTGTCGTTGCGTCGTACTGCCAGATCGCAGACAGCGGCATATCGAGCGTCTCGGGGAGTCGTTCGAGGACACCCCGGGCTGCCTCCTCGTGGTCCTCGGCGTCGAGGATGCGCCGCGTAATCGACTGGACCGCCTCGAGGCCGTGTTCGCGTTGCGCCCGGTCGAGCGCAACCTCGACGATGACCCCGAGCAGTTTCGTCACCTGGAAGTCCGTCTCGTCGAACAGCCCTGGCTGTTCGGTGGCCATCATCAACACGCCGTGTTCGCCCAGCGGAACGGACAGCGAACTGCCCTCCGTATCGCCACACGGAACGGTCAGCTCACAGTTCGAGAGGTCCTCGAACCAGCGCGGACCACTGCGGTAGACCTCCCAGGCGATACTTCCCTGTTCAGTGTAGGGCACCCAGGCGTGGTCGCCGCCGTCGTGTTCGGCGGTGACGGCGGGAACGAGCCCTTCGGTCTCCCGGTCGTAGAGGTAGACAGCCCCACGGGCGAAGTCGACGAGTTCGTGCGCGGCGTCGAGGGTGTGTTCACAGATCATCTCGGTGTCCGTACTGCCGAGGATGGCCTGGGCCTCAGTGTAGAGCCACTCGAAGCGCCGCTGCCTGATTTTGTTCTCTGTGATGTCGACGTAGATGCCGACGTATTCCTCGACGCCGCCCGGGTCAACCGGGGCTGCTCGCAGAAGGAAATCACGCATCCCGTCGGCAGCCTTGCGCCGTATCTCGCGGGTGATTGGCTCGCCGTTGTCGAGCTGGGCGTCGATGCCGTCCGCTTCCGTCCATGTCGTTTCGTCATCGGGCACGGTCAGGTCGTTGACGTTCGCGCCGAGCACCGTTGGTTCGTCGTAGCCGAACACGTCGAGAAAGCGGTCGTTGGCGCGCTGGATAATCGGTTCACCGTCAACGTAGTTCGCGGTGATGATTGGCTCCTGAATCGTATCGAAAATGACGCCAAGTCGGTCGCGCTCGCCACGGAGACGTTCGGTTTCTCGGGCCGCTCGGCAGGCCGCCGCAAGGTTCTGGTTGAGGTCGGTCAGCGCCGACGCCGTCGCGTCGGTCAGGTTGCCACCGGCCAGCAGTATCACGCCAAATTCCGGCAGGTCGAACAGCCAGTACGGCTCCGACCCGGCCGTTCCTGACAGTGGGAGTGAGTCGCGCTCGGCGTCGGGCTGGTCCTGCCAGCGCGCGAGGCGCTCACGGGCGGCCTCGTAGCTCGCCAGCTCGTGGCTGGTGTCGGGAACTGCTCCGACGGAGTTGTACGGAACCTGCCCGGAGCCAGTGTACTCGAACACGACGCCCAGTGAACAGCCGAGGTGCTCGACGTAGGCAGCGACTGCCTCCCGCGCCGTGTCAGCGAGGCACTCGCGCTTGCGGATCGACAGTGAAATTTTGTATAACGCCTCCGTTTGTGGCTGTTCTGTTGACATCTCTGGCACCCAACTATCCATGGACCGACAACTACCGAACGACCGTGGTTACTCACTCCTGACCCCCGACTACGTTGTGAGTGGATAATTAGTATCGGCCGTGTTAACGATTGGGGCCGAACAGACGGGCAACACCGAACTCAGCGGACTCCCGAGTCGACGCCGTCGAGTGCACGCGCAAGTGCCGACTCGTCGCCGGTCCGGAGATACTCGCTCACATCCTGGACAGTCCTGACGAGTCGGTCGGCGTCGGTCGGAGCAACGTCGCCATCGAGGGCTTCAATTCGTTTCTTTTCGGTCGTTACCCACGAGAGCGCCCGGTCGACCGGTGGTTCGCGCTCGGCGTATTGCCGCCGGAGGTCGGTGAGATAGGCGTCGACAGCAGCGGTGGCGGCCAGTCCACGCTCTGGACGGAGGGCGTCGGGAACCTCGCCGGACGGGGGGCGTTCACCGTCAGCAACGCCGCGGAGCAAGGACAGAAAGTACAGTTCCTCGTCAGTATCGATAGTGAGCAGTCGACCGAGCGTTCGACCGACGCGGCGGAGTTCACACGCGCCCACGTAGGTTTCCGACAAGGGACGCAACGACCCGGCGTCGATGAAGCCCACAGTCCGAATGTAGGACGCGGCTTCATCGGCAGCAGCGTCGGCAATCTCTCGGGTCGGCGCAGTGTCGATATCGGCGATAACGTCCGTCAGGTCGAGGTCAGCCGCCCCGGCGGTGTGCGTCTGGCGGTCGTCGGTGCCGACGCTTTTCAACGACCCACACTCCGGGCAGACAATCTCGCCGGTTTCGTAGTACGACCACCGGGCGCCACAGGCCGTACACTTCCGGTTGCCGCGGATGTCCATATCGGTAGTTACCGGGGGAGATTCATATATCCGGCCGTCGCGGTCCGAACAGTCAGCGGTAACGAAACGTTTTGATGTGTCCGGTCGTACATGAAGGTATGCGAGACGAAGAGGAGATTCGCGAGCAGTACGAGTTTCTCACCGAACAACTCGAATCCGAGGAGATGGACCACGAAGGTGTAAGACAGATGTTCACCTACTACAAGCGGGCTGTCGGCTGGGTACTCGAAGAAGAGCATATGTAGGCAACCCTGCAGCCATTACATTTAAGCCTCTGCCTCTGATTGTTCCAATTGACGCTTCGTCTGGAGGGCCGAAGCGTCAGCGGGGACCAATTCAGGGCGGCAAGCGGCCGCGTGTTTTCATCGCGGCCGCTTTCCTTTCCGTTTTCACACTCGGTAGCTACTGGCACAGTATTAAGTACGACTGCTCGAAAGTGGTGACAATGATCGAAGTGGGGGAACACGCGCCGGCGTTCGCGCTGCCGGCGGTCGAAGACGGCGAGGTCACTGAGATCGACCTCGCGTCGATATTCGGCAGCGAGGTTGTTATCCTCGCGTTCTATCCGGGCGATTTCAACCCCGCCTGCTCGGGCTCCGAGACGGGACTCGACGAACTCGATCTTTTCACGATGCAGAAAGACGTTCGCGTGCTCGCGGTGTCTGGTGACAGCGTGCACAGCCACCAGGCTTTTGCCGAGGAGTACAACCTCCATATGCCGCTGTTGTCCGATACCGACGGCGAGATGGCCGAGGCCTACGGCGTCACCGCGGAGGACGGAGACGGCTATCTGACCCGGCGAGCAGTGGTTGTCGTCGACCACACCGGAACAGTCCAGTACACGTGGGAGAGCGAGCGACCCGGCCACGTCCCCACAGCCGAAGAAATTCGTCGTGCCGTCGAAGGAATCGGTGACGACGAAACCGCTGAGTCGCGGTACCGTGTCGGCTATGCCCACTACATGGAGGGGCGTCGGGCGTTCACGAGCGCGATGAAGGCCTATGAGGCCCAAGAGTGGATGATGGCCCAGACTGACTTCACACAGGCCTGCGACGAGTTCGACGCCGCTGGCGACGAGTTCAACACCGCGACGCGGTTCGCCGAACGCGACGAGACACGGACCTACTTCGACCGGGCCGAAGAGAAAGCTGAGGCGCTGTGGCGAGCGGCCGACTGGCTCGCAGAATCTGCCAGCGCGTTCGCAAGTGGACAGGGTGCCAAGGCCGACTCGTTGCGGAAAGACGCCGAAGCACCGCTGGAGACTGCCCGCGACCTGCACGAACCGCCCGAACCTGACGACTTCCCGCCGGACGAGGACCCTGCCGAGCGTGAGGAGGAAGACGAGAAATCGGTGCACCCGCTGGCCGACACCGACGACGAACCCGCGGCGACACTCGACACCGACATTGACGACGAGCTTGAGACAGATATCGAGGAGACAGAACCAGCACAGGAGCCCACTGACGGCGAGCAGTCCGACGGAGTTGGGGCCGCCGACGGAGAGCAACTGGCGGCCGACGGTGAACCTGCAGGGACTGGGGACGAGGAAGATGGGGACGAGGCGAGCGAAATCGACGACGAGGAACTCGAAGAGATTACGGCTGAACTCGAAGAGCAGACCGAAGCGGTCGCTGCAGACCCAGAGGACGAAACGACCGAACAGCCGGACATCCCCGAGGAGCCGGGAATCGAACGCGAGGAGGAAACCGACGACGACGTCGAACTGGAACTGACGGACCCGACAGACGAAGAGGATGGCGACGAAGACGACGACAAGGACGACGAGGAGGCGTTGACGGACGACACGGGTGACCACGGTGTGCCAGATTCGTTATGACCGACGGAGAAAAACTCGCCCGTGCGTACTACGACTGTCTCGACAGCGGTGAGTACGACCGCCTGGCAGAGTTGCTTGCCCCCGGATTTGTCCAGAAGCGACCTGATAAGAGGTTCGGCAGCCGTGAAGAGTTTATCGAGTTTATGCGCGACCAGCGGCCACGCACAGACACGACGCATCCACTCGACAGAATCTACCAGACGCCAGCCGGCTCAGAGCTCGCGGTGAAGGGGCGTCTCGTTGCCGACGGCGAGACACTCACCGGCTTTGTCGACCTCTTCACACTGCGGGACGGACAGGTCGAACGAATCGAGACCTACGTCGATTGAGAGCAGTCGGCAATAGGAACCGTCTACCCGCTGTTCGGCCCAAGAGCTTAAATACAGCCAGAGGCGAACACCCAGTAACACTGATTCTTATGCAGATAGAGCGAGAGACTGGGCTCCCGGTCGCCGAAATCAATATTATCGTCGCCGTTGGGCTCACACTGCTATGGGCTGGCCTGGGCCACCTCTACAGACGACGGTTCCGTCGTGGGCTGGTATGGGCCGGACTGTTCGCCGGAACGCTGCTGTTGAGTACGTACACCAACTGGGCAGGATTGTTCGTCGTGAGCGTGCTCAACGGGAACCTCTCGGCGATGAACGTCGCCGTTCCGGGGTCGATCATGCTGTTGTGTCTGGTCGACCTGTACCTGCTCAACCGAGCAGACCGCACGCCTGTGGAGCCGAGTCGCTGAGAACGGACTGTTTTTGCCCGACCGGCTGGTAGCGGGGGTGTGGAGCTGCACATCCGGTACGAGGGCAACGACGACCCCGACAAGTGTACCGCAAAGAAACTCGAGCGGTTCGACCTCGCGGAGTTACATCACTCGACGCGGGCAACGCCACCGGGAATCGTTCTCAACCCATTCGCCGAGCAGGCCCTCTCGCCAGCCGACAGCGACGTTGACAGGCTTGTCGCCCTCGACTGCTCGTGGGAGACGGCACAGGAAGAGGCGTTCGACCTCAAGGGTCGGCAGCGGTCGCTGCCCTTTCTGGTCTCCGGCAATCCCATCAATTACGGAACGCCGTTCCAGTTGAACACCGTCGAAGCTTTCGCCGGAGCGCTGTGGATTCTGGGAGACTCGGCACAGGCCGAGGAAATACTCTCGAAGTTTACCTGGGGACAGACGTTTTTAGACCTGAATGCCGAACCGCTGGCCCGGTACGCCGACTGTGACGACTCGGCAGCCGTCCTCGACGTGCAGGACGATTATCTGGAGGACTGAGCGGCCCGAATCGACTGGACTTTGATCACGACGGCGAGGACGAAGCCAGCGGCCGCACACAACATCGCTAACACAAACACCGGCGTCGACAGCGCCGCGGCGGTGTCGGGACTGACGACAATTCGACTCGTCCCGCGGACGATGAACGCGGCCAGCGTCAGCCCGAACGCGGCGATCATCAGCCGAACAAAGATATCTTCGTTGAGCTCCATTCGCTACGGACCACGTGACACGTCGGTTAAAACACTGCGTTCTGCGGTGTCAGGAGAGTTCGCTGTGGGCGCCAATCAACGCGCCGGCCAGGTCGAGGCCGCTGACCTCTGATTCGCAGTCGATGATCGATTCCCGGAACGTCGACTCGGAGATGACCGCGTCCTCGAAGACCAGTGTCCGGTCGAGTTTCGAGTCGGTGACCCGCGCGCCGGACATAATGTGGACGTTCGTCCCCAGCGTGGTGTTCTCAACAGTCGCGTCGGACGCGACGAGGTTCTCGCCGTCGAGTGCCCACGCAACGGCGTCGAGATAGCCTTCAGGAGTGCCAATGTCGTACCACGCGCCGTCGAAGGTAAACGCTCGGACCGAGCAGCGGTCGACCAGCCACTGGATGAACCAGCCCGGTTCGTCGGGGTTGTTGCCGTTGGCAAGATACTCCTCGAAGCGGACCTCTTCGGCCGGGAAGGCGTAGCAGGCAATCGAGACGAGCGAACTTGCGGGGTCGTCTGGTTTTTCCTCGAAGTCGATGACTTCGTCACCGTCGACATCGATGACGCCGTACTCACTGGCGTCGGCCGGCGCACCGACGTCGTAGGCAGCCAGCGTCGGCGCCTGCTTGTCGTCGAAAGAGTCCAGAAAGTCAGAGACGTTGAAACTGATGAGGTTGTCGCCCGCGATGACGAGCAGGTCCTCGCCGTCGATCTCCTCGCGGTCGACTAACTGAGCGAGCGCACCGATGACACCGAATTTCTCGTCCTCTTCGGTTGTTTCCTCGACGCTGAGTTGTGGCTTCTCGAACGGCGACTCGGCGAGGTGCGCATCGAAAACGTCTACGAACCGCTCGTTCGTGCTGAGATAGACACTGTCAATCCGGTCGTCATCCTCCAGTTCGGCGAGAATACGGTCGATCACTGTTTGCTCGCCAACCGGGAGCAACATCTTTGGCCGGTGTCGGGTAATCGGCCACAACCGCGTGGCGTACCCGCCGGCAAGCACGACTGCCTCCATATCCGAAACCTGCCAGCCCATTGCGTATATCTCTTTCTTTTTGGCAGGCCAAAAGGCTCGATACGCAACCGCGATGGGCGACACCCCCACCAGCACACCGCTCAGAAGGCCGTTCCCTGGTCGGAATGATACTCGCCAACAATCTGCGTGGCGGCGAGGACCTCCGCGTTCAGCGTGATAGTCGACCCCAGCCGGTTTTTGCGGGTTTCAGGCGGGGTTTCGAGTGTGCTGTCGAGTGCGAACAGTTTGAACCGGTAGCCGTGTGCCTCATCCGGCGGCGACGGGCCGCCGTATCCCTGCTCGACGAAGTCGTTGTAGCCTTCGACAGCTTCGGCCGCCCAGCAGCGCGGAATCGTTCCTATATCGGGGTCGATGTTCCAGACAAGCCAGTGGTTCCAAACGTGGCCGGCAGCTGGTTTGGCCTCGGGGTCGTCCATAATCAGGACCAGCGACTCCGCGTCCGCAGGGACGCCCTCGATGTGAAGTTCTGGATTGTCGTTGTCGTTGACGTAGCCGACGAAGTCAGGCATCCGCTGGCCATCCTCGAAGTCCGGACTAGACAGTCTCAGTTCCCCCTGCTGTTCGATATCGCCGTTGAGTGGTGTCTCTGCCATGGTATTACTGTCGGCACCCGCCGACAACACGTGCCTGCTGGCAGCCGCCAGCCCAAAAGTTCTTTCTCTGCGTGACTGAGCGCTGAGGAAAATACTGAACAGACTGTGCGGGACGGACAACTCTTAGTGGGAGTCGACCGAGGTTCCCAGTATGGATCTCGGGATCGAGGGAAACACGGCACTGTGCACGGCAGCAAGTAGCGGACTCGGCCTCGCGAGCGCAACGGCGCTGGCGAGCGAAGGAGCAGATGTCGCAATCTGTGGTCGGACAGCGGCCCACCTCGAAGCGGCCGAACAGCAGATACAGGACGCAGGCGAGGGAAATGTACTCGCAGTCGAGGCGGATATCACTGACCGCGACCACGTCGAGGCGTTCGTCGAAGAGGCGGCCGACGAACTCGGCGGTATTGACCACGTCGTCACCAGCGCTGGCGGCCCACCGAGCGGACCCTTTGGGTCGATGGACGACACCGACTGGTACGACGCCTACGACCTGCTGGTAATGAGCGCGGTGTGGACGCTCCGGGAGAGTCGACCGTATCTGGAGGACAGTGACGCGGGCACGGCCGTCGCCATCACCTCCCGGTCAGTCCAGGAAGTGATCGACGACCTGGTGCTCTCGAACTCCGTGCGACGGGCGGTAATCGGGCTGGTCAAGACGCTCTCCCGGGAGTTCGCCCCCGGCGTGCGAGTCAACGCTGTGCTGCCGGGTGCCCACGAGACGAGTCGCATCGAGAACCTCATCGACGCCGCCGTCGAGCGCGGTGAGTTCGAGAACTACGAGGCAGGCTACGAGGACTGGGCCGCCGATGTCCCCCTTGATAGAATCGGTGAGCCAGACGAACTCGGCGACGTCGTGGCGTTTCTCTCGAGTGAGCGGGCCAGTTACGTGACCGGCACAGCACTACCAGTCGATGGGGGGTCGACGCGGAGCTGATTTTCCGGGTCGTTACAATTTTTACAATTGATATTGCCTTCCCTGGATAGTCAGAATCAGATCCTCAAAGCCCAAAATTCAGAAATTAGCTCACAGAAATTATCAAAGATAATAATGGGTCGGTATAGTTATTCAACCAGATCTTCTACAGACTGGTAACAGGGTTGGGACCCAGAATGACGTTTCAATTTGCACCGCTTATGATCCCGTTTGTCATTTCCGCCGTGTTCATGCTCGCGCTCATGTGGTACGGCATTAGCCGTCTCCGAGAGCGGTTTGGCACGACGACGGCAGCGTTTGTCGCACTTGTCGCGTCGGCGCTTATCTGGACGATAACCCGGACACTGCAGTGGTTGTTTACGAGTGAACCGCTCACCCAGGTGTGGTTAGCGCTCCTGTACATCGGCTACGGGGGCACGACACTCTCTGTGTTCTTCTTCGGGATGGCTTTCACCGGCCGGACGGAGTGGCTGTCGCGACGGCGAGTCGGCCTCGTCCTCGCCCCCGCGGTGGCCGCGTTTGGGCTGGCAGTGACCAACGCTGCCGGGTTGCACACGTTGCTGTGGACCGGAGAGTTCACCACCATCAATGGACTGTACATCCTCGAGCGGGAGTTCCGGCCGCTGTTTTTCATCTACTACGTGTACACGATGGTCATGTTGTTCTCTGGCGTGTTCGTCCTGCTGCGGATGGCAATCGGGTCGCCGAGGATCTACCGTCGCCAGACCGCGGCCTTTGTCGTTGGGTCACTCGCGCCAGTTATTCTCGGAACGCTGTACGTGCTGCAACTTAACCCCGTGATTCCGGACTTCGTCGACCTCACGCCGGTCGGATTCGCGGTGACGGGCCTGTGTTATGGGTACGGCATCTTCCGCTACCAGATGCTCGACCTGATTCCCGTTGCTCGGGACACCGTCATCGAGAGCATGCGTGATGGGTATATCGTCCTCGACGAGAACGACCGGATCGTCGACTGTAACAGTGCTGCGACAGAGGCAATCAACCAGGATACGACCGTCGTCGGCAACAGTGTCGAGACAGTGTTCCCAGCCTGTGCCGACCTGATTTCCGAGCACGAGCACGGCACCCAGACCGAAACCGAACTCGAACTTGAAGTCGACGGACAACGGCGGTTCGTCGTCGCAAACGTCTCCTCGCTGTACGACGACGACCGGCTGATTGGCCGGTTGCTACTGATCCGGGACGTGACCGACCAGCGGGCCGTCCAAAAACGGTATCAGGCACTGATCGAGAACTCCTCGGACCTGATCACGGTGATCGACCGCGACGGGACCGTTACCTACGTCAGCCCGTCAGTGCGCAAGATTGTCGGCATCGACCCAGCGGTTGCCGAGGGCCGCAACGCGTTCGGGTTCATTCACGAAGACGACCGCGGACGTGTCAAAGACGCCTTCGAGGAACTGATCGACAACCCCGGCGAGAAGCGACGAGTCGAGTACCGCCTATCCAGCGCTGACGGCGAGTGGCTGGATATGGAGTCGGAAATCTGGAATCTGCTCGACAATCCCTTCGTCGAAGGAATCGTGACGAACGCGCGTGAGATCACCGAGCGGAAAGAACGCGAGCGAGAGTTGGCGGCGACGAACGAACAACTCAAAGAGACCAACGAGAAACTCGACCAGTTCGCGAGCGTTATCAGCCACGACCTGCGCAACCCGATCAACGTTGCAAAGGGCCACGTACAACTCGCCAGAGAGACCGGCAACGAGGAGAGTTTCGAGAAAGTCGAGCAGTCACTCGACCGAATGGAGTCGATTATCGACGACGTGCTGACGCTAGCCCGAGAGGGCGAGGAAATCAACGAAACCGAAGCGGTCGACCTCAACGCGGCCGTTCGGGAGGCGTGGGAGTACGTCGAGACTGACGACGCAACGCTCGAACTCGTCGACGAGTGTACTGTCGAGGCCGACCGGGACCGACTGCTCCAACTGCTCGAAAATCTGGTCCGCAATGCCATCGAACACGGCGGCTCAGACGTTGTCGTCCGCGTCGGTTCCTCCTCGGACGGGTTCTACATCGAGGACGACGGACCGGGCATCCCCGAGGAGATGCACGACGAGATTTTCGAGTCCGGCACGACGACCAATGCCAACGGCACTGGACTGGGGCTGTCAATTGTCACAGCAATCAGCGAGGCCCACGGCTGGTCGGTCAGCGCAACAGACGGGACCGACGGCGGCGCACGCTTCGAGTTCAGTGGCGTCGGCTGTCTCGAACCTGCCGAGTAGCGCCGCTATCGGCGGCAAAAAAAAGTGAAGAAGGTGAGCGATTAGTCGTCTGCGGGCGCGCCGGTTCCGTCGTCGTGCTTCTGTTTGACGTGTGAAAGCTTCCCACCGTCAGCGAGGATTTCTCGCTCACGCTCGGAGGCTTCGAGGAAGCCAGTTGCTTCCCAGTCGTCGTTGACGCGGATGGTGAACTCCTCCTGTCCGGAGGCGACGGCGTCGGAAACGTCGTCGACAATCTCGATGTTGTCGCCCTGGTCGATTTTCGCGTAGGTCTCCTCGTCGATTTCGAGCGGCAGCAGCCCGAAGTTGAAGAGGTTCGCCTTGTGGATGCGGGCGAAACTCTGTGCGAGGACACCCTCGACGCCGAGATACATCGGACAGAGCGCGGCGTGCTCACGCGAGGAGCCCTGACCGTAGTTCTCGCCGGCGACGAGGAAGCCGCCGTCACTGTCGAGTGCGCGCTGCGCGAAGGTCTCGTCGACTCGCGAGAGCGTGAACTCGGACAGTTTCGGAATGTTCGACCGGTACATCAGGATGTCCTGGGTCGCGGGAATGATGTGGTCGGTCGTGATGTTGTCCTCCATCTTGAGGAGGGTCTCGCCTTCGAGATGGCTGTCGAGGGGGTCTTTCAGCGGCACGTCGCCGATGTTCGGCCCTTTGACGAGGTCGTCGTCGACAGCGTTCTCTGGCTCGATGATGTCGTTCTCTGCGCCCTCGTACTCTTCTGGGAGTTCGAGACCGGGTGCCTCGAGGTCGCCGAGTTCGTCGGCGAGGTCGCGTGGGTCGACGATTTCGCCCTTGATCGCGGCTGCGGTCGCCACTTCCGGCGAGCAGAGGTAGACGTTGTCGTCTTCGATACCCGAGCGGCCCTCGAAGTTCCGGTTGAACGTTCGCAGCGAGACGGAGTCGGAACCGGGCACGTGGCCGATACCGATACAGGCACCACAGGTGGCCTCAGAGAAGTTGACACCGGCTGCCATCATCTCTGCAGTCCAGCCCTGTCGGGCCAGCATCTCGCTGGATTTCTTCGAACCGGGTGCGACGATCATCTCGGTCGAGAGGTTGATCGAGCGCCCTTCGAGCATCTTCGCGGCCGGGAGGATGTCGACGTAGCCACCGTTGGTACAGGAGCCAACGATAACCTGCTCGACGTCCTCGCCTTCAGCCTCGCTGACCGGGACGACGTTGTCCGGCATCGACGGCTGGGCGACCATCGGCTCGAGGTCGGAGAGGTCGATGGTGATCGAGTCGTGGTACTCGGCGTCGTCGTCAGGCTGCAGCTCCTCGTATTCCTCGCCACGGCCGACGCGGTTGAGGTAATCCTGCGTCTGCTCGTCGGTCGGGAAGATCGACGAGGTGGCACCGAGTTCGGTACCCATGTTGGTGATCGTCATCCGCTCCGGTGCCGACAGTGTCTCGACACCCGGACCGGTGTACTCGAAGATCTTGCCAACGCCGCCCTTGACGGAGAGTCGGCGCAGCATCTCGAGGATGACGTCCTTGGCGGTTGCCCACTCGGGCAGTTCGCCTTCGAGTCGAACCTCGGTGACTTCCGGCATCTCGATGTAGTAGGAGCCCCCACCCATCGCGACGGCAACGTCCAGTCCGCCCGACCCGATGGCGAGCTGACCGAGTCCACCCGGCGTCGGGGTGTGACTGTCCGACCCCAGCAGCGTCTTGCCGGGTGCGGCGAAGTTCTCTCGGTGAACGTTGTGACAGATGCCGTTTCCGGGTCGCGAGAAGTACGCGCCAAATGTACCGGCCGCAGATCGCAGGAAGCGGTGGTCGTCCGTATTCTTAAAGTCGAACTGATAGGTCTGGTGATCACAGTACTGTGCGGCAAGCTCGGTCTGAACCTCGTCGAGGCCAAGCGCCTCGAACTGCAGCCAAACGAGCGTCCCGGTCGTGTCCTGTGTCAGGACCTGGTCGATCTCGATACCGATTTCCTCACCAGGCTCAAGTTCGCCCTCAGTGAGGTGGTCGTCGAGGATCTTTTCCGTTAGTGTCTGTCCCATAGCGTTTGAACTACGACCATCCGTATGCATAAATCATGTTGTTCGTGCGTATTTGGCCACGAGCGCTCGAACACGGCAGAGAGCTTCTCAGCCGCCCGCACGAACAACCAGCAGTGTTTTTTATCAGCCGACGGAGAGGGCAGTATGTTCAAAAGCGGTGCATTCGTCGCCGACCAGCTCGGTGACTTACGCGAAGACCAGCGCCAGCCAAACGGTGTCGACCTCACCCTCGACGCCGTCTTCGAGCAGACCGAAGCAGGCCGAATCGGCCGCGACGGGAAAACTGTCGGCGACCGACGCCAACTCCCGGTCGAGGAGGGTGCGTACCGTCTCGAACCGGGCGGCTATATCGTCCAGTACGGTGAAGAGGTGCGGATTCCCGACGACCACGTCGGCTTCCTCTATCCCCGGTCGTCGCTGTTGCGCAACTCCGCCATGCTCGATACTGCCGTCTGGGACGCGGGCTACGAGGGCCGCGGCGAAGGACTGCTGGAAGTCTACCACGACATCGAACTTGAACCGGGCGCGCGGATTGCGCAACTGGTGCTTGCCGAGGCCGACCACGTCGGCGAGTATGACGGCAGCTACCAGGGAGAGAATCTCTGAGTGCACTGGCAAAATATCACTTGCTTATACAACATACATATAAACAGCCTGAATTAACCTGCAGCATTCCTATATGCACACCCCCACTAAGGCAGGTGCAGTGGTTGGGGGAGCAAGACTCGGACCGTGCCTCTGACAATCCTGACCGACAGTTTTTATCCTCCAACCCGCATTTTCCACGCGAAACACCCCCGAAAGCCGTGGCTTCTCGCTGTGAAAGTGCTCGGAGAGCATTTATACCAGATACGTCTACGCTATGGTATGAGTCCTACAAACGGGGAGGCATATATCATGCAGGACACCGACGAGGAGTGGGTGAGTCCAACGCCGGCAACGGCGGCTATCGCGGACGCACTCGCTGCGGCGACTGACCTCGAGGAGTCAGATCTCGAGGATATTGCCGACGACATCGACCACGGGAGACTCGAAGAACTACTTGCAGGAGACAGCGGCGAAGAGACGTTCACCATCGAGGGCTACGATGTCACGGTCGATTCGAGTGGAGATATCTCCGTCGACACGTGAGGACTGGTCTCGCTACCCCATATAAAACACCCAATATATTCGGGGTGTATCGATTGGCCGCTAGAGCGAAAATAGAGAGATATGCCAGAGGCACGCCTTCAGATCACACTGCCAGAGGAAGTCTGGATTGGTCGGCTGAGCCGCCGGTACCCGGACAGTCAGTTCCGAATTCTCGCCGCGCTCGCGGACGGCGACGTCGGTGTTGGCCTTGCCGAAATACACAGCACAGTCCTTGAGGATGTACTCACAGACATGCGCGCGTTCGAGGGTGTCCGTGATGTCGACATCCTGAACGAACCCGGGGAGAGCGCGCTGGTCCAATTCGAGACTGAACAGCCGCTGTTACTGTTTGCAGCCCGGGATTCAGGCGTCCCGCTGGAGATGCCGGTCGAACTTTCCGACGGAACGGTGACCTGGACGGTGACGGCACCGAGTGACCGACTGTCGGAACTGGGCACACAACTCCGGGCGCTCGGGCTCTCCTTTAGCATCGACTACATCCAGCAGGAGGTTGCTGACGAGCAGTTGCTCACCGACGCCCAGCTCAATATTGTCGAGACAGCAATCGAGGCAGGCTACTACGAGACGCCACGAACCTGTTCGCTGACGGAACTTGCAGAACAGGTCGACCGAGCGAAATCGACCGTCAGCGAGACGCTGCACCGCGCCGAGAGCAAGATTATCACGGAATTCGTCAGTGAACCCGGAGACGACGCCCCCGACGTGGCACTGTTGCAGTAGCCGACACCACGGGAGCGTCACCACCACGTTTTATATGTGAGTCTCGATGACAAGATGGAACGATGGACGAGAAAACCGAAGAGCTTCGTGACATCTTTCTCTCGGTATCCGACGAGGAGTCGGTCACAGAGCTCCAGAGCGAGGACCGAGGGACACTGCTCGGGGGATCGGGGGGCGACCTGGCAGCGGTGGTCGAGGACATCCGCGAGAAGTTTGGCTTCGAGCTGTCGCTGTCCCAAGACGAGCGCCTGCGGCTGATTGAGGGGTTCTACGACGACGCTGACGACGAGCAGTTGGCAGCGACGCTTGAGCTCGACACTGAGACAGTGTTTCGTGCCCGGATGGAGCTCCATCTCCTGCGCGAGGACGAACCACATCTCGACGCGGAGACAGTCGAGCAGATTCGAGAGAGCAACAGCGCGCCCGAGGAACTCGCTGCGGAGCTTGGCGTGAGCGAGCAGGCAATCCAACGGTGTCGAGCCATCCTCGACGCACGTGAGCGGTCCCGGCGCGTGAGCCACCGGTTCCGAACCGCCTACGAAGAGCGGTTGACTGACACCGACCTCACCGACCATCTCGCGGCTGACGCAGCCGAAGACGGGCTCGACGGAGCGACAGAAGGCGCCGAGACGAACACGGACTTCTAGCTGAGCCGAACGGAAAGACAAAGCTGGTTTATATCAGGACAGACAATACCAGAGCACTTGGGAAGAGGAATGGCAGGAATACGCACACAGCTGTCGGGGGCGACGAACATCCTGCTCGAGGAGCCGTCACTCGGGGGTGGGCGGGATGTCTGTACGTCGCTGCTAACCGAGGAGGACGGGCCACCGAACGTGTTGTTCGTCACGTTCACGCGACAAGCAAGCGCCTGTGTTGGACAGTTAGACGGAGAGACCGTCAACAACGTCGGTGTGATTACTGTCGGTGACGCGTCGGCAGCAGTCGACGACGACACGGTTGTCACGGACACAGTATCGACACCCAGTGACCTCACTGGACTGGGAATCAGTATCGGAAAGTTCCTCTCGGAGTTCGACGAGCAGGTGCTGGTCTGTTTCGATTCGCTCACATCGATGCTGCAGTACGTCAACGTCCAGACGGCCTACGAGTTCCTGCACGCGATTACCGGCCAGATTCATGCGGCCAACGCCCGCGCCCACTTCCACATCGACCCGAACGCACACGGCGACCAGGATGTCGCCGCCATCGCTTCGCTGTTCGACGCCCGCGTCGCGCTTGGCGACGGCGACCCTGAGGTCCAGACCCGCCAGTTGCTCGAATCGAGCGCGTAATACTGGTTAGAAATAGTTACTTTTAGGTAGCCTGTCACGTATCCGTCTCGTGTGCTGTTGGTCGTCACGTACTCGCGGGCTGCCAGACAGTCGCTCAGGAATATCTGCCGAACGCACGAAGCGGCCGTCGTCCGCCGATTCGGCCGGGCCGCGCTGCTGACCGAAACCGAATTCGGGGCCTTCCAGGCACTCAGACTCCAGGCAAAACACGGCGAGGCGGTCCAGATTGAGCAGACCCAACCGTTCAACGAGTTCGAGGCGGTGCCCGAAACGGTTCGCGACGCTGCTACTGCGTACGAGCAACGCGACCAGTCGGCCGTCCCGTACACGGCGTTTGCCACCGGCAGGGAATTCCCGGCGCCGGAGGAGATGAAACAGACGGAGCTATGATCTGTCGAATTGGCTCGGTTACCCGGTGTGGGTCGGCGGTGAGGGTGCAGCAGGACGTTGCGACTGAACGCCTCGTCGCTGCCGTCCGTAGCGCGGAGCCGAGTGCGAAGACGACCGTTGATTGCAAGCCACCCAGCCCGGTCCACGACCGTATCGGACACGTCCACGCCGAGATGAAACTGCGGACGCGGACAGCGCTGGCTGCGGCCGGCCGAACCCGTGGGTACGAAACGCCATACGACGACGATATCGAGCGTCTCGAGCGTGAACTGTCCGCAGTTTCGGTCGGAGAAACAGCAGCGAAGAGCTACCGGCAAGAACTCGCAGACCAGCGCGAGGAGACAGACGCGCTGCGGGAAGCGGTCGCGGCGACACGGGGCCGACTCGCCGCCCACCGCGAGCACGGCCTCGATACCGAGGAACTCGAACGCGAACTCGAAGCGAAAGTTCGTGAGCTGGCCGAAATCGAGACGAGCGCCACCGCCGCCAGCCAGCAACTCGAGCGCACGCGCGAGAAGGCACAAACCAACCGCGACCGACGGGAGCGGAAGTTCAAGCTGGAAGACCAGCTGGCGAATCGTCGCCGTGACGCCCGGCGCTGGCTGGTCGACCAACTCGAGTCGGAGTACGAACGAGCGGTCCAGAAGTTGACCGGAGCGCAGACTGACCCATACAGATGCAAGCCAACGACGGCGAGTCTTGCAGTGGGAAAAGTTGCGGACTACGACGCGCCGCTGGTACTCGAAACTTCACCGTTCGAGTCGGCAGACGCTGCCCACGACTGGCTTGGTGGCCCGGTTATCTGTCTGTGAGTACAACGGTTTATAACCAATCGGGCGACCACGCCCGGTATGCCGACACTCGACTGGGCGTGTGACCGGACAGACGGCGTGACCTTCGTCGAACTCCGGGTTACGGGTGAGACGGGCCAGCGAGTTCGCGTCGAGAGCACGCTCGAACCGGTCTGGCCGCCACGGCGACAGGGTCAGCCAGCCGCCGGCTGGGACGGCACGAGCTTCGAGGGCGAGATCGAAGACGGCTCGCTTGTCGTTGGGTACGCTTCACCGGCGGAACCATCCGACCCGCCAGCAGAGCTACAGGAGGTTTCTACAGCCGAGGAGACAATCGACCCCGGAGACGTCGTCCGTGCGCTCGGCCCTGGGACGCCGCCTCGTGACGCTGTTCCACGGGAAGTGGGGAGCGTTGCTGATGAAGAAAGCGGTCAGCCCAAGCAGATAGCCTCGGCTGGGGGACAAATGGAGCAAACGGCCACAGCCGAGCAACAGAATCACCAGACTGCCTCGTCCCCAGAACCGCCCGACAGCAACGAGCCAACTCCGGGACTCCCCCCTGCAGTCGAGGCGTACTTCACAGCAATCGAGCAACGGCTCGCGGCCGCGGAGCAGTTGTCGAACTCGGAGACAGTCGAGCAGGCCCGCGAGGCTGTCTGTTCAGCCGGCGGAATGGGTGCTGTCGACGGACTCGACGAGCAGTTACAGGCCGACAGGGCGCGACTCGAACGACTCGGCGAGCGCCAGCGTGCGCTGACGAAACGGCTGAGCCGAACAGAGATCCCGGTCACCCATCTCGAACGGCTCGCATGATTCTCGCAGTCACGGCGGGAAAAGGCGGCGTCGGAAAGTCGACAGTAGCGTACAACCTCGCGGCCGAGTTGGATGGGGTAGCCGTCGACGCAGACCTCGGAATGGCAGATTTACCCAGCGCACGCGGCCCCGACCTGCACGACGTGTTGGCAGGGCGTGCCAGTCCGCTCGAAGCCGTCCAGCAGGTCGGCTCCGTTTCGATACTCCCGTGTGGCCGCACGCTTGCGGGCGCTCGCGGGGCAGACCCGGCAGCGCTCGTGGATGTCGTCGAGAGTGTCGGGAAGCGATACGGCTGTGTCGTTATCGACACCCCGGCAGGGTTGCGCAGCGACGCGGGCGTTCCGCTGCTTGCAGCCGACGCCTGTTTGCTGGTGACGCGACCGACCCGTCCCGCTGTCGCGGACGCCGTCCGGGCCCGCGAACTCGCACGGGTGGTGGAAACACCGCTGGTCCGTGTTGCACTCAACAGAGTCGACCCCTCGCGAGTCGGCGAGGAGACTCGCCGCGGGCGGCGACTCGCGGAGACACTCGGTGCACCGGTCAGAAAGATTCCAGAATCAGAGATAGTGGCCCGCGCACAGCGGTCGGGCCAGCCAGTACGTGCCGTTGATGGCACTGCGGTCGCAGCCGAACAGTTCGAGCGACTCGCTGGCGAGGTCCGACGCGCGCTGGCCTAGTTGTCCAGTCCGAGGTTCGTGCTCATCGAGTTGCCCGGCCGCGGCGTCCCTTTGACCGTGATGGTTTCGCCGTTGATGAACGCCGCTGCGTCGCTCGCGAGGAACTGAGCGACGTCTGCAACATCTTCGGTGTGGCCAATTCGGCGCTGGACTTCGTCCCGCGGTGGCATGTCACTCTCGTCGATACCGAGCGTTTCGGCGACGCCGGGCGTCTGAATCAGGCCAGGCGCGATACAGTTGACCGAGATACCGTACTTGTCCCACTCCGTCGACAGTGTCTCCGTGAGCCGGATGATTGCGGCCTTGGAGGCGGAGTAATGGCTCTCGTTGGGCGCGGCGTGTTGGCCGTTGACACTGGAGATGTTGATGATGTCGCCGCCGTCGTTCTCACGCATGTACTCACCAGCGGCCTGCGTGCAGTGGCGCGTCCCGTGGAGGTTCAGGTCAACGATGGATTTCCAGCCGTTCTCGCTGATATCTTTGAACGGTGCGACGAACTCGCCGCCGGCGTTGTTGACCAGCAGGTCGAGGCCGCCGAACTCCTCGACAGTGGCCTCGACGTACTCCTCGACAGAGTCTGCCTCACGGACGTCGCACTCCATCGCGAAGGCCGTCCCGCCGTCTGCTTCGATGCCCTCGGCGACAGGGTCGACCCGTTCCTGTGCACGCGAACAGATCGAGACGTTTGCGCCTGCCTCGGCGAGCGTCTCTGCGATTGTCTTTCCGATACCCTGGCTCGCTCCTGTGACGATTGCGTTGCGGCCGTCGAGACTGAATTTCGACATACTGAGTTCGTTTCGGGCCTGCTACGTATGTCTATCGGCATCAGGGAGCCAGCGCCTCGAACAGCCGAGCGGCATTTTTCGAGAAGACCTTTCGCATCGCGTCCTCGGGCACGTCGAGCGTGAGAATTTCCATCACGGCGACATTCGGGTGGATTTCCGGCGCACCGCTGCCGAAGACGACCTGTGAGGGGTGTTCCATCAGCGCGCGTTCGAGCGGGTCACGAGTCCGGACGAGGCTCGTGTCGAGGTAACACTGCTCGTGGCGGTCGAGCAGGTCGATTGCGGCGTCCATCATCGCCTCGTTGCTGGGATAGCCGCCACAGTGAGCGATGATGACCGGGAAATCGTAGCCAAGTAGTGTCGTTTCGATAGCCGACGGCGGACAGTCCTCGCCGCCGTAGGTAATCAGCGGAAGACCGGCGTCGTCAAGTTGGGCGAGCACTTCCTCGTCAGGCATACCGTCCGCTGCGGGGTCAAGGACAAAGCCGTAGAAACGGTCCTCGTAGGCATACTGTTCGATATCGTCGGGAGAAGTGTGGTCGTCCGAGCGCGAACTGGCGAGGTTTCGGAGTCGGGAGGTCGCCCCCTGACCGGGGTCGCGGGTCCCGTTGATCCGCGCAATCGGACGAAAGGGCCGGTTGACCGCCAGTCGGGCGGCGGCGTTGTTCGCCTTGACGTACGAGCTATCCCGTATTCCCGGAAACACGAGCGACTGGACGATTCCTGCCTGTTCCATCTCGACTTCGAGCTGCTCGGCGTCACCCAGCCCACGCGGCCGGCGCGTCTCGTCCGGTTCCAGTATCACGTGCGTGTCAACAACGCGAAATCCGTGCTCCAGCTCCAGCATCTACCCCGGCCAAAGAGGCGGGGGTACTTAACT
Source organism: Halovenus halobia (assembly GCF_051414135.1). Taxonomy (NCBI): domain Archaea; kingdom Methanobacteriati; phylum Methanobacteriota; class Halobacteria; order Halobacteriales; family Haloarculaceae; genus Halovenus; species Halovenus halobia. Next base: position 88,686 of record NZ_JBLKOA010000003.1, read on the forward strand.
CCCTGACCGCCAGTTTCGAGTGTTGAATTTGGGGGCAGTAAGACGGGTTTGTCGAATCGCGTTACTCACAGTTCTCGCCGAGGTTAGTGCGCCGTTTGAGTAGATAGCCAGCGCCGCCGAGTCCCGTCAGCGCCGAAACGAGTCCGAAGCCGGGGCCGCCATCGTCTGAACTACTGGAGCCGTCGTCACCAGACCCATCGTCGCCAGCGCTGTCATCGCCGGACCCGCCGTCCATATCTGAGCCACTCTCCGAGCCGTCCGTGCCCCCGGAATCAGAGCCGCCGTCGGTCGAGTCATCGCTGTCGTCCGTGCTATCGTCACTGGAGACCGCTCCCTGATAGGTCGTTTCGATAGTGATGAAGCGCCCGTCGCTGGAAACCGAGCGTTCGTCAGCCTGCCCACCGACGCCAGAGAGCACACTCTCGCTCGAAGCACTCGTACTCGGGTGGGTGAAGACAGAGGTCGCGCTGATTGTTCCGGCAGAGAGGTCGTAGGAGTTCGACTGCGTGTAGCCCGTGAGCTGGGCGTTTTCGATCGCTGTGTAATCAACCAGGAAGCTGTTTTGATCGTTGATCTGGAATTCGCCATCGATGGCGTAGCTGGTTGTACTGAAATCACCGTGACCGGCAGCCGAGAGCTGGCGGGCAACGTCGCTGTTCTGTTCGTGCAGTCTGGGTTGCTGTCCTCGCCCAGTCTCGCGAACGGTGGCGACTAGGTCGACACTCGGTCCGGCAATGATATACTCCTCAGTCCACGTGAGCGCGATTGTGATATCCTGCTCAGTGTCACTGTATCGCGGGTCGGCACCGACGAAGACGCCGGCGGTGCTCGACTCGGTAAGTGGACTCTCTGCAACGGCAGCCGCGAGCGCGTCTGTATCGTACGAGCCCTCGCTGACCGAGACACCGACACCGAGCGCGCCGGTACTGATTGCGGTGACGCGCTCAGTCAGCAGGTCGGGAAGTCCGTCCGGAGCCTCTTGCTGGTTCACGACTGTTGCGGCCGGAATCGCGTCGCCGAAACCGAGCCGGCCGAACAGCGTAAATGGCGTAATCGTGGAGATGATAGCGAGAATCTGGGGCTCGAACTGGAAGCGAACCGTCTCTGAGCTCTCTCCGGTTGGATTTGGCTCGGCAATCAGGAGCTCAAAGAGCCGCGAGAAATCGACACTTGCGAACTCAGTGGCCCCGTTTGGCAGGACAAACCGGTCATCTCCGGCCGGGACAAAGTCTGCGTAGTCGGGGACCGACCCCATCTGCGCCGCCGTGGTCCCGCTGAAGAAGCCAAGACCAGCGGCGGTAAGCGCTCCCGCGGAGCTTTTGAGTACGCGCCGGCGAGACAGTCTCGAGGCCGGTGGTTCAGCGTCGTCGGTCTCTCTCTGCTGGCTGCGGCGAAACTCTCGCATATCCGAGTAGTGGTCTATACCATTGATAAATCCTTCAGCCGAAGTGTCAGCAAGGCTTGATGATTGCACGGCATTGGGGTGCTGGCAGTCAATAGGAGGACAAGTTCCGGTGTCGAGACGGGCCGTTCAACAGTGTGGAGTGTCGTTGCGCTACCGATAAAACAACATTTATATAGAACCGCAAACGATGTTTCAAGTGAGGTAATTACCAATGTCACAATCTGGCCAGCGACGCATGGGTGGACAACCTATGTTTATTCTTAGCGAAGATTCAGAGCGTACGCGGGGTGACGACGCACAGTCGTCGAATATCTCCGCCGGAAAGGCAGTTAGCGAATCTGTACGGACCACTCTCGGTCCACGCGGGATGGACAAGATGCTCGTCTCCGACGACGGGGATGTCGTCATCACTAACGATGGTGCGACGATTCTCGACGAGATGGACATCGAGCACCCGGCCGCACAGATGCTCGTCGAAGTCGCCGAAACACAGGAAGAAGAGGTCGGCGACGGCACAACAACAGCGTCGATTCTCGCGGGAGAGCTCCTCTCACAGGCCGAGAGCCTGCTCGAAGAGGACGTGCACCCGACGACGATTGTCGAGGGCTACCACAAGGCGTCGACCATCGCCCACGAAGCCATCGACGACGCCGTCATCGCGACGGACCCGAACGACGACCAACTGCTGCAGGTCGCCAAATCGAGTATGACCGGCAAGGGGACCGGTGACCTCGGTGCAGAAGACCTCGCACAGACAGTCGTCGACGCTGTTACGCAAGTGAGTTCCGACGCCGGTGTCGACCGTTCAGCCATCACGGTTCACACGCAGGTCGGCGCGACCTCGAGTGCAACCGAACTCGTCGAGGGGGTCATTGTCGACGAGGAACGACTGAGCGAGGAGATGCCGCGGTCGGTCGAAGACGCACAGATCGCCATCATCAACGAAGACCTCGAAATCAAGGAAGCCAACGTCGACGCCGAGTACCAAGTCTCGAACGTCGACCAGCTCAACGCCGCTATCGAGGCCGAGACGGGCCAGCTTGAGGGGTACGCCGAGGCCCTCGCCGACAGTGGTGCTGATGTTGTCTTTGTCGACGGCGACATCGACGACCGCCTGACGGCTGACCTGGTCAGCCACGGGCTGCTCGTCTTCGAGGATGTCGACAGTGACGCTATCGAGTCGGTGCGAGCCGCAACCGGCGCGACTCGCGTTGGCTCCGTCGACGCCATCGAAGACGACGACCTCGGCAGCGTCGAGAACGTCAGCGTCGAGAAATACGACGACGAAGAGCAGGTCTTCATCGAAGGTGGCGCAGCGACCAAGGCCGTGACGGTCTTCGCTCGCGGTTCGACCGACCACGTTGTCGACGAACTCGAACGCAGCCTGATGGACGCACTCGACGTCGCCACGGCCGCACTCGACGCCGGCGGTGTCGTCGGCGGCGCAGGCGCTATCGAGATCCAGATTGCCGACCGCGTCCGTGACGAAGCCGCTGGCATCGAGGGCCGCAAGCAGCTGGCCGTCGAGGCCTACGCCGACGCTGTCGACGTGATCCCACGCACGCTCGCGGAGAACACCGGCATGGACCCAATCGACGCGCTGGTCGACCTGCGCGCCGAGCACGATTCGGGAACGACGGCTGGCCTCATCAGCGAGGGTCAGACCGGTATCGTCGCAGACCCAATCGAGCACGGTGTCCTCGACCCCGCCGCAGTCAAACGCGAGGCTGTCGAGAGCGCCACGGAAGCGTCGACGATGATCGTCCGAATCGACGACGTCATCGCCTCGAACTAACTCGGCTTCCGAACTGATTTTTATTTGCGTGTCGCGACGAGTAGCCCAGCGAGTCCCACCAGCGCCGCGAGTGCTGCCGCGCCGAAGACGCCGCGGATACCCAGAGCCGGAAGAAGCGGGCTGAACAGAACCGGCGAGAGAAACTGTCCGGTGTAGCCTGCCGAGGCGAGATAGGAACTGAACTGGCCCTGTTTGTCCGCCGGTGCGAGTGCTTCAATCCACGAGAATGCAGAGGGAAAGACAACGCCGAGCCCCAGCCCGAAGGCGACGACTGCGGGGACTGCAGTCAATGCCGACGTTGCGAGTGTCGCGCTGGCGAAGCCAAGACTCCACAGGAGCAGCGCCGTGCCGACGAGACGAATCCGAGTTGTCCGGCCGAGCAGGCGGTCGTAGCCCGCCGCGGTGATACCCCCAGCTAGCCCGTTCGCCGAGAGATAAAGACTGATCCCGACCGAGGAGGTGACGCCGAGGCCGTTCAACAGCTGCGGGTAGAAGACGACGATACTGTACAGCAGCGCATTCGCGCCGAAGTACAGCAGATAAACCGAGAGAATTCCCGGTCGGTTTCGGACGACCCCAACAACTTCCCTGAGGCCGCCGCTCTCGTCGGTCTCGTCGCTGTCGTCACTGCTTGGCTCAGGGATGGTAACGACCGCAAGCACGCCAAGCGGGACCGCGAGCAGGTAGACACCGAAGGGTGCCTGCCAGGTGAGCGCGCCGAGTGCACCGCCCAACAGCGGCCAGATGACCGCGCCGACGCTGTTCGCGCTGGAGCGCAGCCCCAGCACCCGGTCCATCCGCTGGCCCTGGTAAATACGATAGATCAACACCGTCAGCCCGGTGTAGATGAACGCGACGCCGACACCGAGGGCGGCCCGGGAGAGCAACAGCGGGAGAAAGGAGTCGACGAACAGACCAGCACCGCCCCCGACGCCGTACAGCAAGAGACCGACAATGTAGGGCCGACGGGGGCCAACACGGTCGATTATCGTACCGGCGATGGGACTGACGAGAACGATTAGCGCCCCGTGAGTTGTGATAATCAGCCCGGCGAGTGATTCCGAGACCCCGAGATTCGACTGGATTGACGGGACAACGGGGCCGAGAATCGCGCCAGCCATCACCGTCAGCGTCGCCGAGGCCAACAGCACCCACAGCGTCGCGCGCGTCTCGCCAGCACTCATTGGCTGGCGTTCGGGCCAGCAAAGCTAACACAGTTGCGGTCCCGGAGACTGCTCACTCCTCGACGTGCTGGCCCCAGAAGCCGTCGTGTTTCTCGACGGTGAGGTCGCCCTCGACAGTGGTCTGGCAAGCAAGCCGGAGTCCGCTGTCGGGGTCGTGCGGCGGGACAGACAGTCGGACGCGTTCGGTTGCCGTTGGCTCACTCACCTCGCCGTCAATTTCGACTGCACAGGTACCACAGCTCCCGAGTCCGCGGCAGTTGAACTGGCTGGCGCGGCCGTTGTACACCGACAGGTCGGCGTCGCGGAGCACATCTCGCAGTGTGGCACCGGCTTTGCACTCGATTTCGGCTCCCTCGAACCGGACAGTGGGCATACCTCTTGTAGGGGGATGGTGGGTTTCGGTGTTTCGGCGGTTACTTGTCCCAGATAGAGGCTGCCCGGCGGAGTCGAGCGAACAACAACACCGCGATGAGCAGATAGACACCCAGTGCAACGGGCACCAGCGACTCGGCGAGTACCCACAGCGCCGCGAGCAGTGACCCGCCCAGAAACAGAAAGACCAGCGTCCCAGCGGCGAGTTTGTCGGCGTCCATTACTGGGGGAAAAAGCGGCCGTGGAAGCCGAAGGGATTGTGATGCGGGACCGGTGCGCGGGCCAGTTCGTCGAGTGTCGCCGCGTCGAGCACGAGCAAGACAGACCGCTCGGTATCGACATCGAGCGCCGGGGCAAGGACAACGCCGTCGTCTGCTGCGTCGCCGTCAGGCCGGGGTACCATCCACGGTTCCTCGACGTAGAGGTCACGCTGCCAGAACTCCGTCGCGGTCTCTCGTTCGGTGTCGACTTTGACCAGTCCGTTCGCGCCTTCGCGGTCGGTCGCCTGCGCGTAGACGTAGCGATGCTGCTTCGTCTGTCTGTCTGCTCGTACTGTCGGGAGTTCGAGACCGCCGTCGTAGAGTCGTCGCCGGGAGACGCCGTCGGGGCCGAGCCGGAACCGCACAAATCGGCCGGGCGGTGCAGCGTCGAAGCCGTCGGTTGCGAGTGTCTCCAGGGAAAGCGCGTCGACAATTGTGGCGTCGTCGAAGGCAACCAAATCCAGCACCGTCTCCTCGCCGTCGTCGTAGGCGTTGATTGTATGGAAGGTGAAGAAGGGGTCGACAGTCTGGTCGAGAACAGTCTCACCGCTCTCGCGGTCGATGACCACGAATCGGGTATCGGCGTCGTCCTCCCAGTCCAGGAGTTCGAAAAAGCCCTCGGTGAACGGCGAGAGTGCACGGAGGATGTTGATTCGCAGGGGTGTTTCGACGAGGACCAGTCGAGACGCGCTGACGCCGACGCTGTGGATGTAGGCGGGTGAGTCGGTCGGAATCGAGGCGATTTCCTCGCGGCGACGGCTCCCATCCGGAATCTCGAAGAAGAGATACTCGTGGCTGCGGCCAAACGAGAGGCCGTGACCGACGTGGCCGCCGTCCGGGTCGGCAACAAGATGGGCCGTAATCATGTCCATGTCGAGGTCATCTTCGAAGGCAAATGGGCCGCTGTCGTCGAGGCCATCGTTGAATCGGACCCAGCGAGGTACCTCTGTCTGGGCGACGTACTCGCCGTCGAGGCGGGCGACGTGAACGTTGGCGTTGTCGGTCGGTTCCGGCGGGCCGAGACGTTTGAGCCAGCCGAGCAGTTTGCCGACGCCGCTGCGGTCGGTCGCAAACTGGCCAGTTGGCTGGCCGGCCATCGCGTCTGCGTACGCTTCCGAGCGGAGAAACCGATTCGAGTACTCAACCTCGCCGTCGGCGAACTCGTATTTCCGAATCATTGCGAGGCCGTCGAACCAGTGCCGCAGGCGAGCGTCCCCACCCTCGAATTTTCCGGGGCCGTTCCGGAGGAGGGTGCCGGAGAGCCACGCTGGTATCGACCCCTCGACAGGAAGGCTGTACTCGTGTAGTTCCCTGTCGAGAGAGCGAAATCCCGGCATGAAGGCGTTATCTGACACAACGTTCGGTTGGGCTGGCGAGCGCATAATCCTGTGGGTCACGGTGCGACCGACCCGCGGCGTTTTTGTTCGTTCCGGGAGAGGATACCGTATGGAGATTCTCGTCACTGGCGGTGCAGGTTTCATCGGCGGCCATCTGGCCGAACAGTTCGTCGCGGACGGCCACGACGTGCGCGTACTCGACAACCTCGACCCGTTCTACGACGTTGGGATTAAACAGCACACGATCGAGCGGTGTCAGGAAGTTGCCGCGGACGGCGACGGCTCCTACGAGTTCATCGACGGCGATGTGCGAGATGAGGAGACGGTCACCGAAGTCGTCGCTGGCGCAGACATGGTCTACCATCAGGCGGCGCAGGCCGGCGTTCGACCGAGCGTCGAAGACCCGCGAAAGTACAACGAGGTCAACGTCGACGGAACACTGAATGTTCTCGATGCGGCCCGAAACTCGGGCGTCGAGCGAGTTGTCTACGCTTCATCGTCATCGGTGTACGGGAAGCCAAAGTACCTGCCCTACGACGAAAAGCACCCGACGACACCGGTGAGTCCCTACGGAGCCTCGAAGTTGGCCGCCGAGCGGTACGTCTGTGCGTACAACGAAGTCTACGACATCAACACTGTTGCGCTGCGGTATTTCACCGTCTATGGCCCGCGAATGCGACCAAATATGGCCATCTCGAATTTCGTCTCACGCTGTCTCAACGGCAACGCGCCCGTCATCTACGGCGACGGGACGCAAACGCGAGATTTCACCTTCATCGAGGATGTCGTGACCGCAAACAAGACGCTGCTGCACGAAGACGCCGCCGACGGCGAAGCACTCAACATCGGGAGCACGGACAACATCGAAATCAAGGTGTTAGCAGAGGAGATTCGCGATATGCTCGCCCCCGAGCTGGATCTCGAGTACGCCGAACGTCACGACGCCGACGCCGAACACACCCACGCTGGCATCGAGAAAGCCGCCGAGTTGCTTGGCTACGAACCGACGCACACCATCCGCGAGGGCGTCGAGGAGTTCGTCGAGTGGTATCAGGCGAACGAGGAGTGGTACGAACCGCTCGTGCTGGCCTCCTGACGATGGATGTCGAGTTTCTTGGCGGCGCTGGAGAGGTCGGCCGGAGTGCACTGCTAGTCAACGACTCCGTGCTGTTGGATTACGGCATCAAGACCGACAATCCGCCGCAGTATCCGATTGGTGATGTCGACCCCGAGGCTGTCGTCGTCAGCCACGGCCACCTCGACCACTCGGGGGCAGTCCCTGCGTTGTTGCGCGGGTCGAACCGGCCGCCGGTCCACTGGACGCCACCGACACGGGCGCTCGCGCTCCGACTGGCTGAGGACACACTGAAACTACACGGCAACACGCCACAGTGTCCGTTCACCGAGACCCACGTCCGACGGCTCACGCAAGTCTCGGAAACCCACGGCTATCGCGAGTCCTTCGGGGCCGCCGGCCACGAGATTACCTTCTTCAACGCCGGCCACATCCCCGGGAGTGCACACGTCCTTATTGACGACGGCGAGACGCGCCTGCTCTATACGGGCGATTTCTACGCGAACGAGAAGTCGACTGCGCGCGGACAACGACTCGTCGAGTCGACAACTGCCCGGCCAGAAGCGGACGCGGTTATCACAGAGAGCACGTACCACGACGTGAGCCACTCCGACCGCGAGCAACTGGAGGAGCGCTTCGTCGAGAGTGTCCAGACGACAGTCTGGGAGGGCGGAACGGTTATCGTTCCGGTGTTCGCAATCGGGCGCGCCCAAGAGATTCTGCTCATCTGTGCCGACAACGACATCGACTGTTATCTCGACGGGATGGCCACGGACGTGACGCGGACACTGCGGCAGTATCCGGGGTACGTCCGCGACGCCAAGGCGCTACAGCGGGCCGTCTCGAACGCCCGCTTTGTCACCGGCAAACACGGCCAGCGGTCGCGACTCACCGACAAGAACACCGTCATCCTGACCACGGCCGGGATGCTCGGGGGCGGCCCCGTCGTCTCCTATATTCCCCAGATTCGCCAACACCCAACGAACAAAATTGCGCTGACTGGCTATCAGGTCGAGGGGACGCCCGGCCGCGAACTCGTCGAAACCGGCCGTGCAGAGTTCGACGGCCGCGTCTTGCCCGTCAGCGCACAGGTTGAGCAGTACGACTTCTCCGCCCACGCCGACAGCGCGGGCTTGCGTGCATTCCTGGACTCGTATCAGGAAACACCGGTCGTCGTCAACCACGGCGACGACTGTGCGGGCTACGCCGAAGAACTCGCCGACGACGGCTTTGCGGTGTCAGCACCCGAACTAGGCGAGACGCTGTCGTTGTGACCGAGTCACAAAATCTCAAAAACCGGAGACTCTTTCAGTGTCGCTACGCAACTCCGAATGTATGGGTTTTGGAAGCTACGATGAATCCGAGCAGGAAAATCCGGATACAGACGACATCGACGACAACGACGGCGTCTCCGTCCACGAGCATACCCACGAAGGTGAGGTCTCCTTCGAGTCCGACGCCAGCCAGGACGAGTTGCTCGACAAACTCGGAGAAATCAAAGACAACGAAGACGAAGACGATTAATACGGCCAGTTAGGGTCCCGGGGCTCGTCGCCGGGGTCGCGGGTGTCATCGACGACGCCCTTGCTTGCGGCACCAAATTCCTCGAAATTCTTCCGCGCACGATGGAGTGACACGTGATTCGTGTCGCTGACGAATTCTTCGTCGGCAAACTGTATCGGGTCGTCCATCCAGTGACAGACCGGACACACCTCGTAGGAGCCGGGCTGAGATTCTGTGAGGGTGAGATACCCGCAACACGGACAGTAGCCGAGTTCGCGCGCTGCGGGGTTGCCCGGCTGTTCAGACATAGCAAGTGGTATGACATCGTGGCACAAATACGTGGGGGACTGTTTGCTGTCGGACAGGCTGTGCGCAGGATGGGGAACGCGTGCGAGCGGTCCAGCGCGGTCAGTACGTATCGATATCGGTCCCAACCGAGCAGACGTATTCGCCGGTGGCAACCTGTGGAAGCCGGCGTGTTCGCCAGAAGACGCCGCTAGAGTCGGCGGTAACAGAGGCTTTCGTGTCGCCGAACACGTCGGTAATCTCGAACAGCGTCTGGCGTCGGCTCACTCGTTCGCCGAGTTCGACGTTGAACTCGACAAGGCCGCCGTTTGGTGCGCCATACTGCTCGAAGCCGCTCGCGCGGGTCTGGCCTTCAGGGTGACTCGTCCCAGGCAGGAAGTCGTAATAGTTCAGCACGTTGAACACACCCTCGACGCCCTTCTGGACACTTTCTTTGTCGAGACCAACCGACCCGCCGAGTTCAGGGTCGACCGTCGGAATCCCGTCGTCGGGTGCGGCGCGGGCGAGTTGTCCCTCCGGCCCCTTCTGGTCGAGAATATGTCCACAGCCGAAGACCTTCGCAAGTTCGAGACAGTCCTTGTGGAGACGATGACGGCGGCCGCACCGAACTCGGACTTCGTTGATCATCCGTGAGGTTGAGCCCTGGTGCAGGTCGAGCACGAGGTCAGCACGGCTCGCGGCGTCGAAGGTAGCGGCCGCGATGCGTTCGGTGGAGGTGCCGTTCTCGTTGCCGGGATATGTCCGGTTGAGTTTCGTGTCGTCGATCGGGTTGCGATGTTCGTTGTGCTGAAAGGCGAAGTAGTTCGCGATGCCGACAATCAGAATCGTCCCAGAGAGTTCGGTCGGGTCGATCTGTGGGACCACCCGCCGAATAACGCCGATACCATTGAGTTCGTCGCCGTCGCTGCCGGCCTGCAGATAGAGCGTCTTCCCGTCGCGTGCGCCGTTGATCACCGCGACCGGCAACCCGACCTCGCTCCCGTCAGGACCCTCACCGACAGGGAGTTCGCCGGTGTCCGCGTCACCCGGGTCGGCACGCGCCGTGCCTAAACTCGTCATTAACGAATATCGACGGTCCCACGGTCTTTAGCCGTTCGGTCTCCGTCGCGCCATCGGCCGCCCGAGTGAGGGCGAACTGGATAACTTTCGGAAAGTTCGGCGACTGTCGCGTGATTGTCGTCGGGTTCGTCGCCAAAGTGGATAATCATTTGATCAGTTCGGCGTACTGAGAACAGAGCCAGGGCCGCAACGAATCGAAAGATAATGATTTATCCCACACGATGGGAAAGTAGGGATATAATGTCCGACCAACTCAAGAAGGGCCTCGAAGGCGTGCTCGTCGCCGAGTCGTCGCTGAGCTATATCGATGGAGACGCCGGCAAACTCGTCTATCGTGGATACGATATCGAAGACCTCGCACGAAACGCGAGTTTCGAGGAAGTGCTCTATCTGCTCTGGAACGGTGAACTCCCGACCGAAGAGGAACTCGCGGAGTTTGCCGACGGACTCGCCGAAGAGCAGGCGATCGACCAGGGCGTCGTCGACACACTGGAGACGCTTGCGGCACAGGGTGAGCGGCCGATGGCCGCGCTCCGAACCGGTGTCTCGATGCTCTCGGCGAGCGAGCCAGAGGCCGACGCTGACCCAGAGGACCTCGACGCCGCCCGTCGGAAGGGCCGACGCATCGTCGCGAAGATTCCGACTATCCTCGGCGCGTACGACCGACTCCGCCGCGACGAGGAGCCTCTCGACCCCGACCCGTCGCTGTCTTACGCCGGCAACTTCCTCTACATGCTCACCGGCGAACAGCCCACTGCGGTTGCAGAAGAGACGTTCGATATGGCGCTGACGCTACACGCCGACCACGGACTCAATGCCTCGACGTTCACCGCGATGGTTATTGGCTCGACGTACGCCGATGTCTACAGCAGCCTGACCGGCGGTGTCGGCGCGCTGTCCGGTCCACTACACGGCGGCGCGAATCAGGACGTCATCGAGACGCTGCTCGAACTCGACGAGAGCGGCAAGGACCCGCTCGCGTGGGTCAAAGAACAGACCGAGCAGGGTCGGCGTATCCCCGGCTGGGGCCACCGCGTCTACAACGTCAAGGACCCGCGTGCGAATATTCTCGAGGCGAAACTGCAGGACCTCTCTGAGGAATCCGGCGAAACGAAGTGGCTCGACTACACCGCGACCATCGAGCGATTCCTGACCGAGGAGAAGGGGCTGCCCGAGAAAGGAATCGCGCCGAACGTCGACTACTACTCCGGCGCGGTCTACTACCAGCTCGGTATCCCGATCGATATGTACACCCCGATTTTCGCAATGGCCCGCTGTGGTGGGTGGCTCGCACACGTGCTTGAATACCAGGATGACAACCGTCTCATCCGCCCGCGTGGCAGCTACGTCGGTCCGGAGAGCCGCACGGTCACCCCAATCGACGAGCGATAGCGAGCGCTGTGGACGTCTTCGTCTACGGAACGCTCACCGAGCCCGACCGAGCCGCGGACCTTCTTTCTGAGTGGCGCTACTGCGGCGAAGCCGTACTTGAGGGACTGCACTGCGTCGACGGCCAGTACCCGACGCTGTTGCCCGGCGGCAAGACCGACGGCCGGATTCTCTCGACGCCAGAACGTGACGCACTCGACCGCTACGAAGGAGTCGAGAGTGACCTCTACGTCCGCGTGACGGTGCCGTGTGCTGAGGAGGGCGCAGTACAGGTGTACGTCGGCGACCCTGACCGACTCGGCGTGGCCGAGCGGTGGCCCGGCACTGGGGCGTTTCCGGACCGCGTGCGTGCGTATCTCGACACAGCGGAGGTACGCGTTCGAGACTCGTAGGCCCGGACCTCTCAGTTAGCGCCACCGTTCAAGAAAGTAACAAGGATGAAGACGGCAGAGCCATAGACAGTGTATATGGGTACCGAGCCAACACGTGTCGAGGATATTATGTCCTCGCCAGTCGAGACGATTTCTCGAACCGCAACAGTGAGCGACGCTGCAGCCAAGATGCGCGAACACAATATCAGCGCCCTGCTCGTCACGACGAGTCCGCCGGCGATTATCACCAGCACGGACATTCTCGACGCCGTCGCCGACGGAACCGACACGTCAGGACTCGACGTGACAGAGCTGATGACCGAGTCCGTCGAGACGGTGCCACCAGAGTTGCAGGTGGGCGAAGCAGCGGCGATGATGACGAACTTCGGGATCAAACACCTGCCAGTCGTCCGGGGCGGTGACTACGTCGGCATGATTTCCTCGACCGACATTGCTGCCCAGGTCTCATAACTCGAAGGCGAGCGTATCGCCAGATTCGACCCCGCGGTCGGTCGTCCAGTTGTAATTTACTTCGAGGACGTACTGGCCGAAGCCGGGATACTCCTGTTCGTTGCCGTTCTCATCCGGACCGGGTTCGGGGGCGTGGTGGATATCAGTAATTGTTCCGTCAACATCCGCGTAGACGATATCGATGGGGAAGTCCATCTCACGCATAACGAAGGTGTGGCTGTCTGCTGAGTCGAAGACGAACAACATTCCGCGGTCCTCGGGGAGGGATACAGTGCCGCTGAGGCCGGTGTACCGTCGGTCCGGCGTGTCTGCGATGGCTGCGGTGACCGAGCCCAGCGTCTCACCGTCGGACTCGACGCTGACCTCGGTTGTCTCGTAGCTTTCGTGGACTTCTTGCTCGTCAGTCGTGTTGTCGTCAGCTTCGGGCTGCTCCTCTTGGGGGGCGTCGTCAGAGCCGACACAGCCGGCGACCGTTGCGCTCCCGGCTACGAGCGTCGCTATCAGCAGTTGGCGGCGAGATGGGGGCATCGGTGGCTTGTCCGATTGTATGGCGGCAGTAATCAAGAGGGTGGCGTCGGCACGCGTATGTACTCCAGTAGCTCGATTCGAGTCGACGAGGATTTGTCCGTGGTAGTGAATTGTACCGGGGGCGAGCGGTGCGAACCTCCGGCTTTTTTCACCATCGGGAGAGCACGCAGTGTTTGCACTTCTCTGGGAGACGGGTATGCGGATTGGTGCGGCGAATTCCCTCGATGTCGAGGATGTCGATACCGACGGCGAACGCTCGATAAACACTACGACAAACGAACGATGGAAGTGAAATTGGAGCAGGGGAGGGGCTATCTCGACAAGATGTAGCGGATCGAGGTCGTCGCCGAACTACCCCCAGCTAATTTATTGGGCAACGGACGGTCACTCGTGGAGCCAGTCGTACCACTCCCCGAGATCAACGAGTTGGTTTGTAATCCCGTCGATTCCGTACTGATTGAACACCTCGTCGACGGTGCGAGCAAGTCCTTGGGGGTCAGTGTCCGGGAGTTTCTGGTCGTAGTAGAGAAGGATTCCCGCGTGGTCGTACTCACGGTGCAGTGGCTCGAAATCTTTTGCGTTGTTCGTCAAGAGGACAGTGCCAGACTTACAGCACCACTCGACCAGTTAGCGTCAGTCGTATGTTCACCGAACCGGTCTTTCGCCTGTTCTACGTCGTGTCCACGCTCTCGGAGCAGTCGCTCGAAGACTCGACCAACGTGCTCATCAAGCAAAATCTGCGAACCCGTCACTGCACGGTCTCTTTCGGCTTGAGTGAGGACTCGCGAACGCGCTCAAATGCCGTTTCGTTCTCCGCTTCGAGCTCGCGCATTTCGTCGATGTTGGCGTAGTAGTAGGAGAGCGATTCGTACACGTCTACAAGGGACACATCGAGTTGGTCCGCGACGTGTGCGGGGGATTGGCCGCTGTCAATCACCCGGCCGGCGACGTGGCGCACGCCAATCCGCGTGCCGTCGATTCGCGGCTCGCCGCCAAGCACATCTTGGTCACGGGTGACACTCATATGATTCGATAGGAATCCCTGCCGGTTATATCTTTCCAGCAGCCGATTCGGTCCCACCACTCAACACGCGGGTCTACTTGCGACAGGAGCCACGTTTCACCAGAATGGCAATCCAAACACATATTTCACGTTGTTCTTGCCCCCATATTGTCATTTATTTCGAAGATGGATCCAGCATTCTAGCGAAATCCAACGAGAACCGCACGATGCTATGGCAGCCATGGCCGTTCCGTCAGACGACCGGGATTTTCGAATTTTGCCATTGTTTGGGCCATTGATTGGGCCAAAACAGCCGAATTAAGATATACACTCAATTCACGGCCCGAAACTGCGCGCGGGAGAGCGACCACGGGTGAAAATCAGATGTCTGTCGTGGATAAGTGACATTTTGACTAGGGATGATTCCAGACTATCCGGCCAATTTTCCCCCATGCATGGGGATCGAGAAATGACCGTTCATCTACTGACCCGAACGACTGCTAATTAGAATCTAAACATTAGACCCGGCCGACTGTGGCTACATGATTACGTAGATCCGGCATGAAAATTCAAATTTTTGTATTCTCCTCCTGCAAGCTCTGCGAATTGGCCGGCCAACCCCAATTTTTCTCCATTCTATAAATACCCGGAACTGCTGTGCAAATTCGACGACGCGGGACAAATTCGACTGGCCTGGGGACGACCCACGTGCCCGGCGCTGGCCGACCCAGCCAATCCCGACCAAAATAAATCGAAACATGACCCAGACCGACCTCGAACCGCTCGCACCGCAGGATGCTCTCGACTGGTATCTTGAGCACCGGCGAGACAGCCTGCGGACTGCGACCCGACGAAAACATCAGTCAGCCCTGGGTACCTTTGTCGAATGGACTGATGAGGTCGGCATCGACGACATGAACGATATCGGTGGTCGGCAGTTGATGGAGTTCAAAACGTGGCGAAAAACCGAATCGGACCTCACCGTCGTCAGTCTCAACGGGAACCTCGCAATCCTACAGCGGTTTCTCCGCTTTTGTGAAAACGTCGACGCCGTTCCAGAGGGAGTAGCCAACCGGGCCCCACTTCCGAACGTCCCGCCCGAGGAGGAAGTCAACGACTGGGTGCCGGCCGACAAGGCGGTCGAAGGCATCCGGTCGTACTTCCGGCAGTTTGAGTACGCCTCACGGCGACACGCTGTCTTCGAGTTGATTGCCGAGGTGGGACTTCGACTGGGAGGCATCCTGGCGATTGATCTGATGGACTTCGAGCCTGAGGAGATGGTTATCCACCTCCGGCATCGTCCTGAGGGAACTGAAGTGTACGGAACCCCGCTAAAGAATGGGCGCGATGGAGAGCGGATCATCAACATCTCCAAGCAGTTGCGGGAGTTCCTCGTCGACTACGTCGAGCACAACCGGGCCGATGTCGTTGACGAGCATGGCCGGGAACCGCTATTCACGACACCCAGTGGCCGGCCGTCAACGGCGACGATCCGGCGGGATTTCTACAAGATGACTCGGCCCTGTGTCTATTCTGGTGATTGCCCACATGATCGGGCGGTGTCGGATTGCGAGGCGACGAAAAACGCCAACGCCGCCGACTGTCCAGATCGGTTCAGTACGCATCCACTGCGGAAGTGGGCAATCATGAATCAGTTGGACCAAGGCATGCCGAAAGAGCTTCTGAGCGACCGTGTGGATGTATCTGTTCCCGTGCTGGACAAGCATTACGACCAGCGGACCGAGGAACGAAAGTCGCGGCGGCGACGCGAAGCACTTGAAGAATCACTAAACGAGTATGCGATTGCTGATGGTGGAGAGTCGGATCACTCGACGGATTAGAGAATCTATCTGGAAACAGTTGGGAGCCTCAGGGGTTGGTCACAGTAGGATTAATCCATGAGGTTCCGTCTGAAACACGACCCGGGACCGACGAGATACCGGTCTCCAATCCAACTTCAATCGCTCTAAGGTCCATCTGAAACCTGGGGCAGCTACGTCGCGGCCGTCGACCAACTCGCTTCAATTCCACGGGAATCAGTCTGAAACACGGTCCAGATAGGCGCGAAGAAGTCGTACCCCCCGCTTCAATCCCATGAGGGTCCGTCTGAAACTGGTTGGCGCGTTCCTCGCGACTGTCCCGGCCACGCTTCAACCCCACAAGGGTCCGTCTGAAACGGTCAAAGTTACTTAGCGGGCCTTGTGGCGGCGGAGCTTCAACCCCACAAGGGTCCGTCTGAAACTCGCTCATAGTTGGCATCTCCTGAACGCCCCGACTGCTTCAACCCCACAAGGGTCCGTCTGAAACGAGGCCCGAGGACTACAAGACGAGATACTTCCTCACGCTTCAACCCCACAAGGGTCCGTCTGAAACGCTGAAATATGAGTATCCATTTGCACTTTCGCAACAGGCTTCAACCCCACAAGGGTCCGTCTGAAACATCCCGCCGACGCTGGCCGTCCGCGAGTTTCTCGCTTCAACCCCACAAGGGTCCGTCTGAAACCGGACTGCGGTCCTGTCCGTGACGCAGTTGCGCGTGCTTCAACCCCACAAGGGTCCGTCTGAAACTCGTTGGCGTCGTCAGTATCGTCGGTGTCGTGGTCGCTTCAACCCCACAAGGGTCCGTCTGAAACTTTGCTCGGGTTCATCGTCCCGCGCTCTTCGGCGTTGCTTCAACCCCACAAGGGTCCGTCTGAAACGGTATTACGACAACCTGTGCCCCTCCTGCAAGCAGGACGCTTCAACCCCACAAGGGTCCGTCTGAAACCAACGCACTCGACGGGACGGGACAGCTCCCGGACGAGCTTCAACCCCACAAGGGTCCGTCTGAAACGATGGATTCAAGAAACGGAATCCAGACAACGGCAATGCTTCAACCCCACAAGGGTCCGTCTGAAACAAGACGCCGATTGGGTCGGTTGGCATGTTACCCCCGGCTTCAACCCCACAAGGGTCCGTCTGAAACGCCGCAAAACATCGTCTCGTTCTCTCGCGGTTCGGTCGCTTCAACCCCACAAGGGTCCGTCTGAAACATGTCGAGACCTCCGAGGCTCCCCGTCGAGCGGAGGGCTTCAACCCCACAAGGGTCCGTCTGAAACACTCTATCGACGCGCCTTCTGGGAGATATGCTAAGCTTCAACCCCACAAGGGTCCGTCTGAAACATTGCAGAGGAGTTCGACCTCGGTGAGTTCGATGCAGCTTCAACCCCACAAGGGTCCGTCTGAAACACGACTTGACCGACCGCGAGCGCGTCATTCTCTCGGCTTCAACCCCACAAGGGTCCGTCTGAAACAAAGAGTCACCAGATGGCCCTGCATAAATAAAGTCAGCTTCAACCCCACAAGGGTCCGTCTGAAACAAGTTCAACGATGTCCCCGTCACTTCCGCCCGTGTTGCTTCAACCCCACAAGGGTCCGTCTGAAACGCGTCGCTGAACACCGAACCAATCACGCAACTCGCTTCAACCCCACAAGGGTCCGTCTGAAACGGTCCCACCCGCGTAGCAGACTCACAATGCCCACGCTTCAACCCCACAAGGGTCCGTCTGAAACCCCGTCCGCGGCGTCGTAGGTATCCTCGGGGATGGCGCTTCAACCCCACAAGGGTCCGTCTGAAACCTGAGTCGGGTTAGAATCTAAGTCACCACTTGGCTGCTTCAACCCCACAAGGGTCCGTCTGAAACCAGCGTTCAGGACACTAAACGCACCAGCCAAGAGCTTCAACCCCACAAGGGTCCGTCTGAAACAAGACAGATGGAATATACAACGAACGATTTCCCGAAGCTTCAACCCCACAAGGGTCCGTCTGAAACCGTGTTGAGTTAGTCCCGCCAGACAAACAAGGCTATGCTTCAACCCCACAAGGGTCCGTCTGAAACTTAGCCTCACCTCTGCAACTGAAGATGGAACCGTGCTTCAACCCCACAAGGGTCCGTCTGAAACCTGGCTGTCTCGCCACTCATCGGGACGAGGGTGTGGCTTCAACCCCACAAGGGTCCGTCTGAAACAAGCACGGCCACTATTCGTCTCGCGGCACCGACAAGCTTCAACCCCACAAGGGTCCGTCTGAAACAGGCTAACGTGCTCGATGCCGGTTCTCAGGGCATGGCTTCAACCCCACAAGGGTCCGTCTGAAACAACTGGTCCGGGAGCTTCCGAGGTACTCATAGTGCGCTTCAACCCCACAAGGGTCCGTCTGAAACTCGAGTTCGTCTCTTTCCTTCATTGTTCGTCACCTCGCTTCAACCCCACAAGGGTCCGTCTGAAACCACCACTTGAGCACACACGAACAAGACAGCACTGCTTCAACCCCACAAGGGTCCGTCTGAAACCGGTTGTACACGCCAGTCTCGACGTACACGAACGCGCTTCAACCCCACAAGGGTCCGTCTGAAACTATCTTTGATATACTCGTCTACGCCCTCGTTGGCCTGCTTCAACCCCACAAGGGTCCGTCTGAAACCTCATTATCCCCGATGCCTCGGGGACGTGGACGAGAGCTTCAACCCCACAAGGGTCCGTCTGAAACGTAGCTAAACCTCCGATTCTATCAAAACAATGAGTACGCTTCAACCCCACAAGGGTCCGTCTGAAACCACGGCTGCGAGAATCACGGTAATGGCAACCATGAGCTTCAACCCCACAAGGGTCCGTCTGAAACTTGCGCTGCTAATCAAGGACGGAGAGAATGAGATCGGCTTCAACCCCACAAGGGTCCGTCTGAAACCGCGGGACGTGCGGGAGGTACTCGCGGTCATCAAAGCTTCAACCCCACAAGGGTCCGTCTGAAACACCACTACGACACAGACCACGCTGGTCAATGGCGAGCTTCAACCCCACAAGGGTCCGTCTGAAACAAGCAAAGCATTAGCCACGACAAACAATCAAACCGCGCTTCAACCCCACAAGGGTCCGTCTGAAACGAGAGACATCGCTACCTCGTACAATTTGATGCTGCTTCAACCCCACAAGGGTCCGTCTGAAACCCGTGTTCGGGAGCTGAGACCTCTCCGATAGCAGAGGCTTCAACCCCACAAGGGTCCGTCTGAAACCGCTGTAACGACTGTGGTGAGGAAATCCCCGTCGAGGCTTCAACCCCACAAGGGTCCGTCTGAAACCGGTGGTGGCGGCGGCCAGACCCAGCCACAAAGCGCTTCAACCCCACAAGGGTCCGTCTGAAACTTGTGATGTTGTACTCATTGGTGTTAGTTACTCCATGCTTCAACCCCACAAGGGTCCGTCTGAAACGCCGAACGGCTCGCGGCCCTCGAAGAACAGTACGAGGCTTCAACCCCACAAGGGTCCGTCTGAAACCACTTGATAAAGCTCGGGCTGAGATGGTCCAGCTAGAGCTTCAACCCCACAAGGGTCCGTCTGAAACTGGGGTGGACTGACGGCAACTCAAACCAGACCGCGCTTCAACCCCACAAGGGTCCGTCTGAAACTTCACATCGGTCATTCCGGCTATGATGTTCACGCGGCTTCAACCCCACAAGGGTCCGTCTGAAACTCAACGTCGTAATCTCCCGACTTGTTGACGGTGCTTCAACCCCACAAGGGTCCGTCTGAAACTCAACGTCGTAATCTCCCGACTTGTTGACGGTGCTTCAACCCCACAAGGGTCCGTCTGAAACTGTAATAGCAACCCTCAGTCAAAACGGGACAACTGTAGCTTCAACCCCACAAGGGTCCGTCTGAAACTGCCATTCACTAAAAAAGTACACCGTTGCATACGTGCTTCAACCCCACAAGGGTCCGTCTGAAACGATAACCGACACGGCCGACAGCGCAGACCGCGGCTCGCTTCAACCCCACAAGGGTCCGTCTGAAACGTGTGGCGGCTTTCTGTGCATCGTGCGAGTCAATGCTTCAACCCCACAAGGGTCCGTCTGAAACTGTTCGGCGGCTGTTGCATCATCACACGGGAGGCAAGCTTCAACCCCACAAGGGTCCGTCTGAAACATGGGTTATCACACGGACACACCCAGACCTAACCGGAGCTTCAACCCCACAAGGGTCCGTCTGAAACAGCAAGACCCGGCGGCAAAAGCAGAGGAACTATCTGAGCTTCAACCCCACAAGGGTCCGTCTGAAACACGCTTTCAGACTATGAGTAAGACAAAATGGGAGCTTCAACCCCACAAGGGTCCGTCTGAAACTTCGAGCACTGGCCTGAGTGTTGGCATCCGCCGGCCGCTTCAACCCCACAAGGGTCCGTCTGAAACCAGTCGTCGGAGAGGATGTAGAGTTCGTGCGGGTTGCTTCAACCCCACAAGGGTCCGTCTGAAACCGCTGATGGGCGCGTGGGCGATGGTCGGCTTGACAGGCTTCAACCCCACAAGGGTCCGTCTGAAACCGGCCACTCGAAATGGTGATCCAGACAAGTAAAGGGGCTTCAACCCCACAAGGGTCCGTCTGAAACCAGCTCATCAAGAATAGCCAAATCGGTTTATTGGGTGCTTCAACCCCACAAGGGTCCGTCTGAAACGCGAGACGACGCAGAGCATCGCCTGTTCGTATTCGATGCTTCAACCCCACAAGGGTCCGTCTGAAACCAGTAAGAGCGAAAAACAACCCCTCGGGGCAAAAGGCTTCAACCCCACAAGGGTCCGTCTGAAACCAGTAAGAGCGAAAAACAACCCCTCGGGGCAAAAGGCTTCAACCCCACAAGGGTCCGTCTGAAACCCGCGGATGACTGACGAACTCCCCGAGGCGAGAAATGCTTCAACCCCACAAGGGTCCGTCTGAAACGGCGTTTTTTCAGATGCCAAAATTAAGGGGATTGAGCTTCAACCCCACAAGGGTCCGTCTGAAACGCGAGGACTGAATTTTCCCGAACGCTCGTGCGGGAGCTTCAACCCCACAAGGGTCCGTCTGAAACTTACTCGATTCCACTGCGACAAATACGACTCCGACGGCTTCAACCCCACAAGGGTCCGTCTGAAACCATGCCCGATATACGGGACATAGACGTGCTAACGGCCGGTTGGAATAAACTCTTTCCGTCGACCGTCAATAAGCTGCGTTCCCGTGGGGGTCGACGGAACTGACTACAGAAACCGCTGATCCTCGGTCGGGTCCTCGCCGTAGACCGTCCGATTGAGCAGTGTATCCGAAGATAGCTCGTATATGATCGTCGATTCACCGGGTTTTAGCAGGTCATCGATCTCGTTTTTGAGTTGAGCGAGATCACCTTCGGAAATTTCACCTTCGAGTACGGAGTTTTGAACGTGGGTCAAATACCGTCGCCCAATTTTGAGTGCTTTCTGTGTTCGTTCTGCTTCCAGATCGTAGACCATCACGACGTACATTTCACCACCACCGTTGGAACGGATCGTACTCCTCTCCGGCCAGCAAGTGTTTCTTCAGCTTGTACGCTTCCAGACGAATCAGGTACTGATAGCTGACCTTGCGGTTGAGCGTTGGATGTTCGACTGTCCGTTCGAGCGTCTCTTCGAACGCCTTCGTGTACGCCTTCCGGCCAGATTCGTTCAATAGACACGAACCGAGTTCAGTCTCAAAATCATCTGCCGAAATCTGATTTCGATTTACCAACCGAAACAGGACACGGTCCGCGAGCACCGGTTTGAATAAGTCCGCGAGGTCAAGCGACAGCGAGTATCGCCGTTCACCCGGTTCATGAAGGTAGCTGATTGTCGGATCAAGTGCCGTAGCGCGGATCGCCGAGACACAGTTCGCATAGACCAGCGAGTTGCCGAATGAAATGAGACTATTGATCTCGTTGGGTGGGGGATTATATTCTCGCTGGGCCAGCTGGAACTCACTCGGCAGAATCTCATTGAAGCTTCGGTAATAGGCCTTTCTCGCGGTAGCTTCAGTCCCCAGTAGCTCATCAACCGGAAGCGACTCATCGACACGATTAGCCGCAGCGTCCAAATCCTCGATTACGCTATCAAGCTCGTGGTCTCGACCATTGTAGTAGACCACGTTGGTTCGCATATTGTGGATGCTTCCACGGACAATCGCGGCGGCTAACTGGCGTCGGTGTTGGCTGTCCTCGTAAGCACGAACTTGATTGACAACGGTCTTTCCAGACGTTTGGCCGCGCTTCGGCATCACCGAACCCGAGTAGTAATCCTCCCAGCCGAAGACGTGCAACGCGACCGTCCGGTCGTTGAGAAACGACATCAGTCGCGTGTTGAAATCGATCTGGCCGTGCAGAAAGAACGCTTCGGCGTTCTCGACGGGAATGTATTGCTTGTCCCCGCCATCGTCGGGGACGAGTCTGAGCGTGTCGTCGCTGCGTTCGAGTCGGCCGTCCGAAAAGACGTGGTAGTTCCTATCCATTGTTAACACCAACAGAAGTCGTGATACGCACAGGAATCACAGTACGGTTTCTCCTCGGCCGGTGGTGGCGAGGACCGACTAACGACATCGTGAATGCCGCGGATCGCGGTTTCGACTTTTTCGCTTCGCTTCGTCGTGAGTTCGACGGGTTCGCGCTTTCGTTCCCGTGGGTGAGCCAAGACGCCATCACGCTGGATATCTGCCACCCGGTCGAGATACCAGAGATAATAGGACAACTGCATCTCGGCCGGTTCCGTGAGCGTCGACGAAGGTTTGACCTCGACGACGCGGCCGTCGTCCAGCAGGTCCAGCGAGACCATGCCGAGATGGAGGTTCTCGCGTTTGTCGCTGTACGCCGTCTCGTCAACGCGGGTGCCACGGACGACAGTAGCGTTCTCGCGGTCGATTTCAAGATTCCGTGATTCGAACCAAAGTTCGCGCTTACAGACGTAGTAGTACTGCACCATTACGCCAGTCACACGGAACGGATCGTCGACTGGTTCGCCGCGGGCGGTTGCGAGGAGTCGTTCGATTGGGTCAGCGTCGGTCAAAAGAATCGGTCCTCCACACCGTATTCACTTGGTTGGACTCCAAATTCTGAATCGAATATTGAATTCGATGCATGGAGAATCCGTTCCGGATCATGCCGCTTTTTCTCTTCATCAAGTAACGGTTCAAGACTAAGAAGACCGCTCGCAGCATCCGTATTCGCTCTTGGAACCGGAATCGAAACTCGAATCGAGGCCAATTCGTCCCGTTTTGAATCCACTTCTTCGAACTTCCGTTCCCTCATAAGTGATTCAATGGCAGTTGCGGAGTCGTGTTCTTCCTCTGTCCGACATACGTATACCTCAACTGACTGTCGACGTTCGATGAGTGACGCTTCGCGCAGCGTCTCCCCATCTGCCTGCTCGAATGCAGTCACGAGATCATTACTCTCGGAGACGCTGTGAACACGCTCTCCAACAGTATCGTGATAGCGTTCGATAGCGTCCTTCGCTAGAACCTCGTCAGCAAACGCGGCTCCATGTTCGTCCCGGACAGTTTCGAGAACGGATCGAGTATGCATTAGAAGATCCGTCTCACCTCTACTGCGGTTCGGTGCGTACACTGCGGTCGATGGAGGTGTATTGCCTTCGCCGGGTGGTTCGAGTTGCCAGACGGTGGTAACACCAGTTTCCGGTGCGCGTTCGTATGAACGATTACACCGACCTGCCGCCTGTACTATCGAATCTAGGGGAGCGAAGTCACGGTAGACAGTGTCGAAGCTGATGTCGACCCCCGCTTCGACGAGTTGTGTCGAGATGAGTGCGAACGGAATATCAATCCCAGCGAGATCGTTCGCAACAGCAAGGAGGAACTGCCTATCGCACGGGCGCACACGCGTCGTCAGATGTAGATACGCTACGGTCTCTTTGGTTCGAAGCTTCTCGACAACAGCGCGAACGAGCCGACCGCGCTCAATACTCGGCCGTTGCTTGCCGTCGTACTCCTTTGTCGCTGACGGCCCACCGATTTCGTCTTCATTAAGCTGTGCTTCATACAATTCAGAGACAGCGACCGGATCAGGCTTGGATTCTGAGATACTATCCACAAATTCCCTCGTAAGCGTTCGAGTGCTTTCTATCGTGTTACAGATCGCTAACGTTGTGTCTCCGCTTACGACGGTTTCTGCGAGTAAGTTTGCTGCGTCCAGGTGGGATAATCGATCCTCGTTTTCGGTGACGAGTGCTGTCGTATGGAGTTGATACTGTACTCTCGATGGTGGATCACCAGCGAAAGCGGATTGCTCGATCTCAAGCAGTTGTTCAGACGGAATAAGTTCGAACGAATCCTCAACGAGGGAGGGTTGTGTAGCGGTCATTAGCAACACCTGAGCATCGAACTGCTCAGTCAGCATATCGATGAGCTTCCGAACGATGGGCCACCAATGCTGTGGGATCGCCTGTGGTTCATCGATAACAACAGTGCTACCCTGAAGCGCGGATAGCTTGAGCGATTGTCCATTTCGCGGGCCAGCGAGACTCTCAAACAACTGTACAAAAGTCGTTAGCGTCAGCCCGGTTCGCCAGCTCTCTGCTAGTAGCACCTCGTGTGAAGCGTGTTCGTCTGTTTCCTCTTCCTCTTCGCTTTCCGTATCGGTTCTTGTTTCTGCGAGGTGGTGATGTACCGTCAGCAGATTACCGGATGGATCTGTCTCGAAAACGTCCTGTAGCGTTCCCGAAGTCTGGTCGATGATAGAGGTAAACGGGAGTGCGTATACGAGTCGCCCATCGTGGTTCTCACAGAGTGTAAGGCCCGCAAGCAGGCCAGCGAATGTTTTTCCGTATCCTGTCGGGAGCGTTAACGTCGCGACTGAGTGATTGCTTTCGAGAAATTCCTGTGTCTGTTCCGGAATCTCGTCTTGAACCTTTGTTCTGACTTCGTTTAGCTGAGCTTCAATATCGTTTTGCGTTTCTCCACCCAGCTCTGTTAGATGGGTTTCGAGTTTATCGAGTGATGGATACTCCCCCGATAGTCGGTTGTCATCGGAATCGATTCCTGCAGCATCCGTTTTGTCTGCAAACGTCAACGCGCCAAATAGGATCAAATGTGTCGTGTATATTGACTCATTGAAAAGAGAGTTTTTTACTTCTAGTTCGCCAGCGAATCCTCCTCTCTTACCTGCATCTTCGACGACATCTGTGAGGATAGGTGAGTCAGAGGCACCGCCGATCTTTTCCAGAAAATCGTCCCAAGCCCCCTCACGGACTGCTTTCCTGAACAGATCACGAGCAAACGTCTCGGCATGAGCTTCGATTGTTTTGGCTTGCTTGATTGCCTGAATGGTTTGATTGCTTCCCATCGGATCGATTCGAGGCTCGTCAAACGTTTTTCTGATATATTTTGCTGCATCCGGGACATCACCGTGATGTTTGGCAACAGCGAGCAGTCCAGCTAACCGGGGTTCTCGCTCATACCCGTTCTGTTCGAGAAAGAAGTAGGCGACCAAACTACCCAGTCTTGCATGGTGCTTTGGAGAGTCATAGTATTCATCTCGGATGTACCGTTGAAATGCCGGTGTTGCTTTCGCAAAATCGTGAGCCAGACCGAGAAGTTGGACTATTTCACTGAGTGAATCCTCAGTCTGTGACTGTGTGTTCTCAGATATAGCAGAAGCGGCTCGATCACTCACACCCGTCAAGTGGCCCCAGAGCGGTTTTGATGCACGATTCGCCTCCGGCGGATGAGAGAGAATTTCTCGTCCCGAGTCAAGCGTCCACGTCATCGAAACACCACAGTTCGATTATCAACGCTTGCCGCTGTTGTATCTGAGACGGTGAGTGTGTCTCCATCCGGACTATACGTATAGGTCAGGTAACTCGTTGTTCGCCGTCCCGAGAATTCACCGGACGTTGTCGTCCGTTCCATGAACGCCGGTGATCGTTCCGTTCCATAGTTGACGTTTGGTTCAGGTATCACGCCATCAGGGTCTGGAACCGCGGAATCGACAGCGTGAGGTTCGGATTGTGCTACTGCTGTCACCTCGTATTCACCGAGGTATTCGATGTCGGCCAGATATTCGGAGAGACCAAGCGAAGGCGTGTAGTATGATTTTCCTTCCGCAAGGTACTCTCGAAGTTCGTCGTATCTTTCCTCGTCAGCAAGCCAAAGGTCAATTCGGTACTCAGGTTCAACGAGTACCTCGTAATTCGTTCGCTGCCTATCCTCCGTCGGATCTGGATAGTAGACGCTGACCTTGCCCCGCGTATTGACTCCTTTCAGCCCTTCTTGCGATGTAGTGAGGTTATTCACGGGGAGATTTATCGTTCGCAGTTCGCTTACCGGCTCAATAGATATCGCAGATGACTCGGGGCCAAACAGGTCATAATACTGGTTTCGCCCGATACCCAGAACTGCGGCCAAGAGACCAGCGACAGTTGTTCTTGGGATGATTCGGTACGTAGTTTTCACTGTGTTCCCCTCAACGCGGCGGAAGTGCCCCCATGGGCCGGATAGCCGAAACGAAAGGCACCGCTCCGGAGGGGAACGGGAGAGCGGCTCAGTGTCTTGGCTTGTACTCTCGTCAGCGTGATCGTCAAGTTGTGATTGCATCCCTATGATCCACTAGTTACCGTACACATCGATTTCGTGGACTGAGTCGAAGCGGTCTTCGAGCGCACTAACGAATCCGTCTTGGAGTGATTCTCCATTGAGTTCGATCTCTAATGCATCGTCAGCAACGACATGCACTGTCTGGATGCGATCCTCATGTGATTTGAGCCGGGAGACAAGATCCGTTGCATCGACTGTTACGTCTTGCACTGTCCGGTAGGAGCGAGCGTCTTCGTCGTCACCCACGACATCAAGTTCGTGCGTGAGGCCGCCGATATGGAAACTGTCAGTGTCGTACTCGACACGAATGTAGAGACGTGGCTCCTGTCCTACCTTGCTACGGGTGATTGTTTGGTTTTTGATCGCACGCCAACAGGTCGAATCCAGTTGTTCTATATCCTCCGTTTTGAGGTTGGTATCCTCCGCACCGTGTTCATCGACCAGCCCGTGGAATCCGATCAGGCCGTATTTGATCCGGTGATCATCCAGATCGAATCCGCCCTGCTCTTTTTCGTCGTCGGTGCCGATAACACTCGTGAGGCTGTTGTACTCCTCGTTTACCTCGACAGGGTGGAGTGTTTTTCCAGGTGAGAACTGGACAGGGCCTGTAAGGTGATCAGGGAGGTGCTTTTCGAGGGCCTCGATAAGCTCACCAGCATCGGTATCAATGCTAAAGGTTGCACCGAACAACCGGGCGTCGATTGCATTGTCGAGGAACCTGTCGAAGCCATCGAACTCCTCGTCTTCAATTTCCTCGACAGTTGTCACACCGAACGTTTCCTTGAGTAGATCCTCGCGCTCTTTAGCGTATTCCCCGCGTTCGCTCGTAATGTAGACTCCTTCATTGTCTGCCTCGAACTGATCGCGGAGGTAGCGTTTCAGCCGAACGTCGGTGACGATTGCCTCGTTTGTTACGGGATCGATTCGCGGTCTGTTCGCTCCACTAAGTGGATTACCGTTGGGATTGGCGTCAACGGCATCATACAAAAAGACAATTTCCGAGCGGTTCTCGATGATGTTGTTTTTACTCATTGTTAGTCTCCGAAGTGCTGGAATCGTTTTGTCCGTAGGCGATACCCATTGCATAATGGAAGCGCAGGTCTTGCGTCGATAGCTCCCAGTCGGTTGGTTCGGCTGTTTCAAGACCGTCACACACGGTGTCCATTAATTCTCCATACATCGTCCCTGCATACTCATCAGAATAGACGATATTGGAACCAACAACCTCTGTCGCAATTCGCCTGATATTGTGTTTGGTGAGGTTGTCTATCGGATACTGCTTGACAGCCGTCATGCTTTTTCCTTCTCTACTTTGGTAACGAGAGATGCGGCCGACAAGCGCACCGAGAGCAAATACTCCCTCCCTCGTTTTGTCGCTCAATGCAGGGTGATCTTCGATAAACTGTTCGAACTGTTCTTGACGATTATCTGCCGTCGTCTGTGAGGTCTGATCGCTCATGTGTGGTGGCTGTGTTACGAGTCGCTCGTCATCTGCGGTGAGCAAGTCACACGCTCTGAGCGCGTTAAGCTGCACGTACTGCTGTGCGAGAGTCGCTATCGGGAACGGATACTGGCTGCCCGGGTCGAATCGATCTACCAGCTTTGCGACGTACTCTTCAAGTAACTCCTCGACGCGGAGCTGTTTTCCACTGGCAATCGTCGCCGTCCCTCGGAATCGGAAATCGTCACTACTCGGATCATCGGCGTCATCACCGAGACAGGTCTCTCCAAGGTATGCGACACTGGAGACAACATTTGAGAGAGGTTCCGATTCCGTAATACTGAGCAGAGGGAACTTCTCGCGTTTCGGGAATATTTCTTCCTTCTTAACCCATCGGCTATTTTGGACAGTACGATGTTGCTGGGTTATTTCCTCAATGACATGAATCGATGCTGTCGGGGTCGCCGCAAGAACCCGCCATCGATCTTTTTGATATTTGTTGATAATAATGAGCGAGAACCGAATCGTATCTAGCCTGTCGAGCTTCTTGAGCCGACGATACTTATTGCCGACAGGTGATTCATCATCGTCTGCCTCAACTTGTTCGCTCAATAGTTCATAGACTGCTCTCGCGCTGTCCGCATCGATCTTCCCCGTCGGATACGGGAGGTAGAACGCTGACGTTCCGGGAGCGGGGATAGCACACGCATCAAGGAACGTGTCCGCGTTCTGTGCTCGAATCGCCGCATCACGACCGAGGCCTTGCGTCTGCCACGACCGATCAGCATCGAGAGCAGGGAACTTCTCCATCTGTTTCGAGAGATAGTGCTTCATCGGGTCATCAACGACACCGTACACCGTTTCGTCGGTGTCAAAAACGAAGCACGTTCCGTCGCCAGAGGCGTCTTCAGCTTCGTTTTTCGCCCGAAATTTCCCCGTCTTACGAGCCGCCATCGCCTCTTGAAGCACTTCTATTTCACCGGGATAGTGCCAGGTTTCGTCGGGCTGGAATTCCGTCGTCGTGTTCAACTCATCATCGTCAAATGCGATAGCGACTGTATGGAGAAGTTGTCCTTCTTCGGAAATGAGTGACTTGACTCCTTCTCGAATTTTTGTTTCGACTGAATCATCTTCTCCTAACTCGGCTAATGTCTCAATTAGCCAGCCATCATCATGTTCTGATGCGGCTTCGATTACAGCATCCTCTGTGGGCCAACGCTCTAATCGCTCGAAAGCGTGGTCGCTATGCTTTTCTGGTCCGTTGGTCTGACCAGACTGGTGGGTGATGCTGTGATCGACACCCATCGCAGCACTGAATTTTGAATGGGCAACACGCGGCACCAGATCCTCAGGGAACATTTCGAGTTTGACTGGTGGATCTCCAAGCGTCGCTTTCTCGCCTCTGAGATCGACACGAACGACAACAAGTGTCTCGCTTCCGATCTGATCAGCAGCAGCGTCCGGACTAAGGTATGCGCCATACGGCCCGGTCAATCCTCGACCGAGCGTATACAGAGCACCGTAGAGCACTTCAATATCGCGGAGCGATGCGATCGGTCGACGTGGGATCGCGGATTCAATCGTTTCGGCATCCACGTTCTCAAGGGCTTTCGTGTCCATCAGTTTGCCTCCGTGAGATTCACGAACCCGAATCCGAGGCTGTTCCGTTCACCAATTCCGACATCCAGTGCGAGGTTCAGGTGCCGTCGATGATCGTCGTCTCGAACGGTGTAGTCGAACCGCCACTTGCTCAACACCCACGTCTCCGTCTGGCCCGTCGTCGGCGTGACTGGCAGGGCAAACGTCTTGATAAGTTCATAGCCATCGAACAGATCACCCTCTACATCAGAGGGGCCGGGCAAATAGTTCGGACAATAGAGCCCGTGTTTCTTGTCCAGGTTCGCCTCGATCTGTTTTCTGAACGGCTCCATCGTGTGTTTCGGCCGCCAGAACTCGGCTTCGTCGTGGTCAACGTCGATCTCGTACTCCTCAAACCGCCACGGTGGAATCCGAACCAGCACACCGGTTCCCGTTTCCATCGTGCCCGAGGTTCCCGGTTCACCGACATCCGGCGACAGCGGCGACAAATCCGCCACGGTGAAGGGCATTTGACCGATATTCAACTCGGGATCGTCTTTCAGATCAGCAGCGATATGAGCGAGCAACTGCTCGTCTGGCGAGGCGATCAGCAGTGTTCGCTCGTCTCCCTCTTCCATGTCCCCCGGCGGAAATGGGTTACTGAAGCTGAACGGCTTTGGCTGATTCTCGTCGTGTACTTGATCGTACTCTGTTCCTTCGAGCGCGCGCCAGATTCGCCCACTTAGTTTGTGGTGGTACGCATTGTCGTACGCGGTGTCAGCGCGTGCGTGTATTCTGTTTAGTATTCTCACAATTTTATCACACTATAATTAAATTTGGTTGCGCGCTGTCACAGGTTTCCCTGTGGTAGGCGTTGTTTATAATGATTTGTGTGAAGAATTAAACCCAGAAATGAAGATTGAGATATGATTTCCAACAAGTTAATAAACCAACGAGCAATCTCGAATAACGGAATTCCGGTACGAAGGCGGAGCGCGCAGGAATCTGCACGGGTTCGCACGGCGCATATCGCCGTCGGAGAACGGCGAGATAGAGAATATTGCAGAAAGAAGCCGTAAGAAGCCGAAAACAGGAGTGTTAGAGACCGTACGTACTGCGTATGGGTTCGGGCGGTTTTGAACCGCCGGCCTCGGCCTTGTAAAGGCCGCGTCATAACCAGCTAGACCACGAACCCGACAGTTGAAATAACTCTGTCGCGCCGAATAATGCTTTCTGTTCGGTCGGAACGCTTAGGCAGACCGCTCTCGTTGGCCCGGGTGTGCGAAAACCCGGCACTCTGCTCGTCGCTGCCGTCCTCGCCAGCGGCTTGCTCGTGGCCTTTGCCTCGCTGCCACCATTGCCGTTGCTCGACACTGGCGAGTACGGAGAGACAACGGTGACGGTGCAGTCGGCAAACGGGAGCGAACTCGGCACCGTTTCGGTCACCGTTGCCAAGACCAGCGCCCAACGTCAAATCGGGTTGAGTCGGACCGACCGACTCGAAAATGGGTCGGGAATGTTGTTCGTCCACGACGAACCCGGTGCGAAATCGTACGTGATGCGAAACATGTCCTTCGGCATCGACATCATCTTCATCGACCCCGATGGGACGATTACGGAGATTCACAGCGCCCGACCTCCGCCAGCGGACGACGCGCCGTACACGGGTCGTGGGCTGTACGTGCTCGAAGTGCCACGGGGGTGGGCCAGCGCGGTTGGCGTCGAAATCGGCGACAGGGTCGCAATTCCGGCGTCGGTCTGAGCCGGCACAGTCCTTGACATCCTCCACGCGCTGAATAGCGAGGATTCCCGACAGCTGTTGGGATATTGTGGTCTACGGGACAACCTGTTCTTGAGGGGCAACTCTCCCCGTCGATGTATCGAACAGGCGCACCGATGGCTGTGCCAAACAGCCGTTACTCCTATCCTGTGACGGATTCGGAGTTACCGTAGCTCGCATATTCTCCGCCGCATTCAGGTCACTGTTCGCAACCAGCTCACACTCTGAGCAAACGTACAATCCACGCTCAACACGGTTTGAATCTGATTCTGTGCCACACTCACAGCACGTTTTCGAGGTTTTCAATTTGCCTTCGGGAACGCGCTCTACATCGATACCGCGTTCCCCTGCTTTGTATTCAATGTGCCTCAGGAGAATTTCAAATGCCCAGTCGTGTAGTCGTTTGTTACCGTGGCGTCCCCAATCGGAGTCATCACGTATTTTTTTCGGGTGTCCAACTGCTATCGTCCCGACGTTCCGGTTAGCACACTGCTCTACGATATCCTTCGACAGTGCGTGCAGGAAGTGGTCTTGTCGTCGAGTCTTCTTTTGTCGAAGCCGCTGTGCCTTGTTGCTCGGGCCGTTCTCACCCTCAGTGCTGTATTCTTCGTGACGGAAGTAGTAAGCATCTTCTTTCAGCGCGTTGCCCGGGTACAGCAGTGTCTCATCACCGATAGAGACAGCCGCCGTGTTGCAGATTCCAAGGTCAATACCAGCCGTTTTGTCGCCGGAATTTTTGGACGTTTCAACCTGTACGTTACAGACGAAATGCAGTTCCCACTGGTCACCAGTCCAGACTGCTCGGACTGTCTGAATGCTTTCAACATCAGCAAGGGTCTGGTCGTCTGCTTGGATCGTGTATTCACAGAGGATGTAGTCCGCGGCATACCGAGACTCCTTCATATTTGTCCCTTTCGAGAGACGAACGCGGTTGTACTCGGTATCCAGCTTGAAACCCTGGTTCTTCCACGTCACGGTTGAGCGTGGGTGTTTATCGCCGTGTTTGCGGTAACCGGGTGGGTTCGCGTCGGAATCGTTCTGTTCATACCACGAAACAAACGCTTCACCGAGTTCTTGAAGAACTCGTTGACTGGACTGCGAGTGCAAGTCCGCATAGCGTTCGTGATTCTTGAGGTACGAGCAGAGTTCGTCGGCGTCTGGAATATGGCCGATAGCATCCCAAACACGCGAGATTGTCCATCGCCCGATGTTCCAGAGTTTGCTGGCGGCGAAGCCATGCGAATCAAGCTCGTCAGAGACTTGCGAGTGATTAGTAATACTCGCTTTTAGTGTCCGCGTGACAACTCGATTCGACACATGTAAGTATAGTATTCTATCTTTCATAAATATTAGGACTAACCTTACTGTGGAATATCCTGTCGGAGCGAGTGTGGTTTGACGCCACGTTGTCGGATTCATCCCCGCGCTAAAACACGGGGCTTCCTCCTCGTTACTTCGTAAACGATTATAGGGCCGGGGTGATAAGGCGAGGTAGAGATCAGCATGGACAAGGAGTCATTTCGAGACAAACGGAAGTTCGCGGCGCTCGTCGCCGGCATTGGCGCTATCCTGGCGCTGCTGACCGCGGCGTTTCTCGGCGGCAACATCGAGGAACTCGCGCTCGCAGTCGAAGTTGGGGTCTACACCTCGGTGATCGTCGGTGGAACCTACGCACTCGGCCAGCGAATCGGCCAGCCACACTCACACTCGGTCGCGTCGGCAGCGCTCGCCTTCGGCGCGCTGTTTCTGATTGCCGTGGCGTTCCGGCTCATGACCGAGTTCGGCATCCGTACACCAACTGAAGTTGCAATGGGAATGGGCGGAGCAATTGGCCTCGGCGTCGTCATCACGATTGGCATCGTCGTGCTCGGCCGTGTCGGTCCATCACCGAACTAACGCAACGGACTCTTTTCGACGCGAGCAGCAGTTCGCCGTCGCTGGCAGTGGAACTCAGGACCGGCGGTAACAGACGACGAGTGCAGCCAACAGCGCGAGTTCGAGGAGTTTACTCAACAGTGCGTAACCGTCGTTGAACAGGTGGGTGCTAATCGACGTCAGCGGATTTGTCTCTGTGTGGCCGGTCGGTTCGATTGTCGGCCAGAAGGTGCCGTGGTCGAGAACTGTGTGCCACCCGGCGTAGCCCAGCAGGAACGTCAGCGTGAGCCCGATGCCCAGCGCGTAGAGCGGTCGCCGGTATCTGTCGACAGCCCCGAGACCGACACCGACGAGCAGCGCAATTCCTGAGAGCGTGAACGCGAACGGTCGTGGGTCGGGAGC
This sequence comes from Halovenus halobia, assembly GCF_051414135.1. Taxonomy (NCBI): domain Archaea; kingdom Methanobacteriati; phylum Methanobacteriota; class Halobacteria; order Halobacteriales; family Haloarculaceae; genus Halovenus; species Halovenus halobia. The sequence goes on from NZ_JBLKOA010000003.1 coordinate 122,222, forward strand.
GACCAGATATCGCGCGTACTCCAGCAAGCGAACGAGGCCGTGCGTCGGGTGAAAGAGATGTAGACTGGCAACCGCGACGGCCAGACTCGCGGTGAGCGGGAGCAGATGCTGGCTCGTCTGGTGACGCACCGTCCGAATTGAGGGCTGGTAGTACAGCCACCCCATCGCCACGACGAACATCACGGTCGCAATCTCGTAGCTAAACTGGAGGAAAACCGTCAGCGCAGCCGAAACGCCGGCAATCCCGCCGAAGGCCGGCACGAACGCCGCGGCCGCACAGCCCGGACAGAGAATCAGACCAATTGTCCCCGCGCCCGCCGACCGCGTCACGTCAAGCACTGCGAGATAGACCATATAGGAGAGCGAGACGTAGCCGATAATCTGGTAGGGGATGATTCGCGCACCAATCCACTCGCCGGAGTAGTAGATAATCGGCCCCCAGCCAAAGGACCGGCCAGCGTCGATGCCGAGTCCAAGCGAGCCAGTGACGGGTTCGAGCTGTGACGGGACGAACCCAATGGTCCCCGAGAGCCACAGAAACAGCGAGAGGTAGCCGACGGCGACAGCGCCGGCAAAGGCCATCGGCTTCCAGCCTCTGGAGACGGAGTCAGTGTACCAGATGGTGACGACACTCGTCGTTATCCAGATGAACGGAAGGAGGAAGATGTGGAGACTGAGCAACGAGGTGCCGAAGACCAGCCCATAGAGCACGGCGGCGAGCACTTGGACCGCAACGAGTGCGTTGATCGCTGCCAGTGTCCAGAGCTGTGACCGGTACGTGCGGCTCCAGTGCTCAATTCGGCTCGTACTCATAGCTTGGGTATCCGCGAAACGTACGTGTGAATTCGTCTTCGGAGGATTAGGGGTTTCGGTGTGGCTAGCTGGACTGGCACTGTCGGCTCACCGAGCGGTGACACGGGTTGACGACGGAAAACAAAAACACGGGAAATCCGCAAGCAGTTCCAGAACAGCACCGCCAGGTAGCTGTCGGTTTAGTTGCCTTTTTCGATTGGCGCGCCGACGAGGTTGCCCCACTCGGTCCAGGAGCCATCGTAGTTGATGGTGTCCTCGTAGCCCAGCAGTTCGTGCAGGGCAAACCAGGCGACAGAGGAGCGCTCGCCAATTCGGCAGTAGGCGACAGTCGTCTCGTCGCCGTCGATGTCGTAGTCAGCGTACAGCTCTTCCAGTTCGTCAGCAGTCTTGAACGTGCCGTCGTCGTTCGTGACTGCGGCCCACGAAATGTTTTCTGCGCCGGGGATGTGGCCGCCACGCTGTGCGGTCTCGTCGAGACCTGGCGGGGCGAGCACTTCGCCACTGAACTCTTCAGGCGAGCGAACGTCGACAAGCGGCAGGCCGCGCTCGATTGCGTTGTCGACATCCTCTCGGTAGGCCCGAAGGGACTCGCGCGGACCGGAGGCGGTGTATTCGACTGCAGAGAAGTCAGGAACCTCGTCGGTGGTTGGGTAGTCGTGTTCTTCCCAGTATTCACGGCCGCCGTCGAGCAGTTTCACGTCGTCGTGGCCGTAGTACTTGAACTGCCAGTAGGTGTAGGCCGCGAACCAGTTGGAGTTGTCACCGTAGAGGACAACGGTCGAGTCCTCGGTGATACCGTGGGAGCCCAGCAGGTCCTCGAAGTCCTCTTTCTCGAGAATGTCCCGTCGTGTCTGGTCCTGCAGGTCTGTCTCCCAGTTGAAGCCGATTGCGCCCGGTGCGTGGCTCTCGTCGTACAGCTCGGTGTCAACGTCGACTTCGACCAGCCGGTGGGCCGGGTCGTCGCTCTGGAACTCGTCGAGGTGACCCTCGACCCAGTCCGCTGATACGAGTACGTCTTTTGCGTAATTGCTCTCACTCATGTTTGCATACTATACAACCATTTCCACGCATAAAGCGGTATTAATTGCGGCATGAGCCGCCACACGTTGGCTATTCCGGCAACACTAACCTGTTTCAGAAAGAGACTATCGCTCCAATTGCAACCAGCCACGCAGAGAGTCCACAACGGCATCCGGCTCGTGAGTGGTTGCCAGCAAATTGTAAGCAAAAGTTGCTGGTACCCTCGGACCCCTCCGAACGGATACGTTCAAACGAGTCCAGCCTAAATGTGCGGGCATGAGCGAACGAGTCGTTTCGCCCGCCTGGCTCGCCGACCACGAGTCGGCCCGGGTTGTCGACGTGCGCGAGGCGTGGGAGTACGACAGCATCGGGCATATTCCCGGCGCGGTGAACATCCCCTTCGAGCAGTTCCGCGCGGACGAACACGCCGCAGACGGCGGCGACGGCGAGGGGATGCTCCCCGGCGAGGACGCCTTCGCGACGCTGTTCGGCGAGGCAGGAATCAGCCGTGACGACCACATCGTGGCCTACGACGACCACCACGGCGTCTTCGCCGCGCGAGCGCTCGTGACGGCACTGTTGTACGGCCACCCGCCGGAGAAACTTCACCTTCTGGACGGTGATTTCAGCGCGTGGCAGTTAGAGCGCCAGGTTACGTCCGAGGAGCCAGCGGTCGAAGCAGTCGAGTACGTTATTCAGCGACCAGACGAGACACCGCTGGTCGATTCGGAGACTGTCGCCGACGCTATCGATGACGGAGAAACGGTCATTGTCGACACTCGTGAGGAGTGGGAGTTCGAGGACGGCCACATTCCCGGCGCGGTGCGACTCGACTGGCGAGAACTCGTCGACGACGAGACCCGCGGCCTCAAACCGCGGGCAGAGATCGAGGCCATCCTCGACGCGCAGGGGATTGCCCCCGAGAAGCGGATTCTACTGTACTGTAACACCGCTCGGCGGATCAGCCACACCTACACCGTGCTCAGCCATCTCGGCTACGAGAACGTCGGCTTCTACGAAGGCAGTCTGACTGAGTGGGAGAGTGAGGGGCGGCCGATCGAAGCTGAGTCGTGAGAAATGGTCGCACAGCCCACTCCAGCGCGGCAACGAAACGCTTACACTTGCGTCCCTCCCAGCAGTAGATACGAGGGACTGTAGGGTAGCTTGGTATCCTTCGGGCCTTGGGTGCCCGTGACCCCGGTTCAAATCCGGGCGGTCCCACTCCACCTTTTTCTGCGTCGGGTGCGCTGCGCGCACCACTCCTTGAAAAACGTGGGTGAAAAAGGCTGAACGCTCGGCTTCGCCTCGCGTTCAGTGAACCGCCTCGCTTCGCTCGGCGGACGAGGAAGCAAATATCAATAACCCCGTTGGTATCACGACGACTGACGACTAGACCATTGAGATCGTCCCGCCGCCAAAGTGAGACTGTTGGCACTGGTCAACGTTGTATAAAAAGAAAAGTGTGGTTTCGTTTACGAGGAGTCGGAGTAGATCGTCGACGCGTCCTGGTCAGACGGGTTGTAGATGACTTCAATCTCCCACTCTTCGACGGCCTTGTCGTTGTCAACGGAGAAGCTGAATTCGTCGCCAGCACTCGCCGTATCGTCTGACACGCCACTGTACGTGACATTGCCACTGAAGCTTCCACCTTGCATGTCAATTCCATCATCACTGTAAGTGGTGCCGTTGGCAGTGATTTCCATGTTGATCGTCGTAACCGTCGAGTCAAATTCATCACCGCCGGTGATACTGAAATTCAGATTTTCGCCATCGCTTGACGAATCAATCGTCGGACTCGGCGCCGGTTCGTTGTTCCCCCCAAGCCCGAGTACGAACGACGCGATGACAGCCGCGAGAATAACCGTAATCGCGACCATCAGGATCACGCCGATCACTGGGCTAACTGCACTGTCGTCGTCAAACATTGCTTTGACTCGTTGCATTCCAGTTCAATCCCAGTACAGAGAATTACATAAACCCCCATGTTCGATTAGCAGTTTTGATATTTGATTTCAACTAGATGACTGTTTTCACTACCATAACGGCGGTTTCACGACCAGAAAAAAGGCCACTGTACAGCGATTTTGAGAGATACATAAATTTGTGATGTCAATCACGAGTGTTTTGGGTGAAAATCAACGCTGAAAATTTGGCTCGTCTCGACGGTGCCGCCACGGACTCGAACCGATATCGACAACGCAATCGGAGCCAACTACACCGCGCGCGGACCCGTATAGTAGACAGACCGTATTTAAAACAACCCACATACTCAGGACAACGAGCTATGTGAAAGAGAACCATACTCTAAGATATGCAAGCATCTGATGGGCAAGCGTTCGTCTGTCCGGCATGCGGGGGAACAATGAGCGTCTCGCCAGCGACGCGAGAAGCAGTGATGCGAAACGGCTGTCCGTTCTGTACCAGCCACGTCGAGGGGGCCGTCGACGTTAGCTAATCTGGTCGTACTGCTCGGAGAGTTTGTCGGCGGCTTCCTGCATCTGGTCGCGCTCGAAGTCGGTCAGGTCCCACTCGATGACCTCCTCGACGCCGTTTTCGCCAAGTCGAACCGGGACACCGAAGCCAACGTCGTCGTGGCCGAACTCGCCGTCCAGCGGAATCGAACACGGGAGCACTTCGCCGGTGTCGTTGAGAATCGCGTCGACGATGTGGGCAACACCGCGGGCCGGACCCCACTCTGTCGCGCCTTTGCGTTCGATGACGTTCATTGCGCTCTCTTGCAGGTCGGAGAGAATCTCCTCCTGTTCGTCTTCGGTGAACTCGGGGTCAGTGCCGTCGACACGGACCTTCGAGAAGACCGGAACCTGTGCGTCGCCGTGTTCGCCCAGAATCGTCGCTTCGACGTTGCCGACGGGGGTGTCGAATCGCTCCGAGAGGACGTAGCGGAATCGGGCGGAGTCGAGTCGACCACCGAATCCGATGACCTGATTTCGGTCGCGGTCGCCGGCCTCGTAGAGGTGGCGGTTGAGCAGGTCGACCGGGTTGGAGGTTGTGACGGTGATGAAGTCGTCGCTGTGTTCCGCAAGTGAGTCCTGGATGTCTTCCATGATCGGCGCGTTATCGTCAGCCAGGTCGAGTCGAGAGTCGCCCGGACTGCGCGGGAGACCGGCCGTGATGACGACGACATCCGAGCCAGCGGTGTCGGAGTAGTCGCCCTGTCGGACCTCAGTGTTGGAGTCGTAGGCGATCCCGTGGTTGGTATCCGCAGCCTGCCCGACGGTGACGTCTTCCTGTTCGGGAATATCGACGAAAACGACTTCGTCAGCGATGTCTTCGAGTGCAATTGTGTACCCTGCTGCCGCGCCGACGGTGCCTGCCGCACCGACGATGCTTACTTTTGCCATGGTTGCAATTCCTTCAGCGCTCGCCGTAAACATGTCGAAACCAGATTAGCCATACGCCAGAGAAACGAACTGTCGAGCCCAAAACCAGTTTTGTCAGTGTCGAAGCGGCGGAGAATTGGACGAATCACTGGAAATGGATCGTATCGACTGGAAACACGTCGGCCCTTCTGAGGTCGGCGGCGGCCCGTCCACAACCCCTAAGCGCGGCCCGGACAAACTCCCGACAATGACTGATTGGACGGAGAAATACCGGCCTGCGTCGCTGTCGGAACTCCGGGGCAACGACAAGGCCCGCGACGCACTCCAGAAGTGGGCCGCGACGTGGGACGACCACCGGAAAGCCGTCATTCTCCACGGCCCGCCGGGCATCGGCAAAACCTCGGCCGCACACGCGCTGGCGGCCGACCTGGACTGGCCGACCATCGAGTTGAACGCCTCAGACTCCCGAACGAAAGACGTCATCGAGCGAGTTGCCGGTGAGGCTGCGAAAAGCGGCACCCTGACCGCGGGCGGCAGCGGGCGTCGACTCCTGATCATGGACGAGGCCGACAACATCCACGGGAATGCCGACCGGGGCGGGTCGCGGGCAGTGACCTCGCTGGTTAAGGAAGCCAGCCAGCCGATGATTCTCATCGCGAATGATTTCTACGACATGTCGAACGGGCTGCGCAACGCCTGTGAGGACATCGAGTTCCGTGGTGTCTCCAAGCGCTCGATTCTCCCAGTTTTGCGTGACCTCTGTCGCAAGGAAAACATCGAGTTCGACAGTGAGGCCCTCGAACAGATCGCCGAAACCAACAACGGCGACCTCCGAGGAGCAATCAAGGACCTGCAGGCGCTCGCGGACGGAAAGGACCGCCTCGAAGCCGACGATGTCGTGACCAGCGAGCGAGACACGACGGAGGGTGTCTTCGATTATCTCGACACCGTCATCAAGAAGGCCGGCCCACAGGAAGCGCTAGAGGCGAGTTACGATGTCGACGAGACACCGGACGACCTCATCAACTGGATTGAGGACAACATGCCCAAAGACTACCACGGCGAGGAACTCGTCCGTGCATACGATTTCTTGGCGAATGCTGACCGGTGGCTCGGGCGCGTGCGTGCGACACAGAACTACTCGTTTTGGCGCTACGCGGGCGACAACATGACCGCTGGTGTCGCTGCTGCTCGCCAGGGAGAGAAAGGTGGCTGGACGCGGTACGGCCCGCCGAGTTACTGGTCGAAACTCGGCCGGTCACGGGCGACACGGGACAAGCGCGACCACATTGCCCGGAAAATTGCCGAGGCCAACGGTGTGAGCATGAGCACGGCGCGCCGAGAGATTATGCCACAACTCGCAGTGATGACTCACCACTGCACGAACCGCGACCTGACGGTTGCGATGGCTGCCCGGTACGAGTTCGAGGCCGAACACGTCGCGTTCGTGACCGGCAGCGGCAAAAACACGAACAAAGTCGAATCGATTGTCGAAGACGCGAACGAACTGCGTGAATCCGAGTCGGTCGCCGCTTCACAGGGCGCCTTCGAGGGGTCACCCGAGGAACCTGACCCCGACGTCGAACTGGAGACGGCTGAATCAGCGGAGACTGAGGACGAGCAGGCGGTTGCGGAAGAGGAGAGCGAAGACGAAAGCGAAGACGACGAGCAGGCGGGACTGTCGGATTTTATGTGATCAGTCGCCGGCGACGGCAGTGTCAGTCTCGGCCTCTGTCGTCGTTGGGTCCGTATTGTCAGCAACCCAGTACGAGCGCGCCGTCGCGTAGACCAGTCCGGCGAAGATCAGTTGCGCGGCGGTCTGGTGGAGCATCGAGGCAGTGACCCCGAAGTTGAGTACCGTGTTCGCACCGAACAGAATCTGCAGCGGAAGCATGACGATTGCGACGCCCAGTGCGGCGGTTATTTGGCGGTCGTACTCGCCACGCCAGGCCACGAGGCCGCCGCCGAGAATCATGAAGCCGACAACCATCGCGACCAGTCGGTGGAACCACTCGACGAAACTAGGCCACGTCGCGGGGAACAGCCCGAGATAGCCGTCACAGAACGGCCATCGACCCGCACAGGTCAGTCCGGCACCGATCTTTCCGGTGTAGACGCCAAGGAGGATGAGTCCAAAGGCGCTGACTGTCGTTACAGTCAGGTAATGGCGGAATGAGGGGCGCATACACGGCTTTCAGGAGCCGAGATATTTCAATTGTCGCATTCTTCCCGTCACAGGGGAAACCGAAGGCAGGGGTTCCGATGCTCTTTTGGGCTCTCCGGAGACTCATATGTGCATGGGACTAGACGAGGACGCACTCGACTACCACCGGGAAGATCCGCCCGGGAAAATCGAGATTTCGACGACGAAACCGACGAACACACAACGCGACCTCAGCCTGGCGTATTCGCCGGGCGTGGCCGCTCCGTGTCGAGAGATCCGAGATGACGTCGAGAAGGCCTACAGCTACACCACGAAAGGCAACATGGTCGGTGTTGTCTCCAACGGCACTGCGGTGCTCGGACTCGGTGATATCGGCCCGCAGGCCAGCAAACCTGTCATGGAAGGCAAAGGCGTACTGTTCAAACGCTTCGCCGACATCGACGTCTTCGATATCGAACTCGACCACGACGACCCCGAGGCGATGGTCACGTCGATCAAGGCAATGGAACCGACCTTCGGCGGTATCAACCTCGAAGACATCAAGGCGCCGGAGTGTTTCGAGATCGAGTCGCGCCTGCGCGAGGAGATGGATATCCCCGTCTTCCACGACGACCAGCACGGGACGGCAATCATCTCCGGAGCAGCACTACTCAACGCGGTCGACATCGGCGGCAAGGATATCTCTGAACTCGATATTGTCTTTTCGGGAGCTGGAGCGAGCGCGATCGCGACCGCACGCTTTTACGTCTCACTTGGAGCAGACAAAGACCGGATCACGATGTGTGACTCGGGCGGCATCATCACCAAAGAGCGAGCCGAATCCGGTGATGTCAACGAGTTTAAACAGGAGTTCGCCACCGACGTGCCGGAGGGGAGCCTCGACGACGCGATGGAGGAGGCCGACGTGTTTGTCGGCCTCTCGGTCGGCGGGATTGTCGACCAGGATATGGTCCGGTCGATGGCTGACAACCCGATTATTTTCGCGATGGCCAACCCCGACCCCGAGATTAGCTACGAGGACGCCAAACAGGCCCGTGACGACACGGTCATCGTCGCGACGGGACGCTCGGATTACCCGAATCAGGTCAACAACGTGCTCGGATTCCCGTTCATCTTCCGGGGTGCACTCGACGCACGCGCAACTGAGATCAACGAGGAGATGAAAGTCGCCGCCGCGGAGGCGCTGGCGGAGCTCTCCCGCGAGGACGTGCCCGACGCAGTGGTCAAAGCCTACGGCGACGACCCACTGCAGTTCGGCCCCGATTACATCATCCCGAAACCACTCGACCCGCGCGTGCTGTTCGAGGTTGCGCCCGCCGTCGCCGAGGCGGCGATGGAGAGCGGCGCGGCACGGGACGACTTCGACCTCGACGCCTACACCGAGCGGCTCGAAGCCCGACTGGGCAAGTCCCGTGAGATGATGCGGGTCGTGCTCAACAAGGCAAAGAGCGAGCCAAAGCGGGTCGTCCTCGCGGAGGGCGACGACGAGAAGATGATTCGGGCGGCCTACCAGCTCACCGACCAGGGCATCGCCCAGCCGATTCTGCTGGGTGACCGCGAGGAAATCTGGGCACAGATGGAGGAGTTGGGACTGAACTTCGAGCCCGAAATCGTCGACCCAGACGCGGACAACCTCGACCCCTACGCCGACCGACTCCACGACCTGCGCAAACGCAACGGTCTCACCCGCCGAGAGGCCGAAGACCTCATCGAGGATGGTAACTACCTCGGCAGCGTGATGGTCGAAGTCGGCGACGCAGACGCGCTGTTGACCGGACTGATGCACCACTATCCGGCCGCACTCCGCCCGCCGCTGCAGGTGATCGGTACCGCCGACGACGCCGATTACGCCGGTGGCGTCTACATGCTCACGTTCAAGAACCGGGTCGTGTTCTGTGTCGACGCGACGGTCAATCAGGACCCGAGCCGCGATGTGCTCGAAGAGATGACCCGCCACACAGCCGAACTCGCCCAGCGGTTCAACGTCGAACCGCGGGCAGCGCTGTTGTCGTACTCTGACTTTGGCAGCGTCAACAATCCCGGGACCCGAAAAATTCGCCGCGCGGCCGACAATCTCCGCTCGGACCCTGACGTGGAGTTCCCTGTCGACGGCGAAATGCAGGCCGACACGGCTCTCGTCGAGGATATTCTCAACGACAGCTACGAGTTCTCCGAACTCGACGACCCGGCAAACATCCTCGTCTTCCCGAATCTCGAAGCCGGCAACATCGGCTACAAACTGCTCCAGCGACTCGGCGGCGCGGAGGCCATCGGGCCAATGCTCGTCGGAATGGACAAGCCGGTTCATGTCCTCCAGCGGGGCGACGAAGTGAAGGACATCGTCAACCTCGCAGGCGTTGCGGTTGTTGACGCACAGGAAGAGTAAAGCGAGACGCGACGTTCAGAGCGTCTCGAAATAGCGGACGGCAAAGTAGTCGCTTTGTCTGGTGTTACTTACTCGGCGTATCCGAACAGAACCGAACCAACGAGGAAAACACCAAGCCCGATGGCGACGCCACCGCCGACGGCAAGGAGAATGTCCTCGAAAACGAGTCGGAGTGTAAACATCCCAACAGCGGCGATTTCCAACCCGGCACCGAAAGCAGCCGTGTTGATTCCGCCAGCGTCGGTCTCTGGTTCGGTGGTGTCGAATCCAGTTGTCTCCTCAGCGGCAGAACTCTCCTCGGACTGTTGGAGTATCCACGGCATGAACAGCGAGGACCCGACTGCAGAGAGCAGGCCGACCAGCGCACCGAACAGTAGCGCGTTGGTGTCGAACACAAAATAACTGGCCGCAGCGAGCGCAACGCCGCTCATCACACCCGAGCCTGCGCCCATGAACTTGGCAACTCGTTCGTCTACCTGTTCACCGTCAGCACTGCTGGCACGCGACGATTCGTTGGACATACCCACTGGTACAGACGTATCAATCAAAACGATATCCGTTTGTTTCTGGGCCAGAAACCCCGCCAGTCACTCGAACAGCGTCGCCGTTGCCTCGCGAGCCTCCGCAACGGACGCTGTCGTCTTGAACGTCGTGCCGCCGTAGTGTGTGCGCGAGGCCTCGAATCCGGCGTCGTGGAGCGCGCCGAGGAAGGCGTCCATCGCTGGAGCCGGCTCACCCCACTGCTCACAGAGGCGGTGCTGGTCGAAATGTGTCGGCTGGTCGAGTTCTGTTGCGAGACGGTCAATCAGGTCACGGGCCTCGTCGGCGGCCCCCATCTCGTCGTCGAGGGCAGCCCGGACCGCGGGGAGAAACTCCGAGTCGCAGATGCGGTCGAGCCAGACCGGGCCTGCTGTCGTGAGCTCGCTCCCGCAGTTCGGGCACTCAGCCGGTGACTCCGCGAGCAGGCCAGCCTCGTGCTCGCGGTGGAGACAGTTCATACAGTGGTAGATAAACCCTAATCCCTTGACGACAGCATTCGCGTCTCGCGCGCCGCGGTCGAGTTCGAGATACGTCCGGACGTAGTGGTTTGTGGCGTGGGTCAGGATTGGACGAATCGCGATGTCGTACCTGGCAGCCGTCCGGGCCAGTCCCGACAGGAGAATTCGGACGCCCATCTCGGCGTGGTACTCGGTGTTGCGCGGGACGGCGCTGTACGAGCGGACACCACTCTCGAAGTGTGCGCCACACAGCGGCGCGGTGTCCGTTGCAGTGACACAGAGGAGATTGCGTGTCCCCTGGAAAGCAGCGTCGGCAAACGGAATTGGCGTGCCAAAGGGGTCCAGGTCGACCACGTCGAAGTAGTCCTCGTGCAGAACTGCGTTGACATCGCGCTGGACAGTCGCCGCGTCGAGTTCGTTCGCGTCGAGATTCTCTCGACAGAGGTCGAGCGCTTCGCTGTCGACATCACAGCAGGTCACGTCCCAGTCGTCGGCCGCCGCCCGGACACCGCGAATCCCGCTGGCAGCCATCGCGTCGAGATAGCTCTCTGCGCGTGGTTCGCGCTCGCGGTAGGCCCGAAGCACCGCGACGGTCAGGTCGCGGTTGAGTTCCTGCACAGGGTTGAAAAAGACCCCGTCGCCGACCCCGTCCTCTTGCTCGGGGACCTCAATGTCGACACCGCCTTCCCGAACGTGCATGCTCGTACTGGCCGTGCCAGTGCGAAAAGTAACACGGTCCGCGTCGAGGACCGAGACACGAGACGCCAATTCTACGGAAAATCGGCCGGAGTGCGTGTCTAACGCGAACATGCCGCATTGTAGCCGCGAGACTTATATTTGCTGACCGTGTAGTATCGCAAAATGTTCATCGGTCACGCACTCCTGGCGTTCGCCCTCGCGATGCTGGTCGCACAGTGGCGCGGGTGGGGACAGCGGGAAGTGCTCGCGGTCGGCGTGGCGGCAGGAGCGTTCGCTGCACTGCCGGATGTCGACGTACTCTACGCCGCTGTCGCGATGAATCCCGCCGCGCTCGTGGCAGGCACGGGCGTCGACCCTGGGGCGTTCTGGGGGCCAGCAAACGAGGCCCACCGGCTGATGACACACTCGCTGGTCGTCGCCGCCATCGCCGGCCCGGCCTTCGGACTCTGGGCGTGGCGTTCGGCTGACCGGTGGCAAAGCGTCGCCGGAAGTGTCGCCGCCGTCGGTGTACTCGTTGCGCTCGTCGCCGTTGCAGCAGCGACAAGTGGCCTAATCGGTGCGTTCGTCATGGGTGCGTTCGCCCTCTTCGGGCTTGGAATTGCAGAACTCTCCCGGTCGAAGCTCCAGTTGCGAGCGAGGATTATCGGGCTCGCCGCGACGGCCGGCGTTGCCTCGCACCCGTGGGGTGACCTCGTCACCGGCGAACCGCCAGCACTGTTCTATCCCCTCGATGTGTCGGTGCTCAGCGGTCGCGTAATGTTGAGTTCGGACCCAACGCTACACTTGCTCGGCGCCTTTGCCCTGGAATTGGCCGTCGTGGCGCTGGCTGTGGCCGTGCTGGCCCGACAGTTGGGGTACGAGCCCCACCGCCTCGTCGACCGGCGTGCGCTCGTCGGGGCGGGGTACGGTGTCGCCGCGGTGGTCATGGCCCCGCCGACGATTCACCTCTCCTATCAGTTCGTCGGCTCGATTCTGGCTGTCGGCGGTTTCGTCGGTGTCTCTCAGCCCGCTGCGCTCGGACGGTCCCGACTGCGGTCGGTGTGTGACCGACTAGTCGGAACAACTGAGCGAACGCTCCGAACGACACTGACTGCACTGGCTGGCGTCGGGATCGCGTTGGTGAGCTACGGGCTGGTCTACCTGCTCGTGGGCTGACCGCCCCAGAGTTACTGTTAAACGTAACCCCACCGAAGCAGTAGTATGTCCGGGACTGCGCTCTCTGATTTGCTGTCCGAGCGCCGGCGAAACGCGACGATAGCCTGGCTGCTGTTGGGCATCGCGGCGTTGGCCGGCATCGGGGGTGTCATCGTCACTGGCCCCCTCTGGTCGGTGTTCGCGGTCGTAATCGTCCTGTTGGGGCTCGTGCCGCCGGTCTCCTTCCGCTCCCGGTACGTCATGCTCCCGTGGGAGGTGCTCGCGGTTGCGCTGTTACCGTTGATTGGCATCGCACTCGGAGCCGGCCGGCTGTCGAGCCCACTCGTCTCCTATCTCGCAATCGCGGCAGTCGGGCTGGTCATCGTCGTCGAGCTCGACTCCTTTACTTCGATTCAGATGTCGCCGGGCTTTGCCATCGTCCTCGTCGTCGCGTCGACGATGGCTGCCTCTGCCCTCTGGGCAATGCTCGAGTGGTACGTCGCCATCGCTCTCGACAGGAGCTTCGAGCTCACGAACGACGAACTGATGATTGAGTTCATCTACGCCGTCTTCGCGGGCTTTGTTGGGGGCATAATCTTCCGGACGTACTTCAGGCGCTACGTCACCCAAGGCAGACGCGTTCCCGAGGAGTTCGAGGACACCGTCGAGGGGGGACACCATGTCGACAATTAGTCGGATACTGCCCAGCGAGCGGCGGCAACGGCAGCTAACGAGGGCGATGGAACTGCTGTTAATCGGGCTGTTGTTCATCGGTATCGACCGTGGCAGCGTCGGCATCATCGTCAACACGGCTGCGTCGCTGGTGGTCGTCCAGTTGCCGGCGTTTCTCGAGCGCGACTACGACTTGGTGATGAGCCCCCAGCTCGTGCTGTGGATCACGGCAGCAGCCTTCCTGCACGGCCTCGGAATCGTTGGGATTCCGGGCGTGACGCGGTCGTTCTACACCAACATCTGGTGGTGGGACCACCTCACACACTCGCTGTCGGCGTCGGTCGTCGCCGCGGCCGGGTACGCGACGGTCCGCGCCGTCGACCTGCACTCGGACGACGTCGAGATTCCCGGACGGTACGTCGGTGTCATCCTGCTGATTTTCGTGCTCGCGTTCGGCGTCCTCTGGGAACTACTCGAGTTCGCAATCGGCGTCACTGCCGACCTGCTCGATACCAAAGGCATTCTCACACAGTACGGCATCGAGGATACCCTGAAAGACCTCACGTTCAACACGATGGGCGGAATCATCGTCGCAATCTGGGGCGGACTCTACCTGTCTGACCTCTCGACGGCGATCAGCGAGAAACTCGGCTCGTGAGCCCGTAACCTCTTTTTCGTTGGCCGACAAGACAGCTAGTATGAATGGAATCATCGTCATGTCGATTCTCGGTGTCTTTCTGTTGTTCATCTTTTTCGTCTTCCTGATGCTCCGGCGAACGACACAGGAGTTCAAGCGGGGCATGAACGGCGAGTAGACCCAAAAGCGGTTTGACGATTCCGCCCTTCGAGTAGCGTATGGATCCACGTGTCCGCAAACACGCAGAAGTTATTGCAACGCATTCTGTCGATCTTTCCGAAGGCGACAATGTCGTCATCGCCGCGCCGCCTGCGGCCGACGACCTTGCTGTTGCTCTGCACGAGGTCATCGGCGAACACGGCGCAAATCCGGTCGCACTAAACGGCAACGACCGGTTCAGCCGTGCCTACCTCCGCTCGCGCGACGACGACTTCGAGACGCCCGAACACGAACTCGCACTCATCGAGGAGACAGACGTGTTCATCGCAATCCGAGCCAACGAGAACGTCACCGAGACCAGCGACGTCAGTCCGGAGACAAACGCCGCCTACTCACAGGCCAAACAGCCAATTCTCGACGAGCGACTCTCGAAACGCTGGTGTCTCACACAGTATCCCGCACCGGCGAACGCACAACTCGCAGAGATGAGCACACCGACCTACGAGAACTTTGTCTGGGACGCCATCAACAAAGACTGGGGGGCCGTCCGCGAACACCAACAGCAGATGGTCGAGATTCTCGACCCGGCCGACGAGGTACGCATCATCTCCGGCGAGACGACCGACGTGACGATGTCGATTAGCGGAAATCCAACGCTCAACGATTACGCCGAGAAGAACCTCCCCGGCGGCGAGGTGTTCACCGCGCCGGTCCGCGACAGCGTCAACGGTGAAGTGCTGTTCGACAAGCCACTGTACCATCAGGGCCGAGAAGTGACCGATGTCTATCTCGAGTTCGACGAGGGCAAAGTCGTCGACCACGACGCCGAAAAGAACGCGGATGTGCTGACGAACGTGCTCGAAACCGACGAGGGCGCCCGATATCTCGGCGAACTCGGCATTGGAATGAACCGCGATATCGACCAGTTCACCTACAACATGCTGTTCGATGAGAAGATGGGCGATACCGTCCACATGGCCGTCGGCCGGGCGTACGGCGACACCGTCGGCGAGGGGAACGAACAGAACCAGAGCGCGGTCCACGTCGATATGATCGTCGACATGGCCGACGATTCGCGAATCGAAGTGGATGGTGAGGTTGTTCAGCGAAACGGCACGTTCCGGTTCGAGGACGGCTTCGAGCAGTAGCGCCGCGAGCGACGGAGGAGCGAGCGGTTTTTTCATCGACGTTTTTCGAGTCGAGCGAGACCAGCGGTCTCGCTGTCTTCTCACGGGTCTTCGACCCGTTCGAATGTCCGAGGGATCTCCGATCCCTCGCTAACCGTGCGAACGGCGCTTCGCGCCGTGAGCAGAGAGTGGTGCCCGCAGCGAACGAAGTGAGCGAGGACACCCGACGATGAAAAAGGTCGTGGCGGAGGATTCGCGAATCGAAGTGGATGGTGAAGGTGTTCAGCGAAACGGCACGTTTAGATTTGAGGACGGGTTCTGAGCGAAGCGAAGAACTCGTCAAAACGAACGGGAAGCGAAGCGCGAGTAGCGAGCCATCACGGGCCGTGTAAACACTCGACATGGCAGAAAGAGAACGTCCTGTTTTTACTTTTGGCGAGCGACCGGCGTGTATGGTCGAGCAAGGAACAACGGTGTCGCCGATAGACGCAAACCTCTTCGTGACAGTCTCGGGGCCGCCGGGTTGTGGTGCAACGTCGCTGTGTACGCGGCTGGCGGAGGCACTCGACTGTCCGTACGTTTCAGGGGGAGAGATTTTTCGAGAACTGGCAGAGGACCGCGGGATGGGGCTGACTGAGTTGAGCGCGAAGGCACAGGAATCGGACGATATCGACCGTGAGCTGGACCAGCGCCTGCGCTCGATTGCGGAGAAGTGGGGGGCCTCGAACAAACCGTTCGTGCTGGAATCGCGGCTGGCAGGGTGGCTCGCGGGGGAACGAGCCGACCTCCGAATCTACCTGAACGCACCGGAAGAAGTCCGAAAAGCACGAATTAGCGACCGCGAAGAAACTGCCGCTGAGATGAGTGTCCGAGAAGTCAACGAGGCCGGTCGGTACGAGACCTACTACGACATCGACCTCGACGACCGGACGTTCTACGACATGCACATCAACACCGCCCGCTGGAGTCAGGAGGGTGTCTTCAACATCGTCGCCGCCGCAATCGAGGGCTACGACCCCGAGACTGACGAAGGGTCGTTCCCGACGCCACCGACCGATTTCGATTTATAGCTCGAAGGTGACTTCGCGCTCGGTCTGGACCTGTTCTGGGGGGATTGTCCGCCCGTCGACTTCGACAGCCTCGCCGCTTGCGAGGCGGCCGAACGCCGGACCTTCTGAGAGGCCGAACGTCTTCGCTTTCTCCGGGTCGAACTGCTCCGTGCGGGCAACGATGCGGTCCTCGGAGCGCTGAATCTCGTCGTAGCGCGCTTCGAGCACCGCAACGAGGTCGTCGAGAACTGTCTCGCGGTGGCGCTGTGCAGCGAGCGCGACTGCCCCCGTCGGACGAGTGCCGCCTTCCTCAGTCTGGAAGGCGAGCACTCGCTCGGTAAGGAGTTCGGTGACACGCTCGCGGTCGATTCCAGCGGCTTCCTCGACCAGCCCTTCGGGCAGCGAACTGGGCAAAAAGTCAGTTCCTTCATGGGTATTTGCAGAAGTTCCAAGCCGTAAGCCATCGGCAATGGTGCCGAGTTCGGTTTCGAGTGCCTCGACGAGGTCGAGGTCGACACCATCAGTTTCGCGGACCCACGTCTCCGAGACGGCGCGGTACCCAGCGTCCTCGATAGCGTCGAGCAGTTCCGGCCGGTCGCCGTCGACGAGACCGTAGGCGGCGCGACTCTGCTCGAAGGCCTGTTCGATGACAGACTGTTCAGCCGAGGCCGGGACCGCGTCGAGGCCCCAGTCGACGCCAACGTGGCCGACGCTCCAGCCTGTCTCGCGGACGACTCGCTCGAATCGGGGGGTGTAGTGGCCGCCGCCGAAGCCGGCGAGATGCCGGCGGCGGTTGTCACTGCTGGCTGGCCGGTCGGCCGGAACGTCGCGCAAGTCGAGGATTGCCCGGGCGGCCGCGCGGCAAGCGGCCTCGTCCGCCCACTGTGGCTCTGCGCTGCCGACTTCGACGAACATCGAGGGCGCGCCGACCGTCGACGGGCCGTGGTGTGTCCCTTCCATCCCAACGTCGTACTCCTCGGGAGCGTGGTCACGGAGCGCGTCGAGCACAGCGTCGTGGGCGTTCGGGCAGGCCCGCGCGAGGTCGTTGTCCCTGCCGCCGTGTTCGGCAGGGCCGAAGTTGCCCGTGTGGTGTGCAGTCAACAGCGGTCCTGTCTCGCCGCTGTGGCGAGAGGCAAAGACGAGCAGGTCCGGGTCGTCGAAGACCTCGGCAGGCCGGTCGAGGTTGAGATGCCAGTCCTCGAACTCGCGGAGTGTGGCACCCTCCGTCCGGTAGACGGTTCCACCACCGTCGGCGTCGGGACGGCTGTCATCGGTTGCCTCCGACCACTCGGCAACTGCTCGCAGTTGTGCACCGATATTGACGGAGGCAGAATCTGCACGAGAGACAACAATACCGAGCATACCACGATTCGGAGACTCTCGGCCGAAAAGGTTGCTATCCGCCCGTCGCGACTGGCCTGTCTGTGGTACAGGATATGATACGTCGGTCGGATGTTCCTACTGAAAGCCCAATTCTATTGAGACTCCAGTAGCAAGCCAGCGGACAGCCAGTTTCTCACCGACGGCTGGATTCAGTCCGAAGGCAGGCCAGCACTGTCGAGCGCAATCACGGAACGAGAGGTTACGTCAGCGAACGGTAGGGGTGCGTCAGGATGCAAAACGTTTAATCCACTCATATCAAATAACACAAATAGACATGGCGAAACCAAACCGACGCGATTTCCTCAAGGCAGCGGGGGCCGGCAGCGCAATTGCTGTCGCGGGCTGTCTGTCCAGTGGTGGCGAGAACGAACTCAGTATGGGCGTCCTGATGGGCGTATCAGGGTCGCTGCAGGAACTTGGACCGCCAATCCGGGACGCAGCGTTACTCGTCACCGAGCAGTTCGACAGCGCCGACACCGACCTGACCCTCGACACACAGTTCGAGGATACAGCAACAGACGCAAACACTGGCGTCAGCGGCGCACAGACGTTGAACGACTCTGGCTATCCGTGCTTCGTTGGGGCGCTCGCCTCGAACGTGAGCCTGCAGGTCGCACAGGACGTCGCGATTCCCGAAGAGATGCCGATGATTTCACCCGCCAGCACCGCGCCGGGGTACTCCGAACTCGAAGCAGACTACACCTTCCGAACAGCGGTCCCGGACAGTTTCCAGGGAGAGGTCCTCGCACAGATTGCCGCGGAGCGACTCGACGGCAACAGCGTTGCAGTGCTCGCTCAGGACGACTCCTACGGCCAGGGGCTGGCCGGTGCCTTCGTCGAATCGTTCCGCAACGACGCCGGCGGGTCGGCCGCCGAGCCAGTCATCTTCACACAAGGAGAATCCTCATACACGACGCAATTAGAGAGTGCGCTGGAAAGCGACCCGGACGTGTTGCTTATCGTTGCCTTCCCAGAGGACGGCGTCCGAATCTTCTCGGACTTCTACAGCGAGTTCGACTCGGACTCGGTGGACGTGCTCGTGGCCGACGGGCTGCAAGCCTCCAATCTCCCGTCTGACGTCGGCTTCGATATGACCGACGTGACCGGGACCGCACCAATCGGCTCTGGGCCGGGCGTCGAGACGTTCCAGGAACTGTACCAGGACACCTACGACAACGACCCCTCCGACGACCCATTCGTTCGACAATCCTACGACGCCGCGGCAACGCTCGTACTCGCTGCGGCAGCGGCAGACGACGCCACCGACGGAGTGGCGGTTCGTGACCAGATTCGAAACGTCACGGAAGAACCCGGAACAGAGGTCACAATTGACAACATCGTCGAAGGGGCTGAAATGGCCAGCGACGGCGACGACGTGCAGTATCGCGGTGTCTCCGGCGAAATTACCTACGACGAAAACGGTGACCAGAGCGACGTTGCCTACCAGTACTTCGGGTTCACCGAAGACGGCATCGAGAACATCGACACAATTCAGCTCTAACCGCCGAGGAAATCTTCTCTGACCTGCTGGTCGTTCAGCAGGGCGTCGCCGGTATCTTCGTGGCGGTTCTGTCCCTGTACAAGGACGTACCCGCGGTCACACCGGCGCAGCGCTTCTTTTGCGTTCTGTTCGACGATGAGCACCGCAGTCCCGTCGTCGTTGATGCCGTCGATCCGGTCGAACATGTCATCGACGAGGTCGGGCGCGAGACCAGCACTCGGTTCGTCGAGCAGGAGGATATCGGGGTCGAGCATCAACGCCCGACCCATCGCGACCATCTGCTGTTGGCCGCCGGACATCGACCCAGCCGTCTGGCCCTTGCGCTCTTCGAGAATCGGAAACCGGTCGTACACCTCTCGAAGGCAGTCCTGTGGCACCTCATCGAGGATGTACGCCCCCATTTCGAGGTTTTCCTGAACAGTGAGTCCCCCGAAGACGTTCTCGTTCTGTGGGACGTAGTTGAGTCCCCGGGTGATGATTTCGTTGGGGTCGAGGTCGCTGATGTCCTCACCGTCGAAGACAATCTTGCCACCCATGTGGTCGGTCAGTCCAAACACCGACTTCATGACGGTCGATTTGCCCGCGCCGTTGGGACCGACAATGGCGACGTACTCGCCGTCGTCGACCTGCATATCGACGCCGTCGAGCACCTGCAGGTCGCCGTAGCCGGCGTCAAGGTCCTCGACTGAAAGCTGTGCGTCGCTCATTGCTCGACTTCACCCCCGAGATAGGCCTCGATGACGCGCTCGTCCTGTGTAATCTCGTCGGAGCCACCCTCGGTGAGGACCTGCCCCTGGTGCATGACAATTATCGGGTCACAGTTGTGCATCACGACGTCCATATCGTGTTCGACGAGCAGGAACGTATGTCCGCGGTCAGAGAGTTCGTGAATCCGGTCGAGTAGTTTCTCTTCGAGTGTGGGATTCACGCCGGCCAGGGGTTCGTCGAGCAACACCATCTCGGGGTCAGCCATGAAGACGCGGGCCATCTCCAGCAGTTTCCGCTGGCCGCCCGAGAGTGTGCCGGCGTACTCCCGGGCAAGGTGGTCAATCTCGAAGAATTCGAGGGTTTCCCAGGCCTGTTCGCGGAGGTCCCGCTCTTGGTCGCTGACTCCGCTCCGGAATCCCGGCAACACCGACCGGGCCATCGACTCACCGAGTTGGTGCTGGGGCGCGAGCATGACGTTTTCTAGTACCGACATCTCGCTGAGTTCGCGGGCGATCTGGAACGTCCGCAACAGGCCGCGGTTCGCAATCTGTTCCGGCCGGAGTCCCGTGACGTCAGTGCCCTCGAAGCGAACTGCGCCGCCGTCGGCTTGCTGGGTCCCGGTGATACAGTTGAACGTGGTCGATTTGCCCGCGCCGTTTGGCCCAATCAGGCCGGTAATCGTCCCGCGCTCGACGGTGAAGGAAACGCCGTCAACGGCGACGACACCGCCGTAACTCTTCTGCAGCGCGTCGACTTCGAGAATCGCATCGTCCGGTCGCTCGTCGCTCGTCGTCTCGGTCTCACGGTCGGTCTGTTGTGCAGTTGCCATTAGCTGTCACCTCCACGCTGTTCGAGGTCGATACTCGACGCCGTCTCCTTACGTTTCCCGACGATACCCTCCGGCCGGTTCTTGATGAGATAGATGAGGAAGATGCCGAGCAGGATGATGCGAATCGAGGCGAGATTATCGATTGTGTAGGCGACCAGCGGGTCGAAGCCGCCGAAGGCGTCGAAAATCGTCTGCGGGTTCGCCTGCGGGTCGAGTTGCTGGCCGATAATCGTCTCGATGACCTCCGGCCCCTGTAGCAGGAACGTCCCGAAGACGAACCCACCGACGACACTGCCGAGATTCGAGCCAGAGCCGCCGACGATCAGCGCAACGAAGATGAAAAACGTCGTCTGTGACTGGAAATTACTCGGGCGTGCGCCGCCGCTTTCGAGGAACCAGAGAATTGCCGCAAAGCCCATCAACGCAGCACCAAGCGTGAAGGCTTTAATTTTGAATACCCGGGTGTCTTTGCCCAGCGAGCGGGCAACCATTTCGTCTTCACGGATTGCTTTGAGCACGCGACCGAACGGAGAGCTCCCGAGACGGGACAGCAGCGTGTAAAACAGTCCGACCATCACGACCAGAAAGAGGATATACAGTAATGCCTCGGCGGTCGAGTCGTCGATACCGAGGGGCGCGAGCACCGAGAAGTACAGCTCTCCGACGGCATTTGGCTCGGAAACGAGACTCCCGGGTTCTTCGTAGAGGAGGAATTTCAGCGGGTCCGGCGGAGCGTCGGGTCCTGTCGCGCCGCCGAAGCCAACATCGTAGCCGGCCAGTGTCGTCTCGGAGAACTGCCGTGAGGAGAGAATGCTGCGGACGATTTCGGCGAAGGCAAGCGTGACAATGGCGAGATAATCCGCCCGAAGCCGCAACGCCGGCAGCGAGACAATCGCCCCGAACAGCGCCGTCACCGCAACAGCGACGACGATGGCAATCGGGTACGGAAGCCCGATCTGTGTGGTCAAAATAGCCATCGCGTAGACGCCAATCATCATGAACCCAGCAATGCCGATATTGAACAGGCCGGCATAGCCCCACTGGAGATTCAACGCGAGGACGACGAGCGCGTAGACGAGTCCGAAGAAGAACACGCGCCGGACGGTGCCGACGGCGCCGTCAATACTGGGCGTCGAGGCGAGTGCGAGAAGCGTAAAGACAACCGTCGTTATCCCGATAACGGTCCCGAGGAGCCGGCGGTCAGTTGCGGTGATCCACGTCCGAATACCTTCGGAGACGGAGTCCTCGCTCATACGGAGGTCACCCCACCGAAGATACCCTGTGGCCGAACCAGTAACACGGTAATCATGATGACGAACGAAGCGAGTGTGGTGAACTCAGCGGGAATCCAGATGACCGAAAGCTGGTTGACAATGCCGATGAGCAGGCCGCCAGCAATCGCGCCGTAGACCGAGCCAATCCCGCCGAGAATGACGCCAGCAAAAATGACGAGCAGCAGGTCCCAGCCAAGCGTCAGGTCGAGAAAGCCCTGTTCGAGCGCCAGCAGGTAGCCGGCCGCGCCGGTCAGGGCCCCGCCGATCAGCCACGTGTAGAAGACGACTCGCTCAGTCGGGATACCAGTCACCTGCGCGAGCGCTTCGTTGTCGGCCATTGCTCGCATCGCGGTGCCGAGTTTCGTGTACTGCAACAGGACGTGGACGGCGACCATCAGCGCCGCCGCGCCGACGAACAACGTTGCCTCGTGAGCGTTAATCGAGACAGACCCACTGATGAGCGGTATCGATACCGACGGGACGGAAGCGGCACTGACAATCGGCGGCGTCGTCGGCTGGTAGATGAGCCGGATGAACTGGCGCAACGCGAGCGCGACGCCGACGCTGGCAATCAACAGCGCGATTCCGCTCTGCTCGCGCATCGACCGGAAGATGGTTCGGTCAATTGCCAGCGCGAGTCCGGCCGAAAAGCCCGCGGCGACGACGAGACCGAGCAAAATTGCAACCGGTTCGGTCGAGATAGCAATTCCGAGGTCACTCGTCACGCTCGCGGGTTCGCCGACGAGTATCAGTATTTCCAGCGCGTACTGACCGAGTCCGACGATGACGAATGTACTACTCCAGCCAGCGAAGGCACCGGCGGTGATCAGGTCACCGTGGGCGAAGTTCGCAAACTGGAGAATGCTGTAGGTCATTGCGAGGCCGATTCCTGCGAGGCCGATGGCCATGCCGAAGACGATACCCTCCCAGAGGAAGATTCCGAGGCGGTGCGGGGGTGTACTCCCGATCAAAAGCCGCCGGAGCAAGTCAAGCGAAAAGAGCAGACAGACGACCCCAAACAGCACGAGGGGAAGTCGCTCCCGAACGGCCGCGATTGAGAGGCTACCGGTTCTACCCGTGGACATGTCTCCTGCTACTCGATGAAGGAGCTAAAGAGTTGGCGATACCGACCGCGACATAGCCGAACAGGCACATGTTCGCCTGTCACGAATTTAGCCCGTACGACACGAGAGCGCCGATGTCCGAGCGGCGCGTTTCCAGAAGTGTGGTCCCGTGGGTGGCGGTGGAGACCCGTTCGTGCAGTACGGTTCGTGGGTCGAGTTCGAGCAGTCATGGGCGAACAATCATATGCCCGCCGCTCGCATCTCCGACAACAAGCGATGTCGAGACGCAGTTACAACAGCGCGCAGGTCCAGGAGTACTGGCAACACGCGTGGGACCGCGAGGATGTCTACGAACTCCCAGAGACAGCAGACCCGACCTACGTACTCGGAATGTTTCCCTACACGTCGGGGACGCTGCACATGGGCCACGTTCGCAACTACGCAATTACCGACGCTTACGCCCGATACCGGCGAATGTGTGGCGACGACGTACTCCACCCGATGGGGTGGGACGCCTTCGGCTTGCCCGCCGAAAACGCCGCCCACGAGCGCTACACTGACCCTGAATCGTGGACGGACGCCTGTATCGACCAGATGCGCGAGGAGATGGAGACGCTCGGATTCGGCTACGACTGGTCGCGAGAGATTACGACCTGTGACCCGTCGTACTACCGCTGGAACCAGTACTTCTTCCGGAAATTCCACGAGGCCGGACTGGTCGACTACAAGGCCGCCGACGTGAACTGGTGTCCGGACTGTGAGACAGTGCTGGCCGACGCACAGGTTGTCGAGCACGAACACGAGGATGTCTGCTGGCGCTGTGACACGCCGGTCGGGCGGCGCGAACTCGACCAGTGGTTCCTCTCGATTACGGACTACGCCGAGGAACTACTCGATGGCCTCGACGAGTTGGAGGGGTGGCCAGAGAGCGTCAGCGAGATTCAGCGCAACTGGATTGGTAGACAAGAAGGCGCGACGATTACCTTCGATATTGCCGGCCCAGCAGTCGACACCGTCGATGCATTCACAACCCGCCTCGACACGGTCTGTGGCGCGACGTATCTCGCCGTCTCGCCGGGCCACGAACTCGCCCGAGAGCTGGCCGAGGACGACGAAGCACTCGCCGAGTATATCGACGCTGCGCGGACCGACGACGTGGCCGAACTCTCTGGAGTTAAGACGGACGCGACTGCAACCAACCCCGTCACCGGCGAGGACGTACCGGTCTATGTCGGGGCGTACGTCCTGGAGGATGTCGGCACCGGCGCGGTGATGGGCGTCCCAGCGCACAACGAGCGTGACCACGCCTTCGCGACCGAACACGACCTGCCTATCGAGCAGGTCATCGAACCCGTCGACGGGCAGGCAGTCGATGTCGAGTCGGGCCCGTTCACCGGACAGGGGATGCTCACCGACAGCGGCGAGTACAACGGCCTCGCAAGCGTCGCCGCCCGCGAGCGAATTCTCGCCGACACCGACGCCGTCGCCGAGGACGTCACCTACCGACTCCGTGACTGGCTCATCTCCCGGCAGCGGTACTGGGGGACGCCAATTCCTGTCGTCCACTGTGAGGACTGTGGCCCGGTGCTCGTTCCAGAAGACGACCTCCCGGTCGAACTCCCAGAGTTCGTCCAAAGCCGTGGGAACCCACTCGAAGAGTCGCCGGAGTTTGTCGAGACGACCTGTCCGGAGTGTGGCGAGCCTGCAGAGCGAGAGACGGACACGATGGACACCTTCGTCGATTCCTCGTGGTACTTCCTGCGGTATCTCTCGCCGAACCTCGACGATGCGCCGTTCGACAGCGACGTGGCCGACCAGAGCCTCCCGGTGGATGTCTACGTCGGCGGCGAGGAACACGCCGTGTTGCACCTGCTGTACATTCGATTCTTCACCCGCGCACTCGCAGACATCGGGTTGCTAGACGAGCGCGAACCGGTCGAGCGCCTCATCAATCAGGGGACGGTGTTGCACAGCGGCGAGAAGATGTCGAAGACGAAAGACAACGTCGTCAGTCCTCACGAGTACGGCGCGGAGACGACGCGACTCTTCGTGCTCTCGGCGGCCCACCCCGAGCAGGATTTCGAGTGGACTGCCCGTGACGTGAGCAGTTCCTACGACCTCCAGCAACAGCTGTACGGAATGGTCGCCGACTTCAACGAACGGGCCGAAGTGAGAGACGACCGACGGCCACACGACGAGTACGTGGCCCGCGAGATCGACCGGACGGTCAGTGCCGTCTCCGAGCACTACGACCGGTTCCGGTTCCACCGAGCAGTCAACGAGATTCGAACCCTCGCCGCCCTGCTGGGCCAGTACCGCGAGTTCGACACGCCACAGGAGGCGGTGTATCGCCGCGGGTTGCGCGTGCTCTCCCGTCTCATTGCGCCCATTGCCCCGTATCTCGGCGAGGAGATGTGGAACATGCTCCGGGGCGACGGCCTCGTCGCGGCGGCGGAGTGGCCCGAACCAGATTCGGCAGTCGAGCAGGGCGATGTCGAGCGCCGGATTGTCGAGCAACTCCGTGACGACGTGCGTGACATCGTCGACGTGGCCTCGATTGCGAACCCACAGGAAATCGATGTCGTGCTGGCTCCGGAGTGGAAATACACCGCCCACGACATCGCTCGTGAGGCCGACAAGACTGATGCCCTCGTCGGCAAGATTATGGAGCAAGAGTCGATGCAGTCGGTCGGGACGGCGGCACAGGAGTACGCCGCCGAGTTACAGGGCCGCCAGCAGGAACTGCGGCCGACGCTGTCGCCGGCAGCAGAACTCGAACTTCTGGAGCGGGCGTCGTGGCTGCTCGAAGACGAGTTCGAGACGACAGTGCAGGTTCGTCGGGCCGACCCAGATGGGGAGTTTGCCGGGAAGGCAAAGCCGGGCAAGCCAGCGATTCATATCGAGTAACGCAGACAGAGATTCTTCAGAAAAGTCACTGCCGCCGAAAGCGTAAATTCGGCGTTAGTCGAGCAGTTGGTCGGCGATGGTGTTACGCAGCACTTCGCTGGTTCCTTCGTAAATCTCGTTGATTTTCGCGTCACGGAGGAACCGCTCGGCAGGGAAGTCTTTCACGTAGCCGTAGCCGCCGTGGATCTGGATACCTTCGTTGGCAACTTCACGGGAAACCTCGGACGCGTACAGTTTCGCCTGCGCGGCCTCCTTGCGGTACTCGTCGCCGTTCATCTTCAGGTCGGCCGCGCGGTGCATCAGCATCCGGGCCGCCGAAATCTTCGTATCCATGTCGGCGAGTTTGTGCTGGATGGCCTGGAAGTCGCTGATTGGCTGGTCGAACTGTTCGCGGTCCTGTGAGTAGGCGAGTGCCTCATCCAGCGCAGCCTGTGCAATACCGACCGAGCGGGCAGCGATGGTGATTCGGCCGCCGTTGAGCGTCTTCAGCGCCTGAATCATTCCCTCGCCTTCGCCGCCGATACGGCGGGATTCCGGGATGCGCAGGTCGTCGAATCGCAGTTCGGCAGTCGGACAGCCCTTGTCGCCGAGTTTGTCCTCTGTGCCTTCGACGATGAATCCGTCGTCCTCCTCGGGGCGGAGGATGAACGAGGAGATACCCTTCGCGCCGGCGTCTTCGTCAGTCTTGGCGAAGACAACGACAGTGTCGGCGACGGAACCGTTAGAAATCCAGAGTTTGCCACCATTGATGACGTACTCGTCGCCGTCCGCTGTGGCGGTGGTATCCATCGCCGGGGCGTCACTGCCTGCGCCTGCTTCCGACAGTCCGAAGGCACCGATTTCTTGGCCCTCTGCCAGCGGCGTGAGGTACTCCTCTTTCTGTTCCTCACTGCCGAAGTCGTAGATCATGTTGCAGGCGAGCGAGATGTGGGCTGCAACGATGGTTCCGACACCGCCACTGCCTCGGGAGATTTCCTCGAGTGCGGTCGCGTAGGAGTGATAATCCAGTCCTGCTCCGCCGTACTCTTCAGGAATCGGCATGCCCATCAGGCCGAGGCTCGCCATCTCGTCGACCAGTTCCCACGGGAACTCGTCTTCCTTGTCGATTTCGGCGGACTGCGGTTTGATCTCCTCATCGACGAAGTCGGAGACCATGTCCTTGATCTGTTGGTGTTCAGTGGAACGCGTGAAATCCATACCTACGAATACACCTGCGCAAATAATAAATCCACGATTGTGGGCACCACCGTCAGGAGCAGTCTGGAACGGTGAACTGGACAGTCGTCCCGTCGGTCGTCTCGATAGTCAGTTCACCACCGATAGTCGTGACCGCCCACTTCAGTTGCCAGAGTCCGAGTCCGGTGCCGTGTTGGAGCGGCGTCTCGATGCCAGAGTCGAGTGAGCGGAGTTCGAGCTCGGGAATCCCGCTGCCGTCGTCGGAAATAACGACTGTGTAGCCGACCTCGTGGCGCTCGGCAGCGATATCGACGGCGGAGTCTGCGTACGAGAAGGCATTCTCGACGGCACTGTCGAGCGCGGCCTCCAGTGCCTCCCGGTTCGTGGTAACCACCGCGTCTGCTGGGCAGTCGAGGCTAACAGTCACGTCAGGATACTCGCCAGTGACGGCATCGCGCGCCCGAATCATTGCTTCCGTGAGGTCGACTTCGGCCGTCGATGACGCGGAGAGAAAGCGGTCGATACGGCGGGCTTCGTTGCCGAGACGGTCGAGTTCGTCGGCAGTGTCGGTAATCATCGCGGGGTGTTCCTCGCCGTCGAGCACTTCCGCGTGGCTTTTGATGACGTCGAGTTTGTTACGGAGGTTGTGTCTGAGCACGCGGTTGAGCACTGCGAGGCGCTGTTCGCGTAGTTGACGCTCGGTGACGTCCCGGAGACTGAGCACCGCGCCAAGCGGGTCGTCGCCGAGCGTCGACACCTGCGGATCGTACTGGCGTTCGCCGGCAACGGTGTCAACTGTGACTGTCTCGCGGTCCCGAAGTGTCGTCGTATCGGCACCCAAAAGTTCCCTTGCAGGCGTAGCGAGCATCGTGTCTCGCGTCGTCGGAAGTGTCTCGACGGCTGCCGAGTTACACTCGACAATCAGCCCGTCCGCGTCGACGATGAAGACCAGGTCGTCTGTCTGTCTCGCAATCGCGCGTCGGCCAATCCGCTCGACAGCAGGCGGTCGGTTCAGGGCCGACCCGCGGACGACGGCAGCCCACAGCGCCGCTGTGCCAGCAACGAGTGCAAAAGCGTAGACGAGCGGTGCGAGGATGAGCGCACTCTGTTGCAGATTTCCCGTCGAGTTCAGTGCGAGGACAACCAACACTGGCGTCGCGGTCAGTCCAAGTCCGTCCCAGACCGAGAGGTGGACGTACGACCGAGTGGCTTGCAACACGAGGAGCGCACCGAACACAGCGATTGAGAGCCCGTAGATGAACACGACCGAGGAGAGTGCGTTGAGCACGCCGGAGGGTGAGCCGCCGGCGTTCAGCCAGGCAAAGTTCGCAAACGGAATCACGAACGGAAGCCACAAGCTAGCGACAACGCGGCGAGTCGGGTCGGTGTACCGGCCAGTGTACGCGAGTGCGAAGAGAAACCATGGGACGACCGACACGGCCCAGAAGAAGAAGCCAATCTGTGCCCAGAGAGGCTGGACGAGTGGCTCCGGGTCGCGGGCAACGAGGCCGACGACACCCGTAGCGGCAACACCAGCGCCGAATACGACCGCGAAGGCTCGAAGCGCCGTGACACCGAGGCCGTCGGTCGTTCGGAGAGCCCAGCTGAGGCCGACGAGAGAGAGCCCAACGCCGATAACCACGAGGAACAGGATATCTGCGGCTGCGACCATCATTCACTGCTTACGCCAGGGCACACAAAAACCCGCACGCCTCCGAGGCCGGAGAGCTAAGTGGCTCGCAACCACCAGCCAAGGTATGGAACGACTCGATTTCGAGCACGAGGTCGGCGCCCACTGTGGGTCGACCTCGCTTCGTGACCTGTCGACGTACTACGGCTGGGGGTTCGACGAGCCGACCTGTTTCGGGCTTGGAGAGGGGCTTGGCTTCTCGTATCTCGAACTCCCGGAGTCGCCACACCGGGCGTTTTTCGGTCGGACAGGCTGGCTCGAACGCGCCTTCTTCGAGAACTGTGGTATCGACCACACGATTCACGAGGGCCAGTCTTTCGAGGACGCGTGGGCCGACATCCGCGCTCGAATCGACGACGGCGAGCCAGTGATGATCTTCACCGACCTGTTCTATCTGGATTACTACGACACCGACACCCACTTCGCGCCCCACTCGCTGCTCGTGGTGGGCTACGACGAGGAGACTGTCCACCTCGCTGACAGCGAGTTCGGCGAGATTCAGCGACTTCCCCTCGAGCGCCTCCAGAAAGCACTCACCTCCACGCACGTCGTTGCGCTGCAGTGTCGATATCTCACGATCGACGACCCGACGATGACCGTCGACTTCGAGACGGCAGCGAGAGACGCACTGAGAGAGACGGCAACCTATATGCTCGACCCGGCAGCGAGCAAGCGTGAATCGAAGTACTTCAGCGGGCAGGGAGTCGGTGAAATCGAAGCCTTCGCCGAAGAACTGCCGGAGTTCGACGACTTACCGGACCCGTCGTGGACGATTCGGTTCGCCTACCAGAACATCGAGCGCCGTGGAACCGGCGGCGGCGCGTTCAGACGGCTGTTCGCCGACTTTCTGGAGACAGCAGCCGGGTCAATTGGACTGGACAGCGCCCTCCCAGCGGAGATGGTCGATATCGCCGACGACTGGACCGAACTCGCCGGTGTGCTCCGGGAGGCAAGCGAGACGGACAGCGCCGCCGACCGCCAATCGTTGCTGTGGGAGGCGAGTGAACAGGTCGAAGCGGTCGGTGCGCGAGAAGCAGTTCTCTACCGGTCAATTCTGGCCGAATTCGAGTCGTAGCCGACCTACGCCTCGGGTTCTGCAGGCGCGTCGTCCGCACGGCGACGCCGGAGCGCGAGAACCGCGATTCCGGCCGCGGCGATACCTGCGAGAAACTCCCGTCTGGTGAGCAGTTCGACAGTGTTGTCGACGGAGGTGACGGGTTCGGGTGACTCCTCGGCGTCGGCGACACCGAGTTTATTTTTCAGGTACGGCGTGAAAACGACAGGCACACTCTCAGTACGAGCAGCGCGAATAAATAGGCTCGGAGGACAGACGGCGGGCGTTAGTTGTCTGCTTCTTCCGGCGCTGCGTCCTCGGAGACCTCTTCCTGCAGCAGTTCGTCCTCCTGCCCTTCGTACATCTCGCGGAGGTCTTTCTTGGAGAACTTGCCGGTCGCGGTTTTCGGAATCTCGTCGATGAACTTGAAGCCGTCCGGGAGCCACCACTTGGGGTACTCCTCGAGTAGCATCTCTCTGAGTTCATCGGTCAGGACTTCGTTGTCGACGTGTTCGGGAGTGACAACCATCGCGACTGGGCGCTCGGACCAGCGTTCGTGGGGAACGCCGATGACCGCCGCTTCGCTGACGTCGTCGTGGGCCATGATGGCGTTTTCCAGTTCCTGACTGGAGATCCACTCGCCACCAGATTTGATCACGTCGCCTGCTCGGTCGACAATTTCGAGGTAGCCGTCGGTGTCGACGGTGACGATGTCACCGGTCTTGAGCCACGACCCCTCGAAGTCTTCTTCGTTTGCGTCGGGGCGCTCGAAATAGGACTGAGTGACCCACGGTCCACGGACGTAGAGTTCACCGAAGTCTTCGCCGTTCCACTCGATTTCGTTGCCGTCGTCGTCGACGACCTTGAACTCGAGTCCGGGGACGATCAGCCCCTGTTTGGCCTTCAGGTTGAACTGCTGTTCTTTCGGTGCGTCTTCGAGGTCGGATTTGAGGTTTGCAACGCTGCCGATTGGGGACATCTCGGTCATACCCCACGCGTGGACGACCTCGACGCCGAGGTCATCGAACTTCTCGATGAGTGCTTTCGGGGCGGCAGAGCCGCCGATGATGACTCGTTCGAGCGAGGAGAGGTCAACCTCGTTGTCCTCCATGTACTCGAGCAGGCCGAGCCAGACAGTCGGGACGCCGGCGGTGAGTGTGACCCCCTCTTCCTCGATGAGTCGGGCGATATCTGCGGGTTCGGGCGACGGTCCCGGGAAGACCTGCTTGGCACCCGCGGCAGTCGCCGAGAACGGCATCCCCCAGGCGTTGACGTGGAACATCGGGACCACCGGCATCAGCACGTCTGAGTCGTCGATGCCCAGCGCCTGCGGAACCATCGTCGCCATCGTGTGGGCGTGCATCATCTGCTGTGTGTACTCGACACCTTTTGGCATCCCCGTCGTGCCGGAGGTGTAACACATCCCTGCAGGCTGGTCTTCGGAGAGTTCCGGGAAGTCGTACTCCGTAGATTCGTCGCCGATGAAAGACTCGTAGTCCGTGATAGGTTCGACAGAAACGTCAGGGACCTCAGAGCCCATCACGACGAACTGCTCGACACTCGAGAACGACTCTTCCTCGTAGGCCGAATCGAGTTTCTCCGCCAGCGATGGGTCGACAAAGATGACCTTGTTCTGGGCGTCGTCGACGATATGCTGGATGTGCCCGTCGGGCAGCAGCGGGTTGATCGTGTGCAGTTGGGCACCGATGTTCGGAACTGCAAAGTACGTCTCGAAGTGTCGGTCCGTGTTCCAACAGATCGTTCCCACTCGGTCGCCATCCTCGACACCCGCGTTGTCGAGGGCGTTCGCCAGTTTGCTGACACGGTCACCGTACTCATCGTAGGTATACCGTTTCATACCCTCGTGGGTACGAGCGACTATCTCTTTCTCCGGGAATACATTTTCAGCGCGCCACAAAAACGGTGTCAGTGTCTGTTGATGTCCAGTCACAGTTTATTACTGGACGCACGCACAAATAGTGTTTTCTGAAATCCTAAACGAGCTGTTGTGTATGAAGAAAAGTTTATTCTGAGAGTCCCTCGCGAGCGGAGCCGTTATACCCCGGGCGAGCGACCGTAGCAGGTATGCACGACGTCTTCGAAAACGACGTTCGCTTCGAGGAGACAGACGCACAGGGAATTGTCTTCTATGGCAACTACGTGACATATCAGGACGAAGCCTTCACCGAATATCTCGACGCAATCGGCTACGAGTACGCAACCTTTGCAGACCGGGGCTGGGACGTTCACGTCGTCAACGTCGAACTGGATTACCGCGGCTCAGCGGAGTTTGGGGACCGACTGGTCAACTCACTTCGGATCGCGTCGATTAGCGACTCCAGTCTCACCTTCGAGTACCAGTGTCGACGCAAATCCGACGACGAAGTGCTCGCAGAGGGGACAGTCACCCACGTCGCTGTTGACGACTCCGGGTCACCGACCCGCGTGCCGGACGCCTTCCGGGAGGTCGTGGTCGAGTTCCAGGACGAACCGCCGGAACCGGTCTAATTGCGGAAGGGGTACTCGTCGGCCCACGGCCGCACAGTTTCGAGTGACTTCGCCACGGCGAGGACGTCCGCCTCGGCGTGTCGGCTCCCGACAATCTGCAGCCCAACTGGAAGTCCGTCGTCGGTCAGTCCGGCAGGAACGTTCGCGACTGGGTGGCCGGTCACGTTGAAGACCCACGTCAGCATCTGGTCGGTCGGTACGCCCATCACGTCCTCCCCGTCTATTTCGGTCGGGTAGCCGTCAGCGAGGTCTCTGCTGTACGGTGGGACCGTCAGCGTCGGCGTCACGAGCACGTCGTACTCGTCGAGCACAGCCTCGATACCGTCGTAGGCGGCGGTCCGAACGCGGTTTTTCAACTGCGCCTCGACAGGGTCGGCGCTCTCACCGAGCGCAATCGTCGACCGAACCGTGTCGACAACGTCGGCAGTCTCGAAGTCGATACCGAACGCCTCCTCGATGCCCCGGGCCATCCCGGCGAAGAAGACACCGACCTGGGTCATGTAGGCCTCACTCAACGTGGCGTAGTCGGGCAGGTCTGGGTCGCGCTCCTCGACAGTCACACCGGCGCTGGCGAGGTCGTCGACGGCCGCACCGACGGCGTCCCTGACTTCTGGCGCGACTGGCTGGAGGCCGAGGTCAGGACTGTAGGCCGCCGAGAGGGTTTCGGGTGGCTGGTCGAGTTGGTCGCGTGTTGCTGGAGTCGCCGGCAGCGAGAAGGGGTCGCGGTCGTCCGGGCCGGCGAGTACGTCGTAGCTCAGCGCCACGTCCTCGACGGTACGGGCGAGTGAACCGAGCACCAGAAATGGCGTGTGGTGGCTGAACCGGTCGACACCGCCGTCGTCGGCCGGAACCCGTCCAAACGTCGGTTTGAGACTGGCGACGTAACAGCAGGCAGCCGGCACGCGGAGCGAGCCACCGATATCCGACCCCGTTGCGAGTGGCGTCAATCCACCGGCGAGTGCCGCCGCCGACCCCCCGGAGGAGCCACCTGCCGAGCGTGTCAGGTCGAACGGCGTCGGCGTGGCCCCCTGCAGCCTGTTGTCCGTCTTGATCGTATGTCCGAGCGCAGGTGTATTCGTGGTGCCGAGAATCACCGCGCCAGCGGCTTCCAGTCGCTCGACGGTCACTGAGTCGGTGCTGGCGACGTTGTCGGACAGCGGTGCCAGCCCCAGCGTGTGCTGGACGCCGGCCTTACGCTGGGTCAGGTCTTTGATTGCGACCGGCACGCCGTGCAGTGGGCCGAGGTCTTCGCCGGCGTCGGCGGCCTCGTCGGCGCGTCGGGCCTGTTCGCGGGCCGACTCTTCGATGACAGTCACGAAGGCGTTCAGTTCGTCGTGCTCGGCGATGCGGTCGAGATGCGCGTCGAGCACGGCTTCTGCTGTCGTCTCGCCGCTCCGGATTGCCTTGGCGAGTTCGGTTGCGGTTGCACCAATCGAGTCCATACGAGAACCGACCGCTGGTTAGCACATAAACACCGGGGCAGGTCAAAACGGCGCGTCCGGATTAGCGTCTCCGTCGACTGTTGGTTCCGGAGCCGCTGCGTCAGACTCCGCGGCGTCAATTTCGCCGGTCTCGCGGTACTGCGCTTCCATCTCGGCGAGCGCCTCGTTGACGGCCTCGCTTTGCTGGTGGCTCTCGGCGGCGCGAACGCGAACCAGGTCGAACTCGTGACGCTCTGGGTTGCCGTTCCACGCGCGGAACGACCCCTTCGTGAGCGTATCAGTCTGCGGGCAGAACTCCGTCGTCGGCGAGAACTCTGCCCAGAGAACAGTCGAATCCTCGGCGTCGACAGCGTACCGATAACCTGCGCCGGGGTGACGAGTGTCTCGATTCAATTTGGCGAGATTGTACCCGAAGGTCATGTCGTAGACGCCACGTTCCTCGAAAAGTTCGGCTGTGAGCTGGTGAAACGCAACGTGGCGCTGGCCGGTGAGCACGTCGTGGCCGCGCAGGAACGAGCCGGACTCTGGGATATATTCCGCCTCGAAGGCCGTCGGGTCGGTGAACTCCGCGTCCTCGCCGCCGAGCATCGAGCGAATTCCTCTCATACCAGAAGGAAAGCACTCGACCACATCAGCGGTTATCGCGAACACGTTCGGGGCGTGGCGGGCCAACTATGCCGGCGAGTCCTGCAAAAGTTAATGAGCGTACCGTGCGAACCAGGAAACATTGTATGGTCGAGATTCCTGACTCACTGCGAAGTTTGTTCACTGCGACTGTTGAAGAACACGACGACCGCTACTATATCGAGATTCCTGACTCTGAGATCGAACACGAGGCGGCAGCCCCCGGCGAGACCTACCGCATCGCCGTGCTCCCGCAAGGCAGCGATTCTGAGGCGGTACCAGCCGAAACAGTCGAGCCATCCGACGACGACTACGCCGAGCACGAAACACAGCCCGAACCACCAGTCGACGAAGGGGAGGTCCGGACAGTCGAAATCGAATCTGTCGGTGACCAGGGGGACGGCATCGCAAAAGTCGAACGCGGCTACGTCGTCATCGTTCCCGGAGCTGAGCCGGGCGAACAGCCAACTGTCGAAATCGAACAGGTGAAACAGAACGTCGCCTTCGCCGAAGTCGTCAAATAAGCCTCAGCGTCCAGACGGTGCTGCCGGTCGCTCATTGTTACCGACCCGAAGGCGGCCGTAGAGACCGGGCAACTTCGACTTCGTCTGCTGCCAGACCGTCCGCGCCAATAACCCAGCGACCACAGCCCCAGCGCCGACCAGCGCGGCCAGGACTGGATGACTTGCGATGACAAACACGCCAGCGAACAGCGCCACTACGACGAGCGCACTCGTAACTGTCCCACTCAACGTTGTGTATTCCGTCTGCGATGGTGTTACTCTCATTGTATCTGTATAGAAGGGGCGTCAGCCACATAATAGTAATCTGAATGATACTTCTGTAAGACGACTTACTGAAGTAATCTTCAGTTGTAGCCGTTTCACAGGCCCCGTCCGGAGGGACCGTGAGGAAGTCGAAACCGAACAATTCAGTCTACCCACATTCGAGTCTGTTTTCGAGCGGCCCCGGGCGGTTCGTTATCCAGCGCTGTGCGGGGCGGTGAACTGAGCACGGTTTCAGGAGGGTTTTTTGACGGACGGCGTCGAAAGAGGTGCATGTGCTGCCCCGCAACGGGACGGAGCGACGATGAGTGAGGAGAGTCTGGACCCAGCGGATGCCTTCTCGCTTCTGGGCGAGGATGTCCGTCTGAACATCATCGCTGCGCTGGACGAGGCGACCGGCGAGCCCATCGGATTCTCCGAGTTACAGGACCGGGTCGGTGTCGAGGACAGCGGCCAGTTCAATTACCATCTCTCCCAGCTTGTGGGACACTTCGTCACAAAACCCGACGACGGATACAGACTCACGGCTGCAGGTGAACGCCTCGCCCGCGCGGTGTCGGCTGGCCTGTACACCGACAGCCCGGAACTGCCGCCGTTCGGTGTCGACGGCATCTGCAACAACTGCGGCCTGGAGACACTCGACGCCGCATACGCTGACGAGCAATTCATCATCGCCTGCCGGGAGTGTGACCACCAGATGCTCGAAGTCGACGCCCCACCGAGTCTCATTCGCGGGCGTGACCCCGAAGAGGCCCTCGCTGCCTTCGAGGAATGGTCGTTCGAGCAGGTCGAGCAGGCCTACGCGGGTATCTGTCCGACCTGTGGCGGGCCAGTCAACCACGGTATCACGGAAGACACAGCTGATGGGCTTCCCTTCGACGTGCTCCCAGAGATAATCTGTGACGTTTGTCACCGCCGGGTCAGGACTTCCTTCGCAGCGATTGCGCGCCGGGACCCGGCGGTCAACGATTTCCACGAACGCCATTTCGTCGACTATCGGAACAAACACTACTGGGAAGTCGATGACTTTGTCTCCGATGATGGCCTCGAACTCCTCTCTGAATCGCCGTTCCGGATGCAGGTAACGTTCACAGCATCAGGAGAAATCTGCGAGGCTGTCGTCGACGATACCCTCAACGTCGTCCGTGTCGAAATCCGCCACACTGCAGACGAGGACGCCTACACGGTAGATGGCGAGTCGGAGCAGTAACTCGGCGTTCGCGCTGCTCGGGGCTCTGTGAAACCACGCCAGCGGCGGCAGTTAGTACGTCCGCGCGAAGTACGCCGGTACCGACCTTTTTCTGCGTCGGGTGTCCCCGCTCACTCCGTTCGCTGCGGGCACCACTCTCTGCTCACGGGCAGCGCGGCGCTACGCGCCGCGACTTCGAGGCGCTACCGCGCCTCGCAGCGCCGTTCGCATGGTTAGCGAGACCGCTGGTCTCGCTCGACTTGAAAAACGTCGGCGAAAAAGTCCTCGGCGCAAGCGCCGAGCGAACCGCCACGCAGTGCTCGCCGGAAATTAGTACGTCCGCGCGAAGTACGCCGGTACCGACCTTTTTCTGCGTCGGGTGTGCTCCGCACACCACTCCTTGAAAAACGTCGGCGAAAAAGTCCTCGGCGCAAGCGCCGAGCGAACCGCCTCGCAGTGCTCGCCGGAAATTAGTACGTCCGCGCGAAGTACGCCGTCTCTTCAGCGTCCTCGCCACAAATTGCACACTCGTCGTGGATCGGTTCCTCGTCGCGCTCCAGTGGCACCATCGTAATTTCCGCTGCCATCGCCTCCTTGATCGGTTCCTCGCAGTCTTCCTCACCACACCAGCCACACTTCACGTAGCCGCCGTGCTGGCCGAGGGTGCCGAGAATCTCCTCGCGGCTCTGGGCTTCCCGGGTCGCGCCGTCGAGGGTCTCCTCGGCGCTGGCGTACAGTTTTGCGAAGATTGTTTCGAGGTGGTCGTCGACAGTTTCCGAGAGTCCCTCTCGGTCGACCGCTTCGCTCTCGCCGTCGGGCCGGTGGACAAGCGTTGCCATCTCGTCCTCGACTTCGTTCGGACCGACCTCGATTCGCAGCGGCACGCCCTTGAGCTCCCACTCGTTGTACTTGAAGCCAGGGTTGCGGTTCTCGCGGTCGTCGAGGTGGACACGCACGCCCGCGTCGGCGAGGGTCTCCTCCAGCTCGGCAGCGTAGTCGACGACTTCTTCTTTGTTGTCTTCCTGCCAGATCGGGACGATGACGACCTGCTTTGGCGCGAGCGTCGGCGGAAGCACGAGCCCCTGGTCGTCGCTGTGGGTCATGATGAGCGCGCCCATCGCCCGCCAGGACAGCCCCCACGAGGTAGTGTGGGCTGTCTGGTCGTCCTGGTCCTCGTCGGCGTAGGTGATATCGAACGCCTCCGCGAAGGAGGTGCCGAGATAGTGTGAGGTTGCCCCCTGAACGCTTTTCCCGTCAGGCATCAGTGCCTCGATGGTCGTCGTGGTGTGTGCGCCGGGGAACTTGTCGTGTTCGGGTTTCCGACCGACCAGCGGCGGGATGGCGAGAACGTCTTTGTAGAGTCGTTCGTACTGCTCCAGTCGTGTCATCGTCTCGTCCCACGCGCCGTCCATATCGCGGTGGGCGGTGTGGCCCTCCTGCCAGAGGAACTCCTTGGTCCGGAAGAACGGCTTGGTCTCTGTGGCCTCCCAGCGAACGACCGAACACCACTGGTTCAGTTGCATCGGGAGGTCACGATGTGAGCGAATCCACTGGGCCATAAACGGCGCAATGATGGACTCGCTCGTTGGCCGAACTGCGAGTCGCTCTTCGAGTTCGTCGTAGCCGCCGTGGGTGACCCACGCCACTTCGGGGTCGAATCCTTCGACGACGTCTTTCTCCTTTTCGAGATAGCTCTCGGGGATAAAGAGTGGGAAGTAGGCGTTCTGGACGCCGGTGTCTTTAAACCAGCCGTCGAGATAGTCCTGCATGCGTTCCCAGATGGCGTAGCCCCGCGGTTTCGTGACGATGAACCCGCCCATCGGAGCGTAATCCGCCAGCCCGGCCTTCTGGACGACCTCTGCGTACCAGTCGCCCGTACTGTGTTCTTTCGACTCGGTAATCCCGAGTTCCTGGTGTGACTCCTCGCTCATAGCACGTCTTCTGCTCGCCACCAATAAACCAATGCTGTTTCGGTCTCTGTTAGCGGTAGTCGCAATCGCACCAGGTCACACGAGACACGCACGGCTCGAGACTGAAAAGAGAGAAAGACAGCAAAAGTGCTGTCCTGCAGAAATCGTCAGTAACCGTCGTCAGTCGTCGTTGTCGCTGGTGATGACTGCTTCTTCTTCGTCGTCGCTGAAGCCTGCAGAGTCCTGCTGTCGCTGCTTGGCGTCAGGGTCGTACTGCGCCTCGATGTTCTGGAATCGTGGGACAAAGGAAAGCTCGTGGTGGCTTTCGGTCGGGTGACCGAGGTAGCGGTCTTCGAGGTCCCACTGTGCCTCTTCGTCGTTTTCGGCGATGTTGACCATGTCCTCGTAGACGGCGTGTGCGCCACTGTGCAGGGCGTACAGCGTGATGAACTGGTATTTGTAACCGAGGTCGCCCAGCTCCTGGAACGTGAGTGGGTCTTCCTCTTCACTCCAGGCGAAGGAGCTGGAGTAGTTGAAGGCCAGTTTCAGGTCAGGGTGAGTCTCGTGAATCGTTTCGGCGTATTCGACAGCGTCCTCACGCGATGGGTCCGGCATCTCGGGCCAGACGAGGTCGACGCCACAGTCGGCGTAGAGTCGGCCTCGCTCGAGGTGCTCTTCCCAGTCACCGTTCGCCGAGCCGTAGGCGTCGGTTCGGGCGATGATGATGGTGTCCTCGGACTGTTTGGCGTCGACGGCCGCGCTGAAGCGGGCCTCAGCCTGGTCTCGCGAGATGATCTGCTTGCCGGCGATGTGGCCACAGCGTTTTGGCGTCGTCTGGTCCTCGATGTGGACCGCTGCAACGCCTGCTTTCTCGTACTCTCGCACTGCTCGCTGGACGTTGTGGATGCCACCGTAGCCGGTGTCACAGTCCGCGATGATTGGCAGGTTCGTCGCTTCGACCTGCCGCTTTGCGTTCTCGACCATCTCTCGCATGTCGACCATCTCCAGGTCCGGGAAGCCGAACTGGCCGAGGACTGTGGAGTAACCCGACATGTAGACAGCGTCGAGACCGGCCATCTCGGCCAGTCGCGCGTCGAGGGCGTGGTAGGTACCAGGTGCGAAAACGAAATCCTGGTTGTTCAGTTTGTCTCGCAGTTCTCGGGCGGCCTCGTTGTCCACATCACACATGTACGGGTCTGTGCTCTGGACTCGGGACGCAACTTCGTCAACTCCGTCGTTATCTTGTGTCATAGTTGGTATGTAGTGCCGCGTTTCATGCGCGGCTCGCTTGGCGTCTATTTGGAATTGGCACGGATAGAAAAACGTTATGAAAAACCATGATAAATGTCCCTTATACTCATTATTTGAGTAGGCCTACCGTTCCTGTCGGGCGTTGACACAGGTCGTTTGTGGAGACTTGTCTCGG
Source organism: Halovenus halobia (assembly GCF_051414135.1). Classification (NCBI taxonomy): domain Archaea; kingdom Methanobacteriati; phylum Methanobacteriota; class Halobacteria; order Halobacteriales; family Haloarculaceae; genus Halovenus; species Halovenus halobia. Next base: position 161,891 of record NZ_JBLKOA010000003.1, read on the forward strand.
TTGCTGATCGAACGCTAGCGGTCGAATCAGTCCTCACGAGAGCCGTTCGTGACACCACTCGTCGAGGCGAGCGCAACTACTAACAACTGAAAGACACAACAAGTGGACAAAATGAATCGAGGAGGCGCGCTGGTCGCAATATATCTGACAGTGCTGGGGCTGTTCGTGGCGCTGGTCCTGCAGTTAGTCGGAATTGCGCTGACCTTGGTGATCGTCGGGTTCGTGGTTTTTGTCCTCTCGTTACTCTTGGATACACCAGAGCTATCCGCGGCCAATCGCGAGTCCCCCTCCGAGTCGCCGTCGGAGACGCGGAGCAGATGGCGGTGACATGGTGAACAAAAGGTAGTGTGTCGCGCGTTGGTAGAGTAGTCCTTGCTACTGATCCGCGTCGGAGTCGTCGGCGCCTTTTTGCAGCGTCTCGAATTCGGCCTGCGGATTCCCCTCTTCGTCTTCCGAGACTCCGTCCGCGTCTGCGAGGTTCCCCTCAGGCTTCTTGTCACTCATTGTTATGATCTTGCTCTTCCAATCTTAAATATGCACCGTGGTTAATAACCAGGGCGACACACGTAGCGGCGATAACAAACAGGCCTGCGGTGCCGTACTGAACCATTGGGGCAGGTGGCAACACGAGAAGCGCTGCACTCCCGAAGAGGAGGAATAGTCCAGCTAAGAGTGCGGCAAGACTCGTCTGGAACCGTCGAGCATTTGCTACGACAACCGTTCTGTTGTTTTCGATAGCAGTGGCGTAGCTCCTGAGGAGGACATCCTTGTACTGCTGTTCGTCCACTTTGTACCTCGACATATACCGTCCCATCCCGATAGTCGGTCCGTACTCAAATTCGCTTTTCAGATAGGTTAGAATCGCAAGCACGACAGAGATGAAAAACGCGGACACCGACGAACCAGTCAGAAGGAGGACAGCACCTGTGTCCACGTTCAGTGATATTTCGGCTCTGCTCGCTGCGAGGGAGGCTGCACTCAGTATCAATCCGGTCAGGATTGCGACCAGTCGAGCGACGTATGCGGCCTTGTCGTCAATATCGTTCAGCGTCGATATCTGAGTCTGGATCATCTGTTCGTAACGTCTCAAGAGGTCCTCCTCGGCATCGAAGTGCAGCCCGTTGTCTGCACTATCGTCGGTCGAATTCATCACTTCAGACAGTGAACTTTGCCTGCCAGTTCCTACTTAAATCTCAGCATTCGAGGAACAGCTGGAGACTTCGGCCGTGAGAGAGTCGTCAACTTCGATGGATCCGTTCGTTGGTTAGAAATCGACAACACCCGTCGAAAGCACCGTTTAAGTTCAGCGGGTGCCACCACAGGGATATGAGCAGCGACGAAGAGCCAGCCGAGGAGTTACGATACGAGAAGGACCCCGACCTCCCGAGCAACGAGGTGACACAGGGTACCGAGCGTGCCCCGCACCGTGCGATGTTCCGCGCGATGGGCTACGACGACGAGGACTTGTCGGCGCCGATGATTGGCATCGCCAACCCAGCCGCAGATATCACCCCTTGCAACGTTCACCTCGACGACGTGGCCGACGCCGCCTACGAGGGTGTCGACGAGGCTGGCGGCATGCCAATCGAGTTCGGGACCATCACTATCTCCGACGCGATTTCGATGGGCACCGAGGGAATGCGTGCCTCGCTCATCTCGCGTGAGATCATCGCCGACTCCGTGGAACTGGTTGCCTTCGGCGAGCGAATGGACGGCCTCGTCACCATCGGTGGCTGTGACAAGAACATGCCGGGGATGATGATGGCCTCGATTCGCGCGGACCTGCCGAGTGTCTTCCTCTACGGTGGCTCGATTATGCCCGGCGAGCACGGCGGCCGCGAGATTACCATCCAGAACGTCTTCGAGGGTGTCGGCGCTGTCTCCGACGGCGACATGAGCCCCGACGAACTCGACGAGATGGAGCGCAACGCCTGTCCCGGTGCTGGCTCCTGTGGTGGAATGTTCACCGCGAACACGATGGCCTCCATCTCGGAGGCACTGGGCTTCTCGCCGCTGGGGAGTGCGTCGCCACCGGCCGAGGACGAGGGCCGATACGTCGAGGCCCAGCGCGCAGGCGAACTCGCTATCGAGGCTGTCGAGGCACAGCGCAAACCCTCCGATTTCCTCTCGCGAGAGTCTTTCGAGAACGCAATTGCCCTGCAGGTTGCCATCGGCGGGTCGACCAACGCCGTGTTGCACCTGCTCGCGCTGGCCGCAGAGGCGGGCATCGACCTCGATATCGAGACGTTCAACGAAATCAGCGCGCGCACGCCCAAGATTGCGAACCTCCAGCCCGGCGGGACGCGCGTGATGAACGACCTCCACGAAGTCGGCGGCGTGCCAGTCGTGTTGAAGGCACTCAACGACGCCGGCCTGCTCCACGGCGACGCGCTGACGGTGACGGGCAACACAATCACCGAAGAACTCGACGCAATCGACCCGCCAGCCATCGAGGACCTGGACGTGGATTATCTCTACCCGGTCGACGAGCCGATTCACGAGCGCGGCGCAATCCGAATTCTGACGGGCAACCTCGCGCCCGACGGTGCGGTCATCAAAATCACCGGCGAGGACCACCTCCGTCACGAAGGGCCGGTGCAGGTCTTCGAGCGCGAGGAGGGCGCGATGGAGTACGTGCAGGAAGGAAACGTCGAATCTGGAGACGTTATCTGCATCCGAAACGAGGGGCCACGAGGCGGCCCCGGAATGCGTGAGATGCTCGGTGTCACCTCCGCGGTGGCCGGACAGGGTCACGCCGAGGATGTGGCGCTGTTTACTGATGGGCGGTTCTCGGGCGCGACGCGAGGGTTTTCCATCGGTCACGTTGCACCGGAAGCGTACGTCGGCGGTCCAATTGCCGCGCTGGAGGACGGCGATACCGTCACTATCGACATCGACGAACTGGAACTGTCGGTCGACGTCTCGGATGAAGAACTCGAACAGCGACTGGAGGACCACGACCCAGAGCCAGCCTACGAGAACGGCGTGCTCGCAAAGCACGTCCGTGACTTCGGGTCGGCGGCCAACGGTGCGGTGACGAATCCTGGCGCGCAATGGAGTAGGTAGTCAGCGGTGCGGTTCGACTAACTCCACCGCGAGCGCGCCACTGCACGCTCGCGGCTTTTTTCACCCATGTTTTTGCGACGAGTGGTGTGCGCAGCACACCCGAGTCGGAAAAAGATGGTCGTCCGTGACTTCGGGTCGGCGGCCAACGGCGCAGTGACGAATCCCGGCGCACAGTGGGACTGAGTGCGAGACCGAGCGAAGCGAGGTCTCGATCCACTCGAACGGCGAAGCCGTGAGAGCGGTGTCATGCTGTCTGGGCTAGCTTGACTCTACCGCGAGCGCGCTGCTGCACGCTCGCGGCCTTTTTCACCCATATTTTTGCGACGAGCGGTGTGCGCAGCACACCCGAATCGGAAAAAGATGGTCCTGGCGCAGTTACAAATCCCGGCGCACAGTGGGACTGAGCTCGGTCGAGAGGACGAAATCGGGATTCTGCCCGATGCCAGCCCGAAGGTGTGCGCCATCGGAGACGAACCGTGGTGTCTCTGGAATCAGCACCCGAACAGTGTCAGCGTCACGGGCCGCTGCGTCGGCGGCAATCCCAGCCAAGAGTTCTCGACCCGCGTCAAGGTCAGCCCACGCCGCGACACCGTATTCTGCCAGTCGCTGTGTGTCGTCCTCGCCTGCGTTGTCCACAGTTCGAGACAGGTACGCAAAGCCGTGAGTCGTGTCCTCGCCCACAGTCAGCAGTCGTTGGTCCTCAGCAGCACGAGCGAGTGTCTCCCGAGTCAGTTCGCGGAGCGCCCACGATTCCTCGGTATCGAGCCCGAGCCCGCGGAGGTGGTCCCGGGCGTCGCTGGTCGTCCAGTACGCCCACGCGGCGTCGGCCTCGCCACGGTAGCTGTCGAGGTCTGCAACCGCGTCGGCGTCTGGGTCAGGGTGCAGCCAGCGAAACTCCGTCGTTGGCTCGTAGCCGAGCGCGCGGGACTGGCCAAGACCGGCCTGATTCCACGAGAAGACCATATTCCGGACGACTGTAAGGTCCTGTTCGCGAGCCCACCTGAAGAGGTGGTCGTTAATTGCCCGGCCGATACCCTCGCCACGGAAGGCTGGGTTGACGCGCATCCCCTGGGCCCAGCCCTCCCACGAGGAGAGCGCGACTACCTGTGCAATACCTGCAATGTCGTCGCCGGCGTCGGCAACGATGGTCTGGCGGTTGTCGCCGTCAATCCAGTCGTGGTAGACATCGGGCAGATAATCAGAGACCTCGACATCGAGGTCAGCCCAGGTTTTGTCAGTAAATTCGACCACAGCCTCGTAATCGTCGTGTGTCGCCGGCCGGTACTCGATGTCGCCTGTCGAAGGCCCCATGGCAGGCAGTAGGACCCCGGCTGTCTTGAATCTCAGCACACTGTCAGTGAGTATCAGATCTCATTCTGTGGCCAATACCAATTTATGTGGGTGCAAAGTAGTAGATAAGCGAATGAAGGGGGTCACAACTGCATTTCCAGTGCTCCAACTGCTGTTACTGGGGGGCCTCTGTATCTCGCTGGGATTTCTCGCCTACTGTCTGCAGTACCGCCAGAAGCGAGGCGTCACGTCGCTCATCGTGATGTTCACGGGAATCAGTCTCTGGGTCGGCTCCGAACTGCTGCAGATCCAGCTCCGGATGTTGCGGTATGCAGGCTTCGGGATGGCGTTGCGCATTCTCGGTATCGAAATCACGGTCATCGGGATGTTCTTTCTTGGACTGGAGTACACGGGTCGCGAGCGGTATATCGACTGGCGACTCGTGACGTTGCTTTCAGTCGTCCCACTCACGGAGATTGCGCTGGCGCTGTCGCCAGCGCGGTCGCTGTTGTTCGAGGCTCGTGTCAACGACGCTCTTCCGTGGGGCTACGAACTCGTCCAGACGCCGCTGTTTCTGGCCCACACCGTCTACTCGTACGTGTTTGTCATCATGAGTCTCGGGCTACTCGGCGGGATGATGCTCCGGGCCAACGCCGGCTACCGCCGACAGCTCGGAGCCGTGTTTCTCGCGATTCTCTTCCCGACAGCGGTCAACCTCGCCTTCCACTTCGATATCACACAGTTTGACCTCACGCCGGTGAGTTTCGTCGGCACTGCGGGCGTGTTGATGTTCGCAACCTTCCAGTTGCGGCTGCTCGACGCGATTCCAGTGGCCCGCCAGACGGTGCTCGAAGAGATGGAGGACATGGTGATCGTACTCGACGAGGACAACGAGGTTATCACCACCAACAGCGCCACCCGGGAGGCCTTCGGCATCGACGGCTCCGCGGCCGGCAAGCCAGCGACCGACCTGTTCGAGACGGAGCAAATCGAGGACATCCTCGCGGACGACCAGCAGCAACTCGAACTCGACATCGACGGCGAACAGCGAGCAATCAACGTCAACAGCTCGCCGATTACCGATTATCGCGACAATCTCCTCGCGCGCGTGCTCGTCTGTCGTGATATCACCGAACAACGCAAACAGGAGCGACAACTTCGGCGGCGTGAGGAGGAACTCGAACTGCTGAAGAACCTCCAGAGCCGGTTTTTGCGCCACAATTTGCGCAACGAACTGAACGTCGTCCGCGCCAACGCCGAACTGCTTGCCGATATTGACAATCCAGTTGAACGCGACAGATACGAGACTATCGTCAAAAAGACCGACCAGATTCTCGAGTGGAGCACAAAAGCGCGAACGATCGAGCAACTCGTCGAAACCGACAACCGAGTTACCCGTGACCTCACGGCCGAACTCGACACACTGCTCGAGGAACTCCGCGAGGAGTACCCCGAGGTGACCTTCGAGTTCACCGAGAGGCAGCCACGAGCAGTCCAGGCAGTGCCACAGATTGACCGGGCACTCCGGGACATCCTCGACAACGCGGCCCGGTACAACACCGCCGAGAATCCACTGGTTCGAGTCGATATCGAACCTGTCGGCGAGCAACTGAAACTGCACGTTACAGACAACGGCCCGGGCATCGAATCTCACGAAATCGAAACCCTGCGGGACCGCGAGGAGACACAACTGCAGCACGGAACTGGACTCGGACTGTGGTTGGTCTACTGGGTGATGGACAAATCCGGCGGCGAACTCTCCTTCGACGCAGACGACGGAACCACTGTGACGCTCACATTCGACCGTGCGGTTGGCGAGGAGACGACGAGCGAGGCAGCACTGACCGCCGACGGCGGTGACGAACCTACGCGAAACTGATTGCGTCGAGGTCCGTTACCTCACCGAACAGCCACTCGGCGTGGTCGAGCGCATAGTCGCGGTCAGCTTCTTCGATGAACCCAATTGCGTCTTCGACGAGCACAGGCCGGTAGTCACGCAGGCCCGCACTGCCGGCGGTGTGGAGCACGCAGACGTTTGCGAGCGTGCCGGCGAAGACGAGATTGTCGATGTTGTGTGCCGAGAGGTAGCCGTCGAGTTCAGTCTCGTGGAAGGCGTCGTAGGTGTGTTTGACCACGACGTGGTCGTCGGGGTCCGCCCCAAGGCCATCGACAAGTTCGGCCTCCCACGAGTCTTCGAGAACGTGCTCGCCCCAGCGCTCGAACTCGTCGTAGTAGTGGGCGTCGTCGAACTGCTCGGGCGGGTGAACGTCCCGCGTGTAGATGACCTCTGCACCCGCTTCCCGCGCCCTGTTTGCCAGTTCGGCACAGGGGTCGATTGCTTCCTCACTCCCCGGGGCGTAGAGGCTCCCATCGGGGTGACAGAAGCCGTTTTGCATATCGACGATAACTACTGCCGTCCGGTCGGGGTCGAAGCGCATACACGGGGATAGTCGCCCGCCGCACATAAAAACGAAAGCTGGCGAGCGCGGCACTTATTTTCGTTGCGACCTCAGTTCGAGTCAATGCGCCGCCAGTCAGCCGGACTCCTCGTCGTCGCCGCAGTTGTCGTTCTTGCAGGCTGTGGTGGTATCCTCGGCGACACCGGCCGCGAGGTTCCCGACGGCTACGGCGAGGTTGGCGGTGTCGAGTACGACGACGACATCAACGTCACCGTCGAGGATGGGCTGACAGAGGCGGAACTCGGACGACTGGTCAACCGGACGATGGCCAGAATCGAGGCCGTCCGCGAACTCAACTACAAGGAACCAGTCGACGTGGAGATAATCGACCGTGAACAGTACCGAGAGCAACGGAACGGACAGGTGAGTCCCGGTGGCGGCGCGTGGGAGAATCAAATCTGGCGAGGGCTATTTCTGGTCGGGCAGGACCGCGACGCAACAGCGCTGGTCGAAGACGCCTTCGGCACGTCAGTCACAGGCTACTACCGGGCCGGAACGAACGATATCGTCATCGTCAGCGAATCTGAGACGCCAACAGTGGGAATGGACACGCTGGTTCACGAGTTGACGCACGCCCTGCAGGACCAACAATACGGCCTGGAGTTCGGCCAGTCCACCCGCGACCAGCAGGCCGCCTACGACACCCTCATCGAGGGTGAGGCCGGCCTCGTTTCCCATCTCTACCTGAAGGAATGGTGTCAGCAGTGGGACTGCGTGCGCCCGGAGCAAGCCGTTGGCGCCGAACAGCCAGACGCCTCGGAACTTCCCGAAGCAATTTCGCTGGTCGTCGGCCAGCCCTACCGGGTGGGTCCGACCTACGTCCAGCAACTCGAGCAAGCGGGTGGCTGGGAAGCAGTCAACGAGCGCCACGAGAACCCGCCGCGGACGACCGCAGCGATTATCGACGACGACGGTGTCGCCGAGCCAACAGAGATCACGATTCCAGACCGCTCAACCCCCGAGTGGGAGCGTTTCGACCACGAGCCAACAGGAGATACCCTCGGCGCGGCGTCGATATACGCCATGCTCGCGGCCAACGGCGTCGCCGAAAACGAGGACCCGAGACGCTACGACCACCCCGCAGTCGAGGGCTGGACCGGCGACCGGATCGTCCCCTACCGCAGTAACACAGAGTACGGCTACGTCTGGGAACTCGCGTGGGAGAACACCGAGGAAGCCGAGGAATTCGCCGGCGCCTTTGAGCAGGTACTCGAACGAAACGGTGGCTTGGCCCGTGGCACCTCCTCGTATATCATCGAATCCGGCTCGTTCGAGGGTGCATACCGCGTGTCAGTCGACGGGAACCGCGTCGAAATCGTCGGCGGTCCCGACCGTGAGGCGCTTACGGAAATCCACGGCTGAGGGGCAATCTTTTCCTCGATACCCATCGAACCACTGTCCATGACTGCGTTCGATATCGTCCCGCCAGCGCGGATTGCGGCGGGCGATTGTACCGACGCCTACTTCGACCGGACTGTCGAAGCGCTGGAGCACGCCGGACAGAATCCCCACGTCGTCGCGGAGGTGACCGCCTCGCAGTTCCCACGCGGGGACTGGAATCTCTTTGCTGGCGTCAAAGACGCTGCACACCTGCTCGAAGGGAGGGCGGTCGATGTCGACGCCCTCCGGGAAGGGCAGTTGTTCGACGGCGGGCCGGTGATGCGAATCGAGGGGCCGTATCTGGAGTTCTGCCGACTGGAAACTGCGTTTCTGGGCTTTCTCTCACACCCGACAGCGATGGCGACTGCCGGACTGGAAACGAGACTGGCCGCCCCGGAGTCGCTGGTGTTGAGTTTCGGCACTCGACACGTTCACCCATCGCTTGCTGCGATGGTCGAACGCAGCGCACTGATTGCCGGACTCGACGGTGTCTCGAACGTCGCCGGTGCAGAGCAACTCGGCCGGGAGGCTGGCGGGACGATGCCACATGCGCTGATTATTGCCTTCGGCCGCAACAACCAGGAGCAGGCCTGGCGCGCCTTCGACGAGGCTGTCGGGACAGATGTGCCCCGGGTCGCGCTCTGTGACACCTACTCCGACGAAGTCGAGGAGTCACTGCGGGCTATCGAAGCCGTCGACAACCTCGACAGCGTTCGTATCGACACAACGTCTTCGCGCCGCGGGGATTTCGAGCACATCCTGAAGGAACTCCGCTGGAAACTCGACGCTCGCGGGCACGAAGATATCGACATTTTCGCAAGCGGCGGCATGAATCCTGACTCGATTCGTGAACTGGGTGGCGTGGCTGACGGGTTCGGCGTCGGGAGCTATATGACCGACGCCGACCCGATGGATTTCGCGCTGGACATCGTCGAACGCGAGGGCGAACTCGTCGCCAAGCGGGGGAAACTCGACGGCAAAAAGGCAGTCTACCGGACGCCCGACGGCAGCCACCACATCGGGCTGGCAAGTCAGGACGGCCCCGAAGACGGCGAGGCGTTGCTCGAACCACTGATTCGAGACGGCGAAATCGTTCGAGAGTTCGATATCGACGAGGCGCGCGAGCGCGCGCTGGCCGACGCGGAGCGTGTCGGGTTTGCGAGCCCGTCGGAGTAGTAAATAAAAGCGGGGGTGACCCAACCGGGAGGTAATTACGGTTTCGTCAACTCAGCAGACCGGTTTCGGGTTCATACCGAGTGATTTCAGCGTCTCGAAATACTCGTCGTAGGCGGCTTCGATGACAGCCACCGCCGCGTCCTTGGCCTCGCCGTACTCCGCGTCGGAGTCACAGTGGTCATCGATTGCTGCGAGCGCTGCGTCTCGAATCTCGTCGTAATCGTCGCCGAAGGCCCGGAACGTGCTCGCAATCATGGGCTTGGCCTGACCGGTAAAGTACCCGCCAGACTGGGTGCTCTTGCGTTCAGTGACGAGTGTCCAGCCAACGGTAGCGCCGAGCTGCGTGACTGTGCCCTCGGTCTCGGCAAGCGCGGAGACGGCCGCTGGCGGGTCGCTCCGGTCGTACTCGTCGAGTTCGTCGAGGATGTCGTCGTACTGGTCACGGACGCGTTCGGCGGCGTCGGCGAACACATCTCCGTCCCACTCCTCGAAGGTTTCGGCGGCCGCGATGGCGCCGTCTGCGGCGGCGGAGAGAATCGGCCCGGCCTCCATCTCGCCCCCGGTGTCCGCATAGAGAGACTTCGAGGAGCCAAGCCGGGAGAGTTGGGTCTGTTGCTCCTGTTCGACGGCTTCGAGTAGGTCGGCGCTGTCCATACTGAGCGTTTGCCCGCCGCCTGCTTGTAAGCATCGGCATTCGGCGGTCGTGCGCGACGGTGGCAGTACCGTCCGATTCTTGTGGCTGGCGCTCCTATCTCTGGTGATGGCAAACCTCGAACTCTACGAACTCGAAGGCTGTCCGTACTGCGCGAAAGTAACCACCAAACTCGACGAACTCGGCCTCGACTACGAGTCACACATGGTGCCGAGTTCACACAGCGAGCGAACTGAAGTCGAAAATGTCAGCGGTCAAACTGGCGTTCCAGTGCTGGTCGACAAGGACAACGGCGTCGAAGGGATGCCCGAAAGCGACGACATCGTCGAGTACCTCGAAGAAACCTACGCCTGATTCTGGCCCGCTTGCGGGCCGATTCGTTTCGGACGACCTTTGCCCACGGCCTGCCTACTGGGTGGTATGTTCGAGACACGTCCGGACCGCGACAGCGAAATTGTCCTCGCGGGCCGGTCCAACGTTGGGAAATCGACGCTGATGCGAGAGATTACCGGCCACACCTTCGACACTGGCCAGCGGCCCGGGGTGACCCGCTCGCCGAATCACTACGACTGGGCTCCGGAGGATTTCGTCCTCACCGACCTCCCCGGCTTCGGGTTCATGCAGGGTGTCCCCGACGACGTCCAAGAGGAAATCAGGACAGACATCGTCCGCTACGTCGAGGAGTACGCCGACAACATTCTCGTCGGCGTGATTGTCCTCGACGGCAAGGCAGCCGTCGACATCATCGACCGCCACACTGGCCCAGAGTCGATTCCCCACACTGTCGAACTGTATCACTTCTTCCGCGACGTTGGGGTGTCGCCCGTGCTCGCGGTCAACAAGATGGACAAAGTCGACAAGCGAGATGAGCGACTCGACGAGATTGCCGACCGATTTGGGCTGTTACCGCCGTGGCAACAGCACAGCGACACCATCGCACCGATCAGCGCCAAACGCGGAAGTATGCAGCCACTGTACGACGCGATTCGCGAACACCTGCACGACGCCCAGCGCGACGACCTCTTCAAATTCTTCTGAGCCGGGGCTGTCGACAACAGTTGGTCCGCACAACACAGTGGCGTCGATAGCCGACAGCCACGGAAAAGACTAGCTAGGCAACGTTGAATCCCTTATCTTGGAGGAAATCCTCGACCCGGCCGAGGTGGTTACCCTGGAGTTCGATCTGGTCGTCGTCGACGGTCCCCCCGCAGGCGAACTTGGATTTCAAGTCCGACGACAGACTGTCCATATCGACATCGCTCGGGTCGAAGCCTTCGATAATCGTTACCTCTTTTCCGTAACGGCGCTCGTCGATGCGGATGCTGATTTCCTGGGAGTCTTTAGCCACGTCTTCACAGACGCAAAGCTCCTCAGGCAGCCCGCACGTCGAGCAGACTTCCGACATTACACTGTAGCTGTAGGAAACGGACATATTAAATACTGTCGGGTACGGCTGTCAGCGGCCTCAGCCGCCAAATCGGCCGTTCGTGGCCGTTAGGCGGATTCCGAGCCGGCCAGCCAGTTGGCGATTCGGTGGACAACCACGCGGAGTGGTGCGGTCCCAGCCGCGAGCACCAACAGTTCGCCGCGGGGTTCGCGTGGCTGTGCGCCGTAGATGTGATTGAGCAGCAGGTAGGTGATGATTCCGAGTGCGAGACTAAGAATCCACGCCCCGCCAGCGATGCGCCCTACCAGCGCCTTCCGGGTGCCTTTCAGTTCGGCAAAGCTGTGGGTGAGTCCGAGGACAACGGCGTAGATGACGACCGGAACGGAGACAATCGACAGCAGGATGTGGACTGCAAGCATCACCAGATAGGCCCCGTAGACCAGCGAGGGCGCGCCGACAATTTCGCGCTCGAAGCCACCACCGACCTTGGTCAGGTAGACAACGAGGAAGGCCAGAATGAGGGTAAATGCGGTCAACATCGCGGCGCGGTGCTTGCGGTACTCGTTGTTCTTGACGAAGTAGACACCCGCAAGCAGGGCGGCCAGCGCCAGCGTGTTGATGAATGCAATGATGTGCGCGGAGAGCCGGACCTGCTCAGCCGACAGCTCCGGGTAGAAGTCTAGCACGCCAGCGAACGTGCCGATGACGAAGACGTAGCCAATCACCGACAGCACTGTCGTGACGGCCAGCGGGCGGGCCTTGACACCTTTCCGAATCTCGTTTACGACGGCCATATCTGAGGGTAGGTCTGCGCAATAAATTGTCTTTGGATACTTGCCGGCGATAGCTCCCAAACTTCCCTACGGGCCGTAGCTGGTAATCGCCTCGTACACCCGGTCGGCCCCCCACGCGACCGTCTCGGCGGGGATGCGCTCGTCGCCGCTGTGGACCAAATCGAGGAAGGGCAAGTCCCCGAGTTGCATCGGCGTGAAGCCGTAGCTCTGTACGTCAACCTCCGCGAGGTGGCGGCCGTCGGTCGCACCAGCCATCAACAGCGGGATGGCGACACCGTCAGTCTCGGCCTCCAGTATCTCCGCCAGTTCGTCGAAATACCCAAGATCCGCTGCCGGTGGGCCGGGGTCGAAGCGGATAATCTCGTACTCCGGCTCCATCCCGGTCAACTCAGTCAACTCGGCCATAACGTCTTCAGGTTGCTCGCCGGGGACGAGCCGACAGTCCAGTGCGACTGTCACCGCCTCGGGCACGACATTTTGCTTGTCGCCGCCGTGGACCTTCGTGACGTTCGCGGTGTTGTGCAGGATTGCGTCGAACATCCGTCCTTCCTCGCCCATCTCGTCGAGGATATCGTCCGTTCGCTCGGGGTCGAGCAAGCCCCGGAACTGCTCGGCGCGCTCGCCGTCGAGTTCGTCGGCGACAGATTCGACCATCTGCTCGGCGCTCGGTGTGATATTCACCGGTAAGCGATTTCCATCGACAGCCTCAACGTAGCGAGCCATCTTCCCCATCGCCGTGTCCGGCGTCGGGAAGGAGGCGTGGCCACTATTTCCTTTGAAGGTAGCTTCGAGCCAGCAGACCTGTTTCTCGTTGGTCTGAATCGGGTAGGTGTCGACACCAGCAACGTCGAACTCGAAGCCGCCGAACTCGCCGATGGCGTACTCAACGTCCTCGAACAACTCGGGATGCTCGTCGACGAGCCAGCCCAGTCCGTCGTCGCCGCCGGCCTCCTCGTCAGAGACGACCAGCAGGAGAATATCACCCGCCGGGGTCACGTCCGCCGCGGCGAGTCGGCAGAAGGCGGCGAGGTACATCGCCACCCCGCCTTTCATGTCAAGGGTCCCACGGCCCCAGATGTGCCCGTCCTCGTGGACGGCCTCGAAGGGGTCGTGGGTCCACTCCTGATTCGTCGTTGGGACCACGTCGACGTGACCGTAGACCATCAGCGGCGCGGCGTCGCCGCCGGGGATTCGGGCCAGCAGATTCGGCCGGTCAGCGTCGCGGGCATAGCTTTCGGTCTCGACGCCGTAGGCTGAGAGCAGGTCGTCGATCCACTCGATACACTCGCGTTCGTCGCCGGGCGGGTTGACCGTCTCGAAGCGAACGAGGTCCTGCAAGAGGTCTGCGGGCTGTTCGTGGCGGTCGGTGGTGACCGCCGGCTGTGGAGTCATACGATTTGGTTGGCCGGCGAGCACATAATTCTGGGGTGGCGTGTCAGAGACCGGGGTACGCAGTCAATTGTCGACGATGTCGTGCCATTGTTCCTGAGAAATTTGCGCTGTCGCACTGATCAACGGGTGGCATGGCTGTCCGCGCGAGCGTAGTGAGGGCGGTTCACTGAACGCGAGCAGTGCGAGGTTGACCGAAGGGAAACCTCGAAGCGAGCGTTCAGCCATTTTCACCCATGTTTTTCGAGGAGCCTTCCCGCAGCGGCTCTGGGCCGCGAGGAAAGGCGACGCTGAAAAAGATGGTGTCACTAGAACTGGTCGAGTCCGCTCTGGCGGCGCTGTCGCCCCGCAGGGTCGGGCTCCCACGAGGTACGCTCGGCGCGGATCGAACCAAGAGCGATGTCCGGCGAGTCGGCAGCTTCGAAGCCGTCGCAGTCCTCGCCGCAGTCTCGGGCCGGGTCGACGATTCGGTCGTGGTACGAACAGTACGGCAGGCCCGCGTCGTCGGGGTCGACGTTGGCGCAGGCTGGCAGGTCGTAACTCCGCCAGCCCTTGCCGTAGGCGCGTTCGGCGACACGGCGGCGCTGGCGGCGAATCTCCGCAGGTTCGACAACTGCAATATCAGTCTGGGCACTGCGGCGGTCCAGTAATTCGACTCCCGACTCTTCGACGGGGAGTTGCTCGGGTTCGCGAAGCACCTCGCGCTCGCCGGTTTCGGGGTCGAACCGCCAGATTCCGACCGCGTCGGGGATGCGATTTCGATGTGCGCCGGTGACGTACGATTCCGTCGCCAGAATGACTTCGTCCAGCAGAGCGAGTTTCGTGTCCGTGAGAAGCTGGGTTTCCAGTGCGCCGGGAGTCCCGAGGTCAGGCTTGTTCTCGATGCCAGTCAGGCGGTCGTACCAGTCCGGATAGCGAGTTGTCTGGCGGACGTACTCACGGCCCTGTCGGCGCTCGGACTCGAAAAAACCACATTCGAGCGCCGCTTCGCGAACGTCGTCGGCCCGGTCCGGGTGGCCATCGAACACCGCGGGCCAGTACTGAGCGGTGCCCGGTCCAACGTCACTCTCGATGGCTGCGGGTGGAATCGTCTGTTCGGTAATCGCCTGCCGGTCCGCAAATTCGGGGCCGGGTTCGACACAGACAATATCCATCACCCGGCTGCCGTGGGGCGCGGCTCCGAGCTGGCGGCTCAGCACGCCCGAGCGGTCACGCTCGAGCTGTGCACACAGCGCCACCTCGAATCCGAACTCGTTCACGCGACTCGCTACGGTCCGCGAGCGCAAAACCGCTGTGTTCAGGGTCAGTTCTCGGTGGTCACGGTGACAGCGATATTCTGGCCCTCACCGCGGATTGCGGCGGCTTCGTCGGTCACGCTGTTGAGTTCGAACCCACCGGGCGCAACCGATTCGCCGTCGACGGTAATCTCGACTGTCGTCCCGGGGTCGTCGTCGTTGTAGGTCGTTCCGTCGTAGGTGAGTTCGGTGCCGGCGTCGTTAACCGCGACGCCAAACGTATCGAGCGCGTACCGCAGCGTCACATCCTGTGCGTGTTTGTGCCAGAGGTAGCTGTCTCCACTCACTCGTTTCGTCCCCTCGGTGTGGAAGGCGTCGTCGGCGAGTCTGAACTCGTCGGCGAGGAGGTCCAGTGATTCACCCTCGATGGTGATCGTTATCTGTCCGTGTTCGTGGGCGGAACCGATCTGGCTTGGCTGTTCGATACCGTCTTGGCTGGGCGGGTCGCTGACATCGCCGCCAGTGACGACGAGATAGCCAGTGAGCGCGACTGCGAGCAGCATAATGACACTCAATCCAGCGAGTCCGACCTTGGCGTTGGAGCTCATGCCGTCGGCCGACCCACCCGAGAGCGTGTCATCGACGCGGCGCTGGTCGATGCGAGACATCTCACCCTCGTGCTCGTCGGCCAGATGGCGGAGGTAGGCGTCCTCGTCAGGGAATGAATCCGCACAGTAATCACACTCAGGCATTGGTCAGTGGTTACCTGTCGGCGTAATAATACCTGTCGCACGAGCGTTGCGTTCCGGGCAGTTCGTGACTGGACAGGTCGCCAGTCAGAGAAGATCGAGCAGGAATATCGAGAGAAAGCCGACGAAAAACAGCGTCGTCGAGACTGGGGTCTCGGGCACCTGTTGTGCCTTGACCAATAGCTCCTCAGTCACGAGGTACAGCAGTGCCGCCGCGCCAAACGCCAACACGACAGCGATGAGCGCACTGCTGGCCCCGCCGAACCCGAGAACGCCAACAGTGACACCAGTCGTTAACAGCAGTCCGAACGCTGCTGGCACGACGAGTTTGCGAAGCGCCCCCATCTCCGTGGGCAGCGCAACGACGCCAGCCACGCCTAGAAACAGCACTTCGATGGCCAGGGCAATCGCGATGATCACGCCGGTGTCCGGTTCGGCGAGGAAGGCCACACCAATCAGGATGCCGTCGATCACCATGTCGATCCCGACGGTGATGAGCAGTCCCGCCGCGCCCGCGTACTGGCCGCCAACGCCGCGTTTTTCGATGCGTTTGCTGAGTTCGTGGACGCCGAGCATTGTCGCGACGCCGATAGCAAACCCAATCACGACAACTGCCGGCGTCTCCTCGTGGAGGTCTGGTAATAACTCGGCTGCGACCGCCGCGGTGACGACACCAGCCGCGAAATGCTGGATGTTGCTCTCCATCTGTGGCCCCGGCGCTCTGTAGACCGCCACGACGCCGCCGATCATCGCTGTCACGACGGCAAGCATCGTGTACGGCAGCGCTTGCACGAGTACGGTAGTCATCTGCCCCGATATTTGGGCGAGCGACCAATGAAACCCCGTGTCGGACACGGCGGTTGTAGCCAGACGTCAAGCCATGTCGGAGGACGAAGAAGGGAGCCAGTATTATCTTCCGTCCACTCCAGACGACAGTATGGACGAACGGAGCTATCGCTTCGAGTACGACCCCGGAACGATCAGGCAAGGCCGCAACTGCGTCGGGTCGCTGAGCGGTGACCTCGCTCGACTCGACTGTGAGCGCGCGATGGTCGTCTGCGGCCAGACTGTCGGTTCGACAGCGGCGGTCATGGACCCGATTGCTGATGGACTGGGCGACCGGTTGGCCGGCGTCTTCGACGAGACGACACCTGACAAACGACTGGAGACAGTGTTCGCGGGGGCACGCCGCGCCGACGAACTCGACGCCGACGCAATCGTCGCTGTTGGCGGCGGGAGCAGCCTCGACGTTGCGAAAGGAATCAGCGCCGTCGCGTCGGGCGACACCGACGAGCAAACCATCGCCGAGCAGTTCGAGGCCGGCGGGCTGGTGCCGGTCCCAGATGGCGAGTTGCTCCCAATCGTCGCCATCCCGACTACGCTTGCGGGCGCAGACCTCTCGATTCTCGGCGGCATCACCGCCAGTCCTGCGAACGGACTGGTCGAAGAGCCAGTCGGCGGCGGGATTATGGACCCGCAACTGATGCCCGAACTGCTCTGTTACGACCACGCGCTGCTGGAAACGACACCGCGAGAGATTTTGCAAGCCTCGGCGATGAACGGCTTCGACAAGGGAATCGAGTCGCTGTACGCCGCCAACGGGACGCCGGTAACCGACGCCGCCGCCGTGCGCGGCCTCTCGCTGCTGTGGGACGCCCTGCCGACCCTCTCTGACGAGCGAGAGTCGTGGGACAGTTCGGATATTCTCGAAGGCATCATTCTCGTGCAGTACGGTATCTCCCAGCCCAGCGGAACGACGCTGTCGCTGATTCACGCCTTCGGCCACGGGCTGACCGCCCACAGCGACATCCAGCAGGGCGCGGCCCACGCAATCGTCGCGCCGAAAGCGCTCGAATACCTCTTCGAACACGCCGACGGCCGCCGTGAGTTGCTCGCCGACGCGTTCGACATCGACACTGACGAGCACAGCCACGACGAACTCGGGGACGCAATCGTTTCGGAAGTCGAGGGCGTCCGGAA
Source organism: Halovenus halobia (assembly GCF_051414135.1). NCBI lineage: Archaea > Methanobacteriati > Methanobacteriota > Halobacteria > Halobacteriales > Haloarculaceae > Halovenus > Halovenus halobia. The sequence continues at coordinate 179,448 of NZ_JBLKOA010000003.1, forward strand.
CGCACTGGAGTTGCCCACACAACTCCGCGGTGTCGAGGACATCCAGCGCGAGGATTTGGAGGCCATCGCGGAGACGACGATGCACGATTCGCTGATGGGCAACTGTCCGCCTGACCTCGACGCGAGCGAAGAAGCGTTGGTCGGCGTGCTCGAATCTGCGTGGTAAGATGACCGAGTACGTCTGCTCAGACTGCGGGCAGCGCCACGAGCCGGGTGTTGCCCGCTGGCGCTGTGACTGTGGCGCGCCGCTGGAATTTGCCGACACGCCGACGGGAGAACTCTCAGAAATCGACCGAGACCGCGGAATTTGGGCATTCGAGGACTGGCTCGCGGTCGACCAGCACGTTACGCTCGGCGAGGGATGGACGCCGCTGGTCGACGCGCCCGAACGAGACGTCGACTACAAGCTAGACTGGCTGTTTCCGACCGGGAGTTTCAAAGACCGCGGCGCAGCAGCGACGATTTCACACGCGCTCGAAATCGGCGTTGACCGAGTCGTCGAAGATTCCTCCGGAAATGCGGGCGCGGCAATTGCCACCTACGCAGCCCGCGCTGGCTTGGAAGCTGAAATCTTCGTCCCGGCCGACGCCAAGCCCGGGAAACTCCGGGCAATCGAGCGGACAGGTGCGACTGTTCGGACAGTCGACGGCGACCGAGCAGCCGTGACCGAAGCCTGTCTCGACGCCGTCGAAGATGGCGACGCGTGGTACGCCAGCCACGCGTGGAATCCGGCCTTCTTCGAGGGAACGTCGACTGTTGCGTACGAACTCGCCGTCCAGCGTGACTGGTCCGCGCCCGACGCCGTCGTCACACCACTGGGCCACGGGACGCTCTTTCTCGGCGCGTATCGAGGATTCAAGCGACTGGCTGCGACGGGCCACATCGACGAGATGCCACGGCTGTACGGAGTCCAGGCCGCCGGTGCAGCGCCGGTGGTGGCACAGCGCCACGGTGAGGCCGCAGCAGCGGGCGAGAACAACCTCGCCGACGGCATCCAGATTACTGCGCCGGCACAGTCGACGGCGATTCATGAGGCAATCGAGCAGAGTGGCGGGGATGCACTGGCAGTCGACGCCGACACGACGCAGGCGGAGTACGACCGATTGCACCGAAACGGCTTCTACACCGAGCCGACGTGTGCAGTCGCGCCAGCCGCGATGGACGAACTCCGCGCTCGGGGCGCAATCGCTCCCGACGAAGATGTCGTCGTCGCGCTGACGGGCAGTGGGCTGAAAACCTGATTACTCGCGAAGATGTTCGAGTGCGCTCGTCGCCTCGTCGGTGGTCTCGTACCCCCGCTCGCCGGTGACGGTCGTTTCGGCGATGAGTCCGGCAGCCTGCAGTTCGGCGAGCAGGCCGTGCAGGTCGCTCTCGCAGAAGTCGTACGCCGAGAGGAGTTCACGGACAGCCATCGGCCCCTCGGTGTCGAGTTCGACAAGCAGCGCAAGCGAGCGGTCGTCATGGACGGCCGTGACGAGTGTCTGGAGGTCCTCGGGCACGCCGGTGAGAATCGTCCCGACAGTCGAGGCACCCTCGACAGGTTCGAGGCGGTCGTTGGGGAGGTGCGTGCGCTCGCCGGTATCGGCGTTGCGGACGAGGCTGGATTCACCGGAGCGTTTCAACAGGAGATAGCGCTGGCCGGTGTCGTCCGCAACTGGCTGACGGTTCACGGCTCACCACCAGCAGGTTGGTCGGGGTTCGACCGTCCGGGGTCAGTGGCCTCGCTCGGCTGGTCGCCGTCAGCGTCGCTGTCGGGCTGAACGGGGTCAAAGTCCTCGTCGTCGATGCGGGCCTTGCTCTGGCGGTACTGGTAGGCGCCGTAGGAGATGAGGACAGCACCGGCAGCGAGCAGTTGCCAGCCAAGCGACGGACTATCGCCGAGCGTGACGAAAAGCACGCCGAGCGTAAGCGTCAACAGCGTGAGTTTAACGACGACGACGAGTTTCCAGAAGAGCGTGCGCAACTCCGGGTCGACGTCGCTGTAATCAACGTCAGTTGGACTGTCTGGTGTCGGGGCTTCGGGAACCGACGGCGACGTGTCGAGCGTCCCCTCCTCGTAAGACGCGGCCGGGTCGGAATTATCGAACTGGTCCGCACCGTACTCCGTCTCGGACTCCGCAGGCTCGAAAACGTCGTCCGGGTCGCCGTCGAACGGGTCGCTCACGGCTCTCGGTAGTAACTCAACAGCAAAATCCGTTCGGATTTACTGCATCTCCGAGAGTTCGACCGCACCGTCAGATTGCAGCCACGCCAGCGGTTGTTCTGTGTCGTAGAGGACAATTCCCTCAGCCGTTTCGTAGGCCCCGGTTGCTTCGAGCGCGTCGCCCGCGGCCGTGCTCTCGCTCGCCGATACCCCCACCGTCGCGTCGGGTCGCTCGCTCATACATTGTACTGGCATGGGACAGCATGACATATACTTTCCGCCCGTGGCAAGAATCAACAGTCGTCGCGGCGCTGCCCTGAGTTTTTGCGTGAATTCGCTCGGAGAACGGGTCAGAGACGAACCACGCTGAGAATTGTCTCGACAATCAGCAGGTACAGCGGTCGGAGAAAGTAGTTGACCATCCCCACGAGTCCGGCAAAGCCACCGGCAGCCTGCAGTTCCGGCGGCGGCGCGCCGAGGACAGCGAGGGTGACCACACCGCTGAGAGCGGCAGCCAGCCAGCTATCACGGGCGTACCAGCCGGTGTCGTAGCCAGCAACCACGGGCAGTTTGCGGAGAGAGTCACGGCCAGCCCAGAAGGCAACGGCGAGGGCTGCAAAGACGACCACGAGCGGGAGCGTTGCGCCGACGCCGGCGACTGTGGGGCCGATGAGGAGGAAACTCGCGACGAGCAAGACGTAGGTGCCGCGACTGGAGCGGAGGCGCCACTGGTCCATACGAGAGCGTTGTGGGCCGGCCTCTAAAGTAGTTGCGAGGGCGAGTTCCCCGCCCTTCCGAAAACCGCAGATTTTCGGCTTTCGCAAATCTCCGAGTTGCGTCAACACCGCGCCCGAGGCTGTTTACTCGCTGTCGGAGCTAGTGACAGGCTATATACTGCTCTCGCCCACAGGAGAGACTGTGAATCATAAACGTGCAACTGCGGATATCCGCTCGCTAGTTGCTGTCGTACAGACGCGACAACTTCCGTTTCTCGCTGCGGCGATTGCGTACTACGCCTTTCTCTCGATTATCCCGCTGCTGATTGTCGCAATTACCCTCGCGGCGGCGCTGGCCGGTGAGGCTGTCGCAACAGAGGTTCTCGCAACGTTCAACAGTTTTCTCACGCCGTCGACGGCCGCGCTCATCGAGGAAACACTCGTCAGTGGCTCCGGCGCGGGCGGGGTGACCGCCGTTGGACTCGCGGTGCTTCTCTGGAGTGCGTTGCGGGTCTTCCGAGGACTGGATATCGCGTTCTCACGGATCTACGGCGCAAATATGCCGAAACCGATTCTCTCTCAGGTGCGAGACGCCTTGCTGGTCCTGTTCGGGATTGTGCTCGCCGTCGCCGGGACGGTTGCACTGAGCGCGATTTTGTCCGTCGTCAACGTTCCATTTGCTGGATTGACCGGCACAATTGGGCTGGTCATCGTCCTGACGAGCGTTTTCTTCCCGATGTACTACATCTTCCCGAATCGTGATATTCCGGCCCGAGAGGCGATACCAGGAGCGGTAGTTGCCGGGCTTGGCTGGACCGTTCTGGGGGCTGGATTTGGGTTGTACGCGGCCAACGCAAGTTCCCTAGAGCTGTACGGCGTCCTCGGCGGCGTGCTGTTGCTGTTGGTCTGGTTCTATTTTGGCGGGTTGATCATTCTGCTCGGGGCGGCAGTCAACGTTGTCCGCTCAGAGCGCAAGACAGACCGGCAACTACAACAGGAGGGGCTACGAGAGCATACCCAACGGAGTATGACTGAGGCTGACGGGCCGTCCGACGACGACGCTCACGCGGACACTGAGACTGACGAGACAGGGACCGACGAACCGGCGACAGCACCGCCAGAGCCGGCGAATAACGGCGACAATGGCGACGACGGTTCGGGCAACGGTGACAACGGCGACGGCGAAGACGGACCGACCGGCCGTCACGACCCAGATGTGAGCGCACGCGTAACCCAGTCGGACCTCGACGAACTTCGGCGGGAAATCGACGAAATGGAGGACCGACTGGACAACAAGACGGTCCACCGCGACGAACTCGAAGCCGACCTGAAACAGTACATTCGCAAACGGTCACGGCGCGGGAAAGCGACTGGCTGGGGACCGTATCTCGTTTTGCTATATGGTACTCTGATGACGCTTGGAGCCTTCTATTTCCTCAGCAGTGGCTTTGCGGTGCTTGCAATGCTCGTCATCTGGCTGTCGACGCTTGGCCTGTACGCGCTGATGGTGATTATCGGCGTAACGGTCAAAGGCGTGCAGTTGCCCGGAAAACTGCTCGATGTCGTCCGCAACCTGCGCTAGTGCTGTCGTTCGCTGATTTCTTCGGCGACGCGTTCGCCCGGCCGGCGGAGTTCGCCGGATTCGACTTCGTAGATGTAGCCCGTGACTGTCACCGAGTCCGGAATCAGTTCTGACTCGCGGAGGGACTCGACCTGTGCAGCGCAGGCCTCGTCGATGTCGTCGGTCATCTTGACCCACTCCATCACGTCGGCGTCGCCGATGTTCAGTTCGGGCAGCGACGGGTCGAGGTCTACGTCGTCCAGGTCGCCAGCCTGTGCTTCCATTCCTTCACGAACCGCCTCGTCGGGCGCACTCATCATCCCACAGTCGGTGTGGTTGATGACGATTATTTCTTCGGTGTCGAAGAAGTTCGTCGTCAGCGCAGCCGACCGAATCACGTCGTCTGTCACCTTCCCGCCGGCGTTGCGGAAAATCTGTGCGTCGCCGAGTTCGAGGTCCAGCGCGTCTTCGACCGGGATACGCTCGTCCATACACGCGACGACGAGCAGATTCTCGCCCGTTGGAATCCCCTCTCGCCGACGGCGGGCCCACATGTTGCGGTTCTCGACCGATTCATCCACTTGTTCGTGAACGTGCTCTGTGTCAGACATCGTCTATTAATGGGTTTCATCCGGCGTGACGATTTCGCTACCCGTGGTCGTTACCGCGACCTGTGACAACAGGCAGTCTTGTCGCTGGTGCCGTGGTATGTCAACAGCTCTCGAAGACGGGCAGTCTCGGAAGATATTAGTACGTTCCTCCAAGAGACACAGCTACATGACGCGGACCCACATGCCAACGCAAGCGTCCGAGGCCAGTCGTGGGTCCGTACAGCCACTCATTCTTCGGCGACGGCGGCCGGGCCGTTAGGCCCGCATCATCACTCACCACTGTCGACCTGAACTGTTTCCAACTGACCGCCCACCGTCGGGTTCTGGGGCGGCTATCTCTCACCCGACAGACACACAATGTCAAACCAAGGAACCGAACGCGTCGCGCTCGCCTTCTCGGGAGGGCTCGACACCACAGTCTGTGTACCGCTACTCGAAGAAGAATACGGCTACGACGAAGTCGTCGGCGTCACCGTCGATGTCGGCCAACCGCAAAAAGAGTTTGAGGAGGCCGAAGAGACTGCCGAAGCGCTCAATCTCGAACACTACGTCGTCGACGCCAAAGAAGAGTTCGCCGACCTCTGTATGCGCTCGGTCAAGGCCAACGCAACCTACCAGGGCTACCCGCTCGGAACTGCGCTGGCCCGCCCGGTTATCGCCGAAGCGATTCTCGAAGTCGCCCTCGAAAACGACTGTACCGCGCTGGCCCACGGTTGTACCGGCAAAGGCAACGACCAGCTTCGGTTCGAGGCTGTCTGGCGTGACTCTGACCTCGACGTGATTGCGCCGGTGCGCGAACTCGGCCTGACCCGCGAGTGGGAAAACGAGTACGCCGAGGAGCGCGGCCTGCCCGTCGAGGGTGGCTCTGAAGGTCGCTACAGCATCGACACGAACCTCTGGAGTCGCTCCGTCGAAGGCTCGGAGCTCGAAGACCCGGCGACGATTCCCGACGACGACATCTACGACTGGACGCAGAATCCCAGCGGGAAGGACGCGGAACTGGTCGAACTCGAATTCGAGGACGGCAAGCCGGTCGCGCTAGACGGCGAGGCCGTCGAACCAGTCGAACTCATCGAGACGCTCAACGAGCAGGCCGGTGCCCACGGCGTTGGTCGCACCGACATGATGGAAGACCGCATGCTCGGACTCAAGGTGCGGGAGAACTACGAGCACCCCGCGGCAACGGTGCTGCTCACTGCCCACGAAGCTCTCGAACAGCTCGTCCTCACGCAGGAAGAGCGCCAGTTCAAACAACAGATCGACCAGCAGTGGTCCCAGAAAGGCTACCAGGGGCTTGTCGACGCACCGCTCGTTGGTGCACTCGAAGGATTCATCGACACCACACAGGAGCGCGTCACCGGAACGGTGACTGTGAAACTCGAAGGTGGGCACTGCCGACCGGTCGCCCGCGAGAGCGAGTACGCAGTCTACAGCGAAAGTGCCGCCTCGTTCAACGAGGAGGACGTGACCGGCGGTATCACGCAGGAAGACGCCACCGGAGTCGCCAAATACCACGGCTTCCAGTCCCGTCTCGCAAACCGCGCGATGGAGCGCGCCCGACAGAACGACAACTGACCAATGACAGACCCCGAGGCCAACAGCGAGGACAGCGCGGACGGCGAGAGTGTCGTCCGCCGCGAACGCTTCAGCGGCGGCCCAGCCAGAGCGTTTCTCTCCTCGCTGTCGGCAGACGAGCGCATCTTCGCGGCTGACCTGGCCGTCGACCGGGCACACGTCGTGATGCTCACAGAGCAGGAGATTATTGGCGAGGACACCGCCGGTGAGATTCTGGCTGCCCTCGACGATGTCGAAACGGACGGCCACGATGCCCTGCCCGACGGAGAGGATGTCCACGAGGCTATCGAGACGGCAGTCATCAACCGCGTCGGTCCGGACGGCGGTCGGATGCACACCGCCCGCTCCCGGAACGACGAAGTTGCGACCTGTATCCGCTACCGACTGCGCGGGGGCGTCCTCGACCTCCTCGAAACCGTCGTCGGGGCCCGCAAACAGTTGCTCGACGTGGCTGCAGAGCACGCTGAGACGGTGATGCCCGGCTACACGCATCTCCAGCCAGCCCAGCCCACCACAGTCGGCCACTGGCTGTGTTCCTACGAGAGCGCACTCGCGCGAGATACCGCCCGACTGTTCGATGCCTACGAGCGAATTAATCAGTCACCGCTGGGTGGAGCGGCCTTCGCAGGGACACCGTTCGACGTCGACCGCGAGCGCACCGCAGAGTTGCTCGGCTTCGATGGGCTTGTCGAGAACGCGATGGACGGCGCGTCAGCCCGTGACTTCCTCGTTGAAACAACCGCGGCGACGACAGCGCTGGCAACGACGCTGTCGGGGCTGGCGGAAGATATGGTCACCTTCGCGAACCGCGGTCACGTCAAGGTGGCCGACGAGTATTCCTCGACATCGAGCATCATGCCCCAGAAGAAAAATCCCGACACGCTGGAGTTAGTGCGGGGTCGGACCGGCGATACGACGGCCGGACTGAACGGCCTGTTGACGACACTGAAAGGACTGCCGCGTGCGTACAACCGCGACCTGCAGCGCGCTGGGAGCCACGCCTACGAGGCAATCGATTCGGTGACCGCCTCGACAGAAGTCGCCGTCGGGGCTGTCGTCACCGCCGACTGGCCGGCCGAGAAACTGGAAGCGGCGGCAAGCGAAGGGTTTGCGACGGCGACGGGCGTTGCCGACCGACTGGCACAGTCAGGGATTCCGTTCCGCACCGCCCACGAAATCGTCGCACGGGCCGGCGAACACGAAGACCCTGGCATCGACGAGATTGCGGCGGCCGTCGAAGCCGAACTCGGCGAACCGCTGGACGCGGTCGCCGACAGGGCAGCTATCGAGGCGGCGCTGGACCCTGTGGAGAGCGTCCGGATGCGTGACTCCCGGGGTGGTCCTGCGCCGTCAGCGGTGGGCGAACATCTCGACCGTGCCCGCGACAGTGTGAGCGAAGACCAGACAACACTGGACGAGCGCCGAGCGTCGCTCGCGGCGGCGGCAACCAGACTCGATTCGGAGGTGTCACAGTATGTCTGAGCCACCACGGCCCCGCCGGGCCAATATACCTAATATCTGATATCGATTCGCAGTATTTCGGTTAATCACCCTTTTGAAGGCCTTAGTGCTTACTCTGTACGTAAATACAATATGATATATTCGACGGGTTTAAGTAATCTCGTTCGTTATACGCGAGTACGATGACAGACGAGACAGTCACGGCAGAAGACCCGATCACAGGAGAGGAGATCGATGTCCCGGCAGACGTCGAAATCGGCGAAATTATCGACAGCCCGGTCACGGGTGCAGAACTCGAAGTAATCGCAGTTGATCCGGTCCAGCTCGAAGAGGCACCGGAACTGGAAGAAGACTGGGGTGAGTGACGTGACACGCGTTGGCGGTCACACCGGCCGCCGTACGGCACGGAGATACACATGAAAGTCGGAATCTGTTACTCACGGATCCGCCGCGACGAGAAGCTGTTACTCTCTGAGCTTCGGGACCGTGGGCACGATATCGCAAAGATCGACGTTCGCAAGCAGACGTTCAGTCTCTCGGAACCGCCCGAATCGTTCGCGGATGTCGACGTACTCGTCGACCGGTGTCTCGCGACGAGTCGGAGTCTCTACACCACACGGTTCGCCGAGGCTTACGACATCCCGATTGTCAACAGCGCCGAGACGGCGGCAATCTGTGCGAACAAAGTCAAAAACAGCCTCGCGCTCGAAGGGGCAGGTGTTCCCACGCCTGCGACTGACGTTGCCTTCACGAAAGAGTCGGCGATGGATATCGTCGAGAAGTTCGGCTACCCCTGCGTGCTCAAGCCGGTCGTCGGCTCGTGGGGTCGCCTGATGGCGAAAATCGACTCCGAGTCCGCAGCGGAGGCCATCTTCGAGCACAAGGAGACGCTGGGTCACTACGAACACAAAGTCTTCTACATCCAGGAGTTCGTCGACAAGCCCGGTCAAGACATCCGCGTCGTTGCGCTGGACGGCGAACCAGTCGGCGCAATGGTCCGCAAATCTGACCACTGGCTGACCAACGCTGCCAAGGGCGCGGAAACTGAAGAGTTCGAGTTGGACGATGAGGCCCGCGAACTCGTCGCAGACGCAAGCGAAGCAGTCGGCGGCGGGCTCTTGGGTGTGGATCTAATGGAAACCGGTGATGGTTACACGGTTCACGAGGTCAACCACAACGTCGAGTTCAAGGCACTGAACGAAGCCATCGACACGGACGTGCCCGCGGCGGTGGTCGACTGGCTGGAGACCGAGGTTGCGGAGGGTGAACAATGACCTACACCGCGAGTGTCGTCGGCGGCAGCGGCTTCACTGGCGGTGAACTGCTCCGATTGCTCGCCGGCCACCCCGAATTCGAGGTCGCACAGGCAACCAGTCGCTCGAAGACGAACAAGACCGTCGGCAACGCCCACCCGAACCTCCGGAATCTGGATCTTCGGTTCTCTGACCCGGAGGAACTGGAATCAGTCGACGTACTCTTTGCAGCGACGCCACACGGCGTCTCGATGGGGTCAATCGACCGCTTTCAAGACGTGGCTGACACGGTCGTCGACCTCTCCGCAGATTTTCGCCTCTCCGCAGAGTCGCAGTACGACGAGTGGTACGACGGCCACGAGCGTCCCGAACTGCTCGAACAGTCGGTCTACGCGCTGCCCGAACTGAACCGCGAGGCACTGCCCGGTGCTGACCTCATCGCCGCCGGTGGCTGTAACGCGACGGCAACGATTGTCGGGCTGCTTCCACTGGTCGAAGAGGGTATTCTCACCGGCGACGAGCAGGTTGTGATTGACGTGAAGGTTGGGTCGAGCGAAGGCGGTGCCGGCGGCGGCGAGGCCTCCTCACATCCCGAGCGCTCGGGTGTCGTGCGGCCGTACGCGCCGACAGGCCACCGCCACGAGGCCGAAATCGAGCAGTTCCTCGGTCTCGATGTCTCCTTTACCGTGCACGCAGTCGACATGATCCGCGGTGCGTCAGCAACCTGTCACCTGTTCCCCGGCGAGCCAGTCTCGAACAGCGACCTCTGGAAAGCCTACCGCGGCCAGTACGCCGACGAACCGTTCGTCGACATCGTCGCCGGCGGGAGCGGTGTCTACCGCTACCCAGAGCCAAAATCTGTCGCCGGATCGAACCGCGCAGAGGTTGGCTTCGACGTCGATGCCGCGAACAAACGACTGGTCGTCTTCTCGGCCATCGACAACATGATGAAAGGCTCGGCCGGGCAGGCAGTCCACGCCGCAAATATCGCGCTTGGACTCGAAGAGACGGCCGGACTCGAACTTACCGGATTCCACCCGGTTGGTGCGCCATGACTTCCGGAAGACGGTCCGACGGCTGCGGCTTCCGAGGGCACGCTCACCATACGAGGTGGTTCGTGTGACGGTAGTCGTCAAGATTGGCGGCGCTCGCGCAGTCGACCCTGCCGGCGCGCTCGCAGATATCGCAACCATCGCCGAAGACGAAGACGTGGTCGTCACCCACGGCGGGTCGACGGCCGTCGACGACACGCTGGAACGACTTGGCGTCGAACCGGAGTACGTCGAGACGCCATCGGGCGTCGTTGGTCGGTTCACCGACGAGGAGACGATGGAGGTCTTCGAGATGGTTCTTCCGGGACTGTTGAACACCGAGATGGTCGCCTCGCTCCAGAGCGAGGGCGTGGACGCTGTTGGCCTCTCAGGTGTCGATGGGAAACTGTTGCACGGGCCACGCAAGTCAGCAGTCCGGGTCGTCGAGGACGGCAAGCGAAAGATTCGTCGCGGCGACCACTCTGGAAGCATCAAAGAAGTGAACACAGACCTACTGGAGACGTTGCTCGACGCTGGACATACACCAGTTGTGAGTCCGCCGATGGCCGGGAGTGACGAAGACGACGACGGAAACTCGGTCATCACGGCAGTGAACACTGATGCCGACCGAACCGCCGCGACGCTGGCTGGTGCGCTGGGTGCACGACTCGTCCTGCTAACGGACGTGCCGGGCATCCTCGAAGACCCAGACGACGAGTCGACGTTGATCGAGGCCGTCGAGACGCCGACGGAATTCGAGCAACTAGAAGCCGCCGCCGAGGGCTTCATGGGTCGGAAAGTGATGGCAATCGAGGAAGCGCTGGCCGGCGGTGCGAGCACAGCAATTGTTGCCGACGCGAATGCCGACCAGCCGATTACGAGCGCGCTCAACGGAGCCGGAACACACGTAACCGCGGACGCACTAACGGAGGAGTAACATGAGTGGATTCATCTTTTCGGAGAAACCGATCGAACTCGTCGAAGGTGACGGCTCGTACGTCACCGACAGCAACGGCACCGAGTATCTGGACATGGGCGCAAGTTACGCCTGTGTCCCACTTGGCCACGGCCACGAGGCAGTTGATGAAGCAGTCCGAGACCAGCTCGACCGACTCACCTACGTCCAGGCCTCCTACCCGGTCGAAATCCGGACGAAGCTGTACGAACTGCTCGCCGAGACGGCCCCGAAGACTGTCGACAAGGTCTGGCTCTGCAACTCCGGAACGGAAGCCAACGAGGCAGCACTGAAGTTCGCCCGCTCGGCGACGGGCAACTCGAAAATCGTCTCGACGAAGCGTGGCTTCCACGGCCGGACGATGGGTGCGCTCGCGACGACGTGGAAAGATAAGTACAAGAAACCGTACGAGCCACTGGTCGGCGACGTGGACTTTGTCCCCTACGACGACGCCGAGGCAATGGCCGACGCCATCGACGACGACACCGCCGCAGTCATCGTCGAACCCGTCCAGGGCGAGGGTGGCATCAACCCTGCTCGGAAGGAGTTCCTCCAGCGGACGCGGGTCGAAACCGCGACGAGTGGCGCGGCGCTCATCTTCGATGAAGTCCAGACTGGCATGGGCCGAACAGGCACACTATGGGCCTCGGAATGGGCCGACGTGGTGCCGGATATGATCACGAGCGCCAAAGGACTCGGCAACGGCCTGCCCGTCGGGGCAACGCTGTGCCGGGACTGGATTGCCGACAACTACGGCTCACACGCCTCGACGTTCAGCGGTGGCCCCGTCATCTCGGCGGCCGCTCACGCCACCGTCTCGACCATCGTCGACGAGGAGATTCCCGCCCACGCCGACGAGATTGGCGAGTACATGCGCGCCGAACTCGAGGCCGAACTCGGCGACGACGTACGCGATGTCCGCGGCGAGGGGCTGATGATCGGTATCGAGGTCAAACGCGGTGCAAACCGCATCCTGCGCGACCTCGCAATCGACCAGCAGTTGCTCGCACTGCCGGCCGGCCGGACTGTGGTGCGACTGCTCCCGCCGCTGACGTTGAGTGAGGACGAGGCTGACGAGGCAGTCGACGCACTGAGCGAGGTGATTGGCTGATGCACTCGGAGGTGCCAGGATGAGCGTCATCCAGCAAAACGAAGCGCGTGAACTGTTGACAAAGCTCGTTCGGATTCCCTCGGTAACGGGCAACGAACGCCCCTGTGCCCAGCAACTCGCCCGGTTTTTCGAGCGCCACGACCGAGAGGTCTGGATCGACGATGTCGGAAACGTCCGCGCGCCGGCCGACGATACTGCGCTGTTAACCTCACACATCGACACAGTGCCGGGCGACATTCCAGTTCGCATCGAGGAGGAAGCTGGCGACGAGATTCTCTGGGGTCGCGGGAGTGTCGACGCGAAAGGACCGCTGGCCTCGATGGCCGTCGCCGCTGTGCGAACCGGCGCAAGTTTCATCGGCGTCGTCGGCGAGGAAGTCGACTCACGGGGCAGTCGATACGTCGTCGAAGACCGCGAGTCCGTGCCGGACTACGTGATCAACGGCGAGCCCTCTGGCTGGGACGGCATCACCCTTGGCTACCGGGGGCTGCTCGGTGGTACCTACGTGGGCACTTCCGAATCGGGCCACTCCTCGCGGCCAGAGAACAACGCGATTCAGGACGCAATGGAGTGGTGGAACCGCGTCGACGAGGAGTTCGAGCACGACGAGTGGGTGCAGGTATTCGAGCGCGTGACCTGCAAACCAATCGAATTCCAGGGTGGCGTCTCCGACGACGGGCTCTCTGTCGAGGCGACGATGAACGTGCAGTTGCGGATTCCCCCGTCCTACGCTGTCGACGAGGTTCGAGAGATTGCTGACGGCCATCTCGACGGCGGGACGGTCAACTGGCACGACAAGGTTGAACCGGTGATGGCGAGTCCACGGACGCCCATTGCGCGGGCGTTCCGGGCAGCGATTCGTCAGGAAGATGGCGACCCGCGAATGCTGCGCAAAACCGGCACCAGCGACCAGAACGTCTTCGCTCACGCGTGGGATGTCGAGACCGTCTCCTACGGCCCGGGCAATTCAGACCTTGACCACTCGCCGAACGAACATCTCTCGATGGCCGAGTACGACAAAGCAGTGTCTGTACTCGAAACAGTCACCGAACGTCTCCAAGACTCATGACAACCGATATCGTCGACGTTGACGACCTGACCGCCCCAGAAGTAGCGGACGTACTTGACCTGGCAGCCGACCTCAAGTCGGCACAGCAAGCGGGCAACGGCCGGAGGCCGCTTGCAGACCAGACGCTGGCGATGATTTTCGAGAAACCCTCGACCCGAACGCGGGTCTCCTTCGAGACGGGAATGACACAACTCGGCGGCCACGCCATTTTCCTCGGCCCTGACGACATTCATCTGGGTCACGGCGAGCCAATCAAAGACACGGCGAGAGCGGTCGCTCGCTATGCCGATTTCATCATGGCGCGGGTGTTCGACCACAGCGACGTGGTCGAACTCGCCGAGTACGCCACCGTGCCGGTCATCAACGGGCTAACCGACGACGCCCATCCGTGCCAGACGCTGGCTGACCTGTTGACGATTCGCGAGCGCTTCGACGGCTTCGATGTCGATGTCGCGTGGGTTGGCGACGGCAACAACGTCTGTCAGTCGTTCGTCGTCGGGTCGGCAATGACAGATATCGACCTGACTGTCGCTACACCAGACGGCTACGGTATCGACGACCACGTTCATGAGCGCGCTGCTGACCTTGGGAACGCGCCAGCGGAAACCACGGACCCCGACGCAGCCATTGCTGAGGCCGATATCGTCTACACCGACGTGTGGGTCAGTATGGGCCAGGAGGACAAGCGCGAGCAGAAACTGGCCGACTTCGAGGGCTTTCAGTTGACTGCCGACCGCGTCGGCGACCGGCCGGTGATGCACTGTCTGCCCGCTCACCGTGGCGAGGAGATTACCGACGAGGTGCTCGAAAGCGACAACGCAGTCGTCTGGGACCAGGCGGAGAACCGCCTCCACGCTCAGAAAGGACTGTTGGCGTGGTTAGCGGAGTAGTGCAAGCGTCCGCGCCGGAGGCGCGGTTCGCCGGAAGACGCGTGGCGTCTTCCGAGCCCTCAGTCGTTCGCGGTGCTCACTCCCGAGGACACCGGACGCGCCGCTGGCGCGTCCGGACTTTTTCGCCCACGTTTTTGCCGCGAGCGGTGCGCGAAGCGCACCCGAGCGGGAAAAAGGTGGAAACTTGTAAATCAGGGATAACGTTATCCGGCCAGACCGGGTAAGAAAGGGAATGGGAGATAACAGAAGCGGACGGGACAAGCAAGCTCACGACGAAGTACGGCGCCAGCAGAAACGCGAGATGATAGCGGAACTCGAGCGGATGGACGAGACCGAACCGCCAATTCCGGAGCGGGACCTCCACGAGCTCAAAGACGAACTCGCCGAGGTGTCGTTTCCGGCGACAGGTGCCGAACTTGTCGCCGAAATCGGCGAGGTGCCGGTGTACGAGGAGTACGTCGCGGCCGACCTGCTCCCGGAGACTGACAACGACCGGTACGAGACGCCAGGCGCGGTGACAGCACAGGTCCAGCGGCCGACCGTCGCTGGCGCAATGAAAGCGGTGACCGAAGCGAGTGACGCCGCCTCGACAATCGAATTCGGCCGGTCGCAGTGGGACGCCTACCAGAAGACGTTCCGAGCACTCGTCGCCATCGACGGCGACGACGACGACGAACTGGTAACAGTGATGACCGACTGGGTGCTCGAACAAATCGAGACGAAAGAGGACCTCCCCGGGTCGCGTGGTGTTCGCCGCAAGGCCGCGAAAGTCTGTCGGGCAGAAGGGTACGAGGTCAGCAACAACGACTGGCTGGGCGTGTAGCGACGGTCAGAGTTCGTTCGACAGAAACGCCGCGATTTGGTCGACCACTCGCTTGGCAACTGGATTTTCGGGAGTCGTCCACTCCCGTGGCCGAGACGGTCCCGAACCGGGCTGGAAGCGGTGGTTCAGGTCCTCGAAAACGACAATCTCTGTCTGCGGATCGCCACCGATGGCTTCGCGCCACAGCGGCAGGTCGTCCTCGGTCGTGACCAGATAATCTCGGCCGCCCTGCACCAGAAGCGTTGGAACGTCGAGGCTGGCTGCCGTCGCGGTGTGGTCGTATTCCTGAAGCGTGCGCCAGAACGGTCGACCGCGAGCGCCGCCGCCGAGGTTGAGCGTCTCGTCCTCACCAATATCGAGCGTCCGGAGCTGTTCTGCCAGCGCCTCGGTTTCGGCGAGCGCCTGCTCGTCGGTAGCGCTCAGCTCTCCGTCGAGTGTCAGGACGTGGCGTGTCTGTCTGACGATGGCCTCGTGGATTGGCTCCGCCAGCGGTGCGAGCATCACCATCCCCGCGGCGTCGGCCCGCTGGGCTATTCGGGGCGCGACGCGACCGCCGAGGCTGTGACCGGCGACGACGACCTCACCGACGCGGTCAACTGCGCGGAGTCGTTCGACGGCCGTCACGGCGTCGTCCGTCACGAGGGCGTCGAGCGTCGCCTCGGTTCGGTCGACATCGCAGGCGAGCGGCCGCTGGTCGTACCGGAGCACCGCCACGCCGCGGGAGGCCAGCCCTTGTGCGAGTTCGCGAAACGTCTTGTTCGGGCCGGCAGTCTCGTCGCGGTCCTGGTCGCCGCTGCCGTGGACCAGTACGACGCCGGAACGGTTTTCGCTCGAGTTCGGCACCGATAGCGTCGCGCCGAGTTCGCAGTCACCCGGCGCGTCGAGGGTGAGTTCGCGCTCGGAGAAGGCAGCGGGGTCGACGTAGTGAGGTCGGGTCCACTCCGAAGCGGGAGTCGCGAGAAACTCCGCAATCTCGCCCTCGCTGAAGGCGTACTCGAAGGTGACGGCGCGGTCGGTCAACTCCGCTCGGATGAGCACCGTCGCCAAGCCGTCGTCGCGCTCGCCGCGGTACTCGGCGGAGCGAACTGTTTCGAGGTCGCCGTAAATCCCAATCTGGCGGCTCCAGACTTGCTCCATCTGAGCGGGTGGAATCTGTTCGGCGAAGCGCTCGGCGACGAGGTCGTAGGCCGTCTCGTACTCGCCGGCGTCGAGCAGTTCGACGAACTCTCTGGCGCGGGATTCGAGGTCTGCAGGCCCGAGTGTGTCCGTCTCGTCGGCCCCGTCGTCTGGCTGGTCGGTGGAGTCCGGTTGCTGTGTCTTGTTGGCGTTAGTCTCGTTTTCGCCGGGGTCGTCGGTGTCCTCGCTGTCGAGACAGCCAGCCAGCGCGAGCACCGCACCCGTTCCGAGGGTCTGGAGCGTCCGTCTACGGGTGCGCTGTGTGGTCACGTCGTCAGTCATTGTCGAGTGATGCGGTCGGAGCGTGGTAATGGTTCTGTGACCGCAGATTCACGGGAAGCGTTCGCACAGTGAGGTGAGTGCGGCCAGCGTCGCGGCCGGACGACGGCGTGGCTGTCGAAGCCTTCGAGGGCACCGGATTCGGACGCTCGAGTGACTGCATACGTCGGAGAACGGTCGGGAGACGAATAGAAACGCCGGCAGAATTTCAGTCTGTGAAACACGGCGCTGGCGTGCTGTCTCGTGCTGGCGCGGCTAAGTTGAGAGCGCACTGGTCTATCAGGGGTTACCAGGCCCGGACGAATCGAGAACGCGGGCTGCTGTCGTCGTCACGAGTCCGCGCCGAAGGCGCGGTTCACCGGAAGACGCGCGGCGTCTTCCGAGCCCTCAGTCGTTCGCGGTGCTCACTCCTGAGGACACCGGACGCGCCAGCGGCGCGTCCGGACCTTTTTCGCCCACGTTTTTGCCGTGAGTGGTGCGCTCCGCGCACCCGAACGGAAAAAAGGTGGTGGGCTACAGCCAATCGGTGAAGCAGCCCTCAACCAGTGTATCGGCCTGTCTGTCGATGTATTCGGCCTGCATCCCCCAGATGGCTTCGGGGAGGGGGACGCCGCCCTCGACGCTCGCGCGGACGTGTTCATGTTTCCAGCGAGCAGGCGTCGTCCGGCGGTCCAGCCGCTCCCGGAGTGGGCGGATGTACCGACGTGCTTCGTCGGTCGACAGCCCCCGGAGTTCGAGGCCGTCGCGTGCAAACTCGAAACACTCGCCACAGATTTCGTCGATTGCAGTCGTCTCCTCGCCGTCGGCGGTGATCCAGCTGAGGTCAGCCTGCAGTCCGTCCTCGACAGCCGCGTAGAAGTTTTGCTTGGCGTCTGCCCACGAGAGCTGTGCGATGGGGTGCTCGCGGCGTGGGAGACTCTCCATCAGGCCGGCAAAGACGGCCTCGAAGGCGATACAGTCCCGGACGGTTGGTTGTGCTGGAAGCGGACGGAACTCGATGCGAGCGTTCGCGGACGAGCGGGAACTGCCGTCGAAAACGGGCCGGACCCACCGCCAGTAGCTGCCGTGTTTGTGCCGGAAATGCCGGAAGCTGTCGTCGAAGCGGTCCAGCTCCGGCACGTTCACCGGGACGATACAGGTGTCCTCGACGATGTCGTCGATGGCCTCATCGACGGTCTCGAACTCCGGCGGGAAGCAGACCTTCGGGTTCTCCTCGGCTTCGCTGGGGGGGTTGAGCACAGACTCGAAGACGTGGATCCGGTTTTCCATGTGAGCGTCGGAGACAATCTCGGCGTCAGGGGCGTCGTCGTAGAGGTCCGGCGGGAAAAACGGCGAGTTGACCCCAACAGCCAGCAACGGGGCGGCGACCCGTAACGCGTAGTTGAAGTACTCCGCGAGATCCGGCGCGTGTGGCACCTGGTAGTGTGGCTGAATCGAGGTGATGAGGCTCTCTGGCATCACCGTCTCGGTATCGAGCGTCACGTGAGGGGCGTCAAGGCGACAGCCCGCGGGATACTCCGAGTTCGCCATCGCGTGGTATCGGACCGCGTCGCTCATGTTCGTCGCAATCCGCACGCCGTCCTGTTCGATAGCGTCGGTGAGATACTCTGTCGCTGTCTCACCGGTCGGCGGGACCGTCCACATCCCGTCAGAAACGAGTTGAATGTCCTCTGCGGCAGTCTTCTCGATTGCGGGCGCAATGTGGGCCTGAATTTCCTTCTCCTGAGCGTCCAGTCCGTAGGTCGTCAGCGGCAGCGGCGTCGTCTGCATCTCGGCGTTGTGCAGTCCAAGTTCCTTCTCGAAGCCGATGAGACCGAGCAACCCGCGGGGCATCCGTCGGAGCGCATCGGTACGGGCGTCGACGGCGTACAGTTCGAGTTCCAGCCCAACCAGCGCCTGCGTGTTGTCGAAGGTTCCTTCCTTGACCTCCGATTTGAGCTGGTCGGCTTCTGCTCTCGCCTGCGAGCGAAACTCATCGTCGTCGACAGCGAGGGCCTCCCGGACTGCCGCGGCGAGTTCCAAATCTGGCATATCCGGTCGGTTCGGCCGGGAGTCGTTTGAATGGCCCGGTCTCGGCGGGAAATCTGTGCCTTTTTATCCATGCTCCAGAAATCGAGACGTATGAGCAATGCAACGAAAATTGTCCTCGGAACGGTCGCTGCCTCGCTGGTGATTGGTGTGGCAATTGTCGCTACCATCATCGTCGGACTCTGATGTTCACCAGTCGGACGGTAAGCGACGCGGTCGAAACAGTTCGTGAGAGACACGCCCCCGACGCGCTCGTTCTCGACTGTGCGAACGATTTCAAAACCATCCCGCCCGAACAGGCCGAAGAACTCGGGCTGGTTGTCGACAGCCTCAGCCCGGTGACATATCCCGCGGAGTGGCTGCCAGCAGACGCACCGGAGATACTCCAGACGTACGCGAGTTCCGAGCTGACCATCGGAATGGCTGGTGACGGCGGCGTCGCGTGGACGCGACAGACAGAGCCACCGGTCGTGTTCTACAAGCCACGGCTCGACGGTTCGCCGGACTCTTTCGTCGACTTTCTGCTCGCCGAAGCACTCGTCGAGGTTGGATTGGACGTGCCAGAACAGATGCTCGGCTTCTTTGGCGAGGACTATGTCGAGTTCGCGGCGGCGCTGGATGACAAGCTCGGGCCTGTCGGCAGCTACCAGTTGGCGGTGGCCTGCTACGACGCCTACCTCGGTCTCCAGACGCGAGCAGTCTTCGCCGAGTGGGACGGGCCGCTGTTCGAGGCGTGGGTCGACGCGGGTGACCGCCTCTCTGGTCGACTCGAAGAACTGCCGGCCGCCATAGCGAGCGGCGAACTGTCCGTCCCGGAAGCGGCCGAGTTAGCCTGTAACGGTATCAAACACGCTGGGGAGATTCCCGCCCCGTTCGACGCACTTGACGCCGAGGTCTACGTTGACCACGGTCCGGCCTACGCCGTCGAGTGGGTCGAGCGTGTCGCCGAGACCATCTGAACAGAGCCGAGACCGCGGATATTTATTCGGCGGTAGACAGCTTCGAAGTACGACCAGTGCGGCAAAACCCACGACAACGAGACCACCATGCGCCGAAGTGAGCTAACACTATTTACGAGCAGAGAGCCGGGAAGCCAGGACAACGAGACGGTCAGACTCGCCCAGCGGGCGGGGCTAATTCGACAGTTCGGGAGCGGCCTGTACGGCTTCGCACCGACCGGCCAGCGTATCCGTGGCCGAATTATCGACCATGTCGACAGAGAGATGCGTGCCATCGGTGCCCGTGAAATCTCACTGCCACAGCTCAACTACAGCGGAATGTGGGAGGAGAGCGGTCGCTGGGGCGAGTTCGGCGGCGAGATGTTCACCTTCGAGAACCGCGACGGCAAGCGCATGTGTCTCGCGCCCTCTCACGAGGAGGGTATCGTGCGCCTGCTGACGGGAACCATCCGCTCGTACGAGGACCTGCCCGGCCTCTACTACCAGATTAGCCGCAAGCACCGCGACGACCACGCACGGAGCGGACTCTTGCGCACGAAGGAATTTACGATGAAGGACGCCTACAGCGTCCACGCAACGGTGGAATCGCTCGATGAGCAGTACGAGCGAGTTCGCGAGGCGTACATCCGGATTTTCGAGGATCTGGATATCGAATTTGTCATCGCCGACGCCGAGAACAACCTGATGGGCGGGTCCGCTTCCGAGGAATTTCTGGCTGTCGCCGAGACCGGCAGCGCGGACCTGCGGCGCTGTTCGGCCGACGACTGTCGGTTTGGCGTAACCGACGAATCACCACAGTCAGGCCTGGAGGCTGGCGCGGAGTGCCCCGAGTGTGGTGGGAATCTCGTCGCGACCGAGGGTGTCGAAATCGGTCACATCTTCAAACTCGGGACACGCTACTCCGAGTCGATGGGGCTGACCGTCGACCTGGCAGACGGGAGTCGACAGGACGTGTTGATGGCGAGTTACGGCGTCGGGGTCGACCGGTTGCTGTACTCACTCCTCGAACAGCACGCCGACGACGATGGCTGTCGCTGGTCGGCCGATGGCTCTGGAATCGTCGCACCGTACGCTGCTGCCATCATTCCACTGCAGTACGACGACGAACTTGCAGCGGTGGCTGACTATCTCTACGAAGACTGTGGGCCCGACCAGACGCTGTTGTTCGACGACCCCGACCAGTCCATTGGTGAGCGCTTCGCCGAGAGCGACCTGCTGGGCATTCCGTACAAAATTATCGTCGGCAACGAATTCCGTGAAGGCGGCGAGGTCGAACTCGAAAGCCGCGATGGCGACACCGAATACGTGACAGTTGAGAAAGTTCCCGAGCGAATCTGAGTTCGGTAGTTCGACAGCCGTGTATACAGTGTATTTTTGTGTATACTCACCAGAGCGTACATACGATTCGCGCCTGATGCAGCAGCTATGAGCAGCGGGCAGATCCGCGAGGCCGAGACCACAGACGTGGCCGAGATTCAGTCAGTTGCAACCGCTGGCTGGCGGGAAACGTACGACGAGATTCTTGCCGAGGAGACCATCGAAAACGCACTGGCAGAGTGGTACGAGGAGACCGGTCTTCGAGGGCAAATCGAGAACGACACGGTTGGCTATTTTGTTGCCGAGGTGAACGAGTCAGTCGTCGGCTACTGCTCCGGGAGCACTGATGGGTCAACCGCGGTACTCGGTGCACTCTACGTCGTGCCTGACCGTTGGGGCGCGGGGTTCGGGACGGCGCTGCTCGAGCGATTCGAGCGCTGGGCACGCGAGCAGGGCTGTACTGATATCCAGATTGCGGTGCTCGCCGACAACGACGTTGGGAGTCGCTTCTACGAGGCCCGTGGGTACAGCGTCCAGGACAGAGAGACAGAGGAGCTATTCGGAGAGGAAGTGTCGATACAGCTGTTCGGCGGCCCGCTGGAGGGTTAGAGACGGTCGGTGACAGCCTCGGCGTCGTAGTTGAGATTCAGTTCTCGGGAACGGCCCCGGCCATCGACGTCGGTGTAGCTCGCGTCGATAATCCCAAGCTGGTCGAGTTTGTTGATGATCTCCGAGTAGCGAGTGTAGCCCAGATCAGTCTCGTCGTTGAAGATATCGTAAATCTCGCCAGCCTGTTTGCCGGCGTGGTTGGCAATCACCCGGACGAGTGCGGTCTCTGAGTCGGAGAGTTCCTGCAGTCGCCGCGAGAGGTGGACGTACTTCGAGGTTTCGTAGGCCTCCTCGACGTCTTGGAGTTCGACGTGACGGCTGGCGCGCATCTCGGCTTTGAGGCCAGCGCGTCGAAGCAAGTCGATGCCCACCCGGAGGTCACCACCCTGTTCGGCAGTCAGTTCGGCGATACGGTCGAGCACCGACGTAGTGATCACGTCGTCGTGGAAGCCGCGATTCGCTCGCTCGCCGAGAATTTCGGCTATTTCGCTCTCGCCGTAGTTCGGGAAGTAGACGTCTTCCGGGCGGAAGACGCTCTGGACGCGGCCGTCGAGTTCTTCGAGAATGTCCAGGTCGAGGTCCGAGGAGACGAGAATGACGCCGATTTTCGCGCCGCCCTGTTCTTCGTGAGCACGCAGCATCGAGTACAGCGTGTCCGAGGCTTCGGACTCGTAGAAGAGGTAGTTCACGTCATCCAGCGCGACGACCAGCACCTCGTCGTCCTCGACGAGTTTGTCCGTCACCTGCGAGAACAGCTTCTTGAACGAGATGCCCGACGACGGCGGTTCGTACTCGAAGACACCCTCGAAGAGTTGTGAGAAGACGGCGTATCGCGTCGAGTTGACCTGACAGTTGACCTGGATTGCCTTCACGTCAGTCTGGGCACGCAGTTCGTCGAAGATGATCTGGACGGAGGTTGTCTTGCCGGTGCCGGGCGGCCCCTGTGCCATCACGTTCAGCGGCCGAGAGCCGCGCACGGCAGGTTTGAGTGCGTATTTCAGACTCTCCATCTGGCTCTCCCGGTGGAGGAAACTCTCGGGGACGTAATCAATCTCGAAGACGTGTTCGTTGCGAAAGACGGACTCGTCCCAGGACAACATCTCCTCGTCGGAATCGTCCGTCATTATACTTTCACCGAGCTTGCGACGGCACTTAACAGTACCGAGGGTCCGACTCAGTTCGGCGTCGACTGTCTCCACAGACGGCACCGCCAGCAACGAACGCTCCTCGTCCGTTCAGAACGGGCCACCCGTGACGAGGTCTGCCATGACCGTCTGCTCGGCCCGGCGGAGTAACTCGCCCACGGTTCCGGTCGAACACTCGAGTCTGTCGGCCACCGCGTCGAGTCCGGCCGCCCGTGGCACCTCGTAGTAGCCACAGTCGACGGCGGCAGTGACGGCTTCAAGCTGGCGTTCGGTGAGCCCGACGCGGCTATCGATGCTACTCGACGGGAACTCGCCGACCGTGCGGACCTCGGTCTGGGTCGTCTCCCCAACCGCGTCGGCCGCCGACTGTATAGCCTCGGCCGGGCCGATAACCGCCACCCAAACTGTCCCGTCTGTGCGGTATTCCAGCGGGCGGGCACGCAACAATCCCGGTCGAGAGAACGCGTCGATGAGTCCCCGCCCGGATTCGGTCACCTCGTCGCGGACGTAGATGTAAAACGAGTCGTCGGGACAGGGAGCAATCTCGAAGTCGATGACCGACGGCACCGCCTGTATCGTCTCTCTGTAGGGACCGACTGGCCCGTCGACGTGAAAGAGCAACGCGTGGTCCCTCGGCGCGTACTGGTGGTGATAGAGCTGTCTGGCAACGGTGTACTCGTCGTGGTCGACGACGAACTGGTGCATCGGATGGCGGTCCTCGGCCGGCCGGTCGATACTGAGTTCGAGATACCGCACGCTGGCTCCCGGTTCTCTTGCCGGCGATATAAACCCACCTCACCCTTGCGGAGGAACCCCGAGGTCTGTCCGGACGGTAGTTGGCCGTGTCATGACCGAATCACTCGTTCGAGAGAAACGGCCAACAGAAACCGGTCTCGTCGCCACAATCCGTGACGCCGGCGTGGCCGGCGCAGGTGGTGCCGGCTTTCCGACCTACTCGAAGTGGGACCGAATCGACGAGGTGGACGCGCTGTTAGTGAACCACCAGGAGAGCGAACCAAACTACTTCATCGACAAGTGGCTCGGCCGAGAGCACGCGACAGCCTTCGCCTCGCTGTTCGAGTTCCTGCTCAAGGAGTTACTCGATGTCGTCGTCGTCAGCGCCAAGGACAAAGACAGAGACCACCTGCGAGCGCTGGAGCGTCTGACCGGCGGGACCGTCTACACACCCGGACAACTGCCGGTGGACCAGACAACAGAGTCGGGCGTCGTCTTCGCCTACACTGATGACACCTACCAGTACGGCATGGAGAGCGTGCTCCTGAACGTCGTCGCCGACACTGTCATCGGCGACGGACTCCCGATGGACCACGGCTGGCTCGTCCAGAACACCGAAACGCTGTACAACGTCTTCCGGGCCTGGACGGAGCGGGCACCGGTGACACGGACGTACGTCCACGTCGGCGGGAACGTCCCACGGCACCGGTTTCTCGACGTGCCAGTCGGCACACCAGCACAGACTGTACTCGACGCGGCAGGGTTCTCCGAGGGCGAGTTGGACTCCGATACCCTCCTCGTCAGCGGCGGCCCGGGCTGGTGTTTCCCGGTCGACGGTGCCCCCGATACCGTCGGAGTTCGCAAACACACGAACTGTCTGATGGTTCTCGACAGTGCGACCGCCGACCGGCATACTCTCGGGAGCGACCGCATCGACGTGTTGGAGACGGCTGACTGGACGGAGCGGGCGTTCGAGACAGAGCCGAGCGAGCGAATCGAGCCGGAAACTGTACACGTCCCGCTAGTCACGAACCCGGAGATTGGCGTAGTCACGCCGAGCGAGCCGACAGTCACCGTCGGCGAGACTGTCGAAACCGGTGACCGAATCGCCGAGCCGACTGGGACTGGCGTGAGTATTCCACAGCACGCCTCGGTCGACGGGCGAGTCACCGCAGTCGGTGAGACGACGATTAGTATCGAGGCCGAGTCAGCTACCTACGAGTAAACTCGTGGGCTTCCGCGCTGTTACCGCTGTGAGACCAGGACTCAGAACTTCCGCAACAGGCCGTCGTAGAAGCCTTCCTCGGCCTCGCCGGCGAGTTTCTCGACGATGAGTTCCGGCGTCGACCGGGCGAGTTGGCCCTTCACGGGGGTGCGGTCGACCTGCAACTCGCCGTCCTCGATACCGTCGGCCTGAATCCCGTCGACGGTCAGTTCGGTGTCGGCAGCGTCGATGATTTCACGCGCAAGATGAGAGACGAACACCGCCGTCGCCCCGCGTGCGTCCAGCGCTTCGAGAATGCCGGCCATGATGTTCGCGCTCGCGCCGGGTTCGGTGATGCTTTCGAGTTCGTCGACCAGCACCAGCACCGAGCGCTGTTCGCTGACGCTCGTCACGAGGTCACCGAACTCTCGCAGCGTGGACTCGAACGCGCCGGCGTCGAGCGTTCCCTGTGTTTTGGCGTGGTAGTGAAGTTCATCGATTCGTTCGACGCGAGCGTACGCGGCCGGGACTGGCAGGCCCATGTGTGCGAGCGTGACGACCAGCCCCACGAGATCCAGCGTCGAGGTTTTGCCACCGCTGTTGACTCCCGAGAGCAGCGCCACGCCGGAGACGCGGTAGTCAATCGGTTCGACCGCCTCGAAAGGCACATCGAGCAGCGGCGAGCGACCACCTTCGATACCGAAGCCATCGCCGCCGAACTCGGGCATCGTGCACTCGAAGTCTTCGGCAAAGCGAGCAATCGCGAGTTCGAGGTCGAGTTCGAGCGCTCGGTCGACGAGTTCTCGGCAGGCCGCCTGCAGGCCGGCGAGTTCGTCGGCAACCTCGCATTTCTGGCGACTCGCTCGCCGGTCACGCATTGCCGTGAGTTCCTCACGAAGTCGCGAGAGTGCCTGCTCGTCGTGTTCGACCGGGAAGGTCGGTTCCTCCTCGAAGACGCGGTTGGCGAGGCTCACCGTATCAGTCAGGTCGAGACCATCGACGAACTGCTCGCGGGCCTGTCTAATCGCGTCGGCGTACTCGTCTGCGAGTTCGCGCTGTAGCAGCGAGTCGACGCCGGCACCGCGCTCGACCAGCGAGAGCAGGTCACCACCCTCGATAGTCACGTCGCGTTCCTCGATAGCCTCCCGGAGGCGGTCGTTTGCCAGCCGCTCGGCCTCCTCGACTGCGCTATCGAGGCTGTCGAGTGCGGCGTTGAGTCTGTCGAGATTCTCGTCGCCCTGGACAGCCCCACCCTCGTCGAGGCGGGCCAGCGCCGTGTCGAGCGTATCGAGGTCACAGGGTGCGTCGAGGTCGGCCTCCCGGTGAACCTCTGTGGCGGCCCGCAGCGGCGCTCGATTGTGCGCAAAAAAGGAGAGCGTTCGCTCGGGGACGACCGACTCCGGATCCGAAAGCGCGTCAGGTTCGACACGGACATCTCCCTCCAGGTCAGTGCCAGCGAAGGCTTCGTCCAGCGCAATCACCGTCGAGTAACCCCGAGCGAGTTCCGAGAGTTGGCGGGTATCCTCGACGAGTTCGACGCTCATCTCCGGGACGGCGTCTCGGGCCGCGGAATACGTCTCGGCGTCCTGTGTCGCGAGACAGCGGTCTCGGACTCGCACGTCCCCGGGCGAATCCAGCGGTTCGACCCCCTCCAGTGCAGCCAAGACTTCCTCGGTTGGGTCTCGAGCCATCGCCGCTCGCGCGAGGTCGCGAACCTCTTCGATACGGGAGTCGACACCGCTCGGGTACAGCGTCTCCAGTCGCTTCGCGGCGTATTCGGTGACAGTGCGGTCCTGCAGCAGGTTCAGCGCGTCACGGTGGAGTTCGCGGGCTCGCGGTGTCGCGGCGAAGCCGCCGGGGTCGTCGTGGCGGTCACGAATCGCACCACGAGCGATACGGGCGGCCCGGCCCTCGCTGATTCCCGGTGCGCGGGCGAGTGTCGTGATATCACCCTCGCGAAGCGCGTGCTCTGGGTCTTCGAGCGCGCGCAACGACTCTGCGGTTTTCTCGCCGACACCGGGAATCGTCGTCAGTTCCATCACCTGACCAATTCGGTGCGGGGGAGAAAAATCTAGCGAGGAGGCGACAGCCATTAGCCGCCACCAGCCGATACATCGCGTATGAAGGTTGGCGTGCTCTCGGATATTCACGGCAACAAGGTCGCACTGGATGCCGTGCTGGCAGATATGCCGCCAGTTGAGCGACTGCTGTGTGCAGGCGACATCGTCGGCTACAACCCGTGGCCGGCGGCCTGTGTCGAGTGGATTCGAGAGCGCTCGGTGCCGACAGTCCGGGGCAATCACGACCGAGTCACAGCGGCCGGCGGCGGTGCTGGCTTCAACAGTATGGCCGGTGCCGGCGTCGAATACGCCCGCAAACAACTCTCCGATGACCAACTCGCCTTTCTGAAGGCGTTGCTCGACTCTCGCCGCGAGTGTGAGGGGCGAGTCCGTCTCGTCCACGGCCACCCGAACGACCCCGACCGCTACACCTACCCCGCCCAGTTCGGCCCGGAACTGCTCGGCGAGGAAGACGTACTGGTAATGGGTCACACCCACGTGCAGGCACACGAGGTTTACGACGAGGGTATCGTGATGAATCCCGGCAGTGTCGGTCAGCCACGCGACGGCGACCCGCGAGCGGCGTATGCAGTCGTAGACCTTGAGGAGATGGCGGTTACCGAGCACCGCGTCGAGTACGACATCGAACGCGTGCAGGAGGCTGTCCGGGACGCAGGACTCCCGGGCCAGATTGCTGACCGTCTCGATAAAGGTCGGTGAACCGAGCGCAGACCGCGAGTTAGAACACGTCTCGAAGCAGGTCGAGTGCTTGCTCGCGGTCCTCCCAGTCGACGAAGACGGAGACGGAGGTGGCGCTGGTGACGACATCGTGCAGGTAGATGTTGTGTTCGGCAAGCGGCGTCAACACGCGGTTGACAGCACCGCTCTGGCCTTCGAGTTCGCCGCCGGCGATTCTGATAACCGCGATGTTGTTCTCGATAGTCACACTGGAGAGAATCTCGTCTTCGACGACCTGGTCGTGCAGCACTGCTTCGGCTTCCTCGGCGTCTTCACCGTCGACGTAGAAAGTCACGGAGTCAAGCCCGCTAGAGTTCGTCTCGACGTTGACGCCAGCGTCCGAGAGGGCGTTGGAGAGTCGGGCGAGCACGCCTGGCTGGTTGCGAATCGACCGGCCGGCGATGGTGAGACAGGCCAGTTGCCGCTCCTGCAGGTCGATAAGGTTCTCGAACTCACCTTCGATGTCGGTCCCGCCCGAAAGGAGGTCGCCGTGTTGGTGGTGGACAACCCGAACCTCCATGTCGTCCGTTTTGTAGGTGAGGGCTGACGGTGCAACCACTTCGGCACCGCGGAAAGAGAGATTTCGGAGTTCGTCGACGGTAATCTCGCCGACGTTACGCGCGCCCTCGACGACGTTGGGGTCGCCAGTCATGACACCTTCAACGTCGGTGACGATGACAACCTCGTCGGCTTCCATGTAGTTGCCGAGCATGACCGCCGTGGTGTCGCTGCCACCGCGGCCCAGTGTCGTAATCGTACCGTTGTGGTCCTCTGCAAGGAAGCCAGTGATGACGGGGACGACGCCCTCGCTCATCGCTTTCGCACAGTCCATCGCTCGGCTTTTGGTCACGTCGACATCGACTTCGCCGTACTCGTCGGTGATGATTGGCCAGTTCGGTCGGCCGGGTTCGAGAAACTCGGCGTCGATGCCGCGGGATTCGAGTGCGCCTTTCAGCATCCGAACAGAGGTCCGTTCGCCCATGCTGACGATTTCGGCGCGGTCAGCCTCGGTGGCGTCGAATTTCATCTCTTCGAGCAAAACGTCAGTTGTGCCACCCATTGCGCTGACGACGACCGCCACCTCGTGGCCGGCCTCGACTGCCGCGGCGATGGAGTCTGCTGCTCTGTTGATGCGGTCACCGTTGGCGACGCTTGTTCCACCAAACTTCGCGACTATCCGCATACAACCACCTGTGTGTATCGCTGACTCATTTCCCGCCCCTTTGTCGTCGGGGTGGATAACTGTGTTCATCGCTAGAAGTGTAGAAAAATCGATGATATTGTGAGTTCGTTTCGTAATTCACTGTGGTTGCCGTAGAATCGCAGACGAAACCGGGAAATGCTGCACGAATCTCTCGCTATCGAGGAAAAATAGTACTCACTCGAAGAGCGGTTTCGCACGCCGATAGATCGGTGCGCCAAGCCAGTCCCGTTGCTCCGCCAGTTCGTCGAGTTTTGCCAGCGCTTCGTTCCGTTCGAGTACATCTCGCTCAACGAGTGCCTTCAGAACGATTGGTGAGATTGCGACCTGCACGTCTGCGACCGCCTGGAGTTCGGGTAGTGCGCGGAGGTCATCAGTGATCAGGAATGCTACGTCAAGGTCCTTGGTAAGCGCTGCACAGCTCCCCTCTCCCTCATCGACGCGAGAGGAAGTGAACGCTTCCTCGACCTGATGGACTGCTAGCCGGTCCCGGCGGTCGAGTACGCTATTGGCGGCGATTCCGTGACGGTCGTCGTACGCTCCGGTGGCTTCCAGTTCGTCAACGACGGTTTCGGTGGTGTGTACGCGAAACTCCGTGAAGAACGTGCCGAGCAGGTCAACCGAGGCGAGAGAGACGAGAGCACTCGTGTCTGCGATGATCATGCGTTACAGGTCTGCCATGTCGTCGGCAAGGTCCTCGCCTTGGTCCAGAATTCTTTTCGAGGCGCGGACTGATTCAGCGTCCTGTCTGCCGACGAACTCCGAGAGCACGTCGAAACCGATCTGGTCGTCGAGGTAGAGTTCGACGACTGCTTCCCGGAACTTCTCGTCATCTTCGATGTCGTCCAGATAACTCTGGAGTGCTTCGACGATGATTTCGGTCCGGTTTTTGTGTGTGACTTCCGCCGCCACGTCTGCCTTCTCGATTAGGGCTTCGGGAAGTCGAAAGTTGACCCTCGTGGTACCCATAGGAACTGATTGTACATACATTGAACATACAAATTGAAAAGCGTTCTTGCTACGCCGGGGGCCGTGAGAGGACAATTCCATCCTGGTCCGTCGCTATTTCTGAGTTCACCGAAGTCTATGGTAGTTCCATAGAATGGCTCGGACAGCTGATCACCGCTGGCTCATAAGACAATCGACGTATGGTTTAATTGGGTAGGGTGCTAACGTGACACGTATGGAACTGCGGGACGCTCTCGAAGCGGACGCCAGCAGACTCGCCTCGTTGACGGATACACCCCGTGATGTGATGCGTAATCTCGTCCACGACCGCACGGTCCGAATCGCCGAGCGAGATGAGGATATCGTCGGCTTCGTGAGCTACGACGCTCGCGACCAGACCATCCACGTCACCCAGCTCGAGGGCAAAGAATCAATTTACGAACAGTTGCTCGAAGAACCGCTACGGTTTGCCCGGACCGAAGGGATGGCCGTCGAACTGCTCGTCCTGGAGACGGAATCAGAAATTCAGACAGTCGCCAGCGAAATGGGATTCGAGCAGACTGGTCCCGGCCCGCGCTTCGAGGGTGAACCGACCGTCCGGTACCGCGTGGACAATCTCTAAGCGGCCAGCAGTGGAGAGATATTGACAGCCATTCGACTGCTCTATTTATAAGTGATGACAGCTGTTCGACCCACGTCAGACAGGCGGCATATGCCACCGACGTCTTCCGGTTCTCAACTGTGCGTTGTCACACGCAGTTTTAAGTATCCCTGACGGTACCTCCGGAATGCAGTCGCGACTGCACAGTCACACGCTATCCCCCCGTGGGTCACACAGTATTTCACCGACGGGAGTGAAGAGGTGTCGTATGCTCGAGTTGGACGACGTACTGGCGGCTCGCGACCGCGTTGCAGAAACATCGCGGCACACGCCGCTGGTGTACTCACACACCTTTTCTGCGATGACAGGTGCTGACGTGCACGTCAAACAGGAGATGCTCCAGCGAACCGGCGCGTTCAAAATCAGGGGAGCCACCAACCGAATCGCCACGCTCACCGACGAACAACGTGAGAAGGGAGTGGTCACCGCGAGCGCGGGCAACCACGCCCAGGGTGTCGCGCTCGCAGCGACACGGATGGGTGTTGATTCGATTGTCGTAATGCCCGAGGACGCCCCTATCTCGAAAATTAAAGCGACCCGAAGTTACGGGGCCGAGGTGGTGTTACATGGCATCGACTACGACGCCGCCGCCGAATACGCCCGCGAAATCGAGCGTGAACAGGACATGTACTACCTGCCGGCGTTCGACGACTGGGAGGTAATGGCAGGACAGGGGACACTCGGTATCGAGATTCTCGAAAATCTGCCAAGCGTCGAAACCGTTGTCGTTCCCATCGGCGGCGGCGGCCTCATCTCGGGAGTTGCGACAGCCCTCAAAGGCAAAAAGCCGAGCGTGCGAGTGATTGGTGTACAGGCGGAGGGTGCCTCAAGCGTTGCTCCATCACTCGAGAAAGGTGAACGAATCGTCAGAGATAGTGTCGATACAATTGCCGACGGAATCGCAACACGGACCGTCGGCGAAAAGACGTTCGAGGTGATCAAAGAGCGCGTTGACGAGGTAGTGACCGTCTCGGACGCAGACATCGCGGTCGCCATGACAACGCTGCTGGAGCGGTCGAAGACACTCGTCGAGGGCGCGGGTGCGGTGCCGCTGGCGGCGTTGCTCGCCGGAGAGTTCGAGTACGAAGACGACGAGACAATCGTGCCTGTGCTCTGTGGGGGCAACGTCGATATGAACACACTGACCACAGTCATCATGCGAGGATTGATCGAGACGGGCCGGTACGTGCGGATTCGAACTGTGCTTCCGGACCGGCCCGGCGCGCTCGATTCGCTGGTTCGGGTGCTCTCGGAGCACGAGGCAAACATTTACGCGATGCAACACGACCGGACATCCCGTGACGTGTCGATGGACGACGCCGAGATTGATATCGACCTGGAGACACGAGGCCACGAGCACATCGACGAACTACTCCACGGGCTTGCCGAGGCGGGCTACGACATCGAGGTGCTCACGCGAAAAGAGGAGAACACCAACAGCTGAACAGACTGTCGTGACTGCGATAGCAACGAACTACTCCAGACGGGACGCGAGGACACCACGTTCGTCGAGTGTCTGAAGAACATCGCTGCCGCCGATAAATTCGCCCTCGAGGTACGCCTGTGGAATCGTCTCCCACCCGCTCTTTTCGGCGAGGGCGTCGCGGTACGCTTCGAGGGCGTCGAGGACGTTGACAGTGGCGATGTCGTCGCGGTACTGTGTCAGTACCTGCAGCGCCTCCCGAGAGTAGGCACACTGGGGCATCTCCCTGTCACCCTTCATAAACAGAACGAGGTCGTTGTTGGCAAGGGCGGTCTCGACCCGCTGGGCAGCCTCTGATTCGGTGAGATCCGACTGGGGACGATGCTGCATATCTGTC
Source organism: Halovenus halobia (assembly GCF_051414135.1). Lineage (NCBI taxonomy): Archaea > Methanobacteriati > Methanobacteriota > Halobacteria > Halobacteriales > Haloarculaceae > Halovenus > Halovenus halobia. Next base: position 211,527 of record NZ_JBLKOA010000003.1, read on the forward strand.
GCTTGTAGTGGATAAGTAAATTGCTTCCGGACTGGAGCAAAAATAATTCCTTCGTGTGATTTTAATTCCGACACCGGGTCAGTGGCCGTCAGCGTCGTCTGCTCGCAACTCGTTCCTCTGCGGTCTCCTCGGTGACGAGTTCGTACAGCGTCGCAGGGCGGGCGTCATCGGTCGGTCGGAGGATCCGACCAAGACGCTGTGTAAACTCGCGCTCGCTGCCCGACCCCGAGAGCACAACAGCAACGTTGGCGGCAGGAACATCGACCCCCTCGTCGAGAACGTTTGCGGTGACAACTCGGGTGTACTCGCCGGCACGGAACTTTTCGAGAATGTCCCGACGCTCGCTTGCACCGGTTTCGTGCGTGATTGCGGGCAGGAGAAACCGCTCTGAGAGGCGGTAAACGAGGTCGGTGTGTGCGGTAAAGACGATAACTCGGTCCTCGCGGTGGCGGTCGAGAATGTCTGCGAGACGGTCGACTTTCCCATCGGCGTTCATCATCACCTCACGAGCACGCTGTTTGGCGAGCAGTGCGTCCCGAGCCTTCGGGTCGGTGCCGGAGCGTTTGACCAGTTGCTGGTAGTCGCTGCCGCTCGTGAGCTGGATGTTCGACTCAGCGAGGTAGTCGGTGAAGATTTTCTGGTTGCGGTCGTACTGGTCTCGTTCGTCGGCTGTCAGCGAGATATCGATCTGTTTGATGTCGTACGCCGAGAGATACTCGCCGGCCAGTTCCTCGGGGTCGAGCTGGAAGACAACGTCACCGACGAGCTCGGCAACCTGTTCGTGTGCGCCGTCGGGGCGCTCGAAGGTAGCGGTCAATCCGAGGCGAGCCGGCGCGGCGAGCAGCCGAGCGATGTCGCGGTAGCCCTCGCCGCCGAGGTGATGCACCTCGTCGAAGATGACCAGTCCGAACTGGTCGCCCAGTTCCTCGGCGCGGAGATACGCCGAATCGTACGTCGAGACGGTAATTGATTCCAGGCGCTGGCTGCCGCCGCCGAGGCGGCCAATCGGGCAGTCGAACTCACACTCGAGTTCATCGACCCACTGGTCGAGCAGGTCAACCGTTGGGACGACAACCAGTGTCGGCGTGTCGAGTGCCTCGATTGCAGCAATACCGATGACGGTTTTGCCGCTGCCGGTTGGGAGTTCGAGCACACCACGACGGCCGGCCGTCTCCCACGCGTCCAGTGCCTCAGACTGGTATGCTCGGAGTTTGTACGACGAGGCGACCGACAGCGTCGGAAGATCGAAGACATCGTCTTCGACGGTGTGGTCGGTCTGGTCGAGTGCATCACGAAGGTCGGCATACTGCCCGGCAGGGAGGCGATGCGTTTTCGACCGGGAGTCGTAGCTGAGCACAGCGGGCGCTTCTGTGGGTGGGTCGGAGAGTCCATCGACACGAATCGTGCCGTCCTCGTAGCTCAGGCAGAGAGTAGACACGGCGTTATTCGGTCGGAGTGCCGGTCTCTTGGTCAAGGTCCCGGAACGCGGCGGCGAAGTCGTCATCGTCGAACTCGGAGATGGTGTCGTCCAGGGCGTCGCGGGTCTCGTTCATCTCGGCTTCAAGTTGCTGGAACTGCTCGCTGTTTTGCAGTTCCGACTCGGGTTTGTTCGCAGCCAGTGTCGCGTGTTTCGCCGCCAGCGCGTAGTATCGCCGGAGCTTCTGCTCGTAGTCTGAACAGGCCAGCAGCCGGTCGATTGTCTCGAAGAGGTCATCACGGGAGACAGGTTTGATGACGTAATCGTCAAAGGGCATCTCGATGATGTCGAAGTCAGGGTCGACTGCTGTGACCATCGCGACGCGGATCTGCAGGTCGCGTTCGCGAATCTTCGCCAGCACCTCGTCGCCAGAAATGCCGGGCATACGCCGGTCCAGAAGGACGACGTCCACAGCGTCGTCGATATTGTCGAGTGCTTCCTGTCCTCCATACGCTGTCGACACGATGTACTCACTCTCGAGTTGGGCCGCGTACGCGTCTGCCACATCTGGCTCGTCGTCGACGACCAGTATCGTCGCAGGCTCGGTCGCACTCATTCTGGTATGTCTAGTGGCCAGCGAAGAGAAAAGGTTTCCGGGTAGCACAGCCATGCAACTGGCCTCGCAACCATTTAGACTGGGCTTTCCCTAGGGTGGGTATGAGCGAGCGTTCGACAGGCGACTGGCCGCTGGGCCGGCTAATGACCGAGGTTGTCGGCTCCGGACACAAATCCGCCGAGGACATGAACCGCGAGCAGGCACGAGAGTCGATGGAGCGGATTCTCGAACAAGAACCCGACGAGACGACGCTGGGTGCGTTCTGGCTGGCGAATCGCTGGAAACGCAACACGCCGACAGAACTGGCTGCGTTCAGTGACGTGATACGCGAGCAATCCGTCGAGACGGCAACGCCGGAGTGTGACCCAGTCGACTGTGGCGCAAACTACGACGGGAAACACAGCACGGCGCTACTCGGTGTCGCTGCCGGACTCGTCGCTGCTGCGGCCGGAACACCAGTCGTCACTCACAGCGGCGACCGGGTGCCGACACAGGAAGGAGACGCCTACAAACACGCTCTCGACGAACTCGGCGTCCAGACCGACCTCAGGCCCGCCGAGAGTGCGGCGATGACCGACGAGGTTGGCTTTGGATTCTACTACCAACCCCGGTTCAATCCCGAGGTGGACGACCTCTACGACCGCCGGGCGGAGATGGGCGTCCGAACCTACCTCAACACGGTCGAGACGCTGGCGAATCCAGCGGACGCAGACGTCCATCTCGGTAGTTTCTACCACCTTTCTTTTGCGAAGCGAATCGTCGACACATTCCAGGAGATGACCGCACAGGATGTTCCCCGCGTCATCATGTTTCAGGGGCTGGAAGGCTACGACGACATCCGGCCGGGCTCGACTGTCGTCGCCGAGTACGACGGCGAGTTCGATGACTTCGAGATCGAGACAGCAGCGTACGGGATGGACTTCGAGCGCGAAGAACTGGCCGTCGACGACGTGGCCGTAGATTCGGCGCGGATCACCCGGGAAGTGCTCGCCGGTGACCGTGAAGATGCGTTCGCTGACGCCATCGCGTTGAACGCAGCAGTACGACTCTACGCCGGCAGCGAAGTCGAAACACTCGATGCGGGGCTGACCCGCGCTCGGGGAGTCATCGATGACGGGAGAGCAGCCGACCGGCTGGACGCGCTACAGGCATTTTGATGGGTCACGCTGAGTTTCGCCATCCCGACGACCCCGAGAACTGGCGACACGAGACCGCCCGCGTCAACGGGGTCACCATGCACTACGTCTCCGTCGACCCCACCCCGGAGTCGGTCGACCACCCCACGGGGTCGGCACCGCTGGTCGTTCTGTTGCACGGCTTTCCCGAGCACTGGTACGCCTGGCACAGCCAGCTCGAACCGCTTGCTGAAGCTGGCTATCGCGTGGTCGCGCCGGATCTTCGGGGTTACAACCGCACGGACCAGCCCGACGGTGTCGACAGCTATCGACCAGCGGAACTCGTCGCTGACGTGCGAGAACTGATCGAGGCACAGGGCGCGGCGAGGGCCGCAGTGGTCGGCCACGACTGGGGCGGACTGGTCGGCTGGGAGCTTGCGATTCGTGAACCAGAGATTGTGCGTCAACTCGCCGTGCTGAACGCGCCACACCCGGACCGCTACCGCCAACAGCTCCGCCAGTCGCCGCGGCAGTTGCTGCGGTCGTGGTACGTCTTCGCCGCACAGCTCCCGTGGGTACCGGAACGGCTGCTGTGGGCGGGGCGGACCCGACTCGTCGATGAGATTGCGGCCGGAGCGGTCGACCCGTCAGTCTTCTCGGCGGAGACAAAAGCGCGGTACAGGGAGGCACTCGAGCGTGCTGGCAGTCTAACCGGGCCAGTCAACTACTACCGGGCCATGGGCCGTGAGACGGTCGAAGGAGAGCTGCGGTCGCTGCTACCCGGCAGAACACGACGTGACGGAACCGTCTCGGTCCCCACGCTGGTCTGCTGGGGCGTCGAGGACCCACTACTCGGAGAGGAACTGTTGTCGGGACTGACGGAGTGGGTGCCAGACTGTCAGATCGAGCGATTCGGCGAGACTGGTCACTGGCCACAGCTCGAACAGCCGAAAACGGTCACCGCAACGATACGACGATTTCTCGGGTAGTTCAGGAACTGTCCGAACTGCCCTGCAGCACGTCACGACTGTAGGTTGCCTCCGCGACGAGGCGGCCGTTACCTTTGAAGTCGACAGAGACGTCCGTCCGGTCGCTCTGGAACTCGGATTCGATGTTGCCCTGCTGGTCCTCGGTAATTTGGTCCGAACTGGCGGCGATGACCGAGTTGAGGTTGTCACCGTCGAAGGTCATCGAGCCGACGAATCCGCCGCTGTTGTTGACAAACTCGAATTCGGTATCCGAGCCGCCGGAGCCGGAGTCGGAACCAGGACTCGAGTAGCCATCGGGACCGTAGCCGCCGAGGGCAAGCACGCCGTTGCCGCCGTTGTTGAGCAGCCAGCTGAACTCGTCAAACTCGTCGGCAGCACGCCCGGAGCCGTCGATGGCGTCGATAACTGCCTCGACATTACTCTGATTTTGTGCAGAGATCAGTTCACCGTCGTTGACAGCGACCACCGAGCCACTGCTGCCCGAGGCCGACAATTCGGCTGGCTCGTAGAGCGTGTAGCCGCCGGTTTCGCCGGTCTGTTCGTACTGCGTTTTGAACGACTGGTCGCCCGATTCGGTGAGCGTGCTGCTGATTTCGTCGGTGTCCATCTCACCAGTAACGACCAACGCCGAGTTTGCGATGAGAACCTCTTCGCCCGACGAGTTGAGGTTGGACTCGCTGTCAGTCTGGAGGAGCCCACCGAGACCGAGCGCGCCCAGCTGGAAGCCAGCAGAGAAGGCGATCAGGAAGACGCCTGTCGCCGGCGCGAGCATCGGGTCTTCGAGGTTCGGCATCTGGCCGCCACTGCCGTCGTCCTGATTGCCCGAGTCGAGTTCTTCCAGCGCCTGAAAGTCGGCGTAGGCAAAGAAGACCTGATTGTTCTGAACCGCGAGATACTGCGAGTACGACCCAGCGCCCGAGCCGTCGCCGTCTCCACCGCCGTTGATCGGGTTGCTACAGCCAGCTACCGCAGCTACTGTAGCGGCGCCGCCGAGCTTGAGGGCCGTTCGTCTATCGATATTCTGTTCCATGTCTACAGAAATATATTGGTTATACTACAAAAAGTTTCCGACTGCTTACAAATAGCGCCACAATTACGGTCAGGGTTGTAAACGGTCAACCGCCTCTCGTGCTAACGTCTCAAAATCCGCTTCCGACGCGACGAGGTCCACATCGATACCAGCGTCGGCGGCCGTTTCGGCGGTCGGTGGGCCAATGACGGCAACGAGCGCGTCGTTCAATCCGTCGCGGGCCGCCGTCTCGTGGCCAGACTCGCTTGCTGCCGCAAGGAAATTCTCGATTGTTAGTGACGACGTAAACAGTGCGGCGTCGAGCGTCCCCTCGGCCGCCGCCGCGGCCGCTTCGCCGGAGTCCGGTGGTCGGCGGAGTTCGTACAGCACTGTCTCGTGGACGTACGCACCGGCGGCTTCGAGGCCATCGAGCAGCACTGCGCTGCCGTGGTCGCTGCGAGCCACCTCGACCCGCCGGCCTTCGGCCACGTCTGCAAGCGCCGTGACGAGTCCACTCGAGGTGTACTCCTCGGGGACGATGTCGACGGAATAGCCAGCCTCCCGCAAAGCGTCGGCAGTCGATTCGCCGATTGCACAGAGTTGTCCGTCAGTTCGCCAGTCCTCGGCGAGCAGTTCGACGCCAGTCTTGCTCGTCAGGACTGTGTACTCGGCGTCGGTTCGGGGCTGTGCGCCGGTCGGTTCGACAGCAAGCATCGGGTCTGGCAGTGGGTCGACACCAAGCTCTGAGAGTAGTTCGACAGCACTGTCGAGACGCTCGTCGTCCGGTCGGAACACGGCAACAGTTGGGTCACTCATAAGTTGTTGCGAGAAATTCGAGGGCGGTGTCGCGAGTGCCGGCCACCTCGCCGATGACCGTAATCGCGGGCGGTTCGATACCAGCGTCGTCCGCAGCCCCAACGATACTGTCGAGGGTCCCGGTAACAACCTGCTGGTCCGGCCAGGTTGCCCGCTCGACCATCGCGACAGGAGTCTCAGGTGCCAGTCCTGCGTCGACCAGCGAGTTGGTGTAATCAGGCAGTCGCGTCACACCCATCAGGACAACGATGGTGCCCCCAGTGTTGGCCAGCGCTTCCCAGTCCACCGCGGACTCCGCTTTCTCGGGGTCTTCGTGGCCTGTGACAATCGAGACTGTCGAGGCGTGATTGCGGTCGGTAACGGGAATACCGGCAACCTCCGGGCCGGCGATGGCGGAGGTGATCGCTGGCACTACCTCGAAGGGGACGCCATGGTCGGCGAGATAGCGCATCTCCTCGCCGCCGCGGCCGAAGACAGTCGGGTCGCCGCCCTTGAGTCGAACCACCGTCTTGCCCTCCCGAGCGAGTTCGACCATTCGCTCGTTGACGTACGATTGTGGCGTGGTGTCGCCGTGACCGCGGGTGCCGACATCTTCCAGCCGGTCGGCGTCGATCTGGTCCAAGATGTTTGGTCCCGAGAGTTTATCATGGAGAACAACATCACCGTTTTCGAGCAGTCGTTTTGCCTTGACGGTCAGCAGTTCCGGGTCGCCGGGGCCGGCCCCGACGAGGTAGACCATTCCATCAGCGGTGTCGGCTGGCTCAGTCATTCTCGTTTCGGGTCGTCGGGTTCGTCTCGGCGTGCCTGTTCGATCAGTTCTTTGGCACCCTGGTCGGCCAGGTCACGGGCAAACTCGCGGGCGGCCTCGGCGTGCGTTCCGACGGGGATTTCGCGGCTGGCCCGGACCTCCTCGGTCCCGTCCTGTGACAGCACGCGGACTGCCGTGTTGACGTATTCGCCCTGCAAGCGAGCATGGATACCGACCGGCGCAACACAGCCACCACCGAGTTCGGCCAGAATCGACCGTTCGACGGTCGTCTCGACGCGGGTATGTGGGTGGTCGAGTACGTCGTTGAGTCGCGCTGCGAGGTCGTCGTCGAGTGCGGTAACGGCAATCGTCCCCTGTGCTGGCGCGGGCACGATTGTCGTCGGGTCGAGTCGCTCGTACTCCACGAGCGACAGCAGATTACTGCGGTCGAGACCGGCTTCCGCCAGACAGATAGCGTCGTACTCAGGGTTAACCTCTCGCCCCAGCGCCTGCCGTTGCAGTTCCGTCAGGTTGTCGAACCACTCGTCGGGCGTCTGGTCGTACTCCGCTTCGTGCTCTTCAGCCTCCTCGTCTGCGGCGTCTGCAGCGTCAAGGCGAGCCTCGTGTTCGCGCTGCAGGCTGGGCGCGAGCAGTTTCTGGACGCGCGTGTCGACGTTGCCCCGCAGTGGCTCGATGGTCAGGTCGGGCCGCTCGGCGAGGAGTTGGGCCTTCCGCCGGAGACTCGACGTGCCAACGGTCGCGCCGTCGGGTAGGTCATCGAGGCCACGACCGTCGGGTGTGACGAGAACGTCGCCAGCAGGGCCGCGCTCGGGCGTGCCCGCGACGACCAGGTTGTCGGGCTGTTCGGTCGGCATATCTTTCATCGAGTGGACGGCAGCGTCGACGTCGCCAGCCATGACCTTCTCATCGAGACTGCGGACGAACGCACCAGTGGTGCCCAGTCGGTGGATGAGTTCGTCCTGAATCTGGTCGCCGGTGGTCTCGACTTCGACGAGTTCGACCGTGAACCGGCGCTGTGTGAGTTGTTCGTCGATCATCGCCGCCTGGCGTCGGGCCAACGACGACCCACGCGTGGCGATCCGGAGGGTTTCCCCGCGAGTGCTCATTACCCCTGTCTCTGCGGTCCGTGGTGAAAAACTCATCCTTACGTGGGCACTGGGAGCGTCACAGTTCGATCCGTTCGAGACTCTCCTCTAGCTCGGCAATCTCCTCGTTGTAGGCACGGACAAATTTCGGGAAGTCGGGTGCACGCTCGCGAATATCGTCGGCGGACGGTGGCTGGTACTGCGAGAGGAGATAGAGCCCGTTCTCCCCGCCGACGCGAAGGTAGGAGACCCCGTCACGGTCCCAGTTGAGTTCCCAGCGCCTGCCGGCAACGCGGGTCGTGAAGGTGCCGTAGTCGCCGCCCTCGTAGCGCTGGAGTTCCCGGGCCATGCGGTCGCAGACGTCGTGGATGCTATCCAGCACGCGGTCACGCTCTGCGACGGCGCTGTCGGTGGACGCGACATCCGGAAAGTCAGTCGAGACATCGTCGAGGATGCCGTCGAGTGAGTCGACGTAGTCGTTGAATCCGGCAACGAAGGCGCTGTAATCGGCCATTGCGTCGGCGAGCGGTTCGGGCTCTGCTGGCTGCTGTGTCGAGACGACGTACACCTCGTTGCCGCGTTCCGGGTCGAAGCGGAGATACGAGAGGTCACCTGCCTCGTACTTGACCGTCCACTCGGCCCGGTCAGTCTCGATGGTGGCCTGGCCGTAGTCGCCACCCTCCAGCCGGGCGAGCTGGTAGGCAATCTGCCCCGCGTGGTCTGTCACCGCGGCAACGAGTTCGTCTCGCTGGTCGGCAACGGCAGTCGCGTCAGTCGGGTCAATCGGCGGCCAGTCGGTCACACTGGAATCAGTCGCCGGAGAGAAATAATCGGCGCGGTTCGGGCCGGGGCCGTGGGTGCTTTCTGCTTGCCAGCCCGAGTCGTGGTATGGTCGACCGCTGGAAGACGCTCGACGAGCACACGGCGTACAGCTGTCCGGGCTTCGATATCGTCAACGAAACGGTCGAACTCCCAGACGGCACGGAGACAGATTTCGACTACCTGACCGAAGGCGAGAGCGCGGTGATTCTCCCATTTACTACGGATGGCAATGTGGTCGTCATCGACGAGTGGCGCCACGCCGTCAAGCGAACGAACCGCGGCCTCCCCGCAGGAAGTCTCGAACCCGACGAGGACCGCGAGCAGGGAGCGCGTCGCGAACTGCGCGAGGAGACGGGCTACGAAGCCGGCGAGATGTCGTATCTCGGTGGCTTCGAGCCAGCAAACGGCTTTTCTGACGCGTACTTTCACTACTTCGTCGCCGAGGACTGCGAACGAACCGGCGAGCAGTCACTCGACGATAACGAGACAATCGAGGTATCGACAGCGGGATTTGAGGACCTCGTCAGCGCGGTCAGAGCCGGCGAACTCGAAGACGGTCGAACGGCGACCGCAATCTTGCACTACGCGCTGTTCGAGCAAGAAAGATAAGGAGATTCGGCGGCGAGGAGCGCTCAGTCGTCGGCGGTGACTGCTCGTTCTTCGGTGATGAGTTCGGCGGCCTTCTCTGCGACGGCGATGGTCGGGGCGTTGGTGTTGCCGCTGGAAATCGTCGGCATCACCGAGGCGTCGACCACCCGCAGGTTCGAGACGCCGTGGACCCGGAGTTCGTCGTCGACGACTGCCATATCGTCGTCGCCCATCTTGCACGTCCCAACGGGGTGGTAGACGGTGTGGCCCGTCTCGCGGACGTGTTCCTCGATTTCCGCGTCAGTCTGGACATCCTCGCCCGGCCAGACTTCCTCGCCGCGCCAGTCGTCCAGCGCGTCCTGCTGGGCGATTTCGCGAGCCTGTTTGACACCCTCGACGATGACATCGAGGTCCTTCTGCTCGGAGAAGTAGTTCGGCTCGATGACCGGATGATCGAAGGGGTCGTCGGAGGCGAGTTCGATGTACCCTCGGCTCTCCGGGCGGAGTTGGGTTGCGCCGATGGAGAAGCCCTGCCCCTCCTCGGGATTGGCGAAGCCGTGCTCCATGAAGTACATCGGCGCGAAGTGAAACTGCAGGTCCGGCGCGGGTTCGCTCTCGTCGACGTAGGTGAACCCACCGGCTTCGCCGATGTTGGTCGACGGCGCAGGCTCGCCGCCTTTGGTGCGCTCGTAGACGACGAACCCGAAGAGGTGGTCCTGCAGATTTTGCCCGACACCGGGCAGGTCAGCCACCACGTCGATACCGTGCTCTTGCAGGTGGTCGGCCGGCCCGACACCCGACAGCATGAGCAGTTGCGGAGAGTTGACCGCGCCTCCGGAGACGATGACCTCCGCGTCGGCGTCGGCGCGGTGTTCGGTTCCGTCCTGTTCGTAGGTGACGCCAGTTGCCTGGTCGCCGTCGAAGCGAATCTGTGTCACCTGCGCGCCCGTCTCGACGGTCAGATTGTCGCGGTCGAGAATCGGAGTGATATACGCCTTGGCGGCGCTACAGCGCTTCCCGTCCTCCTGGGTGACGTGGTACAGTCCCGTTCCCTCCTGTTGTTCGCCGTTGAAGTCGTCGTTGCGCGGGATGCCGTACTCGGCGGCGGCGTCGACCATCGCCTCGGAGACGGGGTGTGGGTCGGCGGCGCCGGCGACGTTCAGCGGCCCCCCCTGGCCGTGGTACTCCGAGTCGCCGGGCTCGAAGTGTTCGGCCTGCTTGAAGTACGGCAGCATATCGTCGTAGCTCCAGCCCTCGTTGCCGCGTTTGGCCCATGTGTCGTAGTCGTGTGGGACACCGCGGATGTAAATCATCGCGTTGATAGAACTCGACCCCCCCATGGTCTTGCCGCGTGGCCAGTACAACTCCCGGCCGTTCATCTCATCCTGTGGCGTCGTGGTGTAATCCCAGTCGACCTCGCTTTTCATCAGATGCGGGAACATCGCCGGCACGTGAATCTCCTCTTTCTCGTCCGGTTCCCCCGCTTCGAGTAGCAGAACGCTCGCCCCCTCCTCAGTCAGGCGATGCGCCATCGCACAACCGGCCGATCCCGCCCCGACCACGATATAGTCGTGTGTTACCTCTCCACTAGACATGGCGACTCATACAACGGAAACGTCCATAATAAACCTTTGTGAACGAGCTATGGATTTTTACCCTCGTGAGAATGTCGGTGGTTGGTTGCTAAAAGACAGAATGATTGATATATTTTCTGCGATTATACCAAAAATTTTTCACTTTCGGATGGCTGTGAGAACATATGCCAACTCGACCCTCTCTCCGAGGATACGGTGCGGCGCTCGTTGTCGGTGTCGCCGTCGTCTGCATGGGTGTGCTGGCACTCGCTTTCACCGTGCCCGAGCGACTCTTCAAGAGTACCGCTGGATTGGTCGCCTTCTTCGTTGCGCTCGTTCTGATCGTCGTCTGCGGAGTCGTTGCGAATCTCTACGACCTGCGGCAGACGCTTCAGGAGGAGTTCGGCTGATCACTCGTGAATACCCGGAGTCCGAGATAATACGCACCGCCCATGACAGTCCCAGAAATGATCGCCGTGCCCGCCGCCACAACTGGCCCCGACGAATAGTTCAGCGCGAACGTGAGAATCGCAACGAGGACCGCGCCGATCAGTGCTTGTCCACGGAATGATTGCTCCTCCAACCACGCATTGACTCCCATATACATTCCTTTTCAACCTATCTATGGTTAAATTTTTCTCTATAAATAGTAAGAGTATATCTCCATTTTCGAGTGATACGCTGTCTTCTCGTTTCGGAACCGCCGACCCGTCTCGGAGAGGACGCGGTCGGAGACCACAGCGTTGAAACGATATCCCGCGGTAGTACCGCCAATGACGCTGCGAGTGACGAACTCTCTGTCCGGCGAGCGCGAGCCGTTCGAGCCAGCCGACCCCGACGCTGTCTTGCTGTATTACTGTGGGCTGACGACGTCGGACCCGGCACATCTCGGCCACGCTCGCGGGTGGGTCCACGTCGACGTGATGCACCGCTGGCTGGAGTGGCTGGGCTACGACGTTCGTCACGTCGAGAACTTTACCGATGTTAACGAGAAGATTGTCGCCCGCGTCGGTGAGGATGGTGACAGCGAAGCAGACGTTGCAGAGACGTACATCCGGTCGGTTATCGAAGACATGCGCTCGCTGAACCTCGAGCGAGCGGAAGTCTACCCCCGCGTCTCCGAGCACGTCCCCGAGATTATCGACCTCGTCGAGCGCCTGATTGAGCGCGGCTACGCCTACGAAGCCAACGGTTCGGTCTACTTCGACGTAACTAGTTTCGAGGAGTACGGCAAACTCTCGAACCAGGACGTCGACGAGATGGAAGCACAGGGCAGTCCAGACGAGCAGTCCGAAAAACGCAATCCGGCAGACTTCGCGCTGTGGAAGGCTGGCGGCGTCGACCCCGACGCGATTGCCGACCACCGCCACGATGAGGCCGCACCAGCAGAGCAGGCCTGCGAGAGGGCCCAGACGTGGGACTCACCGTGGGGCGAGGGCCGACCGGGCTGGCATATCGAGTGCTCGGCGATGAGCATGACCCACCTCGATGAGACTATCGACATCCACGTCGGCGGGCAAGACCTGGTCTTCCCGCATCACGAAAACGAGATTGCCCAGAGCGAGGCCGCGACGGGCCAATCGTTCGCCAACTACTGGCTGCACGTTCGCCTGCTCGACGCCCCCGACGACGAGAAGATGTCATCCTCGCTGGGCAACTTCGAGACGGTCAGTGAAGCAATCGAACGCTACGGCCCCAACGTCGTCCGAACCTTCCTCCTGTCGACGGCCTATCACAGCCCTGCCACCTACAGTTCGGAGACGGTCGGCGAGGCTGAGGCTCGCTTCGAGCGCCTGGAGCGCGGCTACGAGCGCGCACGGGAGGCACTGGACAGCACCGACGCCCGCACGAAAATCGAGGACGACAAGCTACGGGAAGCCGTCGAGACGGCCCGCGAGGAGTTCGAGGCGGCGATGAACGACGATTTCAACACGCGTGCTGCGTTAGCGAGTCTGCGGGAGTTGACCGCCGCGGTCAACGCCCACCTCGACGAGAGTTCGGAGTACGACTACGTCGGCTTGCGCGAAGCCCTCGAAACCTACGAGGAGTTCGGCGGCGGCGTGCTCGGACTCACACTCGGCAACGAGGGTGAGGGCACCGTCGAACTCGCTGACGAACTCGTCGAACTCATCCTCCGGGTTCGGGAAGAAGAACGCGAGGCCGGCAACTACGAGCGCGCCGACCAGTTGCGCGACGACATCGAAGCGCTCGGCGTCGAGGTGCATGACACCGACGACGGCCCAGCGTTCCGTCTGGAGTAGCTGAAATGAGCGTGTCATAGAGGCCTCCGCACAGTCTGTCTGTCGGAGTCTCGTCAAATACCGGTGCAAGATGGAAGGCGTATATTCTTTACGAGTTTTTATATAAGAATCGAGGGATAACGTGGGTAGCACAGAACGAGTCCAATCTGTGACGAGCGCAAAATCCGATACTATAGTACGGTGCGCGATTACACACAGATGCTAGTATGGTAACTCACAAATGCCCCACCTGTGGACGGACTGATTTTGCTCGTGAGGTCGATATGAAGGCCCACCACACGAGAGAGCATGGAGTGAGCCTCGTTGAAGAGGATAATCCACGCAAATGCCCGACGTGTGGGCGCGCTGATTTTGCACGTGAAGTCGATATGAAAGCCCACCACATGAGAGAACATGGAGAGAGTATCGCGGAGTCACGGACTATCGTTCAATCGACTCGTCACGCTGTTCTCGAACGGGATAATAATCGATGTCAGCGGTGTGGAATCGAAGTTACACCGAGAGATGAGGATGGAGCTGAGTTCCAGCTACATCATCTTATCCCGTTTGCAGCAGGTGGTCCAAACAAGCCGGAGAATCTCGTTACGCTTTGCAACGATTGTCATCTTCAGGCACATCAGCTAATGAAGACACTTCCTGAGAAGCACCCTGAACTCCTCAGTTCCCTTCGAACAATTATATGCGACACTGATTAAACGCGAGAGAGAAACACACTCAGCTCGGCATTGTTAGCAATGTTACGAGCGAGTGAATCACAGGTTATCGCGTGGAAACAAGGCTCGTTGAGTGCTGTACAGATGTGCTATATCTTGCACTGCCGTCTGTAATTATAGCTATCGTAACAGTTCATCATTTTGAGTACACCTACATAAATCGGTCATAGGATTCATCAGGAGAGTTTTCAGCGACGAAACCCAACTCTCGTGTATGGTTGTCGACCTTGCGATGGGCTGGCGGCAGTTGCTCTTCGAGAACTACCCGGTCGACCCGGAGATAGTCGCGGCGCACCTGCCCGACGGACTCGACGTGGATACCTTCGAAGGAAACGCGTATCTCTCGGTCGTGCCATTCACGAATATTGACGTTCGACCGAAGGGCCTCCCAGCGTGGGCGGGCGTGCCGCTGCCGGAACTTAATCTCCGGACCTACGTCACCCACAACGGCGTGCCGGGAGTGTACTTCTTCAGCCTCGACGCCGAGGGACTGCCGGGTGTGATTGGCGCACGCCTCACCCAGTCGCTGCCGTACTACTACGCGCGTATCTCGATGTCCACAGACGACGATGGCGTATACTTCAAAAGCAGCCGTCGCCACCCCGGCGCTCGTCCGGCGGAGTACGAGGCGACCTACCGCCCGGTCGGCGAGTCGTTCACCTCGACAGAGCGACCGCTCGCAAAGTTCCTGCTCGAACGGTACCGACTATACACCGAGGCCCCCGGCGGAGAGTTGCGCTACACGTCAGTCGACCACGACACGTGGACGGTCTACGAGGCCGACGCCGACGTGAAAACAAATACGCTCTTTACCTCGAATGGCTTCGAGAGGCCAGACAGCGACCCAGTTCGGTACTACTGTCCGGGCGTGGACGTGACGGCGGGAACGAGTACCCGCGTCTAGCGGCCGAGTTCTTCGTGTGCACTGGAGAGATGTCGTGAACAGAAGGCCGCGACTAAGGAGAGTTCGCCGGCAAGCGCGCCGACTGCAATCACTTCTGCAAGGCCGTCAGCGTTCGCACCGGCGGGGTCGCCGCCGCCGTGCAGTCCCAGTAGTTCGAGCGCTTCCTGCTGTGTGTCGAGGCCGGTGCCGCCGCCGACGGTGCCGACTTCCAGCGAAGCAAAGGAGAGGCTGGCGTAAAGGCCGTCCTCGCGGGCCTCCATCGTCGTGATAGCGTTTGCGCCTTCGACAACCTGTGCAGCGTCCTGTCCCGTCGCGAGGAAGGCCGCGGCGACAGTGTTGGCGGCGTGGGCGTTGAAGCCGAGACTGGCGGCTTTCGCAGAGCCAATCAGGTTCTTGCGGGTGTTGCCCTCGGCCATCGCCTCGGGTGTGGTCTTGAGTCGTTCCTCGACCAGTTCACGGTCGATGACGACGTCGGCAGTCACCGACCGTCCACGCCCCTCGATAGCGTTGATGGCTGCCGGTTTCTTGTCCGAACAGAGATTCCCAGAGAGCGCAACGAGTCGCGCTGGCGTCTCTGCTTCGACTATTTCACTGGCTTCGCGGGTTGCGATGGTCGCCATGTTCATCCCCATCGCGTCTTTCGTGTCGTAGATGAACCGCAGGAAGACGTTGTCGCCCACGACGTAGGTATCGATTTCGAGCAGTTCACCGTGGCTGGTGGTCGATTCGGCGGCCTCACGGAGCGTCTCGGTGTTGTCGTCGACCCACTCGATAACTGTCTCGGCTTCGGCGATGCCCGGCACCTGAAAGACCGGCGCACGGGTCATTCCCGTGTCGGTCACGCGTGCAGTTGCGCCGCCGCTCGCGCGAATCGCCGAGAGGCCGCGGTTGACACTCGCCAGCAACGCCCCTTCAGTGGTGGCGAGCGGGAGGAAATACTCACCGTCGGCGCCGGAGCCATCGATTGGAACTGGGCCAGCAACCCCCATCGGGAGCTGTGCGCCGCCAATCATGTTCTCGATGTTGGGTTCGGCAGTGGCAGCGTCGAAGGAATACTCTCCGATGGTGTCGAGCGTCGCGCCAGTTTCGCGCTGGACGTAGAGCCGTCGGGCCGTTGCTGCGGTTTCGGGGTCGGTGTGGTCGTCGAGTTCGTACAGTCGGAGGTCCCCGCTCTGGAGTCGGTCGGCGAGGGCTTCGGCGTCGGTCATGGGTATACCGTTGCGGCCGTTGCCCGTAAGGACACCGGACGCTCCCGCAGCCCGAGGAGTAAAGACGCTTGATACTAATGCTCGTGTATCGCCTCAGCGGCCGCAAACGCTCGTGTCAAGCCGAGAGAACGACTGCGCGAGCCAGACCAGGGGCCCCGATAACGAATGTCCGAACTCCTCCAGGTTGCCCACGTTGCCGTGTTTGCCCTCGTGACAGGGAGCTGTCTCGCCGCGTTGGTCTGGGTGCGCCAACTGGCCAGCACTGAGATTCGATACGGACTATACGGGTTGTTCGTGGCCTCGGCGTTGTGGGCGGCCGGCCAACTCGTGTTGTTCCTCAACCCGCCGCTTGCACTCGCCCGCGCCAGTTACTATACTGCCCTCATCGCGGGGCTGACGACAGTTTCCGCGTGGCTGTACTTCTGTTCAGCCTACGCCGGCCACGAGTACCACCGGACGCCGCGGTACCGCCGCGGTGTCCTCGCAGTCTTTCTGTCGGTCGTTGCGCTCAAACTGACGAATCCAGTTCACCGGCAGTATTTCGATATCCAGCGGGTGGAGACACCGTTTCCACACGCGAACCCGCAACTGTTCGAGTTACACGCCGCCGTTGAGGTGCTTGCCTACTCAGCCGTCGCGATTGGCTTCTACATGCTCTTCGAGCTGTTCAGGAACTCAGACATCCCGACACGAGGACTCGCAGCGCTCGCGAGCCTCACGGTCGCACCGGTCCTGTTGAATCTGCTCGGCGAACTCGGCGTGTCGGCGCTGGTCGCAAATAGTTACGAGCCGATTGGCGTTGCGATGTTTGCACTCGGAACACTCGTGCTCGCTGACGAGCAGTTCGAGGAGGTCCGCTGGTCTGCAGAAACACAGCTCCTCGACCAGATCAACGAAGGTGTCCTTATCGTCGACGAGTCCGGACTGGTTCGTGATTTCAACGAGTCTGCACAGGAACTGTTCCCGGCGGTCCGGTCGGGGTGTCCACTGAACGAGATTGACTCGTCGTTGGCAACCGACGGCGGTGCACAGGCAGACACGGAGGGCGACTCGCGGATTCTCGCCATCAACCGCGACGGCGAGACGCTGTATTACCTGTTGAACCGGACGCCGCTGGCAATTGGGCCGGATATGGCGGCCTCTGCGCTGGTCGTGAGCAACGTCACGAAAGTCGAGACACAGCGGCGTGAACTCAAGCGCCAATCAGAACAGTTAGAGGGGTTTTCCGAGGCGGTTGCACACGAGCTTCGAAACACGCTAACAATCGCGAGTTCGAACGTGACACTGCTTTCGGACGCACTCGCAGACGGTGAGGGAGACGACGCCGAGCAGATGCTCGACCGAATTCGAGGAGCGAACAACCGGATGATCGATATCGTCGACGACCTGAGCACGCTCGCTCGACTCAGCCAGGTGACGACGGAAATGGAGTCTGTCTGGCTCGCTCACATTCTCGACGACGCGCGGAAAACGGTGGCGTCGACACCACTGACTGCCTCCGTCGAGACAGAGAGGCAGATTCGGGCAGACAGAACCCGAACAAGAGAACTCCTCCAGAACGCGATGGAACTCGGTGCCGAAGTCGAGGCGGAGCAACTGGAAATCAGTGTCGCTGACGGGTCGATCACCCTCACCTACACCGTCACAGGCATGCCAGCGTTCGACAACGACGGCTTTCTCAAATACGGGGAGGCGGTGCCCCACGCCGAGGCGGGGATGTACGGGCCAAACATTCGAGCGCTGGCGCGGGCCCAGGAGTGGACCGTCACTGTCGAACAGCAAGACAGTGGGTTTTCGCTCGTCCTCTCGGGAATCGAGTCAGTCGAGTCTTGAACACTGACTTATACGCGGCCCGCCAACAGCAGGTATGCTCAGAGGACGTTTTGCGGATGCCGGCGATATGTCGCCTGCGGAGTTGCAATCAGCCTACGAAGAAGTACTCGCCGAGACGGTGAATTCTGCCGGCGTCTCGACGGTCGCTGACCGCTCGGGCGTCGACGAGGAGACGGTACAGGCACTGGCCGACGGCGACAGCCCCGAACTCACACTGACAGACGCTGCGGCGGTGCTCGCGGTCGACGACCAGTATCCAGTTGCTGACGCCATCGAGGCCGACGCTCGTGATATTCTGCTGATGGGGATGTCCATCGCTGTCCTCGATGTGGAGGCTATCGCCGCGGGACTCAACGACGAACTCGAACCGAAAGAAATCCAGCAGAAAGTCGAGGGTCGGTACCCAATCACGCTGGCGGAATACGCGCTCATTCACAACTACATCGAGAGTGAGAAGCGATGACCGTCCTGATTCTTGGCTGTGGCTACGTTGGCCTCGAACTCGGGAGACAACTGACCGAGGCAGGCAAGCGAGTGGTCGGCGTCCGTCGGTCACACTCGGGTATCGAGGCCATCGAGGACGCAGGCTTTCGGGGGATTCAGGCCGACATCACCGACGCCGACGCGCTGTCGACGCTGCCCGACGCAGACACCGTTGTCTTCGCCGCGAGTTCGGGCGGCCGCGATGCTGAGACAGCCCGTGAAATCTACGTCGAGGGCCAGCAAGTGGCACTCGCCGAGTTTGCCGACCGCGAAGACGCGCCGGACCGATATCTCTACACATCGAGCACGGGCGTCTACGGCGACCACGACGGCGACTGGGTCGACGAGGAGACACCACTGGAGCCAACCACAGACAAGACCGAAGTCCTTGTCGAAGCCGAAGACGTGGCACTCGACCCGCCCGGCGAGATTGACGGCACCGTGGCCCGACTCGCCGGAATCTACGGCCCCGACCGCTACCGACTCGAACGGTACATCGAGGGACCAGTGACCGAGGGCTTCCTGAACATGATCCACCGCGACGACATCGCCGGCGCAATTGCCCATCTGCTCGAAGCGGATGTTGCGCGCGGAGAGGCCGTGTTGGTCGTCGACAACGAACCAGTCCAGAAGTGGGAGTTCGCGGACTGGCTGGCCGAAGAGTGTAGTGTCGAGTCCCCGCCGAAGCGAACCACAGCGGAGCGTCTAGAGGAAGATGGACTCTCTGCGGCCGCACGACGCCGGATTCAGACGAGCAAGCGCTGTCGGAACACCAAGCTTCGTGAACTGGGCTACGAGTTCACCTATCCGACATTCCGAGAGGGCTACCGCGACCGAATCGAACAGTATCTCGCGTCCGAACGATGAGGTGACTGGCACGTAGCCACCGGAAACGTGTTATAAATACGTCAGTAAAACCAACAATTCTTAATAGCCGGACCGACCCAGTGGGCGTATGCTGATTGCTGGTGTGGTCGGAGGGTTATTGCCATCAGCAGTCGCGGAAAACCTGCTTCTGTTGGCCCTCGCCTTGCTGGCTGTTGTCCTCCTCGGTGCGTTTGGCTACCAGTTGATTGTCGGGCCGCCAGGGAAGCGGTTCGCGCGGGCGATTGGCTCCGCAGAGACCGTGGCTGTCCTGATGCACCCGAACCCGGACCCAGACGCGATGTCGTGTGCGCTCGGAGCAGAAGCAATTGCCGAGGCTGTCGACACCGAGCCAACGGTATACTACACGGGACAGATTCGCCACCACGAGAACCGGGCGTTCGAGACGGTGCTGGATGTTGATTTCACACGAATCAAGAGCGCAGACGAAATCGACGAAGAGCAAGTGGTACTGGTCGACCACAACGAGGCCCGGGGATTCGAGGGTGCCGAAGAAATCGACCCACTCGCGGTCGTCGACCACCACCCCGGCGGCGGAACTGGACAGAAGTTTGCGGACGTTCGGACTGACCACGGAGCCTGCGCGACGATTTTCGCCGAGTACTTCGAACAGCTTAACAGAGACCCAATCTCGCCGGAGGAAACCGGCGACGGCGACAGTGTTCTCCCACCGCGAATCGCCACAGCACTCGTCTACGGGATTCAATCGGACACCGCACATCTGACAAACGGCTGTTCTGAGGCAGAGTTCGAGGCCGCGAGTTTCCTCTACCCCGGCATCGACGAGGACAAACTCGACCGAATTGCAAACCCCGAGGTCGACGCCGAATCGCTGGAGGTGAAAGCCCGGGCAATCACCGACCGCCAGGTCGAGGGACCGTTCGCGGTCAGTGATGTCGGCGAAGTCTCGAACGCGGATTCGATTCCACAGGCTGCCGACGAACTCCGGCGGCTCGAAGGCGTCAACGCTGTCGTCGTCCTCGGAGACAACGGCGAGGCTATCCAGATGTCAGGGCGCTCGACCGACGACCGCGTCCACATGGGGAAAGTACTCGAAACGGCCATCGAGTCGGTACCGATGGCCGAGGCCGGCGGCCACGCTCGGATGGGTGGCGGCCGAATCCCACTGGACCATATGGCGGGGCTGGCCCCCGAAGAGGGGTTGACCCGTGAAGAACTGAAGAGACGACTGTTCGACGCGATGAACGGCGCGCTCTAAGCCAGTGATTTAGGAGGGCGGGGAGCAACGACTACGTATGCTCATCACGCTCGAAGGGCTCGACGGCAGCGGCAAGAGTTCCTGCGTCGAGGCACTGCAGACCGACGTCGACGCCGTCTTTACGCGCGAACCGACCGATTCCTGGTACGGCGACGCCGTCCAGCGCTCGATTGACGACGACAACGCCGACCCGCTGGCGGAACTATTTCTCTACGTTGCGGACCACGCCGCACACCTGCGCCGAACGGTTACCCCGGCGCTGTCCGAAGGAAAAACGGTCATCTCTGACCGATACTCCGACTCACGCTTTGCCTATCAGGGCGCGACACTCGCAGATCGGTTGCCTGACAGTCTCGCCTACGTCAGAGAACTCCACGAACCGTGGACACGTCCGCCGGACGCAACGATCTATCTCGATGTCGACCCCAAAACGGCAACCGAGCGCAGCGGTGCCACGAACAAATTTGAGGCCGAACAGTATCTCGAAACTGTTCGGGAGAACTACGAGCGCCTGATTGCCGCCGAACCGGAGCGGTTCGTCCGCGTCGACGCAACACAGCCACAGCAGGTGGTCGAAGAGGAAGTCCGTCAGGCCGTCGAGACGCTGCTTGCGGAGTGAGTTACTCTCGCAGCACCGCAATCGCGTGGGCGGCGGTCCGGGCGGCAGCCTCGGCGGTCTGGTCGTCGCGGTCGTGTGTCGGCGCAGTTTCGACCAGTTCGAGGCCGGCGATGCGGTCGTCGCTCGCGAGCAGTCTGACGACCCGGAACAGTTCACGAGTCTGCAGTCCACCCGGCGAGGGGTCGGAGGCACCGGGTGCGGCGGTGGCGTCGAGCACCGAGAGGTCGATACTGACGTAGACATGCTCGGCGTCCTCGACGGTCGCGAGCGCGCGGTCGGCTGCTTCCACCGGGTCGTCTCCGACCTCCTCGGCCGTGACAACTTCCCCGCCATTGTCACGGAACGCGTCCGCTTCGGCGGTGGCGCTCTCGAAGTGGCGCGCGCCCACCACAGCCAGCGAGTCAACGCCAGCCTCGAACAGTTGTCGCACGGCGCTACGGTTGGTCGGCTCTGAGCCGACTGGCTGACAGTCGAGACGCGCGCTCAGTCGGATGACGCCGACGCTGCCCGTCGACCCCGTTGAAGAGCTATCGACCGTTGTGGTCTCCTCGACGACCTCCGACTCTGGCTGCTCGCTCGTGTCGAATCCAGTCTTTGCTGCGCTCGAATCGTCGACGACTTCTTCCGAGGGAGTTTCCTCGCTCTCTTCAGTGTCCTCGGTTTCGCCCCCGTCTTCTTGTTCGGTTGTCTCCTCGTCCGCGTCCTCGTCAGTCTCGTCGTCGGCGTCTACAGTCTCGCTGTCTTCCTCGTCAGCGTCCTCAGTTTCCGCGTCTGCAACCTCCTCAACGTCAGTCTCTTCAGCCTCAGTTTCGGACCCTCCACTCTCGTCTTCCGCTGCCGTCTCGTCTGTTTCCGTGTCGTCCGCAGCGTCCTTGCCTTCAGACGAGTCTTCGGCCTGCTCCTCGTCGTCGGAATCGTCCGCGGTGGCGGGGTCAAAATGTTCCACGTCGCCGACAGACTCCTCGTCGTCACCGAATCCGCCGTCAGAACGAAGTTCTGACGAGGCTCGCGGACCGTCGGTCCGCTCACCGCCGTCAGTCGCCGCGTCCGATTCCAGCAGTCCGGCGACGTTGGCAACCGTAAGCGAACTGTCACCGCCGATAATCAGCGGCACTGCGTCGCTGTCGTGCAGCGCGTCGACCGTCTCACGGACTGGCTCTCTGGCCGTCGCGACAGACGCGCCGAAGGGAATCTCGACCGAACCGACATCGCCAACGGAGTCGACCGGTCCCGCGTCGAGGTGGTGGGTGTCAACGTCAGCGAGTGCCATCCGAATTGCGGCGGGGCCATCGCGTGCGCCGCGGCGGGTGACGGTGCCGCGGTCGTAGGGTTCACCAACCAGGACGACATCGTACTCGCCTGCCGCTGCGGTCGTCACCGGCTTGATAATATCGCCAAACTGTTCGGCGTCTGCCGCCGTCGGAATGTCTTGGTCCCACGAACTTCGGTCCATGTTTCGAAGTACTGGGCGTTCTTCGGGCTTGTCAGCATCGGTCTCTAGTCGGCAAAAAAGCGTCTCGAATCAGGCGAAGGTTCGAGAGACGTCGTCGGCCTCGTCGTCTTCGGCCTCGATTTTGTCGTACGCCTCCCGGAAGTCCGTCATCCGGACCTCTGTTCGGTCTTCGCGGATGGCGAACATCCCGGCCTCGGTACAGATTGCCTTGACATCTGCACCAGAGGCCTCGACGACCATCTCGGCGAGTTCGGTGTAATCGACGTCGTCGGCGATGTTCATCGAGCGAGTGTGGATCTTGAAGATCTGTTCGCGGCCCTCGGCGTCCGGTTTCGGCACCTCGATGAGGCGGTCGAACCGGCCAGGGCGGAGAATCGCTCGGTCGAGCATGTCGAAGCGGTTGGTGGCGGCGATGATGCGGATATCACCGCGGTCCTCGAAGCCATCCATCTCGCTGAGCAGTTGCATCATCGTCCGCTGGACCTCGGCGTCACCGGACGTTTTCGAGTCCGTCCGCTTCGCGGCGATGGCGTCAATTTCGTCGATGAAGATGACGGCGGGCTGGTGCTGGCGGGCAAGCTCGAACAGGTCACGGACGAGTTTGGCACCCTCGCCGATGAACTTGTGGACCAGTTCGGAGCCAGCCATCTTGATGAACGTCGCGTCGGTCTGGTTGGCGACAGCCTTGGCGAGCATCGTTTTCCCTGTACCCGGTGGGCCGTGGAGGAGCACACCCGATGGCGGGGTAATACCCACATCGTCGAACATGCCCGGATTCTTGAGCGGCATCTCGACAGTCTCGCGAACTTCATCAATCTGGGCGCTGATGCCGCCGATGTCCTGATAGGTCACGTCGGGGCTCTCGTCGACCTGCATCACGCGAGCACGAACATCGGTCTCGTCGTCGAGCGATTTGACGACAGACAGCGAGTTATTGACCGCAACGCGGGAGTCTGGTTCCAGGTCCTCGCGCATCTCGTCGGTCACTTCCGTCAGGGCTTCCTGATTGTTACCGTGCTGTTTGATGATGACACCGTCGTCGGTTAGCTCCTGGACCGTGGCGACGAACAGCGGAGACTGCTTGAGTTTCTTGTTCTCGTGGGTCAGTCGTTCGAGTTTCTGCTGGTACTTGTTGTTCTCGGCGTTGGCGTCCAGCAGCTTGTCACGCATCTCTTCGTTCTGGGACTCGAGAACGTCGAGGCGCTCCTGTAACGATTCAATCTTCTCCTGTTTGGACGCGTCGTCGTCGTATGGCAGGTCGACGTCGTCCACCATGTCGGTCATTACCATTTATTAGTGGACTTGGCAATAAGAGGCTTCGGGTCACCCCCAAAATCTGAAATGGAGACCCAAAGACGCCGAGAGTACCGGCTAAATAAGCTGGTAGATTTTCCACAGTTATAATTCGAAGTAGTAAGTATTATCCATTCGCATCGCAGAACTGTGATAATGAGTACATCAGAGTCAGCAGGGTCCCCAGAGGTATCGGCCAGCGGGTGGGAAGCGGTCGCGGAACTCCCGCCGAGTGCAAAACTCGTCGCGAAGGTGCTCGAATACGACGGGCCGCTCACCCAGAGTCAGTTGGCAGAGGAGACGTTGCTTCCGGCCCGAACGGTCAGATACGCGCTGAATCGACTGGAGGATGTCGAGGTCATCGATTCGCGCTTTTCGTTCAACGACGCCCGCAAGCGCGTCTACACGCTCGCTGTCGAGCCCGATCAGTAGTCGATATCGTCGTCCTCGCGCTCCTGGACGTCGGTCTGGCCGCTGGTAAGAATTTCTGCACCTTCCGGTGACAGCGTCGGCGTGACGTTCCCCGACGTAACCTTGTTGAGTTCGTCGATGTTGCCCGACAGCACCTTTAGCGCGTCCTGTGGGTTGGGATACACCATCATATAGCCGTTTTCGCCCATCGTGATGAGCTGGGTATCCGAGACCATGATCTGCTCGTTCTGGATAGTGGCGGCAACGGCGGGAATTGCGTCTGGTCGGCCGTCGTCGTCCTCGTCTTCGGTCACCCAGCGGATGTGGACATCGTCGAGGTCGAGGTGGTGCTTGTGCTCCTCGATAATTTCCGCACAGGCGACCAGGTCCCGCGTTATCTTGGTCTTGTGCTCGTTCTCGTGCTCGCCCTCGAAACAGTGTCGACAGACCCGAAGTTCAACCCGCATTGGCAAGAAGTAGGCCGTTCAGCTTCAAAAGGTCACGGCTTCCCGGTGACGCCCCAGTTGGGCCGGCATAATGGTTACAAGTGTGCCAGTCACCGCTATAGTATGGACCGATTTCAGAACACGAGACAGCCCGATTGGAACTGGTGGGGAAAGCTATGGCCGACACCGGGTGAAACCCTCCGGGAGTTCGGCCTCGAATCCGGTGAGTCAGTCGTCGAAATCGGGAGCGGAAACGGGTATTTTACGCTCCCCGCGGCTCGCATCGTCGCACCAGAACCGGTGTACGCGCTGGACCTCGACGAAACGCTGCTCGACGAACTCGAATCGCTCGCCGCCCAGCAGGAGATTTCCAACGCGAGACCAGTCCACGGCGACGCCCGTGCTCTCGCGGAGCACCTCCCAGATCCCGTCGACGTGGCACTCGTAGCAAACACATTCCACGGTGTCGACGACCGCGCCTCAGTGCTCGAGCAAATAGCTGCTGTGCTCGCGGAAGACGGGAAATTGCTCATCCTGAATTGGTACGACTCCCCACGAGAGCAGACGACGGTCGCCGACGAACCCCGAGGCCCGCCGACAGAGCTACGCCTGTCTCCCGAGGAGACGAGACAGATTGTGGAAGAAGCCATCGACGTGACGCTGACACGGCAGATCGAGATCCCACCGTATCACTACGGACTCGTGTTCGAACGATGAGCGAGAAATCAGCGTCGCCGCTACTCGCTGCCAAAGCCTACGAGGAGTCCTCAGTCTTTGACCCGAGTGCCCTGCTATCGGAGGCCCGCCGGCAGAAGAATCTCCCGGACGACCCGGTGCCCGAGATCTGTATTCTCGACCCGGACGGCGACATCGTTCGACACCTCCGCGAGACGGGACAGGCAGAACAGGAGCCGACGTGGCCGGGCTACCACACCACCCTCTACCGGTTCGAGCACAACGGTCAGAGCTACGGAATTATCGGCTGTGCGGTCGGTGCTTCCTTCGCCGTTCTCGTTGCCGAGCAGCTGTTCGCCGCCGGCTGTGAGTTTCTGATCAGCATCACCTCCTCCGGACAGATCCAGCCCCGAGAGGACCCACCCTACTTCGTCCTGATCGATCGGGCGCTGCGAGACTAGGGGACGAGCCACCACTACCGCGAACCGGAGCAGTACGCGACGCTGGATACGGAGCTCCGGACCGCTGTCGAACGAGAGTGTGCGTCCGTCTCCCGGCCAGTCTATACTGGGGCAACGTGGACGACAGACGCGCCGTTCAGGGAGACCGAGACGGCAATCGAGCAGGCCAGAGCAGAGAATATCCTCGCTGTCGAGATGGAAGCCGCCGCGCTGTACACCTTCGCAGCGGTCCGGGACCGCCCTGTTGTCTGTTTCGCACACGTAACGAACCAGATGGGCCAAGCCGAGGAGGACTTCGAGAAAGGGGAGGCCAACGGGTCAAAAAGTGCGCTGGAAGTGGTCGAAGCCGCGACCTCCGCCTGGTGGTCGGGAACTGACTCGTCGTGACTAGAGAGGAGAGCGAACGACTGTCACCGCAGAAGAAAACGCCAAAGGCCGAGTAACGCACACCGGTTCGTATGGACTACGAGCGGCCACAGTTTTTCCGCGTGATGCAGTACGCCCAGCGGGCCGACGGTGACGTCGTCGATATGGTCAGCGGTAACCCCGACTGGGACCCCCCCGAAGCGCTGCGCGAGGGACTGCGAGCCTACGCCGATGGCGACCCCGAGCAGTTCCAGTATCCCGCAAGCGTCGGCCTGCGGGAACTGCGCGAGGAGATTGCGACCCGCCGCGGCGTCGATGTCGAACAGGTCATCATCACTAACGGCGCTGGCGAGGCCAACCACCTCGCCATGGCCGAGAGTCTCGACCGGAAGGGCTTGGAGGTGCTGCTCGTCGACCCGGTCTACCCGTACTACGCCGGCCGCGTCCAGATGCTCGGGGCGGACCTCAATTTCGTCTCCGCCAGCGACGACGGCCAACTCGACCCCGAGGCTGTCCGCGAACAGATTACCGACGACACCGCCGCCGTCGTCGTCAACTCCCCGAACAACCCCCTCGGCGTGACCTACGACAGCGAGACGATTCACGACCTCGTCGCCGTCGCAGAGGACCACGACACAATGGTCGTCAGCGACGAGGTGTACGACCACTTCGACTACTCCGGCCGGTTCGAGTCCGCGCTTGCCGTCGACTCGCCGAACCGCATCGTCACCAACTCCTTCTCGAAGTCGATGGCAATCACCGGTTTCCGCGTGGGCTACGCCGTCTTCCCGCATCCTGACGGACCCAACGGCGACCTGATGGACGGCGCTCGCTCGCGACACATGCTCACGAACGTCACGAGTTCCCGGCCAGCACAGGCTGCGGTCCTGAACGCACTCAGAGAAACCGGTCCACAGTACTACGAACAGAACCGCGACCTGCTACGCGACCGAATCAAGACGTTCACGACGGCGCTGGACGCGGCCGGTGCGGCCTACACTGAACCAGAAGGAGCCTTCTACGTCATGGCGAAGTTCCCCGATTTCGACGGGACGATGGACAACGTCGAGCGTCTTATCGACGAAGCCGGCGTCGCGGGGATGCCCGGCCAAGCCTTTGGTGACGCCCGTAGCGACTGGTTCCGGTTTGCGCTCGTGACCCCACAGGTCGAGGAGGCCGCCAACCGACTGGCTGCGTTTTTCGAGTGAGCGAATCCGTGGGTTCAAACCCGACCGGGACACAGTACCGACCGAATGACTGACGCCGCGTGGAAGGAATTTTTCGCCTTCGACCGACCCTACGAGAACCAGCGTGACGCCATCGAGACCGCTGTCGAGGTTGGCGAGTCACGCGGCTATCTCGCGATGGAGGGACCCTGCGGGACTGGGAAGACGATGGCCTCGCTCACCGCGGCGGCGACACTCATCGACCGCGACGTCTTCGAGCGGGCAGTTGTCGTCACACCGGTCAAACAACAGCGCCTGCAGTTCATCGAAGACCTCCGGGCGCTCAACGCCGGTATCGACGAGCCACTGGATGGAATTGCCCTCGTGGGCAAGCGCGACCTCTGCCCCTACGGACGCGAAGGTGTCTTTCCCGACGACGTTGGCACCCACGAGCGGTGTGAGGACTTGCGAGAGAACACAGCCAGACTGGTCGAAAGCGACGGCAATGCTGACGAGTTGCCCGTTGCTGACGCCGCCGTTGGCGTCCAGACCGAGGATATCTGGTGGGACCCGCAGCGAGCCAGCGACCTCGTCAAGAACGCCCGTCCGGGCGGGGCCGGCCAGCAACAGATTGCCGGCGACACGCTGGGGACTGCCGGCGTCCAGAGCCCGTATTTCCGAAGCCAGCCCAGCGCTCCCGACTCGATGACGGAAGGCGACGACGAACCGCTGTACTGCCCGTTCGAGGCCGACTGGTACGCCCGAAACAAGGGCTCGCCGGTGGATTTCTCGGCCGGCAAACACAACGTGATGACCGCCGACGAGTATCTCCCGCAGGCGACCGAGCGCGGCATCTGTCCCCACCGGGCGATGAGCGTCATGCTCGAATCCGCCGATGTCGTCGTCGGGAACTACAATCACCTGTTCGACCCGAACTCTCGGCCGCTCATCGAGTCGATTCTGGACGACGATACGTTCCTGATTGTCGACGAGGCACACCGCCTCGAAGAGCGCGTCCGGGAGCTGCTCTCTGACCGCCTCGGCCGCTCGACACTCACGCGTGCTCGAAACGACCTCCACACGCTGCTCACCCGGGCCCGCGAGAGCGCCGGCGAAGCCGAACTGCGCGACGAACTCGCGAGTCACGACGTCCCGCTGGAGGCAGTCCAGCGCGCCCACGACTTCTACGACGACCTGCTCGTGTGGCTGGACGACCGGATTGCTCGCCACCTCGACGAGGAGGTTGGACAGGGCTGGCGGGCCGGCGCACCCGACAACCTTCCCGAGCGCTCGCTGGAGATTCCGCTCCGGGACCCCGAGGCTGTCGAGCAGGACGAACTGACAGTGTGGGCCGAACAGGAGGGCTACACGGGCGACCTCTGGCGGTCGCTCTCGAAGATTGGACTGGCCGTCGAGGAAGCGATTGACGCTGCGGGCCTCAGCAGGACGCCGGTCTGTACCGCCGTCGGCGCATTACTCGTCCAGTGGTGGGAGACAGACCACGCGAGTTTCCTCCGAGAGATCGAACTCGAACACTCGCCGAAGGACCCGCGGACGGTCAGCGAACCGTGGGAAGCAGCGTACACTGCCGGCCTCGTTCGCTTCGAGTGCATGCCCGGTGACACGCTCCAGCAAATCTTCGATGGTCTCGGCGGCGGGATGCTCATGAGCGCGACACTCGAACCGCTGGACGTGTTTACCGAGGTGTCGGGACTGGAAGCCCTTCGTGCGGAGCGCCCGGTCGTCGAGCGAACCTACGACCTGCCCTTCCCGGTGGAGAACCGCGCGAGTCTGCTCGTGGACACGACGCCGTTTACCGCCCGCAACCGCGGCGACACGGGCGAGAACGCGAACCCGGAGACGTGGAACCGAACCCGCGACGAGTACGCTCACGTCCTGCGGACGCTGGCACGCTCGCCGGGGAACGTCCTGATTGCGATGCCAAACTACCGCGAGGCGGAGTGGGCTGGCTCCTACCTCCGCGACGTTGTCGACAAGCCGGTGCTCGTCGACGAGAGTTCATCGAACGAAGATACCGAGGCGCTGAAACAGCGGTTTTTCGATGGCGACGGGAAAGTGCTGGTGACGAGTACGCGGGGAACGCTCACCGAGGGCGTCGATTACGACGGCGAGAAGCTGAGTACCTGTGCGGTAGTGGGCGTGCCGCTCGTGAATATCGGTTCGCCACGCGTCCGTGCCGTCCAGCGAGCCTACGGCGACGCTTTCGGCGATGACGTGGCCTTCGAGTACGCGCTGACGGTGCCAGCAGTGCGGCGTGCCCGCCAGACGCTCGGGCGAGTGATTCGCGGTGTCGACGAGGTTGGCGTCCGTGCGCTGGTCGGCCAGCGGTACGTCCCCGGTGCTCGCCACTCGGTCCACCAGTATCTCTCACCGGGTGAACAGGAAGAATTTCTCAAACTCACGCCGGAGTTTCTCGGCAATAAAATCGACGCCTTCTGGGGTTAGTCGGCGGCCTCTCCTTCACTGCGCCGGGTTGTCGAGATGAGTTTATCAACACTGTCGTATATCCACAGCAGCCCCAAGCCGAAGCCATAGGCCAGTGAGGCCGGGATTGCGACGATAAACATCGTGAAGATGCCCGACGGCGAGAGCAAGCCAGCCGCGGCGAAAAAGGCCAGCACGACGCCACGCCAGCTCTCGCGCATCCGCCAGTACGGGACGATGTTTCCGTGATGGAACAGCAACATCGTCGTCGGAATCATCGTGAGGAAGCCGATTCCGACGGTCAGGTAGATGACCAGCCAGCCGAAGCTGTTGATTCGGTAGGCGATGATCATATTCGAGGAGATGACATCCAGTGCGAGCACCGAGATGACCGTCGGCGCAATGTAGATGAACCCGAGGACGCTGCCGCCGACCAGTGCGACAAACAGCGTGCCACCCCAGACGAGCAGGATGTTCTGGTCACCGGTGGTTCCGAACCTGTCTTCGATAGCTGGCCAGGCGAAATACAGCACGACCGGCAGTATCGAAACGACAGCCAGCAGCGTCGAGAACTTGATCATGAAGATCAGTGCCTCGACGGGGTGGAGGACGACAATCTCGACTTCCTCGAACAGTTCTGGGGGAAGGTTCCGGAAGAACACGCCCTGTGCGCGGTTGATACCGCCGTAGAACAGGAACGTAAAGGTCCCAGCGAGGACGGTCATGAAGATAGCAACAATCCAGATTGCTTTCGAGGTCAGCGAGTCCAGAATGAACGCCAGGTCGTAGTAGTAGCCGCCGATATCGTCTTCGTCGGTGTCGTCGTCGGTGAACGCGCCGAGCATTCCCGTCGTGGTCGACGTGACCACATTTTCGTCGTCTTCGCCGAGGTCAAGTTCCTGTGCTTCCTCGAAGCGGTCCATCAGTACACGAGCTTTCTCTGGGTTGTCGTCGTTGGCGGCGGCTTTGGCGTAGTTCAGCACCTGCTCGTGTTCGAGGCGGGCAAATTCCTCAAGCGGGAGTTGCCGGAGCGCGCCCGCGCTCGCGGCTGCAATGTTTACGGTGGCCGGGTCGCCGGGGTCCGGGGTCGTCTCCTCTTCTTGTTTTTCTTCCTCCTCTTCCTCGTCGGTGAGTTCGCCGGCGAGCGCTGCCTGACGGTCTTCCTGGCTCGTCAACTCCTCCAGCGCGAGGATTCGGAAGTAAAACAGGGCAACGCCGCCACCAACTGTGCCAGCAACAATACCTGCAACGACGCCAGTTGCGGTCGGTGGCGCGCCGAACACACCGAGGTCACCGACCGTGGGGAACCGAACCGAGGAGTTGACCGCCGCCAGCAGGCTGTTAGTCGCTTCAAGCCCGCCCTCCAGCAGATATGCGTACACGGCTGCAAACACGAGCAAGAAGGAACCACCGAGAATATTGAGGCGGTCACGGGCGAGCGATTTCGTCGACACCTGTTCGCCGGCCTGTTTCGAGAGCACGGCAACCTTCGTGATGCCGAGGCTGATGAAGTACAACAGCACCAGCGGCACACCCCACATGATCTGGGTGAACGGGTCCGGCGGGGAGAACACAGCCCCGAAGACGAAGATTGCAACGACGGCGTAGCGCCACTTGTCACGGAAGGTTTCGTATGGAACAATGCCCGTCCGGGCGAGCGAACTCATCACCAGCGGCAGTTGTGCAGCAAGCCCAAAGGAGAGCGCGAGGAAGAAGATGAACTCCGTCCACATCGCGATCGACCACGTCGGCGTAAACCCAGATTGGACGGCGTTCGCGGCGAGGAAGTTGAACATAATCGGGAAAAACAGAAAGTACGCGTACGCTGAGCCGGCGAGAAAGAGCAGAAGGACGGCAGTGACGAATCCCACGACCTTCCAGCGCGGGATGTATTCGTCAGGCCAGTAGCCCCGCCGTTTGAGCGAGTCTCGGCTGTAGTACAACAACACTGGAACCGTGGCGATGATACCGACAGCAACGCCAATTTTCGCCTGTAAGAGGATTATCTCGAACGGATTTGTGGTGATGATTTCGGTCGCCTCACGAACCTTGTCATCCATCCGGTTGTAGACCAGGTCAGTCCGGAGTCGGTCCCAGACGAACAGTCGCAGTGCGTAGAAGGAACCGACCCAGAAGACAGCAAAGACGAGGAATGCGCGCTTGAGGTTCTGCTGGGCGGCCGACAGCACCGCACCAATCGTCTGGCGACCACTCGCCAGTGTCTTGGTCGTATCTTCATCAAGCGCGCCAGACATCTATTCGGCACTTACTGACTTGTCGTTATCAATCTATTCCTCTCGGTCTCGTCAGCGGTGAGGAGAAGAAGGCTTACAACAACGGCTACACAACTCCCGAGCAATGTCGGAAGAGCCCTCTGGGGAGCGGACGGCCGGCAGCAGCCAGCCGGTCAGCGACGGCGGTGTCTCCTCAGACTCCGGTGCACTCAGCGGCGCGCCCGACGACGAAGAGATGCCGCTGACCGAGCACATCCGTGAGATGATCCAGCGCCTGCTCGTGGTGCTGTTCGTGATGGGTGCGGTCAGCGCCATCATGTTCATCATCCCGAACCCCTCGCGACCGTTCGCCGACCGAGCCGTCGAGTTTCTGTGGTACTCGTTTCTCGATGTCGGCGGGAACGACCCTGAGGCCTGTGTCACGGCCGGGGCAGACGCGACCGCCTGTCCGCGTGTCTATCACCCACTTGGGCTGATTCTGACACGGCTCAAGGTCGCCTCACTGGCCGGGTTTATCGTCGCGCTGCCGGTGTTTGTCTACCAGACGTATCTGTTCATGCGGCCGGGACTGTATCCCAAGGAGCGGCGGTACTATCTCGCCTCGGTGCCGACGAGTCTTATCCTCGCACTCATCGGTCTCGCATTCGCGTACTTCCTGATTCTCCCGGTCATCTTCTCGTATTTCCTCTACTACTCCCAAGATGTCGCAGTCATTGCCTTTGGCCTGCAGGAGACGTTCAACATGATCCTGCTGATGATGGGGCTGTTCGCCGTCGTCTTCCAGATTCCGCTGTTCATCATGCTGGCAATCATGATGGGGCTGGTGACTCGTCGCTGGCTGGTCCAGCGTCGACTGCTGTTCTGGGGGACGTTCGGCGGGATTGCCTTCCTGTTCAGCCCCGACCCGACGGGGATGGCCCCCGTGCTGGTTGCGATCACGATGATTGCGCTGTTCGAGGCGACACTGCTGGTGCTCAGGTGGACGGGCCGCTAGCGTGTCGTCTATACGTGGTAAACTACCCCGGCCTACTCGCTTCGCGCTTCCGACTGGTCGGAAGTTCTCGCTCCTTGAGGCCGGGGGCTCCGCCTCGAAACTGCTGAAACAGCAGGTGAGTTGCCAAGGGTAGTCGCTCCCGCACGGTAAATTTGGAGACAAATTATTTTAGATGGTGTCACGAACTAGTTCGTATGTCTCACGAGGTCGAAGACGAAACAACGATAAACGAGAGCTACTCGGTGACGGTCCCAGCGGCGATACGACAGGAAGCCGGCGTCGAGGCCGGTGACAAAATCCGCTGGCACGTCGACGACGACGGCGACCTCTCGGTCAAACTCGTCAAACAGCAGTACGGGGCGTTTTCTCGGCTCGAACCGGTCGATATCGGAGACTCGACAGACGCTGCCGAGGACCACGACCTCGTTGCTGGAGACTACTGATGGCTGCGGTCGTCGATGCAAACGTACTCATCGCAGCGCGTCTGTCCCGCGACCAGAACCACGAACGTGGGAACGCAATCACACAGGCGATAGACCAAGGGGAGCTTCCGACAGGGTACGTCCTGAGCGACGTTCTCGAAGAAGTCATTAACTACTTGCAGGCGAGGGCTGGACACGGTGTCGCCACTGAGACGCTCGATGCTGTCATCGAGAGTAGCGGGTTCTCGTTGCGACAGACGGCAAAGTCTGACTTCGACACTGGCCGCTCGCTGTTTCGACGCTACGAATCACTCTCGCTCACGGACGCCGTCATCGTTGCGACGATGCAACGAGAAGGCATCGAGTATCTCTACAGTTTCGACGACGGATTCGACAGCGTGTCAGGAATAACGCGTCTCACTACACCCGACAATCCGTTCGAGTAGTGGCCGCTGGAGTGGCTACTCGTCTCTATCCGCTGGGCCAAACTGCCGAAATCTACAATCAAGTACAGCGGTATCAATCACCGCACCACCGAAACGCTGTCTACTATTCGGTCAGACAACGCACTCATGGAGAAGATACTCCTCGGCCCGGGACTGGGTGAACTGGATGACGGAAGCGACCCTGCAATGTCTGTGGGCGTTGCGAGGGAGCGCACCGACGGCGTGGAGGCCTCGCTGTCGGGACTGATTCACCCCAAAGGCGCACCGGTCGAACAGGCCGAAGTCATCTTCGAGAGTATCGAAGACATCGTGACGAACGACCTCGACGGCGCGATGGCAGATATCACGCGGTTGCGGTTCTACGTCCGCGAGGAGAGGTTGACCGCAGACACGCGCGAAAACTGCACGAACTCCGGCGTGAGCGCTTCGATACTCCGGAGTACCCCGCCGCGACGATGGTTGGGGTCGCGGACCTCGTCCACGAGGACGCCACAGTCGAAATTGAGGCGGAAGCATTCGTCCCCGACGAGGAGTACGACGCCACCATCGTCACGCCGGACGAGTAGTCACAGGCGGGGTGATGGAGCGGAGCTCAGATAGTGAACAGGTGGCCCTCAGTCGGGACATCGAGCAGGCCAATCCGTGCGCCACAGTCCAGCCACGCGTGACCGTAGGAAAACGAAGCCAGCGCGTTGACCACGTCGTCGTTTTCGCGGAAGTGGCGACCATCTTCGAGATAGGAACGGGCCATTGCTTGGCAGTCGGCGGCCGCGTCAGCGAGCGGCGTGTCAGGCTGGGCAGCGACTTCTGCGGCGTCGAGTGCCTCCGCGAGGAGTTGCTCGTACTTGTCGGTCTTCGCGTCGATGTCGGTCATACCGGGTGTTCGACCGGCGAGTAATTGTGTGTTGTCCGTTCGAGGGAGCTAATGAGCAGTTGAAGGAAACGGGACTCAAGGAACCAGAAAGTCCCCGCCCGCGATAGCCTGTGACACGAGCTACAGGGTGGGACTGAAAGGGGCGAGGCTCTCGGCGACGGCGGGCGACGCAAGCACCTACAGGAGCGCAGCGAGTCCCCCGAGCCGAGAGCCTCGGGGCTTTCTGGTTGTTTGAAACCAAAACAGCGTCAGGTCCTTCGAAACGAACCACTGCGGTAAGCGGTTTGGCATCGCCCAATCAAGACAGCGCAACCTACAAACGGCCGGTTACCGTACTTTCGAGTATGACTAAAGAGCCAGTCGAGCACCGGCGATTGATTATCGCTGGAACCGGAATCGCGGGGCTGTCAGCCGCAATCTACGCAGGGCGGTCCAACAACGACCCACTCGTTCTCGAAGGCGACGAACCCGGTGGGCAACTCACGCTGACGACCGATGTCGCCAACTATCCGGGGTTTCCGGACGGCATCGGTGGCACTGAACTCATCCAGCGGATGAAAGACCAGGCAACACAGTTCGGTGCCACCCTCGACCACGGTATCGTCGCGGATGTCCAGCGCCAGGACGACGGCACGATTCGTGTCGAGTTGAGCAACGGCGACGTCTACACTGCCGACGCCTTCCTCGCCGCCTCGGGTGCGAGTGCGCGACTGCTCGACGTACCCGGCGAAGACGAACTGATGGGCTACGGCGTCTCGACGTGTGCGACCTGTGACGGAGCCTTTTTCCGCGGCGAAGATATGCTCGTCGTCGGCGGCGGCGACGCTGCAATGGAAGAAGCGAGCTTTCTCACGAAATTCGCCGAAACCGTCTACATCGCTCACCGGCGAGAGAACTTCCGCGCCGAGGACTACTGGGTCGACCGCGTGCAGGACCACGCCGACAACGGCGACATCGAAATCATGCGCAACACCGAACTGCTCGAAGTCCACGGCTCGGAGGAGGAAGGCGTCGACCACGTCACCCTCGCCCGCAACGACGAGGGCTACCCGACGGAGAAACTCGACGACCCTGAGACCGAGCAGTTTGACCACGACGTAGGCGCGGTCTTCGTCGCAATTGGTCACACGCCAAACACCGACTATCTCCAGGATACGGGCGTCGAACTGGACGAGGCAGGCTACATCGATATACAGGGCGGCGACGGCGGTGGCCAGACGAAAACTGGTGTCGAGGGTATCTTCGCCGCCGGCGACGTGGTCGACCACCACTACCAGCAGGCGATTACCGCCGGTGGGATGGGAACGAAAGCCGCGCTCGACATCGACGACTATCTCGAAGAGGGCCCCGAGGCCGAAGCGACGGCCGCTGGCACGCAGGCCGCCGAAGGCGACGACTGACGCCGCGCGACCCGGGAATGTTTACGTCTTCCACCCCCTACCTGAACTATGTCAGTCGAGACACTCACAGTCACTATCGAAACGGAGGAGGACAGCGACGAACTCGAAATCCCGGCCGGTGCACTTGACCTGCTCAACGAGGGCAACGAGGGACCATCAGCGGTACTCGGTGACCTGGCACTGCTGGGTGTCGCACAGCAGATCCACGGTATCATCCACCACTCACAGGGAGAGGTTGGCTCGGACATCGAGGATGTCGAAGAGAAGACGATGGAACTGTTCGAGGAGCGCTTCGGACAGTCCTTCGCCGACATGGTCGGCCACGACCACTGATCAGCGAACAGTATAGCTGAGGACAACGCCGGAACCAAGCCGTTCAACATTTTCGAGGTCGAGCGTGGGAAAGTCCTCGACAAAGCCATCACCGTCGGCCAGCGTCGGCGCCTCACGGCCGCCGATAATCTTCGGCCCGACAAAGAGTGAGAGACGGTCGACCAGTCCACTCTCGAACAGCGAGTAGATAATTTCGCCACCGCCCTCGACCATCAGCTGGTCGATACCGTGGTCGGCGAGTTCCTCGAAGGCAGCCGCGAGGTCAACGCGGGCGTCGCCGGCCTGAATCACTGTTGCACCTGCCTCTTCCATCTGGCCGACGAAATCGGTCGGGGCGGCTTCGCTGACAAGCAAATAGCTCCCAGCGCGCTCGTCGAGCACCTTCGCGTCAGGCGGCGTGCGAATCCGCGAGTCAGCGACGACGCGCGCTGGCTGTTCAGGGTCGCCTCGGTCAGTCCGGGCGGTGACAAGTGACTCGTCGGCAACTGTCAGCGACGGGTCATCGGCCAGCACGGTGCCGACGCCGACCATAACTGCGTCGCTGTCAGCCCGGAGTTCGTCGACGCGCTGGAAGTCGGCGTCGTTGCTGATCTCGACCTGTTCGCGCTCCCGCGAAGAGAGTTTCCCGTCGGCGCTGGTCGCGGCGTTGACAACCACTCGCATACCAGCTTCGGCGAGCCGCTGGTAATTACGGGTTTCGGTCCCGGCGGGTCAGCCGGTTGCGCTGTCATCGTCTGGCTCGCCTTCGCTGACGACGAGTTCGTAGCCACCGATCTCGTCTTCGGCTTCTTCGACGTCGAACCGGAGTTCGGCCGATTCTTCGGGGGCTATCGGGCCGTGCTGTCGAGTGTACGGTGAGCCGAGTGCCTTGCCCTCCCGGTCACGCATCTGGAGCGTCACAGCTGCGTACTCTGGTTCGGTGCCGATATTTCTGAGTTCGAGAATAATAGAGACCTGCCCGTTCTCGACAATCTGGTTGTCAGCCTCACGCCTGAGGTCGTCTACTTCGACGTGAACGTCACGGTGGACACCATCGACGGACGCGTCGTCGTCAGAGTTGTCGGTCTCCTCAGTGTCCATACAGCCCGCGAGACCGCCCGTTACCGCGCCGCAAACCCCCCCGAGGATGAACGTCCGTCGGTCCATGTGGTAGCTCGGTCCGAAGGCGGCATAAACGTACGCATCTCTGGGGTAACTGACACGACGCCAGAGCCGTTTTTACTGTCGACACCGAAGACCAGCTGTGACCCAGCCTGCGTCGAATCCGACGGCAACAGCGCTGGCAGACTCTGACCGGCTCACCGTCGGTGTCGGCTTTCCGCTGACAGATAGCCGGGAGTCACAGCCACCGATAGCGCGAGAACTCGACCTCGCCGCCCACGCCGAATCGGTCGGTTTCGATGCGCTGTGGGCGCGAGACGTCCCACTGTACTGGCCAAAGTTCGGCGATGCCGGCCAGACCTTCGACATCTGGCCGTGGCTGGCGGCGGTCGCAGCACGCACCGACGAAATTACACTTGGGACGAGCAGCGTCGTCCTGCCACTCCGGCATCCGGTCCACGTCGCGAAAAGTGCCGCCACAGTCGACCAGTTATCGGGCGGGCGACTGGTGGTTGGTGCCGCGACCGGCGACCGAGACCCAGAGTTCGACGCCTTCGGAGTCGACGCCGAGCAGCGTGGCGAACTGTTCCGCGAGTCGGTCCGGTGGCTCCGAGCGCTGTGGACTGCGGACTTTCCGAGCCTCGACGGCCCGTGGGGCACGCTTGACGGCGACCTCGACCTCGTGCCGAAACCAGCGAGTCAGATTCCGATTCTACCGACTGGTCACGCACGACAGGAGCTCTCGTGGATTGGCGACCACGGCGACGGCTGGCTGTTCTATCACCTGCCAGAAGAGACGCTGCGCTCGTTTCTCGACGACTGGCGTGCGGCCGGGGGCAAAAAACCGTTCGCGATGGCGCTGGGTGTCGAACTGGCCGACGACCCGGCGGCCGGCCCCGAACCGATTCATCAGGGCTACCGTGCGGGCGTCGAGTGGTTCCGGGAGTATTTCCAGCAACTGAACCAGATTGGGGTCGACCACGTACTCATCGGACTGCGCGGTGAAGACCCCGAGACGGCGCTGTCAACGTTCGGCGATGCGGTGCTCGGAGCGCTGTCGAGTTTCTGAGGGAGAAACTGGCGTCGTTGTTTATTACGATACGAAAGAAAGGGAACGATGGGGTGAAATCCCCGCTCCCTGACATCGGCCCTCCGATAGCCGCGCGACGACTCGGTGTCGTCGATTTTTATGCGGTCGGCATCTCGGTGCCTGATTCGTCCTGCACTTCCTTTGCCAGTCGGTACATCCCGTTCGACGCCCAGAGCGCGAACAGGATGCCGACGGCGGGACCGACGGTGTAGCCAATGCTCGAATCCGGATGGATGGACGGATTGAGGAACTGGTTCGTGAGGATGATCGAGAAGATGCCGCTGATGTATACGAACGGCAGCGACACGATCAGCAGCGCCGGGAACGACACCGCGGCGATGATCTTCGGGTCGAGTTTGTCCATCATGGTCTCTATCGGGTCTAAGACAAAGGCCATTATAGAACTGTCGGCTCAGAGCCGTCGACTGTGACGGTCAGGTGTCGGCTTCGACAGGTGCGCCCGGTGCGTTGCTCTTGACCGAGTTCAGTCCCTGCTTGGCCTTCTGCTTCGAGGAGTAGCCACGGCCACAGTCGGCGATGATATTGCCGTTGTCGTGGACGAGTCGCCAGCGCCATTTCTCCTGTTTGTCCTCGTAAATCTCGAAGGTTGCCTTGCTGCCACCCTCCTGCGGTTCGTCCTGCTCGTCTTTCGAGAGGTCTTCGACGTACGCGCCAGCGACGTTGTTTTTGACGCTTTCGAGGCCCTGCTTTGCCTTCTGCTTCGAGGAGTAGCCCTCGGAGCCATCAGCGATGATGTTGCCGTTGTTGTGGCGGAGTCGCCAGCGGTGTTCGCCGGCCTCGTCCGTGTACAGGCCGAACGTCGCCTTGCTGGCCTGTGTCTCAGTTTCGATTGCACCGCCTTCCTCCTCGGCCCACTCGACGTCGATTTCGAGGTTGATGTTTCCGCCTGCACGCTCGACTTCCACGTCGAGTTCGGCTTCTTCGGGCGGTTCCACAGTCACCGTCTGTTCCTCGTCGACCGGCACTGGTTCCCCCCGGCGGAGTCGGTTCGAGATTCGTCGCAAGAATGATGAAATACCGCGCCGGCTGCGTTGCTCCTCAGATTCGTGGACAGTCTCCTCTGTCATATAGTTATCAGACGACCGCCTCGTATTTAATGATACTCCCCAAGTACGGCCGGATTATTCGACTATGACATCCTCGGGTTCGAGTGCGTCGGTCAGAATGATATTCGCAGTTCCGGACGGACCAGCAACAGTCAGCGCGAGTCGAGGTGGGTCTCGGGAGCGAACGACTGGCTGGCTGTTCGGTCGGTCCCAGTCGTGGGCCAGCGGGTCGAGGCCAACCTCGCGCAGTGCCGACCCCACGCGGTCGTCGGTCAGGAGCGTCGTCAGCGGGTCGACGCCGACGACGAAGGTACACGACCCACAGGCGAGTTCGACCCAGCCGTCGTCTTCGACGTGGTCGAGTCGGAGGTCAACTGTCGTCGGGCCGGCACAGGCTGGACACTGCCCCGTCCGAGCGAGTCCAACTTCGTGGCGCACCCGTTCACTCACCGCCACGAGCAGCTGCTCGGTGTCGTGGGACTCGAACCCGTTCTGTGGGAACGGGTAGGTGACTCCCTCCCACGCCGAACAGTCGGGACAGTCGACGGTGACGAACCCGCGGTCGTACTGGAGTGCAGGGTCGGCCCCGCAGGCTGGGCAGGTAACCGTCGAGAGTCGCTGGTCGGTCTCGACAGTCTCGGTCGGGCGGTGTGCGAGGACCGTCCGGTACAGCGCTGTCGCGCTCGCCGTCGGGACGTAGCCGTCTTCGACCTGTCGGACGTAGACCCCGCGCAGTTTGTCGAGGTGGTAATTGAACTTCCCGCTGTCTTCCATCCCGACAGCGTCCATCAACTCGGCGTAGGATTTCGGTTGGGTGTGAGCCGCCAACCAGTCTTCCAGCAGCGCGAGCAGAATCTCTAGGCGAATATCGTGGCCGAGCAGGGCAAAGGCCTCCCGAGCGTCGACATCGTCGGCCGCCCGCGCCGGCGACCGACCGTCTCCGAGGTCCATACCCATACTGGTCGGCCGTCGCTCAAGTTGGTTCCGGAACGTGGTATGTAAACATGGGTTGTGAAATCCAGTTCGCAAAATCACTAACTACCAATAGCCTCACAGAACAGATGATGACCGCAAAGCAGACACAGACGACCAACTGGGCCGGACGACTCCGGGAGTGGCTTCGACGAGCAGACCCGACACGACTGGGTCTGTTGGGCGCGCTCTCGCTGCCGAGCTATGTCGTGGACTCACTGGCGTTTCTGGAGGTGTTCTCGGTGTTTTTCCTGTTCTTTCTCTGGATACTCGTGGGACCGATTGTCGACGCGGTGCTCAAGCGCGGTGCCGAGGAATCGACGGCACCGACAGACTGGCTCGAAGTGGGTGACTGGCGAGAGATGCTGACCTTCTACGCGACCCTGCCGCTGTTGTTCGCAAATCCGCTGTTGATGCTGCAGGACGTGTTTCAGATGGCCGGGTCCGCTGTCGCCGCCATCCGCCACCGCGGGTCACTCCCGGCCCGCGGCGACGAGCGCGCCGTCGAGTATCGGCTTCCCGTCGACGGCGAGTGGACCGTCGTCAACGGCAGCCTCGACCGGGAGTTCTCGCACTCGTGGTTCCCCGTCAACCAGCGCTACGCTTACGACTTCGTCAAAACTGACGACGCGGGTCGAAGCCGTCCGGAGGGAGCGAGCGCCGGGATTGCAAACTACTACTGCTACGACGAACCGGTGCTCGCGCCAGCAGACGGCGTCGTCGTCGATGTCTTCGAGTCAGACCTCGAACCGAACCGAGGCGGCGGCTTCTCGCACCCACTGAAGCGGGATATTCGGGGCAACTACGTGACGGTTCAGCACGCCCCAGGCGAGTTCTCCTGTCTCGCACATCTTGTCCCCGGCAGCGTGACCGTCAAACCGGGCGACAGCGTTGATCGGGGCCAGCGAATCGGGCGATGTGGCCACACGGGCAACTCCTCGGAACCACACCTCCACTTCCAGGTGCAGGACAGCCCGACCTTCGAGACGGCAGCGAGCCTGCCGGTCGAGTTCGCCGGCGTGAGCACGGAGTCACCGTGGCTCGACGACTCGACAGAGACGCCAGAGACGGTAGACGAATCTCCGACAGGAGTGCCGACGACCGACGGCGGCGCGACAGCAATCACCGCCGGCCAGCGCGTCGAGCAGCACGAGACCCTCTTTTCGGAGGACCACGAATACGAAACGAACGGCCGCCGCCTCGCTGCGACGCTCGAACGCACAGCTCTTGGCCTCGCAGTCGGCGTCGTGCTCGCAGTCGTCGGCGGATTTGTCTTCGACCAGCCCGCACTGTTGGCTGGTCTCGCCAGCCTTGCGGGCGTCGGCCTCGCTGGCTGGGCCGCGGGTCGGTTGGTCGTGACTCCACGCACCGGCGGCACTGGTATCGGCCTCGGGCTCGGAATCGCCGCGGCGCTGTGGTGGGTCGGGCTGGGCCTGAGTACACTCGGGGCCGTCGCTGTGGCTGTTGTCTGCTACGGCGTCGTTGCTGAAATAGACCGGCTGGTGACGAAACGCGGATTCGCCCAGCGAAGCGGATAAATTGATAACGCGGGCACTGCTACTATCGACTGTGACAGACGCCCAAGACGAGTTCAAAATCCCGGTGTTCAGCGGGAAAGCGGCCGTCGAAGCGGGGTACGCACAGGCCCAGCAGAACGGTGTCCCATTTTTCGGTATCGAGGAGTACGAGGAGGGCTACGCGGTGACGTACGACCTCCTGCCGGCCGACGAGGAACTTGCACCGACCGCGAGGAAGGAGGTCGAGACGCGACTGACCGCCACGGTCGAAGATATCGTCGGCGATGACGGGCTTGCAACAGTCGAGGTGAGCAAGTCAGTCAACGATTCGCTGGGCAACGTCTCGATGCTCGAAACCGAGGCCAGCGCCAGACGCATCGCACAGGCGATTGCACCAATCGTCCTCGACACCGCCAACTGGGCGTAACATGCAGGGAGTCGGCCCACCACTCGTGACGCCGTTCGACGAATCCGGCGCGGTCGATTACGACCGACTGACCGACCTCGTCGACCACTTAGAGGACGGCGTAGATTTCTTCGTCCCCTGTGGCACGACCAGCGAAGCGCCGCTGTTGACGCCAACCGAACGAGCGAACGTCATCGAGGCTGTCGCTGACGCAACGTCTGCCCCGGTGCTCGCCGGGA
The DNA here is from genome assembly GCF_051414135.1 of Halovenus halobia. NCBI lineage: Archaea > Methanobacteriati > Methanobacteriota > Halobacteria > Halobacteriales > Haloarculaceae > Halovenus > Halovenus halobia. The sequence continues at coordinate 254,263 of NZ_JBLKOA010000003.1, forward strand.
CGGGTGCGCCGGGGCTGAAACAGAGTCAAAACTGGACCACCGCTGCCGCTGACGCCGGTGCCGACGCCGCGCTGGTCGTGACACCCTTTTACTACGACCACAGTCAGGCGACACTGGCTGAGTACTACCGCGAATTGGCCACAACAGTCGATGTCCCAGTCTATCTCTACTCGGTTCCGTCGTTCACTGGCACGCAACTCGACCCCGAAACGGTTGGCGAACTGGCAGAGCACCCAAACATTGCGGGGCTGAAGGACTCAACCGGCGACTACGAGGCGGCGGTCCGGACACTCGACAGAGTGGACGACTCCTTCGATGTGTTCGTCGGGAGTGCGAGTATTCTCGCGCAGGCACTGGCCGCAGGTGCGAGCGGCGGCGTCCTCGCGCTGGCAAATCTCGCCCCCAGCCCACTCGCTGAAATTGTCGACGACGCCAACGACCCCGAGCGGACGCTGGCCCAGAACCGCCCGCTGGTCGAACTCAACAGAGCCGTCACCACGGAGTACGGCATTCCAGGGCTGAAATACGCGATGCGGTCGCGAGGGCTCCCGGCGGGGTACGCCCGCAGCCCGCACCGCGAACTTGGTGAGACAGGTCGCAAGCGCATCGACGAGTTGCTTGTTCGGATTGAGTAGCACGGAGAGGTTTTACGAGACTACCGGAGGGTTCTCGATTTACAACAACCAAAAAGCCCCCGCTCGCTTGACCGTCCGGGTGGTTCGAAAGACGGCGCTGCCGTCTTTCGTCATCACGAGAGAGCTTCGCTCTCTCGAACGACCTCGCTGCGCTCCTCGCCCTTCGGGCTGTGGTGCTTACTTCGGCCGGGACGGACCAAGCGAGCGGCCCCTTTCAGTCCCATCCGCGGTGGCCCGTGACACGAGCAACAGGGTGGACTGAAAGGGGCGTTCACGGCGCGAAGCGCCGTGAGCTCGGGAGACGGAGTCTCCCGGTGACGTAAGCACGCGACTGAAAGGAGCGCGCGTGGTTCGAGAGAGTAAAGCTCTCTCGTCATCCTGAAAATCTCTGATTTTCTGAGACAACGAGTCGCGGGAGTCGAGAGCGCCGGGGCTTTCTGGTTCCTTGAAACTCGGCCATCTCATTCAATACCAACTCCTCAAAAGCCCACAGCGTTTTCTCCCGGCTACGACAAGATACCACAGTGTTGCGGAAAGACCTGCTCCGCGTCTCACGGCGCGGCGGCGGCTACCAGCCCGAGTTTGTCGGCCCGGACCAGGAGTCGCTGGCGGCGCGGGTCATTGGCTGCTATCAGGGACACGTCGACCAGCCACGCCACCAACTCGACGACTCGCTGACCGACATCGAGCGCGAGAGTAAAGACTTCAAACTCGTCCGTGGGCTGGCGAAACTCGTTGACGACGACGCGACGTGGGACGTCCAGTCGGACCTCGACCCACGCCGGACGCGAGACGCAGTCTTCACCGCGAGTGAGGGCGTCGGTGTCGTCACCGAGGCCGAACGCGAGCAAGCACTACAGCAGGCGGCCGACCAACTTTCGTCCACCCCCGAAACAATCGAGCGAGCCATGTACGCCGACCGCGAGCAAAACGAGGTGCTCGTCGAACTGGGCCGGCAGTGGGCACCCGAAGATTTGCTCGACCAGTACAACCTCTCACTTGCCCAGACTGCGCTGTTTGACGCCCGTGAGGTCAGGATTCGCAGTGCCGACCCGAAACGGATTATTTCGGCAGTCAAGCGCCTCCGACTGGTCTACGAGATTCGGAAACTTCCAGCGGAGGAGCGCCGGACAGTCGCGGGCACAGACCGCGAAATTGTCGTCACCGGGCCTGACGCCCTCTTTCGGCGCACCCGTCGGTACGGCACGCGCTTTGGGCGACTGCTCCGAACCGTCGTCGGAACTGGCGAGTGGCACCTCACGGCAACCATCGACGACCGTGGCACCGACCGGACGCTCGAACTCGACGACGACTCCCTCTCGCTACCCGACGCCGACCCGGTGACGGAGGTGAGCTACGACAGCGATGTCGAGCGAGAGTTTGCCACACGCTTCGAGTCGCTGGACCTCGACTGGGACCTGCTTCGCGAACCCGACGCAATCGAAGCAGGGGAGTACGTCGTCATTCCGGATTTTGCCTTCGACTGGAAACACAGCGATTTTCGCGTGTACTTCGAGATTATGGGCTTTTGGACCCCCGAGTACGTCGAGAAGAAACTCGCTCGGCTGGACGCAATCGAAGACATCGAGATGCTGGTTGCCGTCGACGAGAGCCTCGGCGTGGGTGAGGAGGTCGAAACCCGAAACCACCGCGCGATTCCCTACACCGGCCAGGTCAGCGTCAAAGACGTTCGGAACGCGCTCCGGGAGTACGAGGCCGACCTCGTCGCGGCGGCCGCCGAATCGGTGCCCAAAGCACTCACGCCCGAGAAATCGGTCGTGACCATCAGCGAGGTGGCGGCCGAGTACGGCGTTAGCGAGAGCGCAATCGAGGGTAAAGAGTTCCCGAAGCATCAGCGCGTGGGCCGAACGCTGGTTGCGCCGGGGGTGCTCGAAGACCTCGGCGAAGAAATCGAGGCAGGGATGCGTTTCGAAGCAGCCGATGAGCGCCTCGCCGCGGCCGGAATCGAAGACGCGAGCGCGGCGCTCAACGCGCTGGGCTATCGCGTCGAGTGGGAAGGACTCGGCGGCGGAACAGTTCGGGAGAAGTAATCAGGTTTCCAGGCCGGTTGCCAGTGTCCGCAGGCGCTCGATTCGGTCGGGAATCGGCGGATGCGAGGCGGGAAACAGCTCTTGGCTCAACAGTTCGTCGGCGAGCGTATCCTCCTCGTCGTTGAACAGCGGTGTGTCGATAGAGAAGATGTACAGTGCCTCTGCGCCGCCGTCGAGGTCACGGAGGTCCTGGTCGGGCAGCGATTGCATCTCGCCGTCGATGCTGTCGAGTGCGCTCGCGAGCGCCAGCGGGTCGCCGGTGATCGCGGCGGAGCCGCGGTCGGCGGCGTACTCGCGGTACTGTGAGAGAACCCGAAAGAGAAGGTTACTCGCCAGCCAGAACACCGCCGAGACGGTGATTGTGACCACGGCAGCCGCGAGAATGACCAGTATCGCTCGGCCACCGTTGTCCCGGTCCCCGCCGTGGCCGTGTCCGTGTCCCGGCGTGAAAATGAGCACACGGCTGAGGATATGCAGGAGGCCGAACATCGTCTTCGAGACGAGATAGGTCAGCGTCGGGAGCAGATAGGCAATCGACATCACCGTCGCGTCCCGGTTGCGGACGTGGGCGAGTTCGTGAGCGAGGACGGCGTCGAGTTCCTCGTCGTCGAGTGTGTCGAGGAGCCCAGTCGTTACCGCGACGGTGTGGCCGCTACGGAGCCCGCCGGTCGCGAACGCGTTGGGCGCTGGTGAGTCGACAACGGCAACGGTCGGTTTCGCGAGGTCGGCGGTCGTAGCGAGTCGCTGGACCCGAGCGTGGAGTTCCGGATAGTCCGACTCGGAGACAGTCTGTACGTTGGTCGAGTTCAATGCCAGACGCCCGCCCGTGACGGCGGCGAGCCCGATTCCGACGACAGTCAGACCGACCACCAGCAGCGGGTCGTAGCCAATCTGTGGGGCCGGTCCGGTCTCGACTGCCAGCGGGAGCACAATGCGGTTGAGTGCGACTGTGAGCGTGAACGTGAACGCGAGCGGCAGCACGGCAAGTAATCCGAGCGTTCCGACCATCCGGAGTTGCAGCGAGCGGTCGGTCTCCCAGTCCATACGCGGTCTTGCCAGCCAGTGTACTTGGGAACACCGGTCGGTCGCTCGCGGTGAGACGCTCTCGATTACAGCTCTCGACGCCGGCCTTTCGGCACCACCGACTTCAGTTCGTCGTAGGTGTACAGCCCGACACCGAGCGGTTCCTGCTCGCCGGCCAGTTCGTGCGTGACGATGAGATACCCCCAGTCACCGTCCCACGAGAGTGTCTGGTCATCACCAGCCATGAACGCCGTTGCCTGCTCGCGGGAGAGTTGTATCGTGTTTCGGGTGGCGTGGTCGCCAAAGCGCTGGACGGCTTCGAGCGTCGGTTTCCAGTGTTCCTGACGAGTTCGCAGGACAGTCATTCCGAGCCCTTCGATGTCGACCGGAGAGTCCAGATCACCGTAGAACGCCCAGATTTTGCCCGCGCCGCGCTCCCAGAAACTGTAGGAGTCGAAGACGCTGGGCTCGATGCCGAACCGCTCGTCGAACCAGTCGAGAACCTCCTCGCGGCTCGCTCGCTCCTCGACAGTGCGCTCTGCGTCAGTCGCCGGCAGGCGGTCGAAGCGCGTGCTCTCGTCGCTCATCCGGTCACCTCCAGTTTCGCACAGAAGAACCCACCAGTATCGTTGAGGTGTGGATAGATACGCTTCGCTTTGGTGACGCTCTCGTCGTAGCGCTGCTCTTGCCACTCTGTCACGCCGGGCCGAGAGTCCAGCGGGAGGTCAAAATCGACCATCTGGCAGGACTCCGCGTCGAGAACGTGGTCGAGGACAGCCTCGTTCTCTTCGGGCGCAAACGTACAGGTGGAATAGACCACGCTGCCGCCCTCTCGGGTGGCCTGCACGGCGCGTTTCAGGATTCCCTTCTGGACGCCAGCGGTGCCTTCGACGTGTTCGTAGCTCCACTCTTCGAGCACGTCAGGATTTTTGCGAATTGTTCCTTCACAGGAGCAGGGGACGTCGACGAGCGTTCGGTCGTACTCCTCGCCACCGAAGGGTTTCAGCGAGTGGTTCCGGGAGTCCTCGATGGTGATAGCGAGGTTGGTGACACCGAGGCGTTCGGCGTTCGAGCGCAGCGCAGAGACCCGGCCCATGTTGTTGTCAGTCGCGACGAGACGGCCGGTGTCGTCCATCAGCGCGGCGAGTTGCGTGGTCTTCGACCCCGGTGCCGCACAGCAGTCCCAGACCGTCTCGCCGGGTTGGGGGTCGAGGACGCGAGCGGGAATCGCAGAGACTTCCTCTTGGCCGTGGAGCCAGCCGTGGACGTATGGCCAGTTGCCGCCGGCGGATGTCTCGGGCAGGATGAACAGCTCTGGGTTCCAGTCGGTCTGCTCGGCCGGGATGTCAGCCTCGGAGAGTGCCGCCTGCGCTCGCTCGATGGTCGTCTTGATGGTGTTGACCCGCACTGCCGCGGGTAGCGGCCGCTCACAGGCGGAATAAAAGGCCTCGACATCGTCGATAAGCGGCTCGTACCGTTCCAGCACGGACATTGGCCGGGTTTCGTCGGGGGTGAGTTTGTGCGTTTCGACTCGGTCGTTACTCGTCGGTCGGTCGCGCTCGAAAGCGAGCGGGAGAGTCGGTATACAGCCGCGGAAGCGGCCGCGGTCGGTCCGGAAAGCCCGCCGTCTCACGTTCGATTCGCTCGGCGAAGGAGTCGGTCGTGTACTCTCGCTCGCGCTGGTCAGTTCGAGTTGTGACGCCGAAGCGTTCGGCGTCCTCCGCACCAATGACAGCGTCGTAGGGGACCCACTCCGCTGCGGCGTCGTCGAGGCGTTCGCTGACCGGCAGGTCCCGGTCGTCGATGTCGACGCGAACGCCAGCGGCGGCAAGGTCGTCAGCAATCGGGGCACAGAGGTCGGTATGTTCGTCTGCCAGCGGAATCAGTCGCAGTTGGGTTGGCGAGAGCCACGTCGGAAACTGCGGCGGGTCGCGCTGGGCAGCGTGTCGGGCCAGCGCGGCGACGAGTCGCGTCGGGTCGCCGAGGGGGCGTGAGCGCACAACGGTTCTCTCGTCCGTGTCTTCGAGCCAGACGGTCGGTTCGGCCACCCGGTACCTCTCGGCACAGAGCAGGAGTTCGACCCTGACTGGCTGGTCGGCGTCCGCGCGGCGTTCGACGAGCAGTGGTTGGTTGAAGCGCTGTGCACGGTCGGCGAACCAGTCGCGATTGCGTTCGAGAAACGCCGAGTCGACGCGACAGACAGGCTGCGCGTCGAGCGCGAGGTCAGCGAGCAGGGTGAGAGTCAGGTCGAGGTGGCGAGCGAGTGTTTCGAGCGCGTCCTCGGGCTGGATTGCAGTCGCGAGTACTGGAGCACTCGTGTTGGCGGTGTAGAGAGCCAGCGGAAAGTCCGACTCGCCGGTCACAAATTCGTGGGGGTTCGGACTGTCTGCGCTCTCCTCTGGCACACGTCCAACGGGCAGCGCGCCCGCGGACCGGAATCGGTCGGTTGCGAGGTCAACGAGGGAGTCACGGAGAAAAGCACCGGCCGGAAGAAGGTAGTCGCCTTCGGCCAACGGCGGCCCCGCGTCGGGCCACAGTCGGTCGGCGGCAAGTCGGTCGATGAGCTGTCCATCTGCAAGTAGTCGATGCCCGTCAACTGAAGCGAGGTCGCCATCGTCGAGAAGCAGCCACTCGCCGTCGGTTCGGGAGGGTGGGTCAATCTCGAAGGCCTGGTTGGCGTGGGGGTGGCCGCGGGCGTCGAGGTCGAACGCGAATGGCTCGCCGACCGGAACGCGGTGCACCTCACCATCGAGACGGTCGGCAAGCGCGTCGAGTGCCGCCGTTTCAGTTGCTTCCGGTGCGGGCGTGTCAGTCAGCCCATCGAACGGAACGAGAACGACCGTCTGCTCGCCAAGATTGGCAGCCATCTCCGCAATCCGGTCCGCAGCGACGTCCGCGACCTGCCCGGGAGCGTCGGCGTCGGCAGTCTCGACAGCGACGAGAGCAACAATAGAGCCAGAGACGTCGACAGTCGGGCCGGAGCCGTCGCTGTCGGGGTCGTGGTCGCGGACCGCGAAGGTGGCGGCGTTGGCGTGCAGACAGCGCAGTTGCATTACTACCAGCCACCGGACGGCCAACAAAAAGCGTGCTGTTGGGGGAAACGTACAACTATCCACCCTGCACACAGAGGGATATGTACGACACAATCCTGCTGCCAACCGACGGGAGTTCCGCAACGACAGAAGCACTCGACCACGCGCTGACCATCGCCATCGACAAGGGTGCAACAATTCACCCGCTATACATCGTCGACAAGCGCCACCTCAGGGCCGCCGACGACGAGACGATTGAGGAAGTCCGGCGCTCGCTGGAAGAGGAGGCAACCCACGCCCTCGACGACGCGGAGGTCCGTATCGAGGACGAAGGAGTTGCCGCCGAACCCGCAAAGCGAGAAGGGACGCCGCATCGAGAGATTGTCGACTACGCCGATGACGTTGGTGCTGACCTGATTGTTATGGGCACTCACGGAAAGAACGGCCGCGAGCGGGTGGCACAACTCGGGAGTACGACCGAACGCGTGGTAAAAAATGCCAACCAGCCAGTACTGGTCGTCGAGATTGGTGAGTGACAGAAGTATGCCTGCCGTCTGACGCAGTTTTAATTATCCGTAGTGGGACGTTCAGCACACGTATGCCACGCCTGACGGTGACAATCAGCGACGAACACGAGGAGATTCTCGAGCAGAAGTCGGACGTCGGGGAGGCATATCGCTCGAAATCAGAGGTCATTCGCGAGTGTATCGAGTCCTTCGAGCGTGTCGAGGAACTCTCCGAACAACTGGCCTGTCTCGAAGCGGAGGTCGAGATGCTGCGCGACCAGCGCGCGCAACTCAAACAGAAGGCTGCCCGCGTGGACGAACTTGAGGGGAAACTCCGCCAACTGCAGGCGGCGTATCACCAGGCCATCGACGAAGGACACTCGCCGCAGGAACTGGACCCAGTCGAGACAGACATCGAGACCGAACCGTCGGCGACGGCACTCATCGAAGAGGCCGAGTCGAGTGCGGATAGCCCCAAGCCCGTGGAGTCGACGAGCCCGGACGCCGCTCAGACAGCGTCCGCCACATCGAGCACAGACGCTTCGGACGAACCGCCGAAGACTCAGCAGACGGCCACTGCGTCGAGTGCTCAGACCCAAACTACTGCGTCAGGGACCCAGAACCCCTCCGCAACATCGAACTCCCAGCAGACACCCACTACGTCGAACACCCAGCAGACCGCCAGCCCAACAGCGGAACCCAACACAGAGCCGCCGAGTCCAACAGCCAGTGCGCGTGGGAACAACCCCGGTCCGGGAGAGCGCAAGCGGGCGACCCAGCAAACGAGCGACACAGAGTCGGCAACAGACGGTGGCGTCGAGATCGACGAAGAACTGCTGTATCAGTCCCCGAGCGTCGGGTCGCGAATCAAGTCAGCGCTGTTCGGTGGCCCCGGCGGTAGTCGGTGAGCCAACCGCGTCAGCAACATCAGGCCGGTCGTTTTTCGGGTCGTTGACTGCCGTCGAAACAGGATAGGCGTGCATCGCGTCGGCAGGATGCGGTTGGAGTAGGTCAGCCGCCTGTTCAGGTGGCGCGGTCAACCATTCTTCAGCGCGTTCGTCAGGCAGGATAACCGCCATTCTGTGATGGAGGTCCGAAACGAGGTCGTTTGGCTCAGTCGTAACGATACTGAACGTATCGATTGGGTCAGCCTCTGGCTCGGCCCCATCGTCGCCGAAGGCGTCGAGACCAGTCTGGGTTGTCGGTGGCTGCCAGCGCGTCCAGAGTCCCGCCATCAGGAACGGTCGGCCGTCGGCGAAGGTGACTCGGTAGGGCTGAGTTCCCTCGTCGGTGTCGACCCACTCGTAGAACCCGTCTGCGGGGACGAGACACCGACCACCAGTTTCGATTGTGCCCGCGAAGGCGTCTGCAAAGCTTCGCTTCTCGTCGAGTGTCTCGGCGCGGGCGTTGATATGTCCGCCGTCGCTTCGCTTGTCGGCCCACGCTGGAATCAGCCCCCACTCCAGTCGCCGCAGTCGCCCCGCGTCATCGTCGGTAACGACCGGAAGGTGTTGGCCCGGAGCAGCGTTGTACGTCGGTTCGTAGGCTTCGGTATCGACGCCGAACCGGTCGGACAGCGTCGCCGGCGAGACAAACAGTGTGTAGCGACCGCACATACCACAGCGAAAGGGCCACCGGCGCAAAAGCGGTCCGGTCGGACGAACAGAATACTTAGGGACCGAGAGGCCAGAATATGGGCAATGGGATTGTTTCGGTCGGAGGAGTTGCTCGGCATCGCGGCGGAGACACTCGAGTTCATTCTCTCGGCCTCTGAGCAGACCCATCCGAACGAATATATGGGCTTTCTGCGCGCCGAGAGCGCGAGTAAACTCGACCTCGACCGAGATGGACGCGTCATCACCGATATTCTGGTGATTCCGGGCACCGAGTCGGGTCCGACCAGCGCGTCGGTCAAAGAGATGATGCGACCGAACGATATCAACTCTGTTGGCTCTGTGCACTCACACCCAAACGGCGTACTCCGGCCCAGCGACGCCGACCTGAAGACGTTCACCAGCGGCAGGGTCCACATTATCATCGGCGCCCCGTACGGCCGGACGGACTGGCAGGCCTTCGACAATCAGGGAGAGCCAACCGACCTGGAGGTCATCGACGTGGCACTGCCGGACGACGACTTTTTCCAGTTGACACAGCAAGGGCTGGAAGACGAACATCTCGAACACCCTCGCGAGCAGTCCGAAGAGACTGACGAAAAGCGCGGTGGCCTGTTCTCGTGGTTCCGGTAATCAGGCCTGTTCGGTCGTCTCTGCTTCGCGTTCCAGTTCGCGGTCGATTTCGTCTCTGACGTTGTCGACTGACTCGACGGTGACGACGTTACCGCCGCCGGGGTCGACGACAATTATCTCAGTTCCTTCGGAGATTTCGTCGTCGAAGCTTCGTGCCTCGTAGTAGGGGTTGAAGCCACCCTCTTCGAGTTTGACCTGCCCGTCAGTCGGCGTGACACGCTCGGTGACACGGCCGGATTTCCCGCGGAGTGATTTGGAGTCGCTGGTCTGGCCCTCGCCTTTGCCGCCGTAGAGGTCGAGTTCGCGGTAGGCATACAGCGTGCCGACGGACGTGGCGAGAACGACACCGGCCATGATTGTCAGTGTGATTGCCGCCGGAATCGAGGCGGGAAGTAACACGCCGACGATACCCGCGGCGAAGATGCCGGTCCCGGCGACGAAAAAGTGAGCCCCGGGCGCGAACGCCTCGGCTATGATGAGTCCCGCGCCGGCGACGAGCATAAGCAGGGCAAAATCGCCGATAAATGACTCCAAGACCATAGCAGAGATTGGGCTGGAATGCTGATAACAGTTCGGGCTCGTTTCGGGCCGGGAAACGAGAGTCGGGCAGCGAGGGCACTGCGAGGGGCCGTTCGGCGAAGCCGAGGCGTTTATGCACACGGCCGCTGACCCACACATATGGACGTGAAGTCGCGCCACCACCTCCGGTCGGATGCGATCGATACAATCCAAGAGCGTATCGAGGCCGAACTCGGCGTCACCGTCGAGGCCGACTCCTTCGAGAAGGTCGAGTTCGACAACAGCGACTGGAACGTCGTCCTCGTTGACGGCGACCCGCTGGTCCTGTATGTCGACAGCGAGGACACTGCCTCGAACGCAGAAGAAGAACCGTTTCTGACCGTCCGTGGCGCGAACGAGTTCCCGCCAACCACGCGAATCGTCACCGTCGACGCCGGGGCAATCCAGTTCGTCTCCGACGGCGCAGACGTGATGCGGCCGGGCATCGTCGAGGCCGACAATGTGATCGAATCGGGCGACCTCGTCGTCATCAACGAGGAAGGCCACGGGAAGTTTCTCGCAATCGGTCGGGCGCTCACCGATGGAGACGACATGGTCGGCGACGAGGGCCGTGTCGTCGAGTCGATTCACCACGTCGGTGACGACCTCTACGAGTTGACAGTCTAACTGACGCTGACCCGGCATGTCTGACGTAAAGCCTAAGCGGTCGGCGGCCGCTTCCTTTCGTATGGGACTCATGAGCAAGATACTCGGGAGTTCGGGCGGCACCCGACAGACCGAGGATTACGTCGAACTCAGTGCCGACGAACTGGCCGGAGATGACATCGAGGCTGAAACACAGGTCAAAATCGCGAAGATTGGCGATAAATCTGACGTGATCGACATCAAAGACGAAGTGTACGACGGCAACATTGTCATCGCGGACATCACCCGTCACAGCACCCAAGACCGGACGATGGAACATATCACGGACGAGCTGAAACAGGTCGCCAAGGAGGTCCGTGGTGATATCGTCCAGAAAGACGACGACCAACTCATTATCACACCGACCGGCGCGGAGATCAGCCGCGAACGGATCGGACGGTAGTCGCTGAGCAACCACCTTTTTATCGTTCGGGTTGCTCACGCCGTTCGCAACCACTCACGGCAAAAACGTGGTCTTCACGAACGGAGTGAGTGAAGGCTCGGGAGAGTTTGCTCTCCCGGTGGAGAAAAAGGCCGCGAGCGTGCAGGAGCGCGCTCGCGGTAGAGTGAGACTAGCACAACCCCCCGCTCGTTTGGTTCAGGTTCACAGTACTCTCAGCAAAAATCTGAATCAATAAGTCGCTCCTCGCGGTGCTCGTTCGCGATTACTCCAGCGCGTCTAACTCGAACTCGAACGCTGCAACGGGAAGTTCCAGGTCGTGTTCCACGAGCACTTTCGGGTGAATCTCACCAATCACACCGGCAGATTCACCATCCAGCACGACTTCAGCCGTCCGGCCGGAGATGAACGTCGGGTGCTCTGTTGGCGGCGTCTCCAGTTCAGCGTCGAAAGCCTGCGCGAGTGCCTGCAGGCGACCGCGGGCGTCCTCGTATGAGGCCTCAGTGTCAGCAAGCACACCGGCGACAGTCTGGTGTTCGGCAACGCCGGTGTTTTCGCTGTCGTCCAGTTCAGCCCCAAGCCCGATCTCTGAGAGGTGCTGTGGATACTCGCGGTGGGTGTTGTTTTCCAGAACCAGCAACAGCGACGGCAGTGCCCACGTGCGAAGAATCTCGTATGCCTCGCTGTACGGTTCACGAATCGTCACCGGGTCACCACCGCCGACGACGTCCGTCCCTGCTTCGACGCCGAGGCGGTCGTAGTTCTCCTCGGCGGAGATCATATGGAAGTTGAGCAGGTCCTCGAAGCCCAGTCCGACCAGCGTGTCCCGAGCGGCGTCTTCGAGTCGCGAGCGTTCGTGGCGGCCGCCGACCGTTGACACGTCTGGATAGCGTGGGTCGAGGTCGTTGAAGCCGTAGGCCCGACCGATGTCGTCGATCACGTCGAGCGGGTGGATAACGTCGACGCGGTAGGGCGGAATCTCGACCTCGTAGCTCTCGTCGTCTTCGTCGAACTCGCCGTCGAGACCGGCGCGTTCGAGACAGTCAAGCACCGTCCCAGAGTCGAATTCGACGCCGATGATACTCTCGATACGGTCGTGGGCAACGGTCTTCGTCTTGACTGTGAAGTCGGGTCGGTCGAGCGTCTGGCCGGCGTACTCGCCGGGCGTGTCGTCGGTGTAGTCGACGGTAACGCGCTCGACAGTACCACCGCGGGCCGACAGCGCGTAGCAGACGATGTTACACATGTGGTCGACCGTCCACTGGTCAGTTCCCGTCATCTCGATAAGGAGGTCCCGCGAGTCTTCGGAGACCTCGGTTCGGCGACCGTTGATGACCGGCGGGAACGAGAACAGCCCGATGTCGTCGTAGATTGCCGGATATTCCTCGAAATCAGCGACGAGGTCGGCGTACTGCGAGCCCATGTGATGCGAGTCGGTCACCTCGCGTGGGGTCATACCGTCCTCGCTTTCCAGTGGGACAAACCGCTCCTCGTCAGGGTCCATCGACGTGTACCGAATCGTCTTCCCGCCGCCAGCTCCTGCTGTGCCTTTCAGCGCGACGAGGTCGTGGACACCGATAGCGCCTTTCGCTCGCTGGCGGCCCATCGTCGCGTGCAGTTTCTCCTGAATCTGGATGAGCGACTCGAGCGAGCGCTCGTCGAATTCCAGTCCACGAACGACTGCACCGGTGACATACGGCCGTTCTGCTGGCGGGCCGTCGACCTCGATGGTCCACTCGGCATTGTTCGTGTTCGGGATGTAGACACCGCGGTCGGTGCCGTACTGGTAGCGCAGCGAGCGTGCGATTCCTTCGACGGAAAGGCGGTCGAGGCGGTCCGGCGCGAATTCGAGTTGGAACTCGTCTTCGTCAGTCCAGCCCTCGAATTCGAGACCGAGTGCGAACATGTCTTCGCGGAGTTCGTCGTCGTCCTTGTCCGTGCCGACTAACTGGCGGAGTTCGTCAGGATCGACGTCAACGACGGGCATCAGTACACCACCTCCACGTCTCGCAGCAGTTCAAGATCACACAACGTCCCGTGCACATCGCGAATGTCCTCGAAGCCGTACATAAGCATGAGTAGTCGTTCCAGTGAGAGTCCCCAGGCCATTACGTCTGCCTCGACACCGAGCGGTTCGAGCACCTCTGACCGGAAGATGCCGGAGTTCCCAACCTCGACGATTTCGCCCGTCTCGGGGTGGGTGCCGAAGAGCTCGAACGACGGCTCAGTGTAGGGATTGTAGTGTGGTTTGAAATCCAAGTCGGTGATGCCGAACTGCTCGTAGAACTCGGTGAACGTTCCCATCAGGTCTCGGGCCGAGAGGTCCTCGGCGAGCACCCAGCCCTCGATCTGGAAGAATTCGAGCAGGTGCGTTGGGTCCAGCGTATCGTTTCGGTAGACTTTCTCGACGCTGAAATACCGCTCCGGCGGTTCGAGGTCACCTTTCGCATAGCCCGAGAGATGGCGCATCGATAGCGACGTGGTGTGGCCACGGAGGTCCAGCGACTTGGCGACGCTTTCCTCCCACGGGGAGTGATAGCCCTCACCATCCGGACCGACACCCTCCAGATGGGCCGAGCGAACTCGCTCCACCAGTTCGTCGGGGAGGTCTCGAATTTCGGCAGGCGACTCCAGGTCGAACTGGTCCCAGTGGGTCCGAGCAGGGTGGTCCTGTGGCATGAACAGGCAGTCATTGATCCAGAACTGGGCGTCGACGTGTGGCCCTTCCATCTCCTGAAAGCCCATCCCGACGAGCACGTCTTTCACGCGGTTTGCGGTCTGGCGGAGGATGTGTTCCTTGCCGTGTGACGGCTCCTCAGCCTCGGCTTCGACGTTGTACTCGGCGAACTCGACATCTTCCCACTCGCCGCTGGTGATGAGTTCGGGCGTGACCTGCCCGACTGTTTCGGCGACTTCGACACCTTCCATCAGTGCCGTCACGCCATCCTGTGAGACAGAAACAAGTCGAATCGTCGACTCTTGGCGGTCGACCAGACCGCGGCTTTCGAGTTGGTCGAGTAGGGCCTCGTCCTCGACAGACTCGCCGGCGTCGAGCACTTCGAGCGCCTGTCGTTCCTCGTCGGCGTCTGGGTCTGCGTCAGGGTTGGCGGAGACGTCACCGCTGTCGACAGAGCCGTAGCCTTTGCGAGCAAAGTTGGCGAGCGCGATATCGACGGCGGGGCCGTCGAGGCCAGCGTCGCCGAGCAGTTGCCCAAGCGAGACAGCGTCCTCGTCGGCACCGGCTTCGAGTGCAGCCTCGAAGAGGCGGAGTTCGGGCAGGCCGTCTTCGAGGTACTCACGGCCCTCGTCGGTGAGTGTCGTCGTCGCGTCGGTTTCTTCGGAGATTGTGACCAGTCCGTCTTCTTCGAGCGCGAGCGCCGCGCCCGTCGCAGTCTCGGGTTTGAGACCAGCCTCCTCCGCAAGTTCAGTTATCGGGCGGTCCGTGTCGGCGTCGGCGGTTTGTAACACCGCGACCTGTGCGTCCGGAAGTTGCATTGTTGTTGGTGGATACACCGCAGGTTAGTCAGTTAACGGTTCTCACTCGCAGACGGAGGGTTTCACCGACCACGGCGGATTTCACCCGCGCTCCGGTCGGCTCCACCACCCTCAGAAAGAGCGAAAGCCCCACAACAGCGGCTGTTCGCGTGCGAATCGCCGCCTGTGGAACTGAGTGATCACAATCGAACGTTGGTGCTCGCTGGCGAAAACGTTTGGGTGGTGTGTTAGGCCGCCTCGACAGCCTCGACCATCTCGGCGAGTAGTGACTCGGCCCGGGAGTGCTCGCGGGCCTCAGCGTAAACGCGAATCACTGGTTCGGTCCCGCTCGGTCGGGCGAGCACCCACGCGTCGCCGTAATCGAGGCGATAGCCGTCGATGGTGTCAGCCTCGACATCGGCTTCGTAAGCGTACCGTTCGATAGCGTCGACCATCGCGGCCCGCTCGGCGTCGGTGTCGTAGGCGATGTTCGCACGCGCCTGAGCGTAGCCGTCGTACGGCTCCAAAACTTCGCTGGCGTGCTGGTCGGCGAGCAGTTCGCAGAACTTTGCGGCGGTGTACGCGCCGTCGCGAGCGACTCGATAGTCCGGGAACATAATGCCGCCGTTGCCCTCGCCGGCAATTGGGACTGAAACGCCCTCGGCCAGCAGTTCCGTGATAGCTGTGATGAGATACGTCGAGCCGATGGGAGTCAGGTGAAGCTCTGCGCCGGCAGCTTCGACGACGTCGACGACCCGCTGTGAGCAGTTGACCGCCGAGACGACGGTATCTTCGGCCGAAACGGTCGTCGCTGCGAGTGCGGCGAGGACGGCGTCGCCCTCGACCAGCGTGCCGGTTTCGTCGACCACCATCGCCCGGTCTGCGTCGCCGTCGTGGGCAATGCCAAGGTCGGCGTCTGTCGCGCTGACCAGCGATTCGAGGTCGCCGAGGTGGGCTTTGACTGGTTCGGGGTCTCGGCCCGGGAATCGGCCGTCAGGCTGGCCGTTGACCGTGAGGACGCGACAGCCAAGGTCACGGAACAACTGTGGACTGGTGAGCGCGCCGGCCCCGTGGGCAGGGTCCAGCGCCACGGTGAGTTCAGCGTCTGCGATTGCGTCGCGGTCGACTGCCGCCAGCAGTTCCTCGCGGTACGCACGGTTTGCGCCGTCAACGTGGTTTGACTCACCACTCCGTCGCCAGTTGACAGTGTCGTGGCCCTCGTGGAATCGGTCCTCGACGACTTCGAGCACGTCGCGGGTGAGTTCGACGCCGTTGCTCCCACAGAGTTTGATGCCGTTGAACTCCGGTGGGTTGTGTGAGGCGGTCACCATCACACCCGGCACGCCTGTCCGTTCGCAGTACGCCTGCAGGCTTGGCGTCGGCACAACACCGAGTCGGTCAACAGTACAGCCGACGCTTGCGAGTCCACTGGCAACGGCGTCGGCGAACATCCCGCCGGTCTCCCGGGTGTCACGGCCGAGCGCGACATGGTCGTGGTCCTCCGTGAAGACGCTCCCGGCGGCCGCAGCAAGACCGAGTGCGTACTCAGGCGTCAGTGTCTCCAGTGCCACCCCCCGTACGCCGCTCGAGCCGAACTCCTCCATTCAGTTGTGGATGTGTCCCGATTGTTCATAGTGGTTGCGTTCGGTGGGAGAAGTTTCGATTGTAGGAAAACAGGATTAGTAAGTTGCGACGGACAGCCAGAAAGCCCCGACTCTCTCAACTCCCAGCCCTCGCTGCGCGTCTCACTTCGTTGCGGTGCTTGCGTCGGCCGGGTTCGTTGAGAGAGTCACCGGGAGAGCAAAGCTCTCCCGAGCTCACGGCGCGGAGCGCCGTGAACGCCCCTTTCAGTCCCACCCGCGGTGGCCCGTGTCACAAGCTACTAGGCGGGACTGAAAGGGGTCGAGCGTGAGGGGGCTTTCTGTGTCTACGTACCCGTTGCCGCTCGACAAACAATTCCCACTCATAATCGGCAAAGCCAAGGAATCGCGGGGCGACCCCAGAGATATGGACACGCAGTCGCTCATCGAGTTGCTCCGCGACGCCGACGCGATCAAGTTTGGAGAGTTCGAGCTGTCACACGGCGGCACGAGCAACTACTACGTCGACAAGTACATTTTCGAGACCGACCCGGCCTGTCTCGACGCCATCGCGACAGCCTTCGCCGAGCGAGTCGACGGCAAACTCGGCGGTGTCGCGCTCGGCGCAGTGCCGCTGGCGGCCGCGACCAGCGTCGCTGCCAACCAGCCCTATGTCATCGTCCGCAAGTCAGCCAAAGAGTACGGCACCGGCAACCGCATCGAAGGCGAGTTCGAGCAGGGCGAAGAGATCGCGGTGCTCGAAGATATTGCCACCACGGGCCAGAGCGCTGTCGACGCTGTCGAGGCACTCCGTGAGGCCGGCGCAGTCGTCAACCGTGTACTCGTCGTCGTCGACCGCGAGGAAGGCGCCAGGGAGAATCTGGCCGACCACGATATCGAACTCGATTCACTGCTGACCGCCTCAGAACTGCTTGCCGACAGCGACGAGACCGCCTGACGCTCCGAAACACCCACAAGTCCGCCAAGCATAGCTCTCAGTATGGACATCGCAGGCACGAAACAGAAGATTCAGCGGGTCGTCAAAGTTGGCGAGGAGACCTACAAGAAGATCAATCAGGTCATCGAACAGGTCGAACAGCTCCAAGAAGACCTCCAGAAGACCAGCCAGCAGGTCGACCACATCGAACGCGAACAGGCCGAACAGCGTGCACTCCTCAAAGCGCTGGCCGAGGAGCAGGGCCTCGATGTCGACGCGATTCTCGACGATGTCGAGTACCCAGAGCGACTCCAGGAGACAGAAGACGAAAACGAGGCCGAGGACGAACAAGCCACAGCGAAGGCGAGCAGTCGCCCCTCGGCGTCGACCGAGGAATAACTCGTCGTGCGGATTCACGACTCCGAAGCCCGGCCGTGGCGCTTTCTGGTGTCGACCAACCGCGGACTCGAAGCGATTGCTGGGGCCGAACTCACAGAGTTGGGACTCAGCAACGCCGCCACACTGTATCCCGGCATGGTTGAGTGTGCTGGTCCGCCGACAGCGATACCGCTGCTCAACACCCGCGGGCGAACGATTCACCGCGTCCTGCTGGAACTCGCTCGAGGAGAGTGTCACTCGCTCGGGGAGATTGCCGACCTCGTCGCGGAAGTGGACATCACCCAGTATCTCGACACCGACCAGTCGTTTGCGGCCCGTGCACAGCGCCGCGGTGAACACTCCTTCGAGAGCCCGGATGTCGAGTCTCGGGTTGGACAGGCGATCGTCGACTCGTACCCCGCAAACCAGCGCCCGCCGGTCGACCTCGAAAATCCTGACCTCATCTTTCGGGTGTTCGTCCGCGAGCAGCGTGTTATCGTCACCGTGGACACGACAGGTCAGCGGTCGTTACACCGCCGCCAGAACAGGACGTTCGAGCACGAGGCACCGATTCGGCCCACGATGGCCGCCGCGATGTACCGATTGGCCGCGCCTCGCTCCGGCGACGTTGTCGTCGACCCGATGTGTGGCTGTGGAACGATTCCAATCGAAGCTGCTGGCGCGGAACTCGGCCGTCCAGTCGAGATTGGACAGGAACTCGCATTCCGGCGGCTTCGCTGTCCTGCCATCGAATCCGGGACGGATGAGCTGGCAGAACAGTGCCACGAAAGTCACAATGTCGGTATCGTCGGCGCAGACATCGACGAGCAAGCAGTGGCCGGAGCGCGCGAGAACGCCCGCACCGCCGGGCTCGCAGGCGAGATTTCATTCGCAGTTGCGAACGCACGCGAGCAGTTACTCGACGGTGATATCGTCGTGACGGACATGCCCTTCGGCATCAGGACCGGCGGTGATGTTCGGCCGCTGTACGCCGACTTCGCGGAGCAACTGGCTGCCTCACCCTGTCGCCGGGCCGTGATTCACACGACCCGGGCGAATCTCCTCGGCGTCGAGCCAACCGAGCGCTTCGAGATGCGACGGGGTCGTCTGGAGAGCGAACTCCTCGTCGTCGATTACTAACCGTCGTATTCGACATCCGGCCGCGGGAGGTCAAAGCCCAGTTCGTCGAGTTCCCGCGTCGCGCGTTCGCTCGGCGAGGGCGACTCCTGCGCGAGCGGGTCGGCCTGCTCGACGGCCCGAACCTCCCAGTCGCCGTCGATGACGACTGTCGCTCTGGCGGGAATATGTTGATGGCCCTCCCACTCACTCAGCAACAGGTCGTACTGGTCGGCGATGCCAGCGTGAAAGTCCGAGACAAGTGGGACCGGGACCTCGTACTCGTCGGCGTAGGCGGCGTGGCTGAACAGACTATCACCTGTGATTCCAATGAGAGCAAGCCCACGAGTGTCGCCCCACGCCTCCTGGACGGCGAGCCACTCCGCCGTACAGGAGCCGACGAAATCCGCCGGCGCAAAGAGGAGCACGACTGCCTCGTGCTGTTTGATTTCGGAGACTAATTCGAGAAGTTCACCGCCGTCACCGACGAACGCCGAGGCACGGAAATCCGGTGTCTGTTGACCTACTACAACCATAGGAAGACGAGCGCCGCCAGCCCAAAAGACCTACCGCACCTCAGGCGGTGCCGGGCAACTGCATCGAGACAGAGCGGTCCTCATCGACAGTGACGATACCGTCGAACAGCTGTTTGAGTGTGTTCAGCGTCTCATCGTCGTGCGCCGTCGATTCGAGGACGTGAATCCCGATAGCTTCGGCGTCCTCAATACGGCTGGTCAGGACGTGCATGAACCGGAACACGGTCTGGAGGTCTGAGTACATCAACAGCGTCGAGAGCGAATCCATCACGACACGGTTCTGTTTGACGCCGCGGTTCGTATAGAACTCCTCGACGAACTCGGAGAACTTGATACCGATGCCGGTCATATCCATCGGCGAGGACGTGTACTTGACTTGGTCCGTATCGTTGGCGGACCGACCCTGATGTTTGGTTACGCAGTCGACGATGCCGAGATTGGCGTCGTCAGGTGATTCAAGCAGGGAGTTGAAATCGGTGAGGACGCGGTCAGAGCTATCTCGTGTCGTGACGATAACACACCCCTCTCCGTTGTTCCCCCCGTATGCGAGCGCCTCGAACGCCAGCCGGCGCTTCCCGCTCAGCGCCGGGCCAGAGACGAGCAGGTTCGTCCCCGGTTCGAGGGCGTTGTTATCGAATTCTGGGCCAAGTTCGTACATTGTGTATCCCATACAGGGCAGAGATGTAACCCCGTCTCTATCTGCTACCTTGTTGTCTTCTCGTCCACGATGTATAAATGAGTTTTCGTTACAACAGTGCGGTTCGAATCGGGGAGTTTTTATTCCGACGTTGGTTTGTTCGGTATGCCGGGCGCTTAGCTCAGCTTGGACAGAGCACTTGGCTTCGGACCAAGATGCCGCGGGTTCAAATCCTGCAGCGCCCATAGCAGATTTCACGGGCAAAATCGCAAGACAACGGTCGGTCTCAGGATATACGTTCAGATTATATTCGTTCACTTCCTGAACGATTCTGAAACGCGGCGGTTCAGTCCCGTGGTTCACGACATCTCCAGTGTGGTCCAATACGTCTAATCATTGGCCCGTTGAATGTGTCGGGGGCCAATCTTCTGGCGACTCAAGTCGCTTGATCTTCTTCGTGATCATGAGCCTCATTGGTGACTGTCCAGTATTTCTAGATACGCTATGGATATCGACACAGAGACGATTCAGGACCGCTGTACAGACGCAGTTTTCGAGCGGGGACAGACGTACCGCGAAGAGGAGCGTATTCGACGGATCAGCCGGTTCGACACTGTCGTGACAGCCAAAGTCCAGGGATCGAATCTCTACGAGGTCACTGTCGACTTTGCAGACTCTGACCTCAATGTCCATTGTACCTGTCCATACGATGGCCCGGGTGACTGCAAGCACATTGTCGCAGTATTACTGCAGGTCGTCTCAGATGGCCCACGAGATGAGAGTGACCGTATCGATAGTATCCTTGCGGACCTCACGAAAGACGAACTCCGCTCGTTTCTTCGAGAGATTCTCTCCCGCAACCCCGAACTGTGTGAGCAGTTTCTGGCACGTTTCGCCGAAACGGTGGACAAATCCGCTCCAGAGTATCGAGAAGAAGTTGCTCAGTTGTTTGATGAGCATTCCCAGAACCACGGAGTTGTTCTGGAAGCAATCGACTTCTCTCGGTTTTTCGACCTCGCAGAACAGTATCAAAACCAAGACCGGTATCGCGCTGCGGTAGCAATTTACCGCGGACTATTCGAAGCGATTGACGACAATATTCAGCTCGTGGACGCTGCATACGACCACTACGCGCGATCGTTCCAGACTGCGCTCGACGGATATGTCGAATCCGTCCAGCGAACCGATCCTGACCCGCAAGAGTTCGAGTCGTTCGCTTCTGTGTTAGAAACACGCATTTCGTCGGGAGCGGATTTTCACCGAGACCAGTTTGCACAGGCTCTGGAAAATCTTGGCGAAAAGTAAGTCCCTATTGTCTCTGATACCAACAGTCCCGAAGCGTTTTGTTGGTCTCCGAACTACATGCCAGTATGGCGAAAGCTGACACTGGTGATTCAGACACACCACGCCGTGAAATTCGTCTCGTCGAAGAGGAAGGCGGCGGGTGGTCAGCCATCGACAAAGAAACTGGTGTGGCGAGCCAGGGCGAAACGCGCTCGGAAGCACTCGTGAATCTAGACGAAGCCGTCGCCCTGCACAAGGGAGAGATTGGCGAACCCGTAACTGATGCCGACCTTCGTGATTTGGGGATCGACCCGGACGCTGTTCCGGACGAACCACGCGAACCTGACGCACCCTGGTTTTCGGAGTAACTGTGCCTGCGCCGTATTCATCCCGTGAACTGGTGAATGCCCTCACAGAGATGGGGTACCAGCCAGTTGACCGAGCGGGGAGTCATCTGAAACTTCGATACGTACACCCAGAAACCGGCGAGATTCGGAATGTAACGATTCCGATGGGAAAAGAAATCAGCGGTGATACGTTGCGCAATATCGCCAAGCAATGTGGGGCAGAGGATTTTCAATCGTGGTGTGACTGGATTGATGAACTACTGTAATCGTGTCCAACCGCGGATGGGGGATCCTTCTCAAAAACTATCGATCTGAGCGGCCCGATTTCGACCGTCTTAGGCCCGAAAAGACGATCCGCTCGACAGTCGAACGAGCGCCTGCAGCGCCCATAGTGGGATTACCTTCCGAAATCAGGGCCTTCAAACTCTATTCTTTCGGTTTAGACTCATTCGATTGGGCCACGTTTGCTTTCGTTCGATACGTAACACAGCAAGCGGTGCCCACGGGCGTTCACGTACGTCCACATTAGTGACATCAGTGAAATCAATGGCAGATTGACACACCAGCCATATTTTTCTCAGAATTCGCGTGCTGAATACAGAGCGTGCATTCAGCAGTCAGCCATTGTTGGTTTCACACCGTTTCTCATGACCTAACCGCTCACTTAGCGTGCATCCTAACTTTATACTTTTCCAACAGCTTTGGTCCCGGTCCGTGTGAAGACGACTGAGTGTTCTCGAAAATCGCCTATGCCGAAGCCGGCGACTCTGAGGTGTCTTCACGGTGCTGGCCAAACTCAACCTCAAGACGGACGTTTCGTACGGAACGTATGGCTTCTTCGCCCGACCGTTCTCCTCGAAGTGGATGATATCGTACTCGGCCAAGAGATGCAGATTGTCGAGGATATCATGGACATCCCGATCGAGACGCGTTGCGAGCGCTCGGATGCTCTCCTGGGGCCGATCCATTACCTCGTCGAGCAGTTCCATTCGCCGGTCGGTGAGTATCTGGCGGAGACGGGCGCGGTCTTCGAAGTTGACAACATGCGGCACCTCATCACCGGCCTCCCAGCGTTCAGCGCGCTCAATCGCCGCAGCCTGCGCTCACTCGTCGGCAATGCGGACCGTCAGTACCGGGATCGGTGATTGCCGGACGACACGTTCTGCGATAGAGCCGATCAGGTAGTGGTCAAGCCCCGTTCGGCCGTGAGTTCCCATCACGATGAGATCGATGTCGGCCGCGTCGGCGTAGTCGAGAATTTCGGTGTGAGGGACCCCCGACTCGACGTGGCGTTCGACGGTGATCTCGTCCGAAAGCGTACTGACAGCGTCATCGACGGCTCGCTCGGCGCGTTCGCGTTCAGCGTCTTTCCACGCCTCGGTTCCCAAGCCAATTGTCGGACCCTCGAATCTGTTGCGCGTGTCGGCAGCCGCAAACACGTGAACCGTCGCGTCGTACTGTCGGGCGAGCGAGCCGACGTGTTCGGCAACTGTTAGAGCCCCGTCGCTCCCGTCGGTTGGCAAGAGTAAGTGATTATACATAGGTGTTTGTTGTATGTCTGGCTGCATTAGATCCCGGCTCCACCAGCCATCAGGAACAGCGCAACCGAGATAGTTGCGAAGAGGCCGGCGACTCCTGTCTGGATAGTTCTCGTATCGAGCGCGTTCGAGACGTACGGAGCGATCTGTCCGCCGGTGACTGTCGCAGGAACCGTGAATACGACCATATTCCACGGCGTCGAGGCAAGACTCAGCGAGTGAACGCCGCCGACACCGAACGCGCCGAGAATCGTCCCGCCGAAGACGTGCACGAGCGAGGCGAGGATCGCCGTCGTTGCGACGATGATGTGGTTGGTCCCAATGGCAACACGGGTTGGGACGCCGGTCCGTAGTTGAGAGATGATCCCGAGTTCGCCGCTGCCGAAGCCGGCCAGCCCTTGGAACGTCCCGCCGACGCTGTAGTTGGCGAACCGTTCGAGATAGCCCGACCACGAGTACTCATAGGTGTCGCCCTCGCGGTCAATCCGGGTGACTTCGCCCTCGTCGGTCGCATCGACGCCTGCGGGACCGAGTTTCCCGTCGTCATCGGGAAGGTCCGCCTGCGAGCCACCGTCGGTCGAGACGGCATTGTCGGTCTCGTCCGGCTCACCATGGCCGATGTCGGCGTTGAGCATCAGGTAGCCTGCGGCGAGTAGCGCCGCGCCGAGAGCCGCGTGAAACAATGGCTCCGGGATAAAAAAGGACAGCAGCGCCCCGGCGATAACGAACGGAACACTCCCGGTGACGATCGTCAGCGCGAGTCGCCGATCAACCAGCCCGTACTGGATGAACGCGATCGCTGAGGCTGAGAGGCCGAACGATTCGCTGATCAGCCCGACCTTCACGAGCGTTTCCGGAGTAAGCGTCTCCCCCGACAATAGTGGGAAAATGAAGATCAGAAACGGCACGAACAGTGCCGAGCCGCTGATCCCGACCGTGTTTACTGTCGTCGCCCCGAGCAGGAAGAAGGGGAACAGCCACCAGTACTTTAGCCAGTAGTCCAGCCCGCCGCCCTCGCCGGTCGGTGCGGCAAACAGGACCAGCGCCACGAATACTGCTGGCGCTGCGAAGACGAAGATGTGCTGATATTTTAGAAACGACTTTTGTAGTCGTTGGGATCGAGTTACGCTCATGGGTATCAGTGTCTCAGAAGAGTGTCTTGCGAGCGAAGGTAGTCACAAACGAGCGGTGAGATGCCGCCGGTGGACGGTACAAGAGCCGACAATCAGGTGAACACTTCCGTTCAGCGTGGAGAACCGAGAATTCATCGCAGCACCGATTCAGTCGCTGGGTCATGTGCTGAGTATTTTGTAATAAATTCCTGTATAAAAAATCTCCGTCTCAACGGACATTTGTAAATAAAAGATGCTGAACAATACGATAATTACTCGGTAGTTCTCACAAAATTTCGGCCGCAGGTGCATATCGACTTGCTTCTGGATCGGCCCTCTGGGCCGACAGAACAGTCTGGTTATTATGCCGCCAGCCGACCGCGGTAATAATATAACATTTCGTGACATTTTCACGTCTAGCTGGACACCTCTACACCAGACCAAGATCGTGGCCGGTGCGTGCTGTCTCTTGGACAAGACACGGTCGTGTCGTAGCTCAGCAAACGTCACAGTTCTAAATCCGCCGAATTTGGCCGTCTCATGCCTTGAAAGTGGATTCATCCGACGTGCAAGCGAGCGCCTGTAGCGCCCATACCTGTTTTCCTCCAGAAGATGGTAGACTTAGGCCCTGTTATGGTGTTTTAGAGGGTTGGGCTGAGAGTTGGCTTTCGTTCGATTGGCGGTCAAGTGGCATTTACCGGAGTTCGCGTACGTCTCCATTCCGACAGTGACACGCAATGGCCGATTAACGTAATATCCTTACTTTTTGATGGATTTCGGGTACTGAACACAGAGCATCAGAGCATCTATGCAGCATCAAGCAATGGCTTCTTGCTATATCAAGACGGAATCTCATGTTCAGTAACCTTGCGAAACTATCAAACTAACCCAACCAAAACCATGCGGTATGGTACCTGAATTTCTGTTAGTCCTCCTGCTGTTCGCCCTCGTTGCTGCACCACTACTCATCGGTGCAATTGTCCTTCTCAACCGAAGAGACCACGATAACGTCGAAGAGGAAGTCGAAGAGCTGAAACAGCGAGTGGAGGAACTCGAATCGGAGCAGACCTAACATCCGAGTCGAATCACTCGACTGTATTGAGTACTTAACGTAGTCATACTCAGCAACTCCCCAGTGCTGATGCGCTCTGTATTCCTGTCTCTTACCCATAAGTTTACCAAGCCCTGAACGGACGCTTCAGACGTTCTTGGCCCTAATCTGTGATCTGAGGACCGGTGTAAGGCCTAAATTGGGTGGTGATTTCGGTGGAGGTGGGTTGCTGAACACGGGTACGCGAAGTCGGAAAATCGTTCGATAAGGGCGTTAGCTCTGCAGATATCGGGATTTTCCGTCGGGTTCATCCATTTCGGCAGCGGCTCGATTTGTGGGTAAGAGACAGCTCTGTATTCAGCACGGGTGCAAATTTATGACAATGACTAAACATCTCTCTCGATTCTCAAACACTCGATTTCAGCCGCCTCACGTCCTGAAAGTGGATTCGTTCGTTGCGCGAGCGAGCGCCTGCAGCGCCCATCGCAATCAAACCGCCAGACTGGAGTACAAAAGCGGAACTTTCTGAGAGAACAATCGTTCGATCACTGAACGAAAACAGGTGTGGCTCACACTCAGCATGGAATTCTCTGGACAGTAGGCGATCCAGAAACAGTTCCCCGCTGGCCCGCGTAGCCGAGACAAATGAATGTCGACGAAGAGATGATCTCGGACCGGTGTACAGATGCCGTATTCGAACGCGGCCAAAGCTACCGTCGAGAAGGTCGAATACAGCAAATCGGTCGATTCGGCGACCTCGTCACCGCGACTGTTCAGGGCACGAACCTGTACGACGTGACTGTCAAACTGAGCGGAGATGCCGCCGACATTCACTGCACATGCCCGTATGATGGGGCGGGCGATTGCAAACACGTCGTCGCGGCATTGCTTGATTTCGCTGCGGACCCGCCTCCCGACGAGAGTGAAAAGATCGAAACCGCACTTGACGAGGTGTCCGCTGAGGACCTCCGCAGTTTCGTGCGCGACGCGCTCGCCACGAAACCAGAGTTACGCGACCAGTTTCTCGCACGGTTCGGTGACGAGCACAAATCCGTCGAGGAGTATCGCGAGGAGATCGGTCAACTGTTCGAACAGCGTGCCGACCCAACTGTATTTATCGCAATCGACTTCTCGCGGTTTTTCGAGATAGCTGAGCAGTACCGCGACCGCGGCAGGTATCTCGCTGCAGCAACTGTCTATCGAGCACTGTTTGAGGAGGTCAACGAGAACTGGAACTGGATCGACGGTGCCTACGACCACTACGCACAGACGATCCAGCGAGCACTAGATAACTACGGCGAATGCATCCTTTCGACTGATCCGAATTCCGATGAATTCAACACGTACACGAGTGTACTGGAAGCGCAGGCATCGAAAGGCCCGCCGATCAACAGCGACCAGTTCCGGCGAGCACTTGAAGATCTCAAAGACCGATACGACTGACCATGACGAGCGAAGAGGGCGACATCGCATATGAACCAAGGTGACCGTCGATGCTTACACTCCAGACGAGCGAGCAACCAATTGGTCGAACGGAAAATGCACTGTCTGTTTCAGGAACAGTGCCTCGAAGGTCGGTCGAGCTTTTCGCTCGAAAAGGAACAGTTGTGCGCGTGGTCGGGACGAACAGACGAGGCAGTGAGTGAAAGAGACCAGTACACGCTGTTTGCGCGTTTTGCAAATATTTGCATAGTATACAAAGGCTGACGACAATTCTGGCTCTGTCGTAGATTGGTCCTCAAAACAGCTTCTCAGACAACTCGCCATAGGCTTCTTCCAATTGCCGAACTGCCTCAGGTGCGATTCGTTGCGCAGCCATTGGCTCGATAATCCGGGAAGCGAACACGGCAGCAGCTAATTCCTCGTCGCTTCCCTGTCGATAGTCCAC
This sequence comes from Halovenus halobia, assembly GCF_051414135.1. Lineage (NCBI taxonomy): Archaea > Methanobacteriati > Methanobacteriota > Halobacteria > Halobacteriales > Haloarculaceae > Halovenus > Halovenus halobia. The sequence continues at coordinate 281,237 of NZ_JBLKOA010000003.1, forward strand.
GAATGGACCGTCTGTTTCGAGGAATGGGCCATGGAGCCGTTCGGAAAGGGCCCGCGCCTGTGTTTTCTCGGTCTCCGATTGGAAGAGTCGTGGTTGCTCTTCGATGCCACTGTCTGGGCTCCACACTCCGTAGAAGGCATGTCCCAGTTCGTGCGCAAGTACAATTCCCTCTCGAAAACCAGGAAAGTCCTCGGGATCGGCTCCAATCTCGATGAGTTGAACGCCGCGCCAGTACTTGCCCCGAACGGTTTCATCTCGAAACTCTACGTTACGATCGATCTGATCGACGAAGCCCTCCTCAACAGCTAACTCGGCTACTTGGTTCGCCCGGCTCCGTTGTTCATCGAGCGGAATAGTATCGACCAGTGGAAAATCCAGTCCCATCATGTCTGCACGCCACTCCGATAGCATTCTGGTGACTGGTTCGTTGGATTCCTCGTCGCGTTTGCGCTCGGAAACCTCGCGTTCACTGTGTAACTGCTTTGCCTTCTCCAGTGATTCCCCGCCTTTCCGAAGTGTAAACGGTGTATCCTCGTCCCCGAGGCGTTCAAATCCATCATCGAGCGTCTGGATTCGCTCGTCAATACGGTCTGCGTGTGCTGGCGACGGAAAGCGACTCATTCAGCGTCTCCTCCGCTCATGAACGGGATGTGAGATCGTCTGGTTGGTGGGAATCGTCGTCGATACCTGCCTCCTCGAAGAAATCCGGATGGACATCTGAAAGTTTCTCGGGATCAGTCTGGACGAACTGGAGGAGGTTCTCTGCAGCAGTGAGTTTCTCGCTCGCTCGCTGGAGATGTGTATCCACCGTACTCGGGGAGATATTGAGGATCGCGGCTGTTTCGTCCCGGCTGAACCCTGATTTTTCTCGGAGTGCGTAGACGTGGGCCTGTTTGTGGCTGAGAGGCGTGTGTTCGCCGAAATGCCATGCCTGCAGGAGTGCTTTTCCAACGCTCGATAGCTCGACCTCTGTACCGGTTGTGCTGAACGCATGCGTGCAGGCAGACATCAACCGACTCTCACAGGCAACCGTAGATTCTGGCATGAACTCACAGTCGCTGTACGTGCCAACCAAAACCTCTCCCCGCCCGTGAATATAGTACGCCATTGACTCGTCGGAGTCTGTGTTGCTACGAACGCGCCCAATACAAACAGCCTCCTGATCCGGGAGCAAACGAGGATACCTCTCAAACTCGGTTTCCTCAGAGACGGTTGGGGTATGGGCCATTTCTTACTACATATTTGTAGCAACATTACTAATACCTGTCGCAACTGAAAAAGGGTAAGCCCTGTTAGAGACTATCCAAGTACCCCCTTCGCTGCTCCATCTTCTCTTTCGCAGAGCGCTGGTCGTAGTGTTTTTCGAGTACCTGTTCAGAAACGTTCGCTCGATCACCGACGGCTTTCATCGGCCACTCCTCGGACAAAGCGTGCGTAATCCCACCGCGCCGCAATGCATGCGGGCTCACGCTCGAAGGGCATTCCGAGGCACTATCGTACTCCGTTGCCGGACACTCGTCGATTTCACGTCCATGTGGACACTCTCCAGTGGAAACACACGGGCGAGTAAACCGATAACAATCGCCGCGTAACGTCGTTCGATGAACTCTTCCGTGTGATGTCGAGACCAGTGATTTTCGACCAGCATTCGTCTTCGTTTTGGGACGGCGTTGGTCAATCCAGTCGTCCAACATCATGCACACCTCGTCAGAGAGTGCAACGAACCGTTCGCCGTCACGACCGTTCTTGATTCGCGTCCCTGACTCGGGACGATTGACTACCTGTATGGACTGTTCCTCCGGATTGTAATCGTCAATATCGAGGGCACGAATCGCACCGATGCGCATCATTGTATGCCACATTAGGGCGATGACCACATGCGGACGTGAGGCGTATTCGTACCGACGAAGATACTCCAGTATCGCTTCCGCACGGTCTTGTTCCAGCATCACGTCACGCACGTTGTCACCGCCGGTGAGGTTTGGCGAACGAACCTTCACGTGCAAATCTTCGGGTGCGCCGTCTATGGATTCCACCCAGCGAATGAACACACGCAAGGTATCCATCTGTGTTTTCTCCGTGGCGGGTGCGAGATCACCCTCATCACGCCGCCACAGCCGATACTCGTGAAGTTGCCGTCCAGTCAGACCGTTCAGGTTTGTGATCTCCTGTTCGTCACACCAGCGAACGAAATGGCCCAACCGAGAGCGGTGCGAGTAGATTGTTGCTTCGGTGACGTTGTTCTCCCTGTCGGCCAGGTACAGTTCGAGCGCAGTTTTCGGGTCGATTGGTTCGAGACTCATGGCTCTGTAGATGCGAACACACCGGTCAGAACCACCGATTTCAGACGCCCGAATTCGGCCGGTTCAGGCCCAGCAAGGGACTTCGTTCAGCGACTGAACGCAAGCCTGCAGCGCCCATATTGGCTTCGCCGTCCGAAATCAGGGCATTCAAGCTCTGTATTTTCTGTTTAGCTTTCTCTGGTTGCAATGTCTTTGCTTTCGTTCACTGCGTAGCCTAGCAGGTGGTGCCCACCGGAGTTCGCGTACGTCTACCTTGGTAGCAACAGAGAAAATCAATCGCCGATTGCAACACTGGCGAGTTATTCGTCTTCAAGGGCGTCGTAGATGTCTCGATTCGCGTTCCGGTCTTCAGCCGCGACCCGCTGAACCAACTCCCGACGGATGTCTTCCATCACCTCGTCGAGTGGAGACTCTGTGTCCGCTCCTTCTTCAGTAGCCATATCTGAATTGATGCGCTGAACGCTGTTAGTCGTTCGGGTCCGACGAATCGTCGGTCAGTTGCGCTATGCCGTACTGGATCAGGTCGTCTCGCCACTCTTCGATTTCACCGACTAAATCCATCTCTTCGGTATGCGCTCGGAGATACTCGACGGTTCCCTCCGTATCGACGGCCGCCTCATCTGTGCCGAACTGTTTCAAGATCGTTCTGATCTCCTCATCGTATTCGAACCGATAGCCATTGAGAAAGTAGAAGACGACCACTGTGTTGAGAGCAGTACGTTTGTTCGCATCGACGAAGGGGTGGTTGGCGACGAGGAGTCGGAGGAGATAATATGACTTCTCGTGAACCGTCTCTGGTGCCGAGCCGAAACTTCCCTCTTCGATGTAGCTCAACGCGAACTCGATGTCTCCTTGATTTTTGACACCGGAAGGCGTATTCGGGTATTCCGAAACGATATCGTCGTGGATGGCAAGAACATCCTCGACTGACGGATACCACAACGATCTCGACATTCGTTCCCATGTCGATGCCGGCCAAGTGTATGTCTTACTATAGGCCAAACGGATGAATGAAGTCAGAATTGCGGGATCTCAAGCCCTCGAATCTGGCCATCTCACGCCCTAAAAGTCGATTTGTTCGTCGCAAAAGCGAGTGCCTGCAGCGCCCATGGCATATTTTCAGGACTAAATCGCAAGACAACGGTCGGTCTTACGATATACGTCCAGATTATATTCGTTCACTTCCTGAACGATTCTGAAACGCGGCGGTTCCGTCCCGTGGTTCGCTACCTCTGAGTTGCTGACCTGTCCTTCTAATCAATAGTCTATTGAGTATATAACAGTATATCTGCTTATGGAAAAATATCTTTTTCTAGGAAAGCATTTTTATCTCTAGCCGGTCAACCATACGTACACATGACCAAGTCTGACGCTCCTAACGAACTCTGGAAGGGTGACGTGAATGAAGCCGCTATCGAGGAGTGGAAAGCAGACACGAACACGTTTGACCGCGTCAGGCACGTCATCGATGTCACCACCGAGCTACAAGACGTAAGCACGGTTGCCGAGCGTGCACACGTGAGCGAGCCGACTGCACGGAAATATCTCTCTGCGCTGGCGGAAACTGGCCGCGTCAAAGCAGTCAATACAGACTCTGGAACCCAGTATATGCGCGCGCCACAGATGTTGGCCATGCGACGTATCTCGGCCATCCACCGCGAACACACAAAGAGTGAAATTCGAGATGCCATCCAAGACCTCAAGGAAGAACTGAGTGACTTCCGAGAGCAGCATGACGTGATTGACGTGGATGAACTAGCCCTCGAACTGGACCCCGGCGACGACGGCTGGCAAGATGTTACCCGCTGGCAACAGATCGAACAGAACCTCGAAATTGCCCAAGCAGCACTCTCACTCTATGACTTCGACCCCGACGATAGCCACTCCGCTGCTGCTCGTGTCGCGGATTCCAGTACCGTTGTTCAGGACTCGTCGCGTGAGCAAGGTGCGCTCAACAACGACACCGAGCAATCGGCGGCATAAATGAAACCCGACGCAGATATCGAGGGAGAAGTCGGGCCATTAGATGATACAGCGTTGGAACAGATTCGGGAGGAATTTACGAGGCTGGATGGCCTTGTCTCCGAAGCAGGATTCGACAGCCTGCTGGACCCGACGAAACTCGTGGTACAGTTCAGTGACGGAATTGGCGACGCGGACTGGTGCCGATTTGATATTCGGTGGTACCGAACAGGGTACTATAATTTCCATCACACTGATAGTCAAGACGTTGACTTTCGGTTCGATTACCATCCAAAACCAGACGCCCCAACCAAGCATTTTCACGAACCGCCAGATGCGCTGTCAGCGGACCCTCCTCACTCCTGTATCAGCGTCACCGAGCCGAAACTTGTAGCACGAGCGGTCCATTACCTCTGGCGGCGCACATACGATACAGGGACCCTCGAACTCCTGAACGAGGCAGACAATCCGCCATAAGACGAGTCCGGGACCAATACACAACTCTGTGAATGGTATATCCAGACAACAGGTGCAGATTGAGTGCAGTATCCGAATCAACTGGTTCGAAACTCTTGGCTCTGGAGGTGCGAACTCACCGGGCAGAACCCCCGATCTGAGCGTGCCGATTTCGGCCGTCTCAGGCCCGAAAGGATAATTCGTTCACCAGACGAACGAAAGCCTGCAGTGTTAAGTGAACCGCGAAGGATTTGAATGAGACGACAAGCGAACGGAGTGAGCGAGGTCGGCGTGGTTCACAATCCTGCAGCGCCCATATTGGGTTCGCCGTCCGAAATCAGGGCATTCAAGCTCTGTATTTTCTGTTTAGCTTTCTCTGATTGCAATGTATTTGCTTTCGTTCGATAGCTGGTGCGGCGAGTGGTATCCACGGAAGTTCGCGTATATCTGCGCTGATCAAGTCACTCAAAATAGTCCAACGTATATTCTGTAGGGTCCGGATCTCATATCTAGGGCGAGGTCGCGGCCTAGTCAAGATCTGTCAGCAATGTCTTGACCGATACAGAGTTTGTAACCAGCACGCTGTCCGCGTTTGTTTCACTGCGGAGTTGCTGAACTCCCGCTCGCCAAGACTGCGGACCGGTCAATCGTCGTCAGCTTTGTACGCACCACTGCGGTGTTCGATAGTGTAGATATCCAGTACCTGTTCGCCGTGGTCACACTCGGCACCGAGTCGAAACTGGCCGATTCTGAGTTTCGAGTAGGGTGCACCGGTGAGTGGTTCGAGGTAGTCATCGGGGTCACGCCACTGGTCGGTCACGATCTCGTCGAGTTTGTCGGTGATCCGGTCTTGTGCGTGCTCGTCGAGATCGTCATAGGTTCGCTTTGCTGGCGCGCGGAACTGCCAGTTCCACTCGTCGTCACTCATCGTCGCCAACAATATCCTCGCGGGTGAACGTCTCGCTGTCTCCCGTCCGGCGTGCGTGTTCGACGGCAGCGATTTCCTTCCAGCTTTCCCGCGTCAAGTCCGGATGCCGAACCGCATCACGAAGGGCATCCCGAATAAATTCGCTCCGGCTGTTGTATCCCTCTTCTTGCCACGTCGCGTCGATGTCTTCGAGAAACGTCTCTGTCAACCGAATGTTGATGTTTGTCTTCCCCGGGTCACCGGATGACGTATCTGTATTCGACATACAAGCGTATTACGCTGGCTCGGATAAGACCCTTTGGGTACTCGGGTCCGCTCTTGTTGACCATACTATCGACTGTCGCTCCACACATATACTAGTCTCATCTGTGTCAACCGCACACTGAATCCACTGTATCGAGCGATTCGAGCAGCACTAATTCCGACCACCTACGGTGGCCGACTCGCGCGTTCTATTCATCATCGTCTGAATGTCCTGCCAGAATACAACCAGAAGTGACGTATAACGCTCAGAGTCTTCATCACCCACCTGGCCGCCTGAAGGTGTAGTTTACCGTCTCTGCGTCAACTGTGCCTTATCGATAGCCGGATAGAAATCGTCGGCGGAGACGACTTCGATGTACTGGAACAGCAGGTCGGTGAACTGTTCTACTCGGTCCTGTTCCAACCCAGATTTCTCCACGATCAGCGCGGAGATGACGACGTTTGCGTCGATGACCAACTTCATCAGTCGTGTCTACGCTGATTCCTCGTCAACGTGCTTGCGTCCACTCTCGTTGATCTTCTCAGCAATCTCCTGCACGTCGCTCTCCGTGAGTTCGCTCTCGCTAGTAAGTTCGTCCATCACTTCGAGCGTCTCGATTTTCTCTTGGATGGCCTGTCGCGTGACCTCACTCCAGTTGATTTCGGGGTGCTTCTCCATGCGCTCTTTCAGGTCGTCATCTACGTTGACTGTGATAGTCGGCATACGCAAAACTATGTGAGCACAGTATACTGTGTCTTTCGGTGTCTTTAGTACTCGCTGATTTCTGCCACCTCACGCCCTAAAAGTGGATTCGTTCGACAGTCGGGCCAGCGCCTGCAGCGCCCATAGTGGGTTTGCCTTCCGAAATCAGGGCTTTCAAACTCTTTATCTGCTATTTAGGTTTCTCCGATTGCAATGTCTTTGCTTTCGTTCGTTGCGTAATCGAGCAGGTACTACCCACAGGAGTTCGCGTACGTCCATATGAGTGGCAACAGAGGAAATCAATCGCCGATTGCAGCACTGACGACTTATTCGTCTTCGAGGGCGTCGTAGATGTCCCGATTCGCGGTCCGGTCTTCAGTTGCAACCCGCCGAACCAACTCCCGACGGATGTCTTCCATCACCTCGTCAAGTGGAGACGCCGTGTCCGCTCCTTCTTCAGTAGCCATATCTGGATTGGCATTCTGAATGGTGTTAGTCGTTCGGGTCCGACGAATCATCGGTCAGTTGCGCTATGCCGTACTGGATCAGGTCATCTCGCCACTTTTCCATTTCACCGGCAAATCCAGCTTTTCAGTGCTGGATCGGAGATACTCGACAGTTTCCCCACTATGTCCGGTACCAACAGTTCCCGAAGCGTTTTGTTGGTCTCTGGACTACATGGTGGTATGGCGAAAGCTGACGCTGGCGACTCAGACACACCCCGTCGTGAGATTCGTCTTGTCGAAGAAGAGGGCGGCGAGTGGTCAGCAATCGACGAAGAAGCCGGTGTGGCAAGTCAGGGAGAAACGCGCTCGGAAGCGCTCGTAAACTTAGACGAAGCCGTCGCCCTACACAAAGGAGAGATTGGTGAACCCGTAACTGACGCCGACCTTCGTGACTTAGGGATCGACCCGGATTCTGTTCTGGACGAACCACGCGAGCCTGACGCACCCTGGTTTTCGGAGTAACTGTGCCTGCGCCGTATTCATCCCGTGAACTGGTGAACGCCCTCACTGAGATGGGGTACCAGCCCGTTGACCGGGCAGGGAGTCATCTGAAACTTCGATACGTTCACCCAGAAACCGACGAGATTCGGAACGTAACGATTCCGATGGGTAAGGAAATTAGCGGTGATACATTGCGCAATATCGCCGAGCAATGTGGAGCGGAGGATTTCCAATCGTGGTGTGACTGGATTGACGAACTGCTGTAATCTCGTTCGACTCTGGATGGGAAATCTCCGTTAAACACCACCAATCTGAACAGGCCTGTTTCGCCTGCTTCACGCCCTAAAAGTGGATTTATTCGCTGGACGAGCGAGCGCCTGCAGCGCCAATAGCAGATTTTACGGGCAAAACTGCAAGACAACGGTCGGTCTCACGATATCCGTCCAGATTACATTCGTTCACTTCCTGAACGATTCTGAAACGCGGCGGTTCCATCACATGGTTCGCTACATCTGCGCAACCGTTCAGTGCGTCTAATCATTGGGTCACCGAAAATAATCCACAAACAGGCGATACCGAATAAAAGTACCCGCTCAGTCGCTCTCGACTATTCAGACAGTCGTTTATTGACTTTCCCATTCACCTGATGAAGCAAGTCAAGCAGTTCGCTGTCGCTGTCGACACGATATCGCTCAGGGGAGGAATCTTCGACCGGTTCGAGGACGCCCAGAACCAGCAACAAATCTAGATGCGTGTACACCGACTGGCGGCTGACACCTGCTTCGGTTGCAAGCTCTGATTTCGTGAACTCCGAACCCGGAAGCGCATCCATCAGTGCATCAAGAATGTAGCCGACGCTCTCGTTTTGGACGAGAATCCGCCAGCCGCTTGGATACTCGTCGCGCAGGTCATCCATCGAGAGATCATCGGCCGAGTCCGGCGGTGATTTTTGACTTGACATAGAGCTTCACGCTGATTGTGTCTCAGTATAGCGTCCACACTGTGTTAAATCCATTGAACATATATGACTATTCAATTTGAATAGATATAATTGTTCACGGTACGAAGCACAGGAAAATGTCGGATGCAGCGGCGAGATTCGTCTGGAAACTTGCTCGTCGTCATTCATGGGGGTCGCCGATTCCAGCCGAAGAGTTGATTCGGCTGGTCGCAAGGACGGAGGACTACGACAAGATGGAACGTGTTCTCGAAGAAGAGGTACTTGAACTTCCGTTCATTGTGCAGTCCCCAGATGGCATACATATTCCGAACGGACAGGACGCCCACGTTGAGGCTGCGGACTGGTTGCAAGAGCAGACTGGAATAGACGATTTCAAAATCAAGGCAACATTGTCGCGTCTGCCAGATACTTGGCCGACTGATGAGTAAACTGGTGGCCGTCTGGAATCGTCGGGACCGGCTCCCGATTATCTGATTTACGGCAACGTTTCGGCTATGCGCGTTCCATACTCAGAAACGAATCGTAGACTTGCAGAGAACGATATCCCCCGTATCACCGGCATTTATTGGCGAAATCCCGGACACAAGTGTACCGCCGATTAACGTCTGGTGCGCTTTCTCTTCACCGGCGTATCTGGTGGAATAGTCGCTTAATAGTGTGCGTATTGAGTGATAGTGATTCTACCAGTACAAGTATCGTCTGTCACGCCGTGTAAAATAGAGGGTGCGTCTACAGTAAGCAGATAAGATTGTACATGGCGGTGTAAGAGAGGAACCTGCTTATGGACTGTTGTGGCCTATTTGTGTGACTGAATAGAATAGAAACGAGCAGTGATTTTCGCTATCCAATTTCCGACCATGGCGAAGACCATCACAAGAATAGCAAGACAGATTACCAGCAGAATGAGTACAAGTGGGATTGCGACAACCTCTAGTCTCGTACTTTCACCGAGGGAGAATCTCGCTACAACTTCTGTCGCAAATACCATAATTCCGCCAAGAGACGCTACGAAACCAGCAATTAATCCAGCCTGATGGCTATCCGTCGATCTTGCATTGTAGAGATATCCAACAAGAAGTCCAGTCACTATCATCGGAGCACCATTAATCAGAGTTGCTTCTTCCCAAGAGAGGATCAGTGAAAATGGAATCGAAGCGAGGCCAAGAAGTACCGCAAGAAAAAACGAGCTTTCAGTCCAATCATCTACCTTGGTCTGAAAGCTGTAACCAGACATATCCCAACGATACTGTCCGGGAATTATAAATTTTCCTTAGCCCTTGATGACGGAGATCCTCCGCAGTTGAGTCACCTTCCTGTATACACTCTCTAAGTCTTGTATAGTATCCCTGATAATCTCGAACAGATCGTCTTTTTGTTGCGATACGTGTATCCCCTGTACTGAGCGATTGGCCGATTCTTGAGGTCGTACTAGTAGACTCTTGCTGTGGAGCAACCGTACTCTCAGAAGGGCGTTCGGTGAGCTGGCATTCCACAGGCTTCCCTTCCCGACGCGATCAATTGATGAATCCCACGCTCTGTCTTCAATACAGATTTGATTGCTGACTGGAGGCTGTCATATCTGCCGGGATTGTCCCTCGATATCGACCGCCTCACGCCCTGAAAGTCGATTCGTTCGACACGCGAGCGAGCGCCTGCAGCGCCCATAGCAGTTATTCTCCAGATATTGGCATACATAGGCCCTTTCAAGCAGTTTTAGAGATCTGGACAGGGAGTTTACTTTCGTTCGATTGGCGGTCGGGTGGTATCTGCGGGAGTTCGCGTACATTCATATTCGTGTCGACAGTGACACTCAATGGCCGGTTGCCACAATACCCTCACTTTTGGTATATTTTGGGTGATGAATACAGAGGTTCTATTCAGCAGCAAACTCAACGCCGGTAATTTCGAACCGCGCACCACCCTCGGAACCTTCAGTTAGGTGAATCTCCCAGTTGTGGGCATCAACCACCTGCTTGACGATACTCAATCCAAAGCCGGTCCCCTTGTCGCTTGTCGAGTAGCCCGCGTCGAACACGTCGTCACGTTTGTCTTCGGGAATACCTGGTCCGTCGTCCTCGATGTAGAAGCCGGCGTCCAGTTCGCCAACTCGGACCGTCACGTCGTCACCTCCGTGTTCGACAGCGTTACGAACGAGATTCTCGAATACCTGGCTCAGTTGCCCTTCATCGGCTCGAATCGTCCGCTCGATATCGCTGAAGATGCTAGCATCTCTGGTATCGACGTTATCCCAACAGTTCTCCGTAAGCGTTGCAAGATTGACCGAGGTCATCTCAGTCGTACTTTTGCCCTCCCGAGCGAGTGCCAGCAACTCAGTGATCAGCGCGTCCATTCGATCAAGTGCTTGACCGATTGCAGTATGATGGTCACTCGCACACTCTTGGTTCGCCAAGTCTAAGCGAAGTTGAGCAACGTTGAGTGGATTCCGTAGATCGTGAGAGACAACCGACGAGAATTGCTCTAACCGTTCGTTCGTCTGTTGGAGTTGTTCGTTCGCTTCTCGGTGCTGCAGTTCATAGCTCACCCACCGACTCATGAGGTCAACCAGCGTGACTTGCCACTTGGAGAACTGATCAGACCGAGCCTCCCTGCCGTAGAAACAGAACGTCCCATAGACCTCGTCTCCGGTAAACACTGGAGCTCCGAGATAACATGAGATTCCCCACTCGGTGAAGCCCGCCCTGTCAGTCTGCTCCGGCTCATCACGTTCGATATCACCGGCTACGAGGGTTTCTTCGGAACTAGCGACGACTTCACAGTTCGTGGCTGATACTGGGACTACCTCTCCCGACTGGATGGTGTCATCGTCCGTCGCAACGAACTCGAACACGTACTCCTCACCGCGGATCTCTGACAGCGTCCCGTACTCCGTGTTGAGTTCGGTTCGACCGAGTTCCAAGAGGGCCTGCACTTTGTCCTCAAACGACCGATGTCGATCCGAAATAATATCATACATCTCGCGGAGGACCCGCTCGCGCCGTCGTTGGTCGGATATATCCCGCTGGAAGCCAACCCAATTGACGACCGACCCATCATCGTCACGGACGGGTGCAATCGACACCTGGTTCCAGAACTCCGTCCCGTCTTTCTGGTAGTTCCGGAGTTCAACGGAGACAGGGTCTTCGTTGTCAACTGCCTCTCGCATCCTCGCAACCGGTTCGGGATCGGTGGCTTCGCCCTGGAGGAAGCGACAGTTCCGACCGAGAGTCTTCGCTTCCGAGTAGCCAGTCAGTTCCTGGAATCGGTCATTCACGTAGATCATAGGATTGTCTGCTTGGCTTGGATCGGAAATCGTGATGCCGATGGGTGCTTCGTCTATTGCACGGGTATTGCGTGTCAGTACTTTCTCTTGTTCCTTGCGCTCTGTTACGTCCCGGGTGTAAAACGTAAGCCCACCGTCAAACTCAGGATATATCGCAAATTCTAGACCGGTATCTATCTCTTCCAAATACCCTTCGACACTCGTTGATGAGCGGGATTCCATGGCGTTTCGGATGACCGGTTCGAATTGCGTGTCTGTAAGAGTCGGAAACGCATCCCACAAACGACGACCCAATACAGTATCCACCTCTTTGTCGAAAATGCGTTCAGCTCGTTCGTCAAGCTGAGTGACGGTAAAATCGGCATCGACCTCGATTACCGCGTCGGTCATCCGATCTTTGATCGTCTGTAAGCGCTGTTCACGCTCTTTTAGCGTGGTGATTTCTTGCCCAGTCGAACCGATTGTGGCAAGGGACGGGAAATCAACTGTAACGCGGGTCCCTGTGTCAGTTGTCTCGATGGATAGTTCTCCCTCGACTCCCTCGATCAGCCATTTACTGAGCCACAAGCCGACACCCTGACTGTGTGTGAGTGGTGTTTCGGCCCTCTTTTCCAACGACTCTATTTCCTGATTGGTGAGTCCCGGTCCGTTATCCTTAATTACCAGTCGTGCTCGGTCATCGTTTTGGACCTGAATATGCACCCACGGTTTCCTCGCATCATTATGTCGTGCAGCATTGTCGATCAGTTCCTCGAACGCACGTTGAATCCCGTCTCGGGCACGAATTTCACACGATTCGGGAACATCGAGTTCAAACGTCACGTCAGAATGGTCTTCTCGGACTCGTTGAACCGCCTCTGTCGTCATTTTCGAGAGATCAAACGTAGACAACTCGGATTCTCTTCCGAGTAGTGAACTGTAGGTCCGAGCCGTATCACTCATTTCGGAGAGGGCTTCCGTTTTCTTGATAATCGACTCGGCCAACTCGGTCTGCTCTGGCGACAGCGACTCGTCTACTTGCAGCAACTCTGCATTCCCTTGGATAACATTGAGATCGTTTCGCATATTATGGCGGAGATATCGCGTCAAAATTTGTCGAAGCAGATCGAGTTCCGCTTCTCTGTCCTCCAAGTCTTGTTCTCGCCGGATTCGGTCGGTAATGTCACTGAATACGATGACGAATCCTTCAGTTTCCCGTTCTGCATCGCGGAGAACGGTCGTCGTTGCATTGACGACTCGCCGGTCAGAATTTTTGCGTTCGATGATGATGTCTTTCTCCCATTCCGTCTGGTCTGCCAACGTCTGCCAGAACTCCTCGTCGAAGACAGCTTCAGCCCCATCAGGCAAGAGTATCTGTGGGGACTCCCCGAGGACTTCATCTTCAGTATATCCGGCAAGCGATTCGAGAGCTGGGTTCACGTACTCGATTGTGCCGGCAGGGTTGGTCATGAGTATGCTATTTCCGGTCGATTCGACGCCCTGCTCGAAACGGCGGAGGCGTTGCTCACGCTCCTCCAATGTCGAGACATGCTGCATCAGCTCCTGAGACTGCCGACGGCGGACGAGTAACGAGTTCAGTCGTCGAATCAACTGGGGTGGGTCGATCGGTGCATCCACCACCTCGTCGTAGGGGACTCCTCCCCCGTGGGCAGATGGGTCCTTGTTTTCCTGCGTGAGATCCGTACTCTCGCGTTGAATCAGGACGACTGGACAGAACGCCGGGTCCTCTTGCTCGACCCGCTCGCGTAACGCCACTTGATACTCGGGGAAACGGTGATCTTCGATGAGATATAAATCGGCGTCCGTTACTGTCTGGCTCGTCTCCACCTCGAATCGGTCGTCGAGCATTCTACTGATTGCCGACCGATTTCCAGCGTCGGCGACGAGTAATTGAACCGTCTCGGATGTTTCGCTCTGCCCGCTGGAGGATGTCTCTGGCTGCGTCATTATTTCATTTCCGGCTCCCGTTGTGAGCTACTGCCACCCCGTGGTGAGCCGTGAAGGATCCCGCTGTATTCAGTGAGGGGTTCACCGATCTGGACACCGTTCGCGGTGATCTCGAATTCACGGAAACTGGAGTCGAATCCACCAGTTCGTTTTTTGAGTACGCCGATAACTTTTCGAAGCGAACTCTGAATTTCCACGTAACTAATGAATATGAGATTATCTGCGATTTGACTGATCTTGTGGCTCGTGGCGGAAGAGAGTCCTGTCACCTGGTGGGTTGCGTCGGTAACGAAGACGGTCACTTCCCTGTTGATAAGATAGCGAGTCAGAGACTGGAGATCCCGATCAAGCCCGTCTTCGTGGCCTTTGATCACCGAGGCGTAGCCGCTCACGCCATCAATCATAACCGTCTCTGCATTTTCCTCTTCAACCTCTCGTCGCACCTTGTGGGCGAACTCTTCGGCGGAGAGTGTCCCCGGTTCGATTACGTGGATCGAGAGGAGTCCCTCTTCCCGCAATTCGTCGATCGGGATCCCGAGGGATCGGCATCGGTGTTCGAACGTTTCGATCCGTTCCTCGAAGAGATAGATCACTGACTTGCCAAGCTGTCGTGCCGCTTGGGCGAGATAGACTGTCGCAAGCGTGGTCTTCCCGACACCAGTTGGACCGGTGATGAACGTCACCGTCCCGCGTTCGAACCCGCCACCAACCATCTCATCGAGTTCTGGAATACCGGATCCAACCGGGGTTGGATCGAATTCACGGTCGGACGGTTCCGGACGAATGTGGGGATACACTTCGAGTCCGCTGGAGCGAATTTCGGCCCCGTGATCGCCTTCGATCTGGCCGACGCCCCGATTTTTCACTACTTCAATGCGCCGCCCATCGGCGACACGGGACAGTGTGACAACGCCATCACTCAGCGAGCGGATGTCTGCGGACGCGGTTTGATTCGTCTCCAGTGTGGCCGTGGCGAGAATTGTGACACCTCGCTTTTTGAGGAACCGGATGAACGAGAGGATTCGTTTGCGGTAATGATAGTCAGACGTTTCGAGGTAGCGGAGCTGGGTGATCGGGTCGATGACCACCCGTTCGGGGCCAATTTCTTCGATTGCCTCGTGAATCACCTCGGTGTAGCGTTCTTGGTCGATATCACTGGAATCGACGAGATCGAAGGACGAATCTTCGGTGAAAAAGTCCGAGTCGGGGCCGAGATCGAGAAACTCCACAGCGCTGATATCGATACCGAACTGGGCGGCATTGGTTTTCAGTTCCTCGGCGGATTCTTCCCCGTGGATATAGAGGACTGTTTCGTCGTTGGCAAGTCCTTCGTGGAGGAAGTGCATGGCGAGCGTCGTTTTTGCGGTCCCCGGCTCACCGGTGGCGAGATACATCCGTTTCTGGATGAATCCTCCTTTTAGTAGTTCGTCAAGACCCCCGACACCAGTGCTTATCTGCGAAATTGGTGTGTCATTAAGGGACATAGTGGTTCTACTAAGAGAGACGATACCGACGCGGATATGCCTTTGTGAAATTCATTTTGAAAGTAATTCGAAAATTTCGATTTAAGCGAGTAAGTCCGTCTACCGCGATATTCGGTTGCGCACGTTGTGGCGTAACAGGCGCCCCTACACCTGCAAGCGCTCTTCCTGAAATTTCCGTTCGGTGACATTCGGACTATATCCTGCCGACGGGTACGGAGGTAGATGGTATCGCAGGATGGACACGTTGCGTTGCTTGCTATTGAGGTTGGCCCCGCGAGTGGAAGAGGTTCTGGATGTTCCGGGCCCCACTCGTGGCGGAGATAACCCACTACGTCGGTACTACTCTGTAAGAGACGGTATCTCCCGCCGCTCACTCACCAATGTAGCGATAACCCACTTACCGAATTAGTGGGCGTTGAAATAGTATTTTGTGCGTCAGTCGTCGGAACGCTTAACGAGCAGAATTTTGCTGGCAATGCAAGATATGCCCCCTCTATTCAGCACGGGCGCAAATTTACATTAAGATCCATATATTTTCCCCAGTTCTCAAGCACCGTTAATTTCGCTCTGTCAGTTCTGAACCACTCCGGAGGTAAGCGTGCGAACCGGCCGCCCAGGGTTATATTCGGCTGGGCCTCCTGTTGGTATATATGAAAGACGATGAGCAGCGCCGAGAAGAGCAAGAAGACCGTGAAGAGAATCACCAGCGTGAGCGAGAATTAGCGGAGGCGAAAGCCCGCGGCGATGAAAAGGAACCGCTGTTTGATGACGAAAGTGTGCGGCTTGGCGATCTTGATGAAGCGCTCAAATCGCACGACTATCCAACCACGACAGCTGAGTCGGTTGCAGCCTATGGCGATTATGAACTTGAAATCCAGGGTGATAAAAAACTCCTGGAGTATGTACTCTCTTCTACGGATGACCAAACATATGACTCAGCTGAGGACGTTCGCCGACGGATACTGGGCGTTATCGGCCGATAGCACAATGTTCCAGAACACGCGTCTGACAAATTAGGTGCCTGCGTTGACCAGTCCGACATAGTCGAATCAGACACCTATCGTGTAAAATTCGCGCCCTGGGCCTTGTTTAGATGCTCAAAATCAGTTGAGTTAGGTTGTGAGAGACTGTTCTATGTTTTTGACAGCACATATTAGGACGAGCTCTCGGAACTGTCCAAACCACGTTCTTGACTTAATTGTCGAGCCAAATCGTTTTCTCAGCGCAAAGAATATCCATTCTACGATAGAACGCTGATGATACGTTTTATCATTAATACGAGCATTATGAGCAGCGTCAAGTGAGTAGAACTCACGATGTTTGATTACCGGTCGAATATCCTCCTCTCGGAGCATATGCCGGAGTTTGTCCCAATCAAATCCCTTGTCAGCGACGACAGTTTCTACGTTACTGAGATTTCTCTTCAGGACTTGCCAAGCAATCTGTGTGTCGTGTGGTAGGTTCATAGAGCAGTGTACATCGAGTATTGACCGCGTAGAACAATCGACAAGAATCGTTGTCTTAACCGACTCAAACGTTCCTTTGACGCGCTTTGCATAATTATGACTGGATGACCGGTGAGCGATACTAGTCGAGTCTATTGCTTGTACTCTCCAGAATCAAACAAATCTGCTGACAGTCCTAGCAACGTCCGCCAGACACTCATTTTGAGGTCTTGTTTCCGACTACAGACAGTGGTAAAGTCCGGTAGTTCATCCACTGAAAGGCCGAGCATCGCAACGGTATCGGGCATTTTTTGAAGCATCTCAAGCAGCTGCCGATACGTGTGATCGAGGTATTCTCGAAGACTATGAATGGCTATAATTACCCAATCTGCGTAGCCACCTTCTCCTTTCTTGATAGGTGTATCTGGGTCACTCTGAACAGTTTTTTGGGATAATGCGACACATCGTTCGGTGAAGCGGACCAGGTTCGAGTGCACACCGAACTGTGCTCGCTTCACTCCCTAGAATCCTCGACATTTAGGCAATATTACTAGCGGCTAAACAAGGCCCAGGGCGCGTAACGGTCACGGATGTTCCCCAAATTGATAACATGATGAATAGCTCAATGCAGGTGTTTCAAGAACCACTCTCATTCTCAAGATCTTCGGTATCGAAGTCCTACGAGACACATATATGAGTCGATAAAATATATCTGTGCCTACAGCATAGCGTAATGCATGACCAACGACCCACCACCTCCTGACGGGCCCGACGAATTTCCCGCCGGAGAAGAGCTACCGGACGAGCCGGTAACAGTGGATGATATTGACCCGTTCACTGTTGATGACGATAGTTTCGAAAATATCGATGACTTCGCAGCCGCAGAGTGGCAAAGCGAGACCACTGCGAACGAACGGATTCGCACGGTGATCGACAGAACAACGAGTCCGAAATCGGCGGGCGAGATCGCAGAGACAGCTCTCGTCTCCGAAACAAAAGCCAGAGCCACGCTCAACAAGCTTGCTGAAGAAGGTATCGTGAGAAGTCAGCAGACAAACTCTGGAAAGCTGTACTCCCGAGACCCAGAGTGGCATCTTCTCAAACAGATTCGGCGGCTCGCCAGTAGCGAAACGGTTGTCAATCAAATCCAGCGAGTAAAACAGGAAATCGCAGAGTACAAAGCCAAATATGACGCAACCGATCCAGAGGAGTTGCTGATTTCAGATACCGAACTCAGCCAAAATGAACTCAATGATGTCTCTCACTGGCGGACAGCGGAACGAGAACTCAGCCACCTCAGAGCAGCATACCGCTTCAAAGAGGCAAAAGATCAGGCAGCCATCGTAACTGAACCGGGAGACAGACAAGCGGAGAATCAGACAACGACCTCCACTGGCAATCAGCACTCACTCCAGTAATGGGGATGGGAAATGGCTCTCCAATCGATTCGGAGGCGGTTGATGAAAGCGTGGGGCAGATGCGCCACCAACTCGGCAAAGCCCTCGTCAAAGTCCGATTCCGGTATCGGAAAGGTCATCCATTCACACAGCGGAAAGGAGAAGATATCAGAGTGGCACGTGTCACTGTCACTCCAGGAATCCACGAGCGAGGGGGATATTTCGATATTCAGTGGTGGGAAAATGGAGATTACAAATACCACTATCGGGAGGAAGGACTGGGATTCAGGTTCGGGCGTGAGGCGGCGAATGAAACCACCAGTAAGCCGGTACGGCATTTTCATCCACCGAGTAATATCGACGCACATGAGAAATCCTGTATCGGGATTGAACAACCACCGAAACTCGTTACAATTGCTGTACTGAAGACGTGGTGGATAGCGGTCAAGAACAGTGATGAGAACTTGGTGAACGCGCAGAATGGCTTGCCGTAGTCTCGAAAGCCTACGCCCTCTGTGGCAGTCTATGCATACGCAGCCACACTGAGCAGCTGCTTCGTTAGGAGAAGTGTGAAACCCACGACAGTCGACCGCTGACTGCCTCCTCTGTATTCAGCACGGGCGCACATTCATATCAATAATTAACTATTCCCCCAATTCTCAAACACTCGATTTCAGCCGCTTCACGCCCTGAAAAGCGATTCGTTCGACGGGCGAGCGAGCGCCTGCAGCGTCCATAGTAGGTTTTCTCCAGAAATTGGCATACGTAGGCCCTGTTATAGGATTTTAGAGAATTGGACAGATGGTCTGCTCTCGTTCGATTGGCGGTTGGGTGGCATCTGCAGGAATTCGCGTACGTCTCCATTCATGCCGACAGTGAAGCTCAATGGCCGATTGGCACAATAGTCCCACTTCTTGACAGAGTTCGAGTGCTGAATATAGAGTATCTATCTACCGAGTTCGGGCACACGTAGACTTTTGAAGCCGAGTGGTCAAATAGTCGATATGGCCGATGATCCAACGATCCCGATGGGAGATGTACGCCAAGCCGCGGATAGCGACCGACAAGGTGCTTTCAAGCGAGGCTGGACGGCTGCTGTCAAAGATCTCAATGGTGGAGAGTCGTCGAAATATTCCGAGGGGCCCCCACCCGAGGAACTGACGTGGGACAATCTTGGGTATCGACTCGGGAGCATATTCGGTGAGACAGATGATGACCTACGCCAGAGACTCTTTGAGTGGTGTAAAGACAAGCAAAGGCGAGAGCAAGATGAGTGATTCATTCCGATACTAGCTCGTAGCTCACGATTATATTTTGCTGAATACGCGCGTTCTATTCAGCATTTGCTGGATTCCCTTCCTGAATTCTGTCAGAGATCGCGTGGCCGACTCAGAGGTTATAATTGGCACACGACTATGGTCGGTTCAGCCACAGTGATAACCAAGTTCTGAGAACAACTTTGGAATTAGTGGTTTTGCTGCGATAGATCCGAATGAACAAAAAATATAATCCACTAAGTAGTCAGTGATAATTATACGATGAACAAGTGGCTAACTGCGGTAGGATATACAGTCGTTGGATTATTCTTCGCAGTAACTCCGATATTCCTCGTTGAGACGCTGATGTCCACATTTTCACTTTTGCAGTACATTGGAGGGGGACTGTTGGTGGCTCTTGCATTAGGGACAGTTGGCGAGTTCGCTCCACTAACAGACGGACAGCGAAAACGTGTGGTGGCGATGATCAGTTTCGCTCTGGGTTTGCTCGGACTTGTAGGACAGTTCGTCATTGCCTAACAGGGGGGTCCCACGACTTGCAACTGCTACGGTGAGTTCTGCTATAATGTTTGTGTGAACGAGAATGACTCGGATGACGGACCACTATCAGTTGACCGCTAAGCGGTAATTGATTTGAGGATGGGGGCCGCACTGTCGGTAATATGGAGCAGGTCGGCGGGAACGCTGAAGACATTGAGCAGATTGAACCAGTACCGGTTGAAACAGTCGCAGAGACAGCGAATCAGATAATCGAGCAAATTGGCTCAGCCGTTGTGGCCGATGTCGATTTTTTCGAGCTATTGCTCACTGGCGTAATCGCCCGAGGACACGTTCATCTCGAGGACGTTCCCGGCACGGGAAAGACACTGGCTGCACAGGTGTTGGCTGAGGCCCTCGGGATGTCATTCTCACGAGTGCAGTTTACGCCCGACCTCCTGCCAGCCGATATCACTGGGTCACACATCTACGACGAAGTTGACGCCGAGTTTGAGTTCCAGCGTGGACCGGTCTTTGCCAACGTCGTGCTCGCTGACGAAATTAACCGCGCGCCACCGAAGACCCAAGCCGCACTCTTGGAAGCAATGGGTGAAAAGCAAGTGAGTGTGGATGGTACGTCATACGCCTTGCCACGGCCGTTTTTCGTTATTGCAACGCAAAACCCAGTCGAGCAGGAAGGTACTTTTGAACTGCCTGAGGCACAGCGAGATCGATTCTCTATTAAAACACAGATGGGTTATCCGGGCCATGAAGGTGAACTCGAATTACTGGACCGCCGTGGCAGCAGACGGACGCAGGTCCCCTCTGTCGACCCGGTAATCGGCCCCGAAGATGTCCGACGCATCCAGGTCACCGCTGAGGAAGTGGGGGTAAGAGGAGAGATTACAGAGTATATCGTGAATTTGGCCGAGTACACCCGCGACGACCCGCGAGTTAATATTGGAGTCTCTCCTCGCGGCGTACAGAAGATGTTTGAAGCTGCTCGAGCACGGGCCGTTCTTCAGGGCCGGGAGTACGTAACTCCAGATGATGTCAAACACCTCGCGTCACCACTTTACGGACATCGCTTGGTCTTAACAACCGACGCATCCATTCGGGATGTTGATCCGGATGAAATCATCGCTGAAGCGCTAGACGCAGTTCCCGTCCCCGGAATGGACCAACAGTAGCACTTGTCTGTCTTTTTTGTGCTCGCGATTCAGCCAGTGAGAAGCAACATGAGTGCCGTCAATCCAATAATCGTCGCTAGGACAGCAGGGAGTGCAACGGTTAGCGGGAGCGTTGCACTGACTGCGACAGTTTCGAGAGCGATGACAACAGCTGCCCCGATTACGGCGAGACACAGTGTAACCACGGCGTGAATCGACAGGAGCGTTGTCACGCCTGCAGGGACTCCACCTGCGTCTCCAGCTACTCCGAGCTCCCCAGCAGCGACCGTTGAGTATTCGCCAAGTTCCCAGACGATGGCAGCACTGGCGACACCGAGAACAATCAGCTTGAGTGACCCACCCTCGAAGACCGCGACGATGACAAGGAGAGTTACTGAAACGACGCTTGCCGTGAGCCCCACTAAGGACTTGTCCCCCGGTGATGCACCGGCAATGGCAGCTGGAATTGACAGAACGATACCACTCGCCAGAATCGCGAGGGTTCCGAGACTGAGCAAGATCAACTCTGGGCGGCCTGAGAGGCTCTTGTAGACTGGTGAACCCGGCGAGGCGAGCAGAGCCAGTTGTGTTTCGAGAATCGCGAGGGGAAGCTGATCACTGAGTAATGTTGTGGAGCTTACAACGAGAGCGAAGAGTATTGCTGGTGGAACAACCGCTTCGGCAACTGCTGCTCCAGAGACACTCTTGAAGTTGCGCACTCGCTTCAGTGTGAGAATTCCAACAATGGTTAGAGCCGTCACTGAGGCGACAGCGGTAACGACTGACTGTGAGGCGCCGGCGCGTACGATCGGGACAGCGACAGCTAAGAGGAATTCGACAGCGTCGCCTCTTGATCCTGAAAGACCACTGGGAGCAGCAAGCGCAAAGGCAGCAAGCACCGCGATGATCAGGTACACAAACACCAATCCGAGACCATACCAAGAGGCAGTCTTGATGAGTCCACGCACCCGAGTGAGTTGCTCAAGAGCAGTGACTGGAACGAGAATCTCGACAGGGAACGACCGCGCGGCCCACGGCACGGTGAAAAGGGCTGCCGTGTAGACAATGACTGCGGCTGTAACACGGACTGACAGTGAGGTGAGGACCGTAAGCAGATCCCCCACAGCAGGCAGCGGTGCGATGAGAAACGCAACGCCGAGAACTTGGAGTAGCGAGAGAGCACTGAGCGCGCCAATCAAGAGTCCGAGGATCACAGTCCCGATCAAATATCGGCGGAGCACCCGGCCTCCTGCACCGTGACCGTACATTCGGATGGTGTTACTCACGACTCCGAACGGTCCCAGTAGTGCCCCAGCGGCAACGACTGAGGCAAGGAGTGAGGCAATAATTCCTGACTGTAACTGTGTGAAGACCAGTCGCACGGTCCCGCCGGTGAATGTCAGGGCTGCAAGCCAGAGCACAGTCACTCCGACGACAAGATTTCGACTGCGGTCTGTCGCTGCGATCCTGACACCGAGTGCCGCCACAACCCCGCTTGCCGAGATGACTGCGACTGGCCCAAGCGCGTATCCGAGTTGCGAGGCAAACACGAGGACGGTCCCGACGATTACCGCGAGCAACACGATGCCAACAGTATCAGGCAGTAGCCCCGCCGTCGATGCCGCGGTGCTTGGTTTTGTGCGCTGACTCATCGTGACCCTCCAGGAACTGTCTGCTGTTCACAACACACGGACAACGGTCGCGTTGGGTCCCAATCAATCACGGTGTATCCCTCCTGCCGGAGTTTCTCGACTCGTGCGCCTCTCCTGAGTCGAACAGTCTGTTTGGGAACAGTGGTGTCTTCTGGAGTCTCACTCTTGTCGTTATTACCGGATACCGACCCTGACAGTGACCGCGGCGAGATTGTCACATCGGGACTAATCACAACCACTGGGAAGCCACGCTGTCGCAGTTGCTGGCACAGTTCCTGTCCAGAGTCATCGAGTAGCGTGCTCACGAAGACGAACTGCGTGTTTGGGCTGACCCAGCCAGTGAGGTCCTGCACAAAGTTCTCGCTGACCTGATTGCCTCTCCTGCCGAACACAGCCCCACCGGCAGTATCGGCGCTTGAATCGTCGTTCTCTGGCCCGTTTGCCCGGGCGAGGCGGTCAACTTCCTCGAACAGGTCGAATGCGAGGCGCTGCTGTCCGTCTCCCCGGCCGTGGTCAATCCGCCGACATGGAAACGAGTTCGTCGTGGTGTCACTGGGCTGGAGACCTGGGATAGCCACTCCAACGTAGTGGCCGCGCTCGATAAGTGTCGACAGCAGTTGGTACGTTGCATACGTTGCGAGGGTTGCACCGGATGGTTCGCCCGGCCCAGCACTGACCTGACTGGGGCCACGGGCGTCCGTGATGATGGTTACGTCTGCGGCTTGGCGCTCTCTGTACGTGATTGTTGAGAGTTCTTGTCGCTTGGCGAGTTCACGCCAGTTGATACGCGATGGTGCATCGCCACGGTGATACTCCCGTGTCGAGTGGAACTCGATTCCGTCGCCGCCAACATCGGAAAGAAGCTCACCGATGTAGTGGGTTGCTTGCTCTTCGAGCGGAATATCGTCTGCCCGCACTGCACATCGCATCGTTGCTGGCGTTTGGGTCTGGAGCGGCTGTTGCACCCACATCGAGCCGACGAGTGTCCGAACGCGAGCGCGGACAGGGCCGAATGCGTATTCGCCGCGACGAGCGATAACGTCGTACTCCATGGTTACGGAGCCGCCTGGACGAAGCGTCGCTGCTCGTCGGGGCGCTCCATCGACTACCTCGAGATTCTCAGGGACGGTGTCCACGAGCCGGACGTCGGGATACGTCTGCTGGCTCTCGTTTGTAACAGTGACCTCAACGGTCACCGTATCGGCTGGCCGTGGATGTCCCGGTGTGACGCTGTAAGACGCTACGAGTTGGTCCGCTGGCGGCGTCGGTGTCTGCGTCACACCAGCCAATAAAAAGACGACCAACAGCGCCGCAGCAGCCAGAGCGACAGGAGTGAACGTAACGAGTCCGACGGCGACAAGTACCCCAAAGAGGACAACAAACCCCGCAAACCGTGGCGTATACGTCGTTTCTGTACGCACCTCTCCTTCGTTATAATCGCTCTGTGATGAACCGCTGTCTGTCTCGTGAGTTGGACTCGTCACTGTTCCTCACCGTCTTGATTCACTGCGTGGTCTCCCGCGGTTGGTCTCCCTCCATCAGCATGGACACCCCCGGTCTTTTCCGGGCCTTCCGTCTGGTCTGCTGTCCGGCTGGGGATGTCTTCTGCCTCGCTCGCTGTCGGCGTCTGTGGGTTTCTGCTGACCACTCCCCCATACGTGAGGTAGGAGTCAGTGTACAGCTCTGCTTCGTCGAGGACTCGGCGTACTCGTGCGCGGAAAACACGCTCAGGCGCCACCCACGCATTAAATCGCTCCCAAGCCGTGAATGACACATCGCTGTCGAGGTCAGCTGCAAGGAATGCAGCCGCCACCCGGTCGTCGGTCCACTGCCCTGTTTCAACAGCGTGGTTTGCAGTCGCTTCATCACAGCCAACCGACGTAGCATAGGTGTTGGCCACAACGTCGGCAAGTCCGCGGAGGTACCGCTCGAGGTCCTCGTCAATCTCCGCGGCGTTCTGCGCTCGCCGCCCATAGATCGCAACTAAGCGAGCGCTCCGGTCCGCTGAATCGAACTGCTCTACCGCACGACTGTACGCTACCCGGGCCTGTCGATCTGTATCAGTTGCCTTGTTCGCTGTAACGACTTCCGGAGGTTGCTGCGTGATTGGTGAGCGATCGACCCGCGCAGCACTCGGCCGTAACAGGCGAAACAGCGCGGTGAGAACGACGAATGTAGCCAATCCAATCGCAAATCGAGACACGAGTTGTCGGTCAAGAATATCCCGAAACTGTTCAACCTCAGCCGGAAGGAGATCCGGGACGAAGATCACAGCAAGTCCGCCGGCCCCAGCCAGTAAACCAAAAACGAGTAACAAATGAGCGCGAGTCAGTTTCATTGCTCGTCCTCCGCCGTGTCTTCACGAAGCTGTTCGACAGACTCTTCGGCGACATCAACGCGGTCGTCTGGGTCGGTAAACCCGTACTCGACATCCTGGAACGCTCGTCGAAGTCGTCGAACTGGCCGACGAGGAAACCCTTTCTCCACGGCTTGATTTTCGACCTCAACAGCCGTCTTTGTCTTGGACCGTCTGACAACGCGGCGTACCAGCCACCGCCAGCACTGACGGAGTCGCTGATATGCCGGAACTTCCGTTGTGCCATCTGGTGACTCAGTCGTCTCTGTTGGCCCTGACACTGCCCCATCGTCGTTTGCGCGTTCAGACCCACCGTTCGATAGGAGGCCGCGGAGCAGGCCGGGGATCGTCTGTAGCCACGCGAGGAACCCGGTGACCCTCGCGATGACGTAGGTGACCGGTGACAAAAGCGCCGCGAGCGTGAACTCATCTCGAAGACGAGCGAGGTATGTTCGCGCCCGGACGCCGAATCTGCGGAGCCCTCTTGCTAGGGCAGGTCCAATCGAATACACATAGTGTCCGAGCAGCCGGAGCCACTCCCCAGTTGTGACGAGCGCGCTGACGACGCGGTATTTGAATTGGCGTAACTTCTCTGGGTTTCGGTAGATCCAAGTGCCCGAACCTGCCAGTGTTCCCGCGAGAACGGCCAAGACGCCACCAAGGTGGAACAGTATCCCCGAAACAGCGGTGGTGACAGTTTGCTCGCCCACAACTGCTGTCGCAGTCGCTTCGTTGGACCATGGCAGGTCCATCGTAGCGCTCCCAGATTCATCGGTCGCCAGCGTTGCTTTAGCTCCGTTGGTCCGGATTGGAACCCCGCTCAGCGGTATGCCCTGCTTTTCGGTCACAGCAGTAACTGTTATATCGGCACTGGTACCCGGCAGTTTGAAAAATCCTGTTTCAACATTGATTTCGACATCAGCCACAGTAATGTTTCCACTTGCCGCAAACTCACCACGTTTGAACTCGATCGGAAGGCCCTCGCCGAGCGACACATCTGCCGGCACAGGGAGCGAGAATGCCCCAGTCTCGTTCGTTGTCCCAACCTGTTCTCCATCGATAATGACAGTCAGGCCGGCAACAGCACTGCCGTTAATCGACATATTCGCGGCGACTGTTCGACCCGGCAGAGGAAGGTTCTGGGTCGTAATAGACGCATCGGTCGGGATGTCGTAGCGCACTGACGAATTCTCGTCTGTTTGGGCTGGCGCAACTGGTGCGGAGAGCGTGTTCCCGGCCAGTGGACCTGTCCCACCCACGGGTCGTTGAGCAACAGCGCCCTGACTGGGTGGCGGTTCCGCCGAGACGACTAATTCCAAGGCGTATGGGACCGTTGCTTGGAGTTGCCCTGTCTCGTTCGTTGTGCCAACGACCTCACCATTGAACAACACCTCGGCACCTGAGATAGCAGTGCCGTTCTTTTCAACAGTAACCGTGACCTGTGCTCCCGGAATAGGCTCAGGTGAGAGGTCAATGTCGTACGGTGGGCCAAGGTCTTCTTCCTCCGAGTTATCCTCGTTCGATTCGGTCTGCTCATCGTCTTCGCTATTCTGTTCATCTTGATTCGTGTCATCGTTCTCTGGGTCTGATTGGTTTTGTTCAGGTTGAGATTCCGGTGGTTCTAGAGCCCGTCCAGCATCAACCCGGCCGCCACCGGGCGTTGGATCGAAGCTGACCCACCCAACACCCTCGAAGTAGACCTCTACCCACGCGTGAGCGTTTTTTCCACGAGCAAGGTAGGTATTTTCAGCCACCTGTTCACCAGTCGTGTAGCCAGTCACGTACCGAGCGGGGATATCCTGTGTTCGCAACATTGCGGTCATCGCCGTTGCAAAGTACTGGCAGTACCCCGCCTCCATCTCAAAGACGAACTCGGTCGCAACATCATTCGCTCTGTCGTGATTGGCATCGAGAGAATACTGCTTGTTCTGTTCGAGCCACCGCTCAACGGCTTCGGCCGCCTCGTACGGTGTCTCGGCGTCACTGGTGATACCGTCTGTCCGCTCCCCAAGTCGACCCGGCGTATCTGCGGGTAACTGTGTATATCGTTCTTGGACCGAAGGAGGGGCCGTTCCTGTTGCCCGCTTTGCCTCGCTACGCGAAGGTGGACCGTATGTAATCGTCGTGTACGTGTCGTTTGTTTCGAGTGGAGTCCCGACGAGCAGACCACGTTGGTCTGTGATGAACACGTCACGGTCAACATTCGCAAATGCTGGACGCCAAACCGTTGCAAGCGACCTGAACGGCCGGAGCGCTTCTACCTGAATCTCATATTGTGGGCGAACCGACTCACCATTTCCCGGATCAATCAAGCCACGAAGCGGCTCAGGACTCGAATCACGTTCCCAGCCGGAACCCGTGTACCGAGCATATCCACCGAGTCGCCACCGTGCTGGACGAGGGCTCTGGACACGTAACTCCGGACGGTTCGAGAGTTCTATCGAACCTCCGACAGTCGACTGTTCTGGATACCCCCCGCTACTAACCCCACCATACGAACTTACTCCCCCTCCTGCAGAGTCAGTGGTTCGGTTCGCCTCGGTTTCCGACCTCGTCTCGTTTAGCTGGTTTAGTTGCTCACTAGTTGTAGACCCTGAATCACCTGCTTGACCCAGACCGGGAGTTCCCGAACCGGGAGTCTCAACCGCGCCAACCGCCAGTATGGCTGCAAATAACACAAACAGGACACTCAAAAGAACAACCAACCGAAAGCGGCGTGAGTGACCACCAATAGTTGGTTCCTCTGCCATCGATTCTTCTCTAATTCAAAGAGGTAGCCCCTTCCTAATAGTACTTCCTCAGTTTTGTAGCCATCACAACTCAAATTCGATACCGGAAGTCGTTATAGACTCTTGACCCTGCAGAAGCTGACGAATAGTAATTACTTTCACCGATGGTGGGCTTCCCCAAAAGCGTCAGCCGTGGCCCTTCCAGAGGTCCTACTGTATTCTGCGATGTGGGCAAGTCGCTCCAACAAATGAGCGCTTGAACCGGAACCGGCGCAACCTATGGGAGGTGTGGTAGCTTGCAGGGGTCACACGGAAACAATGAGGATAGACCCGGCGAGCAAATCTGCTACCTCGGCAACGTCTTACTGCTTATTTTACGGGAAATCGAGGAGAAAGCCCCGTGCTTTAGAGGCATGGCGAGAGCGAAGCTCTCGCTGTCGTTCGAGAGACGTACGTCTCTCGTGATGACGAGACGCTCCGCGTCTCGAACCACAACCGAAAAGCTTCGCTTTTCGAGGACGGGGATGAATCTGTCAGTACCCGACACCACCCACCGTTCGATGGCACACCCAGATATTCCATGCTCGAATCCATTCTTTCAAGTTGGTTTGTCTACATAGATTATGTATTGCGAAACAGGTCGTCACGCGCACCTACACTGCTTCCATACGGAACCAGTCACAGGTGTCCGACGACCTCGATTCGCTCGGGTTCTCAGCCTCGAAACTCTGGAACGTTATCAGACTACGTCTGATAGCCCGTGAGACGTAGTCTCACGACGTCGGACGGTGGACGATCTCGCGTATCTGGGATGAAATCGACTACATTCCGGAACATGACGAACTCACCGCCTACCTCAAGAGCCACGAACGCTACGATGACCTCCATTCTCAGTCAAGTTCGTTCGAAAGACGACGTCTTTCGTGATGCCAAAACTCCCCGATTTTTGAGGACAGCGCGTTCTTCAAGAACTCGCTGAGGCGTTCAACGGCTGGTACGGCAAACGACGTAACGGAGACACGAACGCGAACCCGCTCGGCTTCTTCTCACGGGCGCGGAGCGCCCGTTCGAATGGTACGTGAGACTGCGGTCTCACGCTAACCGCAAACACGGTGACGAACACCCGCGTAGTACTGTCACATTCAAGAGCAAAGGCTTCAAACTCGACACCCAGTACAACCGCGTTCGACTCAGCAAAGGCTCCAATGATTCGCCGTGGGTCCCAGTCAATATGTCCGCAGTAGCACCACGACCGAGAGATTAGATGCGAGAATCGAACGGGCGCGTAACGTGGGACACGCATTCTAAGACAGACGTTCGGCCGAGTAGTCTCGAACGCCAGGGAGTATTCCGGCGACTGTCCGGTTTACGACGCGTTCTCATTCCGTGTACGTCAGACGATCATCTCCGTCGCGCTCAACTGAGGAACTCGATTCCGGTAATCTCGAACCGTGCTCCACCAGTTTCTGCGTCAGAAGCAATGATATCCCAGCCGTGAGCGTTGACTATCGTCCGGACAACTGAGAGTCCGTATCCGTGGCCGTCATCGTGCGTAGTAAATCCATGATCGAATACCGTTGACTTGTGGTCATCGGCGATACCTGGTCCATCGTCTTCAACATAAAACCCCGTGTCGAGCGGCCCGACACGAACCGTCACGCCGTTCCCACCGTGTTCGACGGCGTTTCGGAAGAGGTTCTCGAACAACTCACAGAGTCTGTCGGGGTCACTGCTCACTGACCCGACGGTTTCGTAGTGGAGGGTCGGGCCGGAGTCGCCGGCCAGGCCCTCCCAGGCTGTTTCGATAACGTCACCGATGTCGGTTGGCTCTGGATCGGTGACCACGTCCCCCTGTCGCGCTACCCGAAGCAGATCCTCGACGAGTCGTGCCATCCGGTCGGTCGTCTCGTCGATCGTTTCGAGGTGATCCGCGTCTCCAGTTTCCTCGTACAGACTCAGGTGGCCATCGATAACGTTCAGTGGATTTCTGAGGTCGTGTGCGAGAATGTCGGTAAACTCCTTGAGACGGTCGTTCTGCCGTTCCAGCATTCGCTCGTACTCTTTGGTCGTCGTCGTATCCTGGCTGACCGCCGCGTACCCGTGAAAGCTGCCGTTCCACAGCGGCGACAGCGTGAGCGTTCCCCAGAAGATTGCGTCATCGGCGCGCCGATGCCAGTGCTCGACTTCGATGGTCTCGGTTTCCGGTTTCTCGAAGAACTCCTCAGGAAGCGAATCGGTGTCAGTACTCTCTTTGTCAGCGAATAGCACACTCACGTGCTGTCCGAGAATCGATTCGGCGTTGTGTCCGTAGAGGTCCTCTGCCGGGGCTGACCACGTGACGATATCCCCGTCGGAGTCGAGCTGGAATACCGCGTGTGTCGAAACGTTCTCGACCAGCCGGTGAGCGACAGTTGCTCTCGAATCAGATCTCTCGGTTAGAGGCTCAGAAGTACCGGGAGATTCTGCCATACGTAGTAATCGGGATGCACTGCGCAACACATTTCGGGATGGTCTAACATGGTAGTTAAAACAGCACCGCCAGTGTGCCCCGTCACTCCGCCAGTCTGACGACCATAACTTCCGTGTCTAAATTCGCTCCGTCAGTGCGATATTCCCACGTCCCCCACGGGTCGATGTCGTTCTGGAGGGCGGTGAGAATCACCTGGCCGAGAGCTGCCTCGAAGTCCGCTGTACTCGACATCTCGTCGTCGGGAATGAAATCGGTTGTCATAGTGTGATTGACACTCGACTGCGATACGCTGCTGTGACAGTGTCTGAATTACCGCCACACCAACAGGAGCGACAACAGTTGTGTGTCTCTATCCCTGTTATGGCTTTCCGGGGGATAACACTACCGAAAAGCATGGTACACCAAGCCCGTCGTTTCGCCGGGAAACTGTCTCTGCCGAGACTTTAGGGCAGTTGGGCTACAACGGGTGTGTATCTCATGAGTGTTATCGTTGAGTTAACTGTCCCATCTGATTCGTTCGAACTCGGACAGATTCTCCGGGTCGAGGGGACAACACAAATCTCAGTCGAAACGATGGTGCCACTGGGAGGGAAACCCACACCGTTCGTTCGAGTCCGGAACGACGAACGGGAACTGTTCGAACAGGCTGTCCGAGAGCACCCGTCGGTCAATGAGATTACCCACGTCAATACGCACGAGAACGAAACTCTGTACTCGCTGGATTGGGAACTGTCCGACGGCTCCCTGCTCCAGAGAATTCTCGATTTAGATGCAGTGTCGGTACTTCCCAATCGAGGGTTCGGAAGCCGAGTTGAATTGGTGTGAGCCGTTCAATCTTGGAACGGTAGCTCTGTGAATCGAAGCATCGGTCTGAACTGAACAGAGACAGCAATGAG